>JALHPU010000002.1 GCA_022842325.1 Sulfuritalea sp. | reverse complement strand
AGCGCTACCTGCAGAGCGTCGGCTTCACCCAGGTCTATAACGTCAAGGAAGGCATGGCCGGCAGCGCCGCCGGCCCGGGCTGGCTCAAGCGCGGCCTGCCGGTGGACAGCTGCACGACGCAGTGTTAGAAGTCGGCGCCGGCCGGACGGCGGTATAATCCGCCTTCGCTTCCGAGGAGCGCTGCAAGGTGGATGGCCCAGTGTTGATGGGCCGCGACCCTAGGCTCGGAACCTGACGACAACCGCGCTCACCCACCCTTGGAGTATTCCGCCGGGGCACAAGGTGAGCCGCCACGCAGCTAGGCTCCCCGCCCCGGTCATGGATTGGAGAGACGCATGACCGCCAGCCTGCCTGCCGCCCGACCGCAACCCGACCGCAGCGCCGAATTGCGCGCACTGCTGGCGCAACGCCTGCTGATCCTCGATGGCGCCATGGGCACCATGGTGCAGCGCCACGGCCTGGTCGAGGCCGACTACCGGGGCTCGCGCTTCGCCGCCCACGGCAAGGACCTCAAGGGCAACAACGACCTGCTCTGCATCACGCGGCCCGACGTGATCGGCGGCATCCACGCCGAATACCTCGCCGCCGGCGCCGACATCATCGAGACCAACAGCTTCAATGCGACGCGGGTGTCGCAGGGCGAATACGGGCTGGCCGAGCTGGCCTTCGAACTCAACGTCGCCGCGGCGCGGCTGGCGCGCGAAACCGCCGACGAATTCTCGACGCCGGACAAGCCGCGCTTCGTCGCCGGCGTGCTGGGGCCGACTTCGCGCACGGCCTCGCTGTCGCCCGACGTCAACGACCCCGGCGCGCGCAACATCACCTTCGATGCGCTGGTGGCCGATTATGTCGACGCCGCACGCGGGCTGACCGCCGGCGGTGCCGACATCCTGCTGGTGGAAACGGTGTTCGATACGCTCAACGCCAAGGCCGCGCTGTTCGCCATCGAGAAGTTCTTCGACGAGGCCGGGCGGCGCTGGCCGGTGATGATCTCGGGCACCATCACCGATGCCTCGGGCCGCACGCTGTCGGGCCAGACCGCCGAGGCCTTCTGGAATTCGCTGCGCCACGCGCGGCCCTTGAGCTTCGGCCTCAACTGCGCGCTGGGTGCCGGGGAACTGCGCCAGTACGTCGAGGAATTGTCCAAACTCTGCGACTGCTACATCTCCGCCCATCCCAATGCCGGCCTGCCGAACGCTTTCGGCGGCTACGACGAGACGCCGCAAATGCTGGCCGATGAAATCGCCGAATGGGGCAAGGCCGGCATCATCAACATCGCCGGCGGCTGCTGCGGCACCTCGCCCGACCACATTCGCGCGATTGCCGAGGCGCTCAAGGGCATGACGCCGCGCGCGATTCCGCAGGTCGAGAAAAAGCTGCGCCTGGCCGGCCTCGAAGCATTCAACGTCGGCGACGACAGTCTGTTCGTGAACGTCGGCGAGCGCACCAACGTCACCGGATCGAAAGCCTTCGCCCGCATGATCCTCGAAGGCCGCTTCGACGACGCGCTGGCCGTGGCCCGCCAGCAGGTGGAGAACGGCGCGCAGGTGGTCGACATCAACATGGACGAGGCGATGCTGGATTCGCAGGCGGCGATGGTGCGCTTCCTGCACCTGGTCGGCTCCGAGCCGGACATCTGCAAGGTGCCGCTGATGCTCGACAGTTCGAAATGGGACGTGATCGAAGCCGGCCTCAAGTGCATCCAGGGCAAGGGCATCGTCAATTCCATCTCGATGAAGGAAGGCGAGGCGAAGTTTCTCGAACAGGCGCGCCTCGCCCGGCGCTACGGCGCGGCGGTGATCGTCATGGCCTTCGACGAGCAGGGCCAGGCCGACACCTTCGAACGCAAGATCGGCATCTGCCGGCGCGCCTACGACGTGCTGTTGGCCGACGGCTTCCCGGCCGAGGACATCGTCTTCGACCCGAACATCTTTGCGATTGCCACGGGCATTCCCGAGCACGACAACTACGCGGTGGATTTCATCAACGCGCTGGCCTGGATCAAGGCCAACCTGCCGCTGGCGCGCACCTCGGGCGGGGTCTCCAACGTGTCGTTTTCCTTCCGCGGCAACGACGCGATGCGGGAAGCCATCCATACCGTCTTCCTCTACCACGCGGTCAGGGCCGGGCTCACCATGGGCATCGTCAATGCCGGCCAGTTGGGCGTGTATGACGATCTCGCGCCCGAACTGCGTGAGGCGGTGGAAGACGTTGTACTGAACCGGAAAGTCGGCGCTGGCGACACGCTGATCGAACTCGCCACAAGGGTAAAGGGTGCCGCCAAGGAGCAGGTGGTCGACCTGGCCTGGCGCGCATGGCCGGTGGACAAGCGCTTGGAGCACGCGATGGTCAAGGGCATCACCGACTACGTCGTGGCCGACACCGAGGAATGCCGAGCCGCGCTGTTCGCCGCCGGCAAGCCGCCGCTGTCGGTGATCGAAGGCCCGCTGATGAACGGCATGAACGTGGTCGGCGACCTGTTCGGCGCCGGCAAGATGTTCCTGCCGCAGGTGGTCAAGTCGGCGCGCGTCATGAAGCAGGCCGTGGCGCACCTGATCCCCTACATCGAGGAGGAGAAGAAGCGCACCGGCTCGACCTCCAAGGGCCGCATCGTGATCGCCACGGTGAAGGGCGACGTGCACGACATCGGCAAGAACATCGTCGGCGTGGTGCTCGGCTGCAACGGCTACGACATCATCGACCTCGGCGTCATGGTTTCAGCCGACAAGATCCTGCATGCGGCGAAAGAACACGGCGCACAGGCCATCGGCCTGTCGGGCCTGATCACGCCCTCGCTGGAGGAGATGAGCCACATCGCCGGCGAAATGCAGCGCCAGGGTTTCGACGTACCCTTGCTGATCGGCGGCGCAACGACCTCACGCGCCCACACCGCGATCAAGATCGCGCCGAACTACGCCGGTCCGGTGGTGTATGTGCCCGACGCCTCGCGCGCCGTCGGCGTAGTGACGAAGCTGCTGTCGATCGACATGCGCGACGGCTACGTCGATGAAGTCGCTGCCGATTACGAAAAAGTGCGCGGCCAGCACGCGAACAAGAAGGGCGTGCCGCTGGTTTCACTCGCCGCCGCGCGCGCCAACCATGCCAAGCTGGAATACGCGCCGGTCAGGCCGAAGCAGCTCGGGGTCACGGTGCTGAACGACCTCGATCTGGCCGTGCTGGCGGAGTACATCGACTGGGGCCCGTTCTTCCAGACCTGGGATCTCGCCGGCTCGTACCCGAAAATCCTCGACGACGCCGTGGTCGGCGAAGCGGCACGCAATGTGTTCAAGGACGGTCAGGCGATGCTGCAGCAGCTCATCGCCGAAAAGTGGCTGCGCGCCAATGCCGTGTTCGGCCTGTTCCCGGTCACACGCCAGAACGAGGACATCGAATTCCTGGTCGATTGCAAACCGATGTTCACTTGGCACGGCCTGCGCCAGCAGCAGGAACGCCCCGATGGCAAGCCGCAGCAGAGCCTTGCCGACTTCGTCGCGCCGACCGGCGATTACGCCGGCGCCTTCGCCGTAACCGCCGGCATCGGCATCGAGGCCAAGCTCGCCGAGTTCGAGGCGCAGCATGACGACTACCGCGCGATCATGCTCAAGACCCTCGCCGACCGCCTGGCCGAAGCCGCTGCCGAGTGGCTGCACCGCGAAGTACGCACCAACTACTGGGGCTACGCGGCCGGCGAATCGCTGGACCGCACGGCGCTGATCGCCGAGAAATATCAGGGCATCCGCCCGGCGCCCGGCTACCCGGCCTGCCCCGACCACACGTCGAAGGCGGGATTGTTCCGCCTGCTCGACGCGCCGGCCAATGCCGGGATGCAGCTGACCGAGAGCTTCGCCATGACGCCGGCGGCCTCGGTCGCCGGCTTCTACCTCGCGCATCCCGAGGCGCATTATTTCGCCATCACGAAAATCGATGGCGACCAGCTTGAAGATTGGGCAAAGCGCGCCAACTATCCCATCCCAGAAGCCAAAAAATGGCTCGCCCCCTTGTTGTAAATCCCCAGGAGACGCAAATGTCAGAAAACGCGCTGAACCGCCTCAGCTTCAACGAAGCCGTTGTCTTCGTCAAACAACGCAAGAAAGCCGCCTTTGCCGCGATGCCGGTGTTCGGCGACGACGACGGTGACGAGAACATGCAGGCCGAAGGCGCCCGCATCTTCCTGCTGCTGCCCGACGAGGACGAGGGCTGGACCCTGCGCTTCATCGCCGGGCCGTTCTTTTCCGCAGCCTACGCGGCCAACGACATCATCCCCAACGACGAAATTCCCGACCGCGTGCGCGAACTGCTGTTCGTGCCGACGCGCTGCGAGGAAGACTGGTTGAACGACCAGTTGCAGGTACTGCTGGGCAAGCTGACGCAAGCCGCCGGCATCGGCGAGCAGATGCCGGACTACAACGCGCCGCCGGTCAAGGCGGCAGCGGAGGTGGTGTTCCCGATTTCGTTCATCGGGCGCGACAAGCCGCATTAGGACGCAGGGCGGGCGGGGCGTAGGGCGGGCGGGGCGTAGGGCGGACTTCAGTCCGCCATCCACTTCAGTCCGCCATCCACCCCTGGCCGACTGAAGTCGGCCCTACACCGCCATCCACCCCCGGCCGACTGAAGTCGGCCCTACACCGCCATCCACCCCTGGCCGACTGAAGTCGGCCCTACAACGCCATCCACCCCTGGCCGACTGAAGTCGGCCCTACACCGCCATCCACCCCCGGCCGACTGAAGTCGGCCCTACAGCATCAGACGCCCCAGACCACCGGTTTCTGCTTTTTAAGCGACCACTCCAGCAGTTCCAGCAGCGGCACGGCGCGCTGGGTCAGGGTGACGAAAGGTCGCGAATTCGCCGCGCTGCCCTTGCTGCGGTCGGGCTCGGTCTGCGGCAGGTCTTCGTCCTGCAGGCCGGCACGCTGCTGCTTGTCTTCCTCGATCGCGGCCTTGAGCCGGGCGATCGCGTCCGGCAGTTGCTCGACGGTGATGATGCCCTTGTCGGTGGCGTCCTTGCCCATGAGTTTCATCATGCGCTGGGCGACGTCGCCGAACATGATGACATCGCCGGATGCCGGCGATTGAAAAGTGACGATCATTCGAGTTCCTCCAGCCAGTCGAGAATCTGCTGCGCGGGTTTCTTCCAGTCGCGTTCCAGCATCAGGCCGTGGCCCATGCCGGGAAAAATGTTGGCGTCCACATCATAGGTGCGCGCCGTCATTTCCACCAGCGAAGCAGGAATCAGATGGTCGAACTCCGCACCCTGCACCAGCAACGGGGTGCGCTTGACGCGGCTGGCGCGCGGCATGCCGAACAGCGACATGTCCCAGATCGCGCGATGCGATTCGGATTGCGAGCCCTTGTAATAGCGTTTCAGGTCGTCGAGCGACACCGGCTGGGCGAACAGTGCCTCGCGCAGGGTTTCCAGCGAGGCCTTGCCGCCGCTGAGCAGGCTGTTGAGGTCCTGCATCATGCCCGGCTTGGAAAACATCATGCCCAGCGCGGCCGACATCAGCCCTTGCGGCGGCACCGCGCACATCAGCACGGCGCCCGGGGCCTCATGATCCTCGAGATACTTCTGCACCACGAAGCCGCCCATCGAATGCCCGACCAGCACCGGCGGCGCCGGCAGGGCGGCGACCGTGTTGGCGACATCCCTGACATAGTCGGCGATGGAAAAGCTGTCGAGGTGCGAGCGCCCCGGCGAGCGGCCATGGCCGGACAGACTCAGGGCGTGGGCGGCGTAACCGGCCTCGGCGAAGAAGGGCAGGAAATGCTCTTCCCAGCACCAGGCGGCGGTATAGGCGCCGTGAATGAACAGCAGCGGCGTCGGACGCGCGCTGCCGGCGGGCAGGCGCGTCAATACTTCACAGGCGTCGGAACGGGAAGAACTCATCGTCGAGGGCAGAAGGAACCGTCAGGCAACAGCCGTGTTTCGGGCGTCATCGGGCGCGGCTCCGTTAATATGTTGTTTTCCCCGATTCTACCCTGCGCCCCTCATGCTGAAATGGCTGATCGTCATGGTGGCCACGGTTATGGTCATCGGCCTGCTGCAACCCCGCCTGCCGAAACCGGGGCGCCTGCCTGGCGATCTGCGCTTCCGGCTGCGCGGCAGGGAGTATGCCTTCCCCTTCGCTTCGGTGATCGTTTTCTCGCTGGTCGCCGCGCTTATCGGCTGGCTGCTTTGAGTGCGCGCAAGGCCTCGACGCGCGCCGCCGCGATGCGGCGGGGAATTTCAGCGGCCCCGTCCTTTCCCACCGCTACCGTCTCGCGCGCAATCGCACCGGCGTCGACCCCGCGTATTGCCGCCAGCGCGGCGCGCCACGTTTCGGCCTGCACGTAGTCGCGTTCTTCCCAGCCCAGGCGGCCGCGGTAGTCGGCCTCGCAGGCCAGCAGGATCTGTTCGAAGCGTTCCGGCCGGCGCAGCGCATCGCAGCGTTCGAGTACCGTGAGCCGGGTTTCCGGGCGCAGCTCGGCGACGCGGTGCATGTCGCCGTGATAGCGCGCCGCCAGGCGGCCGACGTCGCGGCAGTCGGTGGGCACTCGCAGGCGTTCGCAGACAGCCTCGAGCAGGGTCACGCTCCTGGCTTCATGGCCGTGGTGGCGCGGCAGGATGTCGGCCGGCGTAAGGCCCTTGCCGAGGTCGTGCGTCAGGGCGGCAAAGCGCGCCGGCAGCGGTGCGCCGAGGCGCGCCGCCATGTCGATCACCATCATCACATGCACGCCGGTATCGACTTCGGGGTGGTAATCGGCGCGCTGCGGCACGCCCCACAGGGCATCGAGTTCGGGCAGCAGGCGCGCCAGCGCGCCGCATTCGCGCAGGGTTTCGAACATGCGTGCCGGGCGATCTTCCATGAGGCCGCGCGCCAGTTCCTGCCAGACCCGTTCCGCCACCAGCGCATCGACTTCGCCGGCGGCGACCATGCTGCGCATCAGTTCCAGGGTTTCCGGCGCGACCGAAAATTCCGCGAAGCGCGCGGCGAAGCGCGCCACGCGCAGGATGCGCACCGGATCCTCGGCAAAGGCCGGCGCGACATGGCGCAGCACGCGCGCCTCGAGATCGGCGCGCCCGCCGTGGGGATCGATCAGTGTGCCGGCCGCGTCGCGCGCCATGGCATTGACGGTCAGGTCGCGGCGCATCAGGTCCTGTTCCAGCGTGACGCCTGGCGCGGCATGGAAGGCGAAGCCGGTATAGCCCGGCGCGGTCTTGCGTTCGATGCGCGCCAGCGCATATTCCTCGTGGGTCTGCGGATGCAGGAACACCGGGAAATCCTGCCCGACCTGCAGGTAACCCCGGTCCAGCATGTGCTGCGGCGTGGCGCCCACCACCACCCAGTCGCGATCCTTGACCGCCAAGCCGAGCAGTTCGTCGCGCACCGCGCCGCCAACGACGTAGATTTCCATTGGCGCCCGGGGTCAGCGACGCAAATAAGTCGGCGCCACGATTTCCAGCGCCGTCGCGCTGCGCCCGAAGGGCAGCGCGCAGCCGCTGTCGCAGACGCTGGGCACGCGCATGGAGCGGATGTTGTCGCGCGTCATCGGGCCGTTGGGGATGAATTCCATGGCCCAGGCCTGCAGCCAGGCGATAGGCTCCGGCAGGCCGATCACGAAACGCGGATGGCCGGCGACTGCCGCGGCATAGTCGACCAGTTCGCGCAGGCTGTATTGCGTCGGCCCGCACAGGTCATAGCTGGCGCCGATGCTTTCGGCATGATGCAGGCTGTCGGCCACGGCGGCGGCGACATCTTCGATCCACACCGGCTGGAAGCGCGCGTCGGCACCGGCCAGCGGAAAGAACGGCGCGATCCTGGCCATGCGTGCAAACAGCGTCAGGAAGGCATCGCCCGGGCCGAAGATCACCGAGGGCCGGAAAATCGTCAGGTCCAGCCCGGCCGCCTGCAGCACCGCCTCGCCGGCGGCCTTGGAGCGCAGGTAGCCGGACGGCGCATCGGCCGCCGCCTTGAGCGCCGAGACGTGCAGCACCCGCCGCACGCCGGCCGCTTTGGCCGCCGCGGCGATCTTCTGCGGCAGTTCGACATGGGCGCGGGCGAAACCTTTTCCATACGGCTCGCCCTCGCCACCCTTGAGGATGCCGACCAGGCTGATCACCGCGTCCTGCCCCTGCATCAGCCGCGCCAACGTCGCCGGATCATGCACGTCGGCATCGACCACATCGGCGGTGGGCAGCACCAGCAGGTGCTTGGCGTGATCGCGCCGCCGCGTCGGCAGCGTGAATTGAAAGTCGGCGCTGGCGGGACGGCGCGCCAGTTCGCGCACGATGGCCGAACCCAGAAAACCCGTGCCGCCTATCACCAGAATGTTCATAGAAGTACCCACCCCCCGTCCCCGTTCCACGGCCGGCTTTGCACAGCCGGCCGGCTCGTGCGGCGCGGAGCGGTGCTCCGCGAAACCCCGCGCTCGCCCCCTCGGGCGGGGGTGACGTTCGTTCGCGAGCTGCGCTCGCTCCATGTGGCTGGCTGCGCCGACCTTGGGGCGGCCCGGCGGACGGCGCTCACGGCAACTGCTCCACGCCGGTCTCGCCCTGCCCGCGCGCGCCGATCACGCCCAGCGTGGCTTTCAGCGACTGGGGCTTGCCTTCGAACAGGGTGTTGTAATACACGGCGTTGCTCATGACCTTTTTCACGTAATCGCGCGTTTCGGAAAACGGAATGGTCTCGGCGTAGATGGCGCCTTCCAGTGGCCGCTCCGCGCGCCACTTGCGGGCGCGGCCGGGGCCGGCGTTGTAGGCGGCGGAAGCCAGCACCGGATGATTGTCGAGCGAGTTCAACACCATCTTCATGTAGTGGGTGCCGAGCGTGACATTGGTATCCATTTCGGTGACCCGCGCCGGATGGAAATCGCTCAGCTTGATCTTCTGCGCCACCCACTTGGCGGTGGCCGGCATCAGCTGCATCAGGCCCTTGGCGCCGACCGAGGATTTGGCGTTCATCACGAAGCGCGATTCCTGGCGCATCAGGCCATATACCCAGCCGTTGTTGAGCGCCAGCTGGTCGGCCTTGGGCAGCACCTGTGCACTGAAGGGCGCGAGGTAGCGCAGGCTGTAGTTGTGCTGCGCCAGCGTGCGGTCCGCGGTGTTGATGGCGCGATCCCAGATTTCATTGCGCTTGGCGAATTCGGCGGCCGCCAGCAGGCTCCGGTCGTCCATGCCGCGCAGCGACCAGACCCATTCGCGCACGCCCTCGATGCGCATGTCGAGGCGCATCAGCGCCAGCGCACGCTGGAAGCCCGGATTGGCCGCGGCCAGCGCCAGCTCCTCGGTGCTCGGCGCCGACGCCGGCGGCGGCACTTCGACGACGCGACCCAGCTCCTCGTCGGCGAGATTGCCGTAGAAGTTCGGCCGCCCGCTGATTCTCAGGAAATGTCCGCGCGCCTCGTCGGTACGCCCGGCGACGGCCAGGGCGCGGCCCTGCCAGTAGATCCAGTCGGGCTGCGCCGACAGTGCCGGCGGCATGGCGGCGATCGCCTTGCGCACGGCGACCCAGTCGTGCGCGCGCAGGGCGGCGCGCGCCTGCCAGGCCGCCTGCTCCTCGGACAGCGCGCTGCCGGCGGCTTTCTCGTACCAGGCCAGAGCCTCGGGCAGGTGGCGCTGCGCCGCCTGCCAGGCCAGCTGGCCCCAGGCGTAGGCGCGTTCTTCGTCGGTGAAGCGGGATTCGATGCGAGCAAAACGCTTCGCCGCGTCCAGCGGATCGCTGCGCGCCAGGCGCTGCACCGCGAACAGCGCCACTTCGCGACCGCCGCGCCGGGCGGCAAAGCCGGCCGGCAGCTTTTCCAGATGGCGCGCCGGCAATTGTGCGATGCTTTCCAGGCCGCGTCCGTCGAAGCCTTCGCTGGCCGGCAGATAGGCCGCCGCGCTGCGCGCTGCGCCGACCCGCTTGGCCTCGAACAACCGGCGCACGCGCTGCCAGACTTCCTCGACCTTCAGTTCGCCGGCACTGACCAGACGATCGACCAGAACTTCGCAGGCCTGCGGCAAATCGTGGCCGCCGTTCCACAGCGGGCGCGCCGTTTCCGCCGTGCCCGCGGCCTGTGCCGCATAGCAGTTCACTTCGGCATCGGGCAGGGCCAGCAGCGGCAGTTCGCGGCGGAAGTTTTCCCACTCGCCGGCCTTGCCCAGCACGCGCAACCAGTCGCTGCGCAGTTTTTCGGCCAGATAGGCGCCGGCGTGGCGGTTCAGGTAATCCGGCACACCGCTGGCGTCGCCGTCGTCAAGGCGCTGGCGCAATGACCAGTACTCGGCCCAGGGCTGTAGCGGATGGCCCTGCAGAGCCTCCAGCTGACGCCCAAGGCGCACCCGCTCGCCGTTGCGGAAAGCCTCGCGTGCCAACAGAAAGGCCGCGTCGCCGCGATCGGCAAGCACCGGCGTCGTCACCGCAACGACCAGCAGCGGAAAAAGCGCCAGGGCGATGCGGGGCAGAGAGCGGGCGGGTTTGCGTTTATAGTTCATTCAATGCTTCTGTCTTCATTCATTCCACTCTAACGTTAGCACATGCAGCCCCAGCCGCCGTCCGCCGAACACAGCACCGAAGCCCGGGTTTTTCGCGCTGCGCTGCGCCGCGAGAAGCTGGCGGCGCGCATGGCGCTCGACCCGCCGGCCCACGCGGCGCTGGCGGCACGGGTCGAAGCGTACCTGGCAGCACTGTTGCTGCCGCTACCGCCGCAAACCCTGGCCTTCTGCGCGCCGGTGCGCGGCGAATTCGATGTGCGGCCACTGGCATCCCTCCTGCTCGAGCGCGGCTGGCAGGCCGCGATGCCGGTCGTCGTGGTCGCCGCTGCGCCGATGACATTTCGCCGCTGGACCCCATCCTGCGCCATGGACCGGGACCGCCACGGCATCCCCATCCCGCGCGCGGGTGTAAGCGTTATCCCCAATATCGTGCTGTTGCCGCTGCTGGCCTTCGACGCGCAAGGCTTCCGCCTCGGCTACGGCGGTGGCTATTTCGACCGCACCCTGGCGGCGATGGTTCCGCGGCCAAGGGCGATCGGGGTCGGTTTCGAACTCGGCCGCGTGCCCGACATCCGGCCCCAGGCGCACGACATCCGGCTCGACGCGATCGTCACCGAAGCCGGGGTGTTGCGGTTCAGCGGCGAACCCGGCGAATCGAGCGGGCTGTAAGGCGGACTTCAGTCCGCCATCCACCCCTGGCCGACTGAAGTCGGCCCTACAAAACCATCCACCCCTGGCCGATTGAAGTCGGCCCTGCAACGCTACTTCCATGACTACGCTGGTGCATGGCCAAACCCGACGGCATATGGGTAGAATAACCATGCGAAGTACAAGGGATATGGATCCATATGACCACAGCTGCCGACAATCTGGTTGCACTCACCGGAAACCCTCTGATCGACGGCCTCACCTGGGGCGCCGCGTGGCAATTCGATGGTGACGCACATGTCCTGAGCTATTCGCTGAGCCTTAACGACAACCCCAACGGCGGCGCCTGGACCACGACATTCTCGGACGCGGCGAGACGCGCGCTGACTGAATGGTCGAACGTCGCCAACCTGGCCTTCGTCGAAAGCGGCAGCGGCGGCGTGTATGACCAGAGTCCCGCCGATCTTGCCTTCCTCCTGACCGGCAATGAAATGCAAACCCAGATGCCGGGTCTGGTCGCCCTCGGACTCCCGCCAAGCCCCTCCTACGTCGATAGCATAATTTCACGTGCCGGCTATCCCCAACCGGAAGGCGATGTAGCGCTGGACAACTACTACAACGGGTTCAGCTATCTCTATCCGGGTGACGTTGGCCTCACGATCATGCTGCACGAGATCGGGCATGCGCTGGGCCTCAAGCATACGGAGAACGGACCTGACGGCCGGCCCACCTTCACCAGTTTGGGCATACACAACCTCGATTCGAACCTCTACACGGTGATGAGCTATACGGATGCCATGGGCAACCCGCTTGGCCTCCACCCTGATTCCGGCAATGCCGCAACGCCGATGCTACTCGACATCCTGACGATCCAGCATATCTACGGCGCCAACACTAGCTACCACACCGGTGATGACACCTACTACTTGCTGCCGGTGACCTCGTCTGCGGACACACTGAGTACGATCTGGGATGCCGGTGGCAGCGACACGCTCAATGTCACGCTTCCTAACTTTCTCCCCCATGCCGATGCCGCGATCGATCTGCGCGAAGGACACTATTCCAGCATCGGCACCACGACGGTTGCCATTGCCTATGACGTCACCATCGAAAATGCAGTGGGCTCGGATGGAAACGACAGGCTGACCGGCAACGCCACCGGAAACCGGCTTGACGGCGATATCGGCAACGACACCCTGGAGGGCGGAGCGGGCAACGACACCCTCGACGGAGGAGTCGACGCCGACATTGCGAACTACCTTGGTTCGATGTCAGGTTACGGTTTCGGCGTCAACGCGAGCAATCAGGTCACGATTACCGACATTGATCCGGGCAATGGCGACGATGGCACGGACACGCTCGTTCGGGTCGAGCAGGCGAGCTTCATCGATGGAACAGTGGGTCTGCGCAGTTACGACGAAACGACGGTCAACACATTCAGGTCAAGTGACCAGACGAGGCCCGCGATCGCCCTGACGGCGGATGGCGGCTACGTAATAACGTGGATGTCGAGCAATCAGGGAAACGATTCGTCCGACATCTACGCCCAGCGATACGACGCAATCGGCAACGGCATCGGTGGCGAAACGCGGGTCAATACTTATACGCCTAGTTATCAGGAAGCGCCTGCGATCGCTACACTTGCGGATGGCGATTATGTGATCACGTGGCAGTCGCTTTATCAGGATGGCTACGAATCTGGCATCTACGCCCAACGCTATGACACGAATGGGAACACCGTAGGTGGCGAGACGCAGATAAGTACCTATGCGGCAAGCAGCCAAAGATCTCCCGCTATTGCGGCCCTGGATAACGGCGGCTATGTCGTTGCCTGGGAATCGTACAACCAGAGCGGAATCTTCGCTCAGCGCTATGACTTGAACGGCAGTCCCCTGGGTGGCGAGACGCAGGTCGATATCTTTGCTGGTGGAAGCCAAGTCAGTCCGGCCATTGCGGGATTGGCAGGCGGTGGCTACGTGGTCACCTGGCGGTCGCTTTATCAGGACCACAGCGACGGTAGCGGCATCTACGCCCGACGCTATGATGCGAGCGGCAACGCGGTGGGAAACGAGACGCGCATCAATACCGCCACAGTGCCTGATCAGTTGAACCCTGCAATATCGGCACTGAACGATGGCGGTTATGTAGTTGCGTGGCAGTCATTCGGCCAGGATGGAAGCCAATGGGGCATCTATGCCCAGCGTTATGACCTGAGCGGCAACGCCGTGGGCGTCGAAACGCAGGTCAATACCACTACCACGGGCACCCAGGATTCCCCGACGATTGCAGGATTGGCCGATGGCGGCTTTCTGGTCACCTGGTCGTCCTTTGGGGTAGGCACATTTGCGCAGCGCTATGACGCAGGTGGCAATCCCGTAGGTGGCGAAACCTTGCTCACCAAACCCAGCGAGGCGATTGCGGCGCTGCCTGGCGGCGGCTATGTCGTTACCGGAACCTGGTTCGCCGGCGGGGACAACGATATCTCCGCACAGCGCTATGACGCGGACGGCAATGCCCTCTATCAACTGACCGGCGACGCCAACGCCAATCAAATGACCTGGACGGGCTCGACGGGAGTCGTCTTCGACGGCGCCGCCGGGAACGACACCCTGACCGGAGGCAGCGGCGCAGACGTCTTGAATGGCGGGCTCGGAGCAGACTACGCGGCCGGCGGTGACGGAAACGATTTCATCATCGGTGGGACGAGCAGCGACACGCTCAACGGGGGAACCGGCAGCGATACGCTGACCGGCGGCACTGAAACTGATCTTTTCGTCATCGACAATCTGGCGAATGTCGACACCATTGCCGACTTCTCTCCGGTTGATGACACGCTCCTCCTGACGGGCTCTGACTTCACGATCTTTCTGGTTCCTGCGGCAACAGTTCCACCGCCCGCCGCGCCCATACCAGGCAATCCCCTCGATGCGGACGGATTGATCCTCTATGACCACAACACCGGCGCCCTGTACTTTGACGCTGACGGCGGCGGCGCGATCGCGGCGGTTCAGTTCGCCACCCTGAGCGGCGCACCGGCGATCACTCTGGCCAATCTCCAACTCGATCTGAGCATCGCTCCGGCCAACAATCGCCCGGTGATGACGACCTCGGTCGCAACGGTGGTCACTGACCTGCAGAATGGGGACTACGCGAGCGACATGGTTCTGCTGCCTGATGGCGGGATCATGGTGGCGGCCACCATCGGCCAGGACTTCGCCTTGCTGAGGTACACCACAGACGGCACATTGGACTCCACCTTCGGTGGCGGCGATGGCTCGGTGGTCGTTGACCCCGGAGGTAGCTACGACTGGGCCAACGGCCTTGCGATTCAGGCCGACGGAAAGATTGTTGTCGCCGGATCCAGCGAACGCTTTGGCAACAGCGACTTTGCAGTGATGCGGTTCAATGCAGGCGGTACCCTCGACACGTCCTTCGACGGCGATGGAAAGCTCTTGACGGCGGTTGGTACCGGCTCGGACATCGCCAAGAGCGTTGCAATCCAGCCGGACGGCAAGATAGTTGTCGGCGGATATGCATTTGGTACGGACGCGTCCGGTGTTACGTCGGGGTTTGCACTCGTCCGCTACAACGCGGACGGCAGTCTCGACACGACTTTCGACAGCGATGGACAAATGATTTCGCCACCCCAGATCGGAAAATTCGCCGGTCAGTCCGTCGTGGTTCAGCCGGATGGAAAGATTCTTGTCGCGGGTAGCAATACCACCGCAGATGGCAGCGACTTCGCGCTGGCACGCTACACCGCAAACGGTACTCTCGACGCCACGTTTGACGGTGATGGAATCGCGACGACCGACGGCGGCTGGATATATGACAGCGCGATGGACATCGCGCTTCAGCCCGACGGAAAAATCCTCGTCGCGGGAAATCTCAATAGCGGCTCGACCACCACGATCGCCATTCTGCAGTACAACGCCGACGGCAGCCTGGATACGTCGTTCGACGGTGACGGGAAGATGATCCCTTCTGGCAATGGAAGCTGGGCCTCTGACATCGCGCTGCAACCCGACGGGAAAGCGTTGGTGGCAGGAACCATTCTCAGTCAGTTCGGTGTGCTTCGGGTCAATAGCAATGGCGAACTGGACACTACATTTGACATCGATGGCGCGCGCTCAGTCGCCCTCGCGGGTGGCTCGTCGAATGGCACAAGTGTTGCCCTGCAGTCCGATGGCAAGATTGTAGTCTTTGGGACTGACGCCATCGCGGGCACCACCGATCTCGTATTGGTGCGCCTGAATGCTGACGGCAGCCTCGATGGCAGTTTCGGAATTCCACACTTTGCCATGGAGGGCGCTGCCGTCCGCCTGGACCCACTCGCATCCATCACTGATGTTGAACTCTCGGCTGCAGACAACTACGCCGGCGCCTCGCTGGTCCTCGCGCGGCACGGCGGCGCGGTCGATCAGGATGTCTTCGGCTTCCAGGGAATCAGCCCTCTCTTTTCAGTGACCGGCGACCAACTCCGCGCAGAATCATTGCTCGGCCCCGCATTCGGCACTTTCAGCAGTGCCAACGGTACGCTCACGATCCACTTCACAAGCGCTGAAACGGCGGCAACCTCGACCCTTGTGAATGATGTGCTTCGGCATATCGCCTATAGCAACACCTCAAAAGCGGCGCCCGCATCGGTCCAGATCGACTGGGCCTTCAGCGACGGCAACACTATGGGTTTCCAGGGCAGCGGCGGTGCTCTCAGTGCCGCAGGCAGCACCACCGTCAGGATCACGAATCACACCCAATCCGGTGGCGTCAGCGACGATACCCTCATTGGAACAGCCTATTCGGATACCTTATTCGGCCTAGCCGGAAACGACACCCTGACCGGCGGTACAGGCAACGACACCCTCGAAGGCGGCACGGGCTTCGACATCGCACACTATTCGGGCAACCGGGGCGACTACACAATCGCCCAAAGCGCCTGGTATCACTACACCATCACCGACAACAACTCGGCAGACGGCGATGACGGCGTCGATGCGGTATTCGGCGTCGAACAGCTTCAGTTTGCAGACAGCATGGAATCGCTGCAGACCTCGGCTTCCTGGCATGGATTCAAACACAAGCCAATCACGCCGGTCTGGGCAGGAACGGACTGGCAGGTGCTGGACAGCCAGCGCGACTTCGACGGCAACGGCAAGAACGACTTGCTGCTGCACAAGCCTGACGGATCGGTGGCCCTGTGGCTGATGGATGGAGCCGAACGAATTGCCGGAGCCATCTTCGAACCGATCCCGGGACGGACCCTGATCGACGCCACGACCGACTACAACGGCGACGGAAAGACGGACCTGGGCTGGCGCGAAGTCGACGGCAGCAACTCGTATTGGCTGACGGGCAGCGGATGGGGGACGTCCGTCGCGGTGCCTTCGGTGACGCCACCTGTTATTGCTCTGCCCACCGAGCCGCCCACCGTGCCGCCTCCGCCCACCGTGCCGCCTCCGCCCACTGTGCCCACGCCACCTCCGCCCGACGGATGGTGGTATTGAGCCTTGCCGTCAGTTCAATGGGTTTGCCAGACGGGCGAGATGTGTGCGCTGGTTCAGTGGCCGCTTCCGGGTGGTCAGGTCGATCCAACGCCCGCGACGCAGAGCATCGCGCCCGGCGCGGCGCGGCCACCGGCCTGATCCCAGCAAGAGCGAGCTTGCTCGCGACAATCACGCCCGACAATCGTTGAATCGCGAGCAGGCTCGCTCCTACGACAGTCGCCGTTCAGCCGCGGATCGCCCGGCCCAGCCGCGCCAGCGCCTCGTCGAGCAGAGCGCGACGGGTGCCGAAGTTGAGACGAACAAAACCGGGTGCGCCGAAATCCGCACCGTCGGAAAGCCCCAGTCCGTGCTGCTCGAAATACCGTGCCGGATTGGCGATGCCATGGTCCGACGCGAATTCGCGCGCATCGATCCAGGCCAGGTAGGTCGCCTCCACCGGCCGCATCTCCAGCCCGGGCAAGCCGGCCACGGCGCGCTCGACGGCGCGCAGGTTGTCGCGCAGGTAATCGAGCAGCGCCGCATGCCAGTCGTCGCATGAAACCAGCGCGGCCTCGGTCGCCACCATGCCGAGCGCATTGACGTGAGGCACGATGCCGTGCATGGCGGCGCGGAAATTGCGCCGCAGCGTACCCTCGGGAATGACCGCGAAGGCGCAGCCGAGCCCCGGAATGTTGAAGGTCTTGGACGGCGCCAGCAGCGTGATGGTGCGCGCCGCGAGTTCCGGCGCCAGCATGGCGAAGAGTCGGTGCTGGCAATACGGCGCGAGGATCAGGCCGTTGTGGATTTCATCCGAGCACACTATCAGGTCGTGCTTTTCCGCCAGCGCCGCGATCTGCCACAGCTCGTCCTCGGTCCAGACGCGGCCGGTCGGATTATGCGGATGGCAAAGCAGGAACAGCCTGGCCCGGCTGGCGCCGAGTATCGCGTCGGTCGCCGCAAAATCCCACAGCCAGCCGGCCGAATCGCGCACCAGCGGCGCGCTGACGACGCGCCGCCCGGAGTCGACGGGTGCCGAAAGAAAGGGTGGATAGACCGGCGTTGCAGTGAACACCGCGTCGCCCGCCTCACCGACGGCGCGGCAGGCGACGTTGAGGCCGGATACCAGGCCCGGCAGCCAGACGATCCATTCCGCCTCAATGCGCCAGCCGAACTTGCGCTCGAGGTAGTCGACCACCGCCGCGACCTGGCTGGACGTGGGCTGGTTGTAGCCGAACACGCCATGCTCGACGCGCCGCTGCAAGGCCGCGACGATCGCCGGCGGCACGGCGAAATCCATGTCGGCAACCCACAGCGGGATCACTCCCGCGGGGTAGCGCGCCCATTTCACCGAATCGGTACCGGCGCGCTCCAGCGGCGCATCGAAGTCAAAATTCAAGATTGGCCTGCATTCCCGGTGCACGCCCGAAGCCGGCTAATTGCCGGCTTCGCGGACATGCTTCACGGCTTTCCGGTACAGGGCAACCAGCGCGGCGGCCTGGTCATTCTTCGGCCCGTCCTGCTGCAGCCGGTCGAGCGTTTTCTCGATGCGGTCCAGTTGCCGCATATCCAGCAAGCCCGCCAGCAGGTACACCTCCGGCCCGAAGTCGTCCGCGGTCGCCTTCGACCTGAGTTCCTGGTAGCTGCTCTCGAGCCTGGCCACCGCGTCGGGGTTCTGTATCGCGCGCAGCCGGGTCACCCCGCCGCGGCCCTGGCCGTCGAGCGCGGGGGTGCGCGCCAGCTGCTTGGTCAGGGACAATGGTTGCTGCTTCACCTCGGGCGCAGCCATGCCGCTGGGCTTGCCTTCGCGCAGCGTCAGTTCGAGGCTGCCCGGGCCGGACCAGGTTTCCTGGCGGCCGCTCTCGAAGTACACCACCTGAAGTCTGCTGCCCTGGGCCAGGTTAAGCCGGTCGCCCTCATTGAGCTTGACGAAGGTCTCCACCGCCAGCGGCGCCGGGGTGGCCTGGCGCAATACGCGGCCCTGCACCGACATCACCAGCGCCACCTCGGCGGCCCAGACCTGGCCGCCGGCCAGAAGCATCAGACAGACACACAGATATCTCGGAAACATGTTTTCCTCACGCAACGCCGACGATCTCGTACGCCTCTACCGGCGCGGCACGACCCTTGACCGTCAAACTGTGGAAAGCGCCGGTAACCAGGCCGCTGCCGAACAGGGCCACGGTATCACGGCTGGCGAGGATCTGGGCGCCGGTCTCCTTGGTCTGGCCCTCGAGGCGCGAAGCGATGTTCACCGTATCGCCGATCGCGGTGTATTCCATGCGCACCGAGGAACCGACATTGCCGACCACGGCCTCGCCGCTATGCACGCCGATGCCGATGGCGAACGGCGCAGGCTGAGCTGGGCCAGCGCTCCGAACAGCAGGACGAACACCCCGAGTCGCGCCGCCGCCGGGATCTCGTCGATGAAACGGCCGGACAACAGCGTCTCGATGACGTTGGCCTGGATCTCCGGACCGGGCATCAGGATGTTGGAACCGCCGATGCTGGTCGAGTAAGGCGTCGGATGCAGGTCGTTCATGCTCGCATAGCCGGCGCCGATCACCACCACCTTGCCGGCCAGGGCGCGCACTTCCGGATCGTCGGCGGCGCCGGGCAGCAGCAGCTTGCGGAAGGACAGCGCGCGAAAACTCCCCGGCGGCCCGGCGAAGGCGATCGGCACGGCGTCCTGCGCACCCAGCCGGCGGCCACCGAAGCTCCAGCTGTCCGCGCCGGCAGACTGCGCCGTTGCAGTGAGCGCCGCCAGCGTGCCGAAGGCCATGTACGGCATGCCCTCCTGGCGCGCAAAGGCGCCGGACGCCTCGACCAGCGCAAAGCGGCGCACCGCACCGTCCGCATCCGACGGCAGGTTGGCGAGGCCGACGTGGCCAGGCATGTCCAGCGCGGGCAGCGCCAGCAGGTAATCCGGGCTGGGCAGGATGAAGTCGTTCACCGTCTCGCCGGCGCCGACCCTGAAGCCGGCCAGCAGCACGCCGCCGCGATTGATCTGCAAACGGAAAGGCTGGTCATAGTTGCGCGAGGCCTCGCGCCCGATCAGGCCCAGCTTGCGGATCCAGCGCTCGGGACTGCCGCTGAAAATGAAATCGATGGCGATCACCTTGACGCCGACCTGTTTCAGCGTGTCGACCGCGGTGGCGAAATGCGGCGTCCTGAAGGCCAGCGGCTCGTCCGGCCGCTCGTTCAGCGTCGGATCGTCGAGCATCACCAGCGCCGTATGCCGCGGCGCCTGCCGCGGCCCGGTGAGGCGATGCCACAAATCGGTGTACAGATATTCGATGCGCGTCGCCATGTTGCTGCGATACAAGCCCTCCGCGGCAACCGTGGCGAGCAGCGCGGTGACCACCACCACGATCGCCGCGCTGTGGCCGAGGCGGCGCAGCCGCTCCATGCCTAACCCAGGAACAGCTTGTACGCGGGATTCTTCGATTCGTCCCAGCAGCGGTAGCCGAGGTTCTTGAGGAAGACCCGGAAGTCCTTCATCTCCTTCGGCGGCACTTCCATGCCGACCAGCACGCGGCCGGTGTCGGCACCGTGGTTGCGGTAGTGGAACAGGCTGATGTTCCAGCCGGCGCTCATCTTGTTGAGGAAGTTCATCAGCGCGCCGGGACGCTCGGGAAACTCGAAGCGGTAGATCAGCTCGTTCTTCACCTGCGGCGCGTGGCCGCCGACCAGGTGGCGGATGTGCAGCTTGGCCATTTCGTCGTCGGTCAGGTCCAGCGCCGGATAACCGTTCCTCTTCAGCAGCGCCACCAGCTTGCTCGCCTCGTTGCGATTGGCCACCTGCATGCCGACGAAGACATGCGCCTCGCCGGCGTCGTGGTAGCGGTAATTGAACTCGGTGATGTTGCGCGAGCCGATCAGGGCGACGAACTTCTTGTAGGCGCCGGGCTTCTCCGGCAGCGTCACGGCGAGCACCGCCTCGCGCTGTTCGCCCACCTCGGCTCGTTCGGCGACGAAGCGCAGGCGGTCGAAATTCATGTTGGCCCCGGAGGCCACCGCCACCAGGGTCTTGCCCTGCATGCCGTGCTTCTTGGCCCAGGCCTTGGCGCCGGCCACGGCCAGCGCGCCCGCCGGCTCGAGAATCGAGCGCGTGTCCTCGAACACGTCCTTGATCGCGGCGCAGATGGCGTCGGTATCGACCAGCACCATTTCATCGACGTATTCGCGACACAAGCGGAAGGTCTCGGCGCCGACATACTTGACCGCCGCGCCGTCGGCGAACAGGCCGACCGACTCCAGGCGCACCCGCTTGCCTGCCTTCAGCGAACGGTCCATGGCATCGGCATCGGCGGCCTCGACGCCGATCACCTTGATCTCCGGCCGCAGGCGCTTGATGTAGGCCGCGACCCCGGAAATCAGCCCGCCGCCGCCGACGCAGCAGAACACCGCCTCGATCGCGTCCGGATGCTGGCGCAGGATTTCCATGCCGATGGTGCCCTGCCCCGCGATCACGTCGGGATCGTCAAAGGGATGGACGAAGTTGAGTTTCTGCTTCTTTTCCAGTTCCAGCGCGTGGGTGTAGGCGGCGTCGTAGGAATCGCCGGCCAGCACCACTTCACCACCGAGCTTTTTCACCGCGTCGATCTTGATCTGCGGCGTGGTGGTCGGCATCACGATCACGGCGCGAATGCCGAGCTTCTGCGCCGACAGCGCGACACCCTGGGCGTGGTTGCCGGCCGAGGCGCAGATCACGCCGTGCTTCCGCTGCGCCGGCGTCAGGTGGACGATCTTGTTGTAGGCGCCGCGCAGCTTGAAGCTGAACACCGGCTGCATGTCCTCGCGTTTGAGCAGCACCCGGTTGCCGATGCGCGCCGACAGGATCGAGGCCGGCTCCAGCGGCGTTTCTACTGCAACATCATAAACACGGGCGTTGAGGATTCTTTCGAGATAGTCCATGACAGTGGGGCAAGAGGTGGCGGTAACGGCAAAGGGTAACATGCGCCATGGACTTCGCATTCACCGCGGAAGCCGGTCTGGCCGGCCTTTTCCTCGCCAGTTTCCTTTCCGCAACGCTCTTGCCGGGCGGTTCGGAAGCCGTGCTGTTCGCCGTGATCCGGCTGCACCCGGAGCAAACGCTGGCGGCGCTGCTGCTGGCAACCCTGGGCAACACGCTGGGCGGCATGCTGACCTATTACATGGGCCGCCTGCTGCCGCAGCATCTCGCGCCGCAGAAGTCGGCGCTGGCGCGACGGCGCGGACCGCCGATCCTGCTGCTGGCGTGGGCGCCGATCATCGGCGATGCCTTGTGCGCCGCCGCCGGCTGGCTGCGGCTGCCGCCGGCGGCATGCGCGGCATGGATGGCGGCCGGCAAGGCCGCGCGCTACGTGCTGGTGGTGGCCGGCGCCGGCATGGTCTGAGTCGAAATGCGCAGGAAGTAAGCGAAGACACCTACCCCGGCAAGCACCAGGCTCGCTACCGCCGCGATCCAGAAGCCGGCGGCGCCGCGCGCCGCGCCGAAGGTATCGGTGAGGCCGAGCAGGTAGCCGCCGCCCAGCCCGACGCCCCATAGTGAAATCGCATAGATCACCATCGGCGCCAGGGCGCGCTTGTAGCCTCGCAACACCTGGGCCATGACGGCCTGCATGGCGTCGGCGACGTGATAGACGGCGACGATGGCGAGCAGCGTCGCGGCCGCTGCGGCGACCTGCGGGTCCGTCGTGTAGGTACGCGCCAGCGCGCCGGCACCGAGCCAGATGGCGCTGCCGACCACGGCGGCGACGCCGCAGCCCAGCGCCAACCCGAGCAGGCCGGCGTGTCGCGCGCGCCGACTGTCCCGCGCGCCCAGCGCCTGGCCGACCAGCACGCCGGTAGCGCTGCCCAGCGCGATCGGCACCATGAAGACGAACACCGCGACGCTGGCCGCGATCTGGTGCGCCGCAGAGACTTCCGGCCCGAGCCGGGCGATGAACAGCGCCATGAATGTGAAGGCGGTGACATCGACCATGAAGGTGGCGCCCATCGGCAGGCCCAGCACCAGCAGCTCGCGCAGCGCCTTTGGTCTCGGCGGATCGAAACGGGCGAAGACCGCGTAGGGCGCATAGTCGACATCGCGCCGGCACCACAGCCAGGCCAGGGTCGCCACGGCCCACATGATGACGGCGGAGGACCAGCCGCAACCGGCGCCGCCCATGGCGGGAAAGCCGAAATGACCGTACATGAAGACCCAGTTGAGCGGTACCTTGAGCGCGAGGCCGAGCAGGTTGAAAACCATCACCGGCCGCGGCCGGCCGATGCCCGTGGTGAAACCGAAGTAGACGCGGAAGAACAGTACTCCGGGCACCGCCCAGGCCACGCCGTCGAGATAGGCGCGGACTTTCAGCTCGACCTCGGGCGTCAGGCGCGAAAATGCCAGCAGCGGATCGGGATTTTTCAGCACGGCGAAAGCGAGCAGCGACAGGCCCAGCGCCAGCCAGGCGCATTGCCGCACGTCGGCGCCGATCTCGGCGTAGCGCCCGGCGCCGTAGTGGTGGGAGACCACGGGTGTCAGCGCCAGCAGCACGCCCATGGCGGTAACGAAGACGGTGGCGTAAATGCTGGCGCCGATGCCCACCGCCGCCAGGTCGACCGGGGAAAGCCGGCCGGCCATCAGCGTGTCGATCACGCCATTGGCCATCACCGCAGCCTGGGCGATCAGCACCGGCCAGGCCAGGTGCAGCAGTTCGCGCGGCAGGGAGCGGGGTGCGGTCATGCGCGGAGTCTAGCCGACGGCTTCACCGCCGCAGGCGACAGACAGCTAGAGCACGACAGGCTGGTCCGGCAACTCGTTGGGATTGCGTTCGCCGGCCGGGAATTGCGCCGCCAGCAAGTCGCCGGCGCGCGTCACCGCCTGCAATGCGCCTTCGCGCCAGCGCCCGGCGCGAAAGCTTTGCTCCATGGCGCGGCAGATTGCATCCCATTCGGCCTGCGGCACCCGCGCCGCAATGCCGCGGTCGGCCAGTATCTCGACGCGGTGCTCGACCAGTTGCACATAGATCAGGACGCCACTGTTCTCCGCCGTGTCCCAGACGCGCAGGGTCGAGAACAGTTCGACCGCCCGTTCGCGCGCCGCGAGATCGCGCCACAGCGCCGACAGCGGCAGCGATCCCTCGGCGACGAAGCGCAGTTCGCCGCGATGCAGTTTCTCGCCGGCCGCGATGGCTGCGCCGATCGCCGCCAGGTCGGCCACGGCGAAGACGCGCCGCAGCCACCAGTCGGGCAGCAGCAGATGCTTGAGGCATCGGGTCGGATTCATCTCACCATCTCCCCGAGGCGCCGCCGCCGCCGAAGCCACCACCGCCACCGGAGAACCCTCCTCCTCCGCCCGAGAAACCGCCGCCACCACCGAATCCGCCGCCGCGCGACATCAGGTTGAAGAAGGAGAAGACGAACACCAGCACGCCGGCAATGCCCGCCGCCAGCACGGAACCGAAGATGAAGAAGCCCAATCCGCCCGCGATGACGCCGGCCAGTAGCGCCCCGAACAGGCCGAACAGGCTGCGCAGCACGCCGCCGGCCACCGCGGCGCCCATCAGCCAGGGAAACAGCTCGGCCTGGTCTGCGCCCTGATTCGTGCCGGAGGGTGGCGGCGCTGCCGGGGTGCCCGGGACGGAGCCGCCGATGGCCTGGTCTAACGCCGCGACGGCAGCCTGCAAGCCGCCGAAGAAATCGCCCTGCTTGAAGGCCGGCGCCATGCGCTCGGCGATGATGCGTTTGGCAATCGCATCCGGGATCGAGCCTTCCAGCCCGTAGCCAACTTCGATGCGCATGTTGCGGTCAGCCTTGGCGACGATGACGATGAGCCCGTTGTCGGCGCCCTTGCGTCCGACCTTCCAGGCTTCGGCAAGACGAATGCCGAATTGCTCGATGGTCTCGGGCCGGGTAGTCGGCAGCAGCAGGACGGCGATCTGCGCGCGACCGCTGCGGTCGATGGCGGCGAGCTGCGCTTCGAGCCGGCCGCGTTGCGCGGCATCGAGCGTGTTGGTCAGGTCGGTGACGCGGGTGCTGAGTGCCGGCAGCGCCACCGGCTCCGCCGCCCGCCCGGAGCCCGGCAGCAGCACCAGCCATAGCAGCGTCAGCAGACCGGCGCGCAGTAAATGCACTTAGGGAAACACTGAGTAAGCCGTCACACCGGCGAAAGCCGGTGTCCAGTAGCTTGATTCTTCTGGATTCCGACGTTCGCCGGAATGACGAATTGGCACTTGATCAGCACTTCCTCAGGAATAGCCAGGAGCACCGGGAGCGGCCGGCGCAGGCGCGGCGGGTGCCGGAACAGCAGGCGCAGGTGCGGCGGGTGCGGGCGTCGCCGGCTTGTCGAACTTGATCGCAGGCGGTGTCGAGACGGCCTTTTCGTCATCGACCGTGAAATTGGCCTTGACCTGCCAGCCCATGACCATGGCGGTCAGGTTGTTGGGGAAGGTGCGCACGGAGATGTTGTACTCCTGCACCGCCTTGATGTAGCGGTTGCGCGCCACGGTGATGCGGTTCTCGGTACCTTCCACCTGCGCCTGCAGGTCGCGGAAATTGGCGTCGGCCTTGAGGTTCGGGTAGTTCTCCGCCACCACCAGCAGCCGCGACAGCGCGCCGCCCAGTTCGCTCTGGGCTTTCTGGAATTTGGCGAAGGCCTCGGGATCGTTGATCAGTTCCGGCGTGGCCTTGAGCCCGGCGACGCTGGCACGCGCCTCGGTGACCCGCGTCAGGACGTCCTTCTCGTGGCTGGCATAGCCCTGGACCACCGAGACCAGGTTGGGGATCAGGTCGGCGCGTCGCTTGTACTGGTTCAGCACCTCCGACCACGCGGCGGTCACCGACTCGTCGTTGATCTGGATCTGGTTGTAGCCGCAGCCGGACAGCAGGGTCGCGGCAAAGGCAAGGACGGCAAGCAGGCGCAGACGCATGGTGTTCTCCAGTCGGCAGGAATGACATTGCGCAATATGGCGACGAAGGCCGGCGATTGCAAGGGGCAAAATGCCTTTGCCGTATCGCCAGCGCCGACTTTTGATAGCATCGGCCCCATGGCAGTACCAAAACGGGGACTTCGCATGGACAGCAACCCGCAGCAAGATCCCCGCTACGATTATCCGTCGCCCGATCCGGCAAAGCCCTATGTCTATCCGGGCACGCAGATTCTGATCAACCACTTCGGGATCAGGAGCGCGGACGTGCTGCAGCGGGTGATCAATGCGGTAGCGGGCCTGCGGGCCGATCAACTGCAAGGCGATCCGGTTGCGGGCAACCATGACCTGCAGCATCTGTGCGCGATCCACCGCACCCTGTTCCAGGACGTCTTCGCCTGGGCCGGCGACGTCCGTACCGTCGATACCGAAAAGCAGGGCCAGGGTTTTGTACTCGCGGCGGATATTCCGGGCCGGTTTCAGGGCTTGCACGCTGAACTCGAGGCCGAGAACTTCCTGCGCGGACTCGGTCCGGAGGAATTCGCGGACCGACTCGCCCATTATTGGTACGGCATCTATGCGGTGCATGTTTTCCGCGACGGCAACAGCCGCACCATGCGCCACTTCTTCGCCGGCCTTGCCGCCGAAGCCGGCTACCGTCTGGATTTTGCCGCCATCGAGCCGACCGCGCTATTGACCGCCTGCCGCAACAGGTATTTCAAGGACGACATGGAGCCGCTGCGCGATTGCCTGCGGCAGATCGCCGGTCGCCTTTGATCGTCGGTGAAAATGTCGCTGACCCACAGCGAGCCTGGATTCCGGCATCGCCCGCCGCGAAGCGGAATCCCGGGTGTGTCGAGACCGCAAGCCTGACGGAACAGCAAAAGTCGGCGCCGACCACACGCCGCGCAGGGCCTCTGCCGCAGCCCATCGCCTACAATAGAGCCCCTTTGGCTCTACCGAACAGAGCATGACCGCCCGCCTGCGCGAAATCCCCTATAACTACACCTCGTTCTCCGACCGCGAGATCGTCATCCGTCTGTTGGGCAAAGAGGCCTGGGCGACGCTGACCGAACTGCGCGCAGAGCGCGTCACCGGCCGCTCGGCGCGCATGCTCTACGAGGTGCTGGGCGACATCTGGGTGGTGCGGCGCAATCCCTACCTGGAAGACGACCTGCTGGGCAATCGTGAGCGGCGCGAAGCGCTGGTGGAGGCCCTGCGCCACCGCCTGCATGAAATCGACAAGCGTCGCGAGGGAAACGAGCGCGTCGCACAGCTCCTGACCGCGGCGAAAACTGCGGTGCAGTCCTTCGAGCGCTGGTTCGAGGAAACCCGCAGCCTGCGCAAGAAGGCGCTCAAGGTGCTGACCCGCCACACCCGCAAGGACAACGTCTGCTTCGACGGCCTGGCCCGCGTTTCGCACGTCACCGATGCCACCGACTGGCGGGTCGAGTATCCCTTCGTCGTGCTGGCGCCGGACAGCGAAGAGGAAATGGCGCCGCTGGTGCGCGCCTGCATCGAGTTGGGCCTGACCATCATCCCGCGCGGCGGCGGCACCGGATACACCGGCGGCGCGGTGCCGCTCGATGCGCTCTCGGTGGTGATCAACACCGAGAAGCTGATCGAGCTCGGCGCCGTCGAGGTAAAGCGTCTGCCCGGCACCGACCGGGACTACGCCACGGTACGCACCGGCGCCGGACTGGTCACGCGCCGCGTCATGGAAGCCGCGGAGAAGGCCGAGCTGGTCTTCGCCTGCGACCCGACCTCGGCCGATGCTTCCTGCATCGGCGGCAACATCGCGATGAACGCCGGCGGCAAGAAGGCGGTGCTGTGGGGCACGGCGCTGGACAACCTGGCCTCTTGGCGCATGGTGACGCCAGACGGCAACTGGCTCGACGTCGAACGCCTGAACCACAACTTCGGCAAGATCCACGAGCAGGAACAGGTCAGTTTCCGGCTCGTGCGCTGGGACGCGACGGGCAGGAAGAAACTCGGCGAAGAGCAGATCGACGTGCCGGGCAAACAGTTCCGCAAGGAAGGCCTCGGCAAGGACGTCACCGACAAGTTCCTCGCCGGCATCCCCGGCGTGCAGAAGGAAGGCACCGACGGCCTGATCACCTCGGCGGTATGGGTGCTGCACAAGATGCCGCCGGTAACGCGCACGGTCTGCCTCGAGTTCTTCGGCCGCGTCACCGACGCCGTGCCCTCGATCGTCGAGATCACGGATTACTTCAAACCGGGTGGCGCGGGCCTTGCGGCCGGAGTGCTGCTGGCCGGACTGGAACACCTCGACGAACGCTATGTGCGCGCCGTCGGCTACGCGACCAAGGCAAAACGCCACGGCCGGCCGAAGATGGTGCTGATCGGCGACATAGTCGGCGCTGACGACACGGCGGTGATGGCCGCCGCCTCGGAAGTGGTGCGCATGGCCAGTGCGCGCGGCGCCGAGGGCTTCATCGCGGTCTCGCCCGAGACGCGCAAGAAGTTCTGGCTCGACCGCGCCCGCACCGCGGCGATCTCGAAACACACCAATGCCTTCAAGGTGAACGAGGACGTCGTCATCCCGCTGCCGCGCATGGGCGACTACTGCGACGGCATCGAACGCATCAACATCGAACTCTCGCTGGCCAACAAGATCGCACTGGCCGATGCGCTGACGGACTATCTGCAGGGCGAACTGCCGCTGCACGCGGGCGACGCCAACCTCGACCCCGAGCTGCTGCTGGGCGACAAGCGCGAACAGGCGCTGGAACTCGTCGCCGGGGTGCGCGCGAACTGGCAGGCGCTGCTCGACAATCTCGACCGGCACTTCCGCGAGCTGCAGGACTACCGCCTGCGGGTGTCGTGGAAGGCCGAGCTCAAGGCGCCGCTGGAAGGCCTGTTCGAGGGCAATGCTTTCGGCCCGGTGCTGGCCGGCATCGAGGCCATCCACCAGGAGGTGCTGCGCGGCCGCGTCTTCGTCGCCCTGCACATGCACGCCGGCGACGGCAACGTGCATACCAACATCCCGGTGAACTCGGACCACTACGCCATGCTGCAGACCGCCTACCAGGCCGTCGAGCGCATCATGGCGCTGGCCAAGTCGCTGGGCGGGGTGATATCCGGCGAACATGGCATCGGCATCACCAAGCTGGAATTCCTCAGCGACGACGAGATCCGCCCCTTCCGCGACTACAAGCAGCGGGTCGATCCGGAAGGCCGCTTCAACCGCGGCAAACTCATGCAGGGCGGCGACCTGGCCAACGCCTACACGCCCTCCTTCGCGCTGCTCGGCGTCGAGTCGCTGATCATGGAGCAGTCGGACATCGGCAAGATTTCCGACTCGATCAAGAACTGCCTGCGCTGCGGCAAGTGCAAGCCGGTCTGCTCGACCCATGTGCCGCGCGCCAACCTGCTCTACAGCCCGCGCAACAAGATCCTCGGCACCTCGCTGTTGATCGAGGCCTTCCTCTATGAAGAGCAGACCCGGCGCGGCATATCCTTGCAGCATTTCGACGAATTCTCCGACGTCGCCGACCACTGCACGGTCTGCCACAAGTGCGTGACGCCCTGCCCGGTGGATATCGATTTCGGTGACGTCTCGGTGGCGATGCGCAATTTCCTGCGCCGCCAGGGCAAGAAGAAGTTCAACCCGGGCACCGCGGCGGCGATGGGCTTCCTCTCCGCCACCGACCCGGCGACCATCAAGCTGGTGCGCGCCGGCATGATCCAGCTCGGCTACAAGGCGCAACGCCTGGGCCACCGGCTGGCGAAGTCCTTCGGCCTGATCCAGGACAGCGTGAAACACCCGCCGGCGACGCTGGGCCGCCCGGCGCTCAAGGCGCAGGTGATCCACTTCCTGAACAAGCCGATGCCGAAGAACGTGCCCAACCGCACCTCGCGCGCATTGCTCGATGTCGAGGACGACAGCCTGATCCCGGTGATCCGCGATCCGCAACGCGCAGGTGAAGATTCGGAATCCGTATTCTATTTTCCCGGCTGCGGCTCAGAGCGCCTGTTCTCGCAAGTCGGCCTCGCCACCCAGGCGATGCTCTGGCACGCCGGCGCGACCACGGTGCTGCCGCCGGGCTACCTCTGCTGCGGCTATCCGCAGACCGCCAGCGGCGACGAAGACAAGGGCCAGGCCATCACCACGGCCAACCGCGTGCTGTTCCACCGCGTCGCCAACA
The DNA here is from genome assembly GCA_022842325.1 of Sulfuritalea sp. Lineage (GTDB taxonomy): Bacteria > Pseudomonadota > Gammaproteobacteria > Burkholderiales > Rhodocyclaceae > Sulfuritalea. The sequence goes on along the minus strand of JALHPU010000002.1, from coordinate 220,740 downwards.
CGCTGAACTACCTCGACATCAAGACCGTGGTGGTGTCCTGCGGCACCTGCATGGACCAGCTGCTGAAGTACGAATTCGGCAAGATCTTCCCCGGCTGCCGGCTGGTGGACATCCACGAATGGCTGTATGAAAAAGGCATCAAGCTCGACGGTATCAAAGGCACCCAGTACATGTACCACGAGCCCTGCCACACGCCGATGAAGCATCACTCGGGCATCAAGGTGGCCAACGCCCTGATGGGCCAGCGCGTCGACCTCTCGGACCGCTGCTGCGGCGAATCCGGCTCGCTGGCCGTGTCGCGGCCCGACGTGTCGACCCAGATCCGCTTCCGCAAGCAGCAGGAAATCGAGGCCGGCGCGGCGGCGCTGAGAACAGTCGGCGCCGGCGATACGGTGAAGATCCTCACCTCCTGCCCGTCCTGCCTGCAGGGCCTGTCGCGCTACGACAACGATGCGGACATCACGGCCGACTACATCGTGGTCGAAATGGCCAAGGCCATCCTCGGTCCGGACTGGATGCGGGACTACCTGCGCGCCGCCAACAACGGCGGCATCGAGCGAGTCCTGCTGTGAGCAAGGCGATCCCGGATCCGACCGCACCGGTCGACAACGCTGCGGCGAAATGAACGCCTGATCGACCATGCGCACGGTGCGGCCCGACCCTGCACACCGGCATGCAGGGATGTGACGTAGTTCACGACCGGACCTATCGCACGCGCACAGACAGGGCGATTGGCGCTATGCTTGTTCGATGGGCGGTAACTTGGATTGCGAACTCTGTGCGGGTCCCGGCGGCGAACTGCTGTGGGAGGACGATCTGTGCCGCGTGGTGCGCGTGGGCGGTCCTGAAGGAACGGCATTTCCGGGTTATTGTCGCGTCGTGTGCCGGCAGCATGTCGCCGAGATGAGCACCCTCGCGTCAGACGATGCACATCGCGTAATGGATGTGGTGCTGGCCACCGAGCGCGCCCTGCGTCTGACGGTTCAGCCGGACAAGATCAACCTCGCCAGCCTCGGCAACATGGTGCCGCATCTGCATTGGCACATCATCCCGCGCTGGCGGGATGACAGCCACTTCCCCGCGCCGATCTGGGCTGCCCCGCAACGCGCCGGAGTTGCACGCGTTGTGCCGGATCATGCCCGTCTGCTGCGCGCCCTGGAAACCGAACTTTCGACCTTGAATGAAACGCCATGAACTTTGAATTGCCGCCCACCGGAACCGAACAAAGTCCTGCCTTTCTTGACGCGCCGAGCTGCCTGGAATGGCTGACGACAGTACCCCTGGCCAATGCGGTGCAGGCGCAATCGATGTTTCGGCGGCAACTCAGCCTGATGCACCGATTCACGCTGCCGTCGGTCGAACGCTTCGCCGTTCTCGAAGTTCTGCGCGGCCCGCTGAGCGAAGTACAAGGCGATGCGGCAGTGAAATTTGCCTCCAAACCCCTGCCGCTCGCGCCGCATGAGCAGGCGTCTCTGGAAACCACCCTGGACGTCTGGCATGAACTGGCGCTCGGCTATCTGCGCTGTTTCAATGAAGTCTGCGGGGATATGACCGAACCGTCCGCCCTGGCCGCCGTGGCTACGCAATGCGTCGAAAATCGCGAGCTCGCCACCCGCGCGGCGACGCTGGCGCAGCGCACGCTGTCGGTATTTGCCGATTGGCAACTTGATATCAATCGCGGTGGACAATTACCGAACGCCGCCTACTGGCAGAAGCTGCACCAGATATTCTTCGCCGCCGAAGCCCTCGGCATTGCCGGACGTGCAGTGCATGACACGGTACGCCACGGTAAACGGGTGCCTACCAGTGCCCTTGCCGCCTACGCCGAGTGCAGCCTGCTGAGTACCGCCAGCGTATACGAACTGCAAGCCCGCCACCTGGCCTGGGTGGCGCGCTGGGTGAAGCGCTGGGGTTCCAAGGTGTCACTGCTGAGCGCGCCGCCGGAGGATATTCGCAACCGTGCCATACCGCTGTGGGTCGACCTCGCGTCGGACGGCCCGCCGGCCTACATACCCAAGCCCGCGGCAGGCAGTCGCTGGCTGGAAACCACCGAACTGAGGAAAAGCCTGGTTGCCCGCATTTCCCTGCTGGAGCAGGGCCGCGCTCCAGCCGATCTGCAGCTCGGCGACGATGTCACGCAACCGGCCGCCACTCAGTTGCTGCAGCGCGTCCTCGAACGCTGGTGCAAGGGCGGCGCCGAACGGCGGCAAGAGCGTCAGGCGACGAACGCCGCCTGCAGCCTGATTGCCGGCTTCGATGCGGTGCATTACGAACTTTCCGGCCGCCAGACGTTTCGCGCGCCGTCCCGCAGCGATTCGGAACTGCGCCGCGAGCGCGAGGAGTTCGAGACCTTTGGCAACCATAGTCAGCGCACCAGAGATACGGGCGACAAGGACGAAGTTCATATTGAAAACTGGCGCCTGTTCGACGAATCGATGGCCGGCATGCGCGCCACACGGCCGCTCAAGGACGGTGCCCGCATCGGCCCCGGTCTGGTGATCGCGGCAAAGGTCGCGGACGGCAAACATTACGCCCTGGGCAGCATCCGCTGGGTGCTGCGCGAAGGCGACAATTCATTGATGGCCGGCATCCACCTGTTCCCCGGGGTGGCTCGCCCGATGGGAATTCGGGTGCTCGAAGCGGACGGGACTCGGGCGGTCTGGCGCCAGGGTTTTCTGCTGCCCGAAGTCGCCGCACTGAAGGACGCGGCCAGCGTAGTCGTACCGGCCGGCACTTTCCGCATCGATCGCAGCATCGAAATCAACGTCGATCAGCAGCTGCGGATGTTGAAACTGTCCCGTGTGATCGATCGCGGCATCGAATTCGAGCGCTGCATTTTTACGCTTGTACCCGGTGCGGTGGGAACACCACGCTGAATACGGAACCCCGCCCGGGTTCGCTATCGATCTGCAGCACCGCCTGATGTCGTTCCAGCACGTGCTTGACGATGGCCAGGCCGAGCCCGGTGCCGCCCGCCTCGCGTGAGCGGCCGCGATCGACACGGTAGAAGCGTTCCGTGAGGCGCGGCAGGTGTTCCCGGGCGATGCCGATGCCCGAGTCGCTTACCGAAAAGCGCGCCCCGCCCGCACCTTCCGCGCCCCAGCGCAGCACGATTTCGCCACCCTGCGGCGTATAGCGCACTGCGTTGCCGGCCAGATTGGCGAAGGCCGAGCGCAGTTCGCGGGCACTGCCGAGCAATCCCCGCGGCCCCTGGTTGTCCAGCACGATGCGATGACGCCCGGCCGACAGCGCTTCCACTTCGCGGCGGATATCCGTCAGCAAGGCGCCGGCGTCGATCGGGTCTTCGAGCGGCGGCGGCGCATCGGTTTCCAGCGATGACAGGGTCAGCAGATCGTCGATCAATTGCTGCATGCGGCGCGCCTGTTCGGCGGCAGTCTGCAGATACTGCGCGAGGTCCTGCGGCGGCGTATCGGCCAGCGCATCGAGCGCCGTTTCGAGAAATCCCAGCGTCACCGTCAGCGGCGTCTTGAGCTCGTGCGAGACGTTGGCGACGAAGTCGCGGCGCATGGTGGCCAGCTTTTGCAGCTGCGTCACGTCGCGTACCAGCAGCAGCGTGCGGCCGGCCGCGAACGGCGCGGCCTGAATCTGCAGACTGCGGCCTGGATTGCGCTGGGTGTGCAATTCCAGCGGCACGCCGCGATGGTCGGGGCTGTCGAGATACTCGAGGAATTCCGGTTCGCGCAGCAGATGGGTGATGCGCGCACCGGTATCGACCGATCCCTTGAGACCCAGGCAGGCTTCGGCGTGCAGATTCATCCACTCGATGCTGCGGTGTCCGTCGAGGATCATCACGCCATCGGGCAGGGCTTCGGCGGCACGGCGAAAGCGGTCCAGTTCCTGGGTGGCCTGTTCGCGCTCGGCACTGGCCAGCCGGGCGCGCCGGTGCAAGGCTTCGAAAACCGCGCTCCAGGCGCCGCTGGCGCTCGGCGTCGGCGTGCCCAGCGGGCACCGTGCCCAGCGAATCAGTCGCAACACCTGCCACAGCTGGCGCAGAAAAAACAGCCCGACCGCGGCCAGCGCCATCAGTTGCGCACCCCGTTCGCCGCCGGCAAACCACCCGGCCAATGCCGCCAGGGCGGTCAACGCCACGGCCGCCAGCAGCTCGGCAAATACGGCCTTCACGCGGCGGAAATCCGGTAGCCGCTGCCACGCACGGTCTGGATCAGCGCGTCGTGGCCACTCGCCTCAAGCGCGGCACGCAGGCGGCGGATATGCACATCGACGGTGCGTTCCTCGACGAATACGTGGTCGCCCCAGACCTGGTCGAGCAGCTGCGAGCGGCCATGCACGCGCTCCGGATGGGTCATCAGAAAATGCAGCAGACGGAATTCGGTGGGCCCCAGATTCACCTCGGTGCTCCCGGCCGTGACGCGGTGAGTGCCGGGGTCGAGGCGCAGGCCGCCGAGTTCGACCGCATCCTCGGTCGCCTGCGGCGCATGGCGGCGCAGCACGGCCTTGATGCGGGCCACCAGTTCGCGCGGGCTGAAGGGCTTGGTCACGTAGTCGTCGGCGCCGATTTCGAGGCCGTCGATCTTGTCGCGCTCCTCGGCACGGGCGGTGAGCATGATGATCGGCAGGCTGCGGGTGCGCGCTTCGCTGCGCAGCAGGCGCGCGAAATCGATGCCGCTCATTCCCGGCAGCATCCAGTCAAGCAGCACCAGATCGGGCAATGCCTCCTGCACCAGCCGACGCGCGGTTTCGGCATCGGCGGCGAGTTGCACGACGTGCCCGGCCCGGCGCAGATTGACTTCGATCAGGGACTGGATCGCCGGTTCGTCTTCAACCACCAGTATCGTTGCGGACATGGCCTTACCAGATAAGGGGACAAACGCCAGTCTATTGCGGCTTGATGACGGTTCCGTGACATCGATTCGACCGGCGGTGTGCGCTATCATAGCCGGCCCAGAAAAGGAGTTGCCATCATGTCCGGTCTCGACACCAAGACCCCGATCCCCAGCGACATCACGCTGCACAAAAAATCGCGCACGCTGGAACTGAGCTACGAAGACGGCGGCCGCTATCAACTGCCCGCCGAGTTCCTGCGCGTCTGCAGTCCGTCCGCCGAGGTACGCGGACATGGCCCCGGGCAGGAGACGCTGCAAACCGGCAAGCGCAACGTCGAGATCACCGCCCTCGAGCCGGTCGGCAACTATGCCGTGCAGCCGACCTTTTCCGATGGCCACAACACCGGCATCTACTCGTGGGACTGGCTCTACCACCTTGCCGTCAATCATGAGTCGCTGTGGGCCGAATACCTGGAGCGACTTGAAAAGGCCGGTGCCAGCCGCGATATAGACTCGACCACGCTGCCGCCGAAGTCGGGCGGTTGCGGCAGCCACTGAGAGGCCGGTTCCGGCAATGCCACAGACCCATTTCGGTTTCGAGACCGTCGACGAAAAAGAAAAGGCGCAGCGCGTCGCCGGCGTCTTTTCGTCCGTCGCGCAGAAATACGACGTGATGAACGACCTCATGTCGGCCGGACTGCATCGCCTGTGGAAGAAATTCACCATCGATATCGCCGCGCCGCGCCCCGGCGAGCGCGTGCTCGATGTCGCCGGCGGCACGGCCGACCTGTCGTCGGCCTTCGCCCGCAAGGTCGGGGCCACTGGCCAGGTCTGGCTCACCGACATCAACAATGCCATGCTCGGCGTCGGCCGCGACCGCCTGCTCGACGAAGGCGTGCTGGCGCCGGTGGCACAGTGCGATGCGGAAAAGCTGCCCTTTCCGGACAATCATTTCGACATCGTCACGGTAGCCTTCGGCCTGCGCAACATGACGCACAAGGACCGCGCGCTGGCCGAAATGCGCCGCGTGCTGCGTCCCGGCGGCCGCCTGCTGGTGCTCGAATTCTCGAAAGTGTGGAAACCCCTGGAAAAGGTCTACGATGCCTACTCGTTCAGGCTGCTGCCCTGGCTGGGACAGAAAATCGCCGGCGATGCCGAGTCCTACCGCTATCTCGCCGAATCGATCCGCATGCATCCGGACCAGGCCGCGCTCAAGCTGATGATGGAACAAGCGGGCCTGGAACGTGTCGAAGTATTCAACCTGACAGCCGGCGTCGTCGCGCTGCATCGGGGTTACAAGTTCTAAAGAGGAGACAGAAACAATGAAACGACTAGTGATTGCCGCCTTTGCGGCGGTGGTGGGTCTGGGCATGATGGTTCCCGACGCCGAAGCCAGGCGCCTGGGCGGCAGCAAGTCCTTCGGCATGCAGCGTCAGGCCACGCCGGCGCCTGCACCGACCACAGCGGGCAAGCCGGCCGCCGCACCTGCCGCCGCCGCCGCGCCTGCTGCTGCCAAGCCTGCCGGCATGAGCCGCTTCCTCGGGCCTTTGGCCGGCCTCGCCGCCGGTCTCGGCATCGCCGCTCTGCTCTCGCATTTCGGTCTGGGTGAAGGATTCGCCAGCATGCTGATGCTCGCTCTGCTGGTCATGGCTGCGGTCTTCGTCGTGCGCTGGCTGTTGAGCAAGCGCACGCCCCAGTCCGGCATGCAGTATGCCGGCGCCGCTCCGGGCAGAACCGCCCCGGCGAACTTCACACCGGCACAGTTCGAAGCCACGACAGCCCCCGGAGGGGCGCAGAGCGCTGGCGCTGGTGCTACGGCGGCCAATGCCACGGCCGGCAACATTCCCGCCGATTTCGACGTCGATGGTTTCCTGCGCCAGGCCAAGCTCAACTTCGTGCGCCTGCAGGCCGCCAACGACCGCGGCGACATGGACGACATTCGCGAATTCACGTCGCCCGAGATGTTCGCCGAAATCAAGATGCAGTATCAGGAACGCAACGGCAAGGCCCAGGAAACCGACGTCATGCAGCTGAACGCCGAGCTGCTCGAAGTCGTCAGCGAAGACAGCCGCCACATCGCCAGCGTGCATTTCTCCGGCCAGTTGCGCGAAGACGACGCGGCGCCGGCCGCCTTCGCCGAGATCTGGCATCTGGTCAAGCCGACCGATGGCAGCCGCGGCTGGAACATCGCCGGCATCCAGCAGGTTCAGTAAGCGTCATGCAAGCCCTGCCCGCGCCGCTGCAAGCAGCGATCAATCACCTGCTCGGGCAGGCGTCCTGGGCTCGCGAAAAGCTCATGCCCTTCGCCGGGCATGCCGCGCAGATCAAACTGCCGCCTTTCGAGGCGGCTTTTTTGATCGCGGCCGACGGCTTCATCACCGTCCCGGCAGCCGATGCCGAGCTCGAAGTCAGCATTGCGCTGCCGGCGGCGACGCCGCTGCTGGCGCTGCAGGGCAAGGATGCCGTGATGCGCGCGGCGCGCATCGAGGGCTCCGCCGAATTCGCCCAGGCGCTGGGTTTCGTGATTCGCAACCTGCGCTGGGATGCCGAGGAGGATCTTTCGAATCTGGTCGGCGACATCGCGGCGCATCGCATCGTGGCCGGAACCCGGGAATTCGCCGCCTGGCAGCAGCAGGCGGCGCAGAACTTCGCCGCCAACCTGGCCGAATACTTTACCGAAGAGCAGCCGCTGATTGCACGCCAGGCGGATATCGCGGCGTTTGCCCGCGATATCGACCGGCTGCGCGACGACACGGCCCGGCTCGAAAAGAGGCTGCAGCGACTGGGCTAAAGCCGGACTGATCGTCGGCTCGAAATCTTTTATTGGCGCCGCGGTGCATGCTGGCTGACAATCTCCAGATTATTGATAGCAAATAATCCTCGGAGGAAATCCATGAAGAAACTGCTCGCCGCAACGCTGGCCATGACCGCCCTTTCGACCTGGGCCGATGATGCAGCCCTGATTGCCGAAACGAAGAAAACCGCACTTGGCATTCCGCCCAAGCTGCTGCAAATGGTGCAGGAAGAAATCGACAAGGGCAGCTACCAGGGTGCGATTGCTGCCTGCAGCGAAAAGGCGCCGAAGATGGCCGCGGCGGCCTCGCAAAGCACTGGCTGGGCGATTCGCCGCGTCAGCCTGAAGAACCGCAATCCCAAGGCGACGCCCGATGACTGGGAGCGTGCCGTGCTGGAAGACTTCGACCGCCGCCGCGCCGCCGGTGAAAACCCGGCCATGATGGAAAAGGCCGAGATCATCAGCGAGGGCGACAAGCGTACCTTGCGCTACATGAAGGCACTGCCTACGCAAGGCCTCTGCCTCAACTGCCACGGCGGCCCCGACAAGATCACCGGCGAGGTCAAGGCCAGGCTGACCGAGCTTTATCCCGCCGACAAGGCCGTTGGCTACAGCGAAGGCCAGATTCGCGGCGCGCTGACGGTCAAGCGCGCGCTGTAAACCTGCGTCGCCAGGCCCAGGGTCAGTACAGCGCGAGGGCCTTGTATAGGCTTGCCGCAGTCGACAGCAGCTGGCGGCGTACCGCCAGCGCCGACTGTTGCGCAGCAAAGTGTTCGCGCTGGGCGTCGAGCAGTTCGAGATGGCTGGAGACGCCGGCCCGGTAACGCGCGTCGACAATCTTGAGGCGCTGGTTCTGGGCGGCGACACCGGCCTCCTGCGCCTGCAACTGTTCGCCGAGCTGGGCACGGGCGGCCAGCAGGTCGGCGATTTCGCGGAAGGCCTGCTGGATGGTCTTTTCGTACTCGGCCACGGCGATGGTCTTGCGCGCCGTCGCCAGGTCCACGTTGTCGCTGCTGCGGCCGCTGTCGAACAGCGGCAGGCGCAGCGCCGGAACGAAGTTCCAGGCGCCGCTGCCGGCTCCAAACAGACCGGAGAGACCGTGACTGGCGGTGCCAAGTGCGGCAGTCAGCACGATCTTCGGCAGGAATGCGGCGCGCGCCGCGCCGATGTTGGCGTTGGCGGCGATCAGCTTCTGTTCGGCGGCCATGACATCCGGACGGCCGAGCAGAACCTCACTTGGCAAGCCCGCCGCGACCTCGGCGACCAGGCCCGGTTGCGCCAGTTTGCCGCCTTCAGCGGCGAACGAGGCCGCGCCGACCAGCAGACGCAAGGCGTTTTCCGCGGCGGCCTGACTGCGTGCGAGGCTGGCGACTTCGGCCCGCGCACTCTGATAGGCGCCGTCAGCCTGCAGGTAGTCGAGGTCGCCGGCGAGGCCGACATCGCGGCGACGGCCGACCAGGGTGCGCGTTTCGTCCCGGCTCTTCAGCGTGGCCATGGCCAGCTCGCGGCGCTCGCCGAGTTCCAGCAGGCTGAACCAGGCGTTGGCCACGTCGGCGATCAGCGACAGGCGAAAGGCCTGGCGCGCGTAATCGCTGGCCAGGAAATTGGCGCGCCCGGCATCGTCGAGGCTTTTCACGCGGCCCCAGAAATCCAGTTCGAAGGCGACCACGGCCAGATTGATGTCGTAACGCTGGCTGTTCTGCTGGCGGCCGGTGCCGGACAAATCGGCCGGCGTCAACGAGGCGGCGCGCTGGGCCGCCAGATCGACGGTCGGCAGGCGGTCGGCACGGGCAATGCCGGCCAGCGCGCGCGCCTCATCGACGCGGCCGACGGCGATGCGCAGGTCGCGGTTGTGCTCCAGCGCGGCCGCGATCAGGGTCTGCAGGCGCGGATCGGGGAAGAAGGCGCGCCAATCGGCGAGAAGTGCCACGTCTTTCGCCGTATCGCCGGCGCCAGCGCGGTGCGTCCCTTCGGGAACTTTCATGGGCCAATCGGTCGGCACCGGCGCCGCGGGACGCTGGTAATCCGGCGTGAATGAGCAGCCGGCAACGGCGAGTGCGACGGCGAGAGGGAGAAATTTACGCATCATGCTTCTCCTCGTGGTGACGGGCATGGCCGGGGAAGAAGCGCCGCACCACGACGAAAAATACCGGGACCAGGAACACCGCCAGCGCGGTCGCCGTGAACATGCCGCCGATCACGCCGGTGCCGATGGCGATCCGGCTGTTGGCGCCGGCGCCAGTGGACACGGCCAGCGGCAGCACGCCGAACATGAAGGCGATCGAGGTCATCAGGATCGGCCGGAAACGCAAGCGACAGGCTTCGAGCGTGGCTTCGATCAAGTCCTTGCCCTGTTCCTGCAGCTCGCGCGCGAACTCGATGATCAGGATCGCGTTCTTCGCCGAAAGGCCGATGATGGCGATCAGGCCGACCTTGAAATACACGTCGTTGGGCAGGCCGCGCAGGCTGACCGCCAGCACCGCGCCGAAGATGCCGAGCGGCACCACCAGCATGACCGCGAACGGGATCGACCAGCTTTCGTACAGCGCGGCGAGGCAGAGGAATACCACGACCAGCGAGACGGCGAACAGGAAAGGCGCCTGCGTGCCCGACAGCCGTTCCTCGAAGGAACTGCCCGACCATTCGAAGCCGACCCCGGCGGGCAGCTTGGCGGCGACCTCCTCCATGGCCAGCAGGGCCTCGCCGGTCGAACGACCGGGCGCCGCATTGCCGGCGATCTTCATCGAGGGCAGACCGTTGTAGCGGTCGAGCTTGGGACTGCCGACGATCCACTGGGCCGTGGCGATCTCGGCCAGCGGAATCATGTCGCCGCGCGCGTTTTTGATCGGCAGCCGCAGCAGGTCCTCGGGCGTGCGCCGGGTGTCGGCTTCGGCCTGCATCTGCACACGCAGGATCCGCCCTTCGCGCACGAAGTCGTTGATGTAGGCGGTGCCCAGGGTGGCTTGCAGCGTGTCGTTGAGCTCGCCGAGGTCGATGCCCAGCGCGCGGGCCTTGACCCGGTCCACGCTGAGGAAAACCTGCGGCCCGGCTTCCTGGCCTTCCGGACGCACCCCGGCCAGCGCCGGGTTCTGCCCCGCCAGGCCGAGCGCCATGTTGCGTGCTTCGAGCAGTTTGTCGCGACCCAGGCCGCCGCGATCCTGCAGGCGGAAGTCGAAGCCGCCGACCGCCGCCAGTTCGGGAATCGGCGGCACGTTGATGGCGAAAATCATGGCCTGCTTGATGCGGAAGAAGGCCATGTTGGCGCGCTGCACCACCGAGTCGGCGCTGTTGTCCTTGCCCGGCCGCTCGTCCCAGCTCTTGAGCCGGACGAAGGTAATCGCGGCGTTCTGGCCGCGGCCGAAGAAGGAGAAGCCGGCGACGCCGATGACGTGGGCGACTTCCTTCTGCGCCATGTAGTGCTGCTCGACGGCGCCGAGCACTTCGAGGGCGCGCTCGCGTGTCGCACCCGAGGGCAGCTGGACGATGCTGAGGAAGTAGCCCTGGTCTTCGCTGGGCAGGAAGCTGCCGGGCAGCTTGGTGAAGAACCAGCCGGTGGCGGCCAGGATCGTGGCATAAACGATCAGCCAGCGTCCCGGCTTGCCCAGCATGCGCCGCGTCGCACCGATGTAGCGATTCACGGTGGCGGCGAAGAAGCGGTTCCACCAGCCGAAGAAGCCAGTCGAGGGCATCATGTCGTCCTTGCCCTGTTCATGCTTGAGCAAGGTCGCGCACAGCGCCGGCGTCAATGTCAGCGCCATGAAGGCCGAGAAGCCCATGGTCAGGATCAGCGTCACGGCGAACTGGCGGTAGATCGCCCCGACCGCGCCGCCGAAGAACAGCAAAGGCACGAACACCGCCGTCAGCACCACGGTAATCGCGATGATGGCGTTGATGATCTGGCCCATGGCCTTGCGCGTTGCGTCGCGTGGACTGAGGCCTTCCTCGTTCATGATGCGCTCGACGTTCTCGATCACGACAATGGCATCGTCTACCACGATGGCGATGGCCAGCACCATGGCGAACAGGGTCAGCACGTTGATCGAATAGCCGAGCAGGTAGAGGCCGATCAGGGCGCCGAACAGCGAGACCGGCACCACCACGGCCGGAATGAAGGTGGCGCGGACGTTTTCGAGGAACAGGTACATCACCAGCACCACCAGGATCATGGCCTCGATCAGGGTCTTGACCACTTCGCGGATTGAGATGTCGACGAAGGTCGAGGTGTCGTAGGGCACCATCCAGGAGATGCTGGGCGGGAAATATTTCGCCAGCTCGGTCATCCTGGCATTCACCGCCTTGGCCGTATCCAGCGCATTGGCGCCCGGTGCCATGCGCACGGCAATCGCCGCGGTGGGCTGGCCGTCGACGCGGGCGGCGATGGAATAGTCCTGCGCGCCGAGCTCGACGCGGGCGACATCCTTGACCCGTACCGTGGCGCCACGCCCGTCGCTGCGAATGATGACGTTGCCGAATTCTTCCGGAGTCGCCAGGCGACCCTGGGTGATGATGGTGGCGGCATATTCCTGGCCGGGTGCGGCCGGTACCTGGCCGAGCTCACCGGTGGCGATCTGGGCGTTCTGCGCGCGCACCGCCTTCGCCACGTCGGCAGGGGTCAGGCCGAATGCGGTCAGGCGCTCCGGCTTCAGCCACAGACGCATCGAATACTCGGTGCCGAACAGGATCGCCTCGCCCACGCCCGGCGTGCGGCGGATGCTCTCCAGCACGTTGGCCGCGGCGTAGCTGCCGAGCGCGACGTTGTCCAGCGACTTGTCCGGCGAGAACAGGGAAATGAACATCAGGTAGTTGCGTGCCGACTTGACCACGGTGATGCCCAGGCGCCGCGCTTCTTCCGGCAGGCGTGGCTCGGCACGCTTGATGCGGTTCTGCGTCTCCACCGAAGCCAGGTCGAGATTGGTGCCGGCCTGGAAGGTCAATGTGATGGTGCCGAGGTTCTGCTCGGAGGCCGAATCCATGTAGAGCAGGTTCTCGATGCCGTTGAGCTCCTGTTCGATCAGCGCCACCGCGGTTTCCTCGACCACCTTGGCCGAGGCGCCGGGGTAGTTGACCGTGATCGCCAGCGCCGGCGGCGCCACGGCGGGGTAGCTCGCCACCGGCAGCTGGCGCAGGGCGAGCATGCCGCCAAGGACGATGATGATGGCGATGACCCAGGCGAAGATCGGCCGGTCGATGAAGAATTTTGGGATCATGGCTTACTTCTTTTCTTCACTGGGCTTGACACCGGTGGCTGGCGGCGCGGCCATCACCGGCGCACCCGGCGTCCAGGGCAGCGGCTTTACCACGGCACCCGGTCGCGCCTTCTGCAGACCATTGACGATCACCTGCTCGCCGCCTTTCAGCCCCGAGTCGACGATGAAGTCGCTGCCGGACATGGTGCTGGTCTTGATCGGGCGTGGCGCAACCTTGCCTTCGGCGTCGACCGTCATCACGAACTGGCCCTGGGCACCACCCTGCACCGCCCGTTGCGGCACGCGAATCGCGGCATCGAATTGCGCCTGCGGGAAGCGGATGCGGACGAAGGTGCCGGGCAACAGATCGCGGCGCGGATTGGGGAATTCGGCGCGCAACAAGACCGCGCCGCTGTTGGGATCGACCGCGAGGTCGGTAAACTGGAGGCGGCCTTTTTCCGGGTAGAGCGAACCGTCTTCGAGCACCAGTTCGACTTTCGCCGCATCGGCTTTCTTCTGCTTGCCGCTCCTGACCGCCTGCTGCAGGCGCAACAGGTCCGAGTAGGACTGGGAAAACTCGACCCGGATCGGATCGAGCTGCTCGATGGTGGCCAGATGCGTCGCCTCGCCTTTGCCCACCAGCGCACCTTCGGTGACCAGCGCGCGGCCGATGCGCCCGGAAATCGGCGCTGGCGGTACGGCGTTTTCGAGATCCAGCCTGGCTTTCGCCGAGGCCGCTTCGGCCTGCTTGACGCGTGCCTCGGCAGCATCGAATTCCTGCTGGCTGACCGCCTTGATCTCGAGCAGCGGCCGGTAACGGGCGAACACCGCCTGGGCTGCCGCAAGGTCCGCGGCGGCGGACGCGGCCTGGGCCTGGTAAGTGCGGGCATCGATGCGGAACAGCGGCGTGCCGGCGGCGACATCGGTGCCTTCGGTGAACAGGCGCTTCTCGACCACGCCCTCGACGCGAGCCCTCACTTGCGCGGAACGCACCGCCTGCAGTCGGCCGGGCAAATCCTGGGTGATGGTTGCGCTGGTCACGGCGACAGTCATCACGTCCACCTCGGGCGGCGGCATGCCGGCGCCGGGGGCAGCTCCCGGCGGACCCTTTTTTCCACCATCGCCACAAGCGGCCAGGAGTGCAAGCGACAACAAGGAAAAAATTATTCTCATGGAATGCTCCGTTGGGAGACGGGGGTGGAGGAAGAGGAATCTGGCGCTTCTGCGACAAGCGGGGCAAGGGCCCGCAGGTAGCAATCGATGATCTGACGGACATGCTCAGGATCGGGTTCGGGTGGCGGATCGCCGGAAAACAAATAATGGCTGCGGTCGGCGCCGACCAGCATCGACAGCAAGAGGTTAGCGGCAAACTCGGGCGACGCGGAACGCAGTTCGCCCTTCGCCATGGCTTCCTTCAGCACGGCTGACAGGCGCGCGGCGGTCTGGGCTGGCCCGCTACGGTAGAAACTTGCTGCAAGTTCCGGGAAGCGCATGGTTTCGGCGGCCAGGGTACGAAAGAATCCTAGACCCTCGGCACTCAGGAGCTTCTCCCGGTACAAGGCACCGAAGCGGAGCAAGCGCTCACGCAGGGTTTGCTGGTTGGCATCCAGCGTGATCAGCAGCGCGGCGGTGGCCTGCCTGACGACCTCGCCGAAAAGATCCGCCTTGCACGGGAAATGGTTGTAGAGCGTTTGCCGGGCGACACCGGCGCGTGCGGCCACGCGCTCCACGCTGGCACGGTAACCTTCTTCGACAAAGACTTCCGACGCGGCCTGGATCAGGCGTGCGCGACAGTCGTGGAGTTCGGGTTCGAGCAGAAGTTCCATGGTATTCTTGACTAGACTGGACCGTACAGTCTAATTTAAACCTATAGCATTTGCAACCGGGACACGCCACGCTACGGACAGCCGTACCGCCGGCGCCGACTCTTGTTCAGGAAACTCCGATCACGGGATGGCGTTTGCGGCGAAGCGCCCGGGCATAAACAGAAAGGGCAGCCGAAGCTGCCCTTTTTATTTTGCCGACTTGCCGGCTCAGTGTCGCTGCTTGCGCAGACGATCGATCGCCGCGAGCTGTGCGATCGCTTCGGCCAGTTCGGCCTGGGCGCGCGCGTAATCAATTGCGGAACCGCGATTGACCATGGCTTCCTCGGCCAGCTTCTTGGCGTCCAACGCCTTGGCCTGATCGAGATCCGCGCCGCGGATCGCGGTATCGGCCAACACGGTCACCAGACCCGGCTGCACTTCGAGCAATCCGCCGGCAACGAAAATCAGCTCTTCCTTGCCGTCGGGCAACTGTACCCGGACTGCACCGGGCTTGATGCGGGTCATCAGCGGCATATGGCCGGGCAGAATGCCCAGCTCGCCAGCTTCGCCCGGGAGGACGACGAACTCCGCCAGGCCGGAGAAAATCATTTCCTCGGCGCTAACGACGTCCACATGAATAGTCATGGCCATAATTTACCTCAATCTGTAATCGAGAGTGGCGAATCGTGCAGCGGGCGGGATTCGCCCACCGCCGACTCGTCATCCGCTTATTGGAGAGTCTTGGCCTTTTCGAACACCTCCTCGATCGCGCCGACCATGTAGAAGGCCTGCTCGGGAATCGTGTCGCACTCGCCGTCGACGATCATCTTGAAACCCTTGATGGTGTCGGCCAGCGGCACGATCTTGCCCGGCGTGCCGGTGAACACTTCGGCGACGTTGAAGGGCTGCGACAGGAAGCGCTGAATTTTGCGCGCGCGGGTCACGGCCAGCTTGTCTTCGGGAGCCAGTTCGTCCATGCCCAGAATCGCGATGATGTCGCGCAGTTCCTTGTAGCGCTGCAGGTTCGACTGCACGCGGCGGGCGACGCTGTAGTGCTCTTCGCCGACCACCAGCGGATCGAGCTGGCGCGAGGTGGAATCGAGCGGATCGACGGCCGGGTAGATACCCAGCGAGGCGATGTCACGCGACAGCACGACGGTGGCGTCGAGGTGGAGGAAGGTCGTCGCCGGCGACGGGTCGGTCAAGTCATCGGCAGGCACATACACGGCCTGGATCGAAGTGATCGAACCGACCTTGGTCGAGGTGATGCGCTCCTGCAGGCGGCCCATTTCGTCGGCCAACGTCGGCTGGTAGCCCACGGCCGACGGCATGCGGCCGAGCAGCGCCGAGACTTCGGTACCGGCCAGCGTGTAGCGGTAAATGTTGTCGATGAAGAGCAGGATGTCCTTGCCTTCGTCGCGGAACTTCTCGGCCATGGTGAGGCCGGTCAGCGCGACGCGCAGACGATTGCCGGGAGGCTCGTTCATCTGGCCGAACACCATCGCGACCTTGTCGAGAACCTTCGACTCTTCCATCTCGTGGTAGAAGTCGTTGCCCTCGCGGGTGCGCTCGCCGACGCCGGCGAACACCGAGTAGCCGCCGTAGGACTTGGCGATGTTGTTGATCAGTTCCATCATGTTCACGGTCTTGCCGACGCCGGCGCCGCCGAACAGGCCGACCTTGCCGCCCTTGGCGAAGGGACACATGAGGTCGATAACCTTGATGCCGGTGGGCAACAGTTCCGTCGAAGGCGAGAGTTCGTCGAACTTCGGCGCCTTGGCGTGAATCGGGCGCAGTTCGTCGTAGGGGACCGGGCCGGCTTCGTCGATCGGGCGACCCAGCACGTCCATGATGCGGCCCAGGGTGCCGGAACCGACCGGCACCGAAATCGCGGCGCCCGTCGGCTTGACCGACATGCCGCGGCGCAGGCCGTCGGAGGAACCGAGCGCGATGGTGCGCACGATGCCGTCGCCGAGCTGTTGCTGTACTTCAAAGGTCAGGCCGGATTCGGCGTTGCCGGAATCGGCCTCGTCGAGAGTCAGGGCTTCATATACCTTGGGCATGGCTTCACGGGGGAACTTGATGTCCACCACGGCGCCAATACACTGAACGATGCTTCCGTTGCTCATGGTTGTTTCCTTAAATTAAATGCTTAGCCCGCGATGGCAGCAGCGCCACCGACAATTTCCGAAATTTCCTTGGTGATGGCCGCCTGGCGCGCCTTGTTGTACACCAGTTGCAGTTCCTTGATCACGCTGCCGGCGTTGTCGGTCGCCGCCTTCATCGCCACCATGCGCGCCGACTGCTCGGAAGCCATGTTCTCGGCCACGCCCTGGTAGATCAGCGCTTCGACATAGCGCACCAGCAGCTCGTCGATCACGGTCTGCGCGTCGGGCTCGTAGAGGTAGTCCCAGCTGCGATCCGGCGTACCCATGCGTTCGCCCGACAGCGGCAACAGCGGCTCGATCACCGGTTCCTGCTTCATGGTATTGACGAAGCGGGTATAGGCGATATGCACGGCATCCAGCTCGCCGGCCTGGAACGCGTCGATCATGACCTTCATCGGTCCGATCAGCTTTTCCATATGCGGGGTATCGCCCAGATGCGTCACCTGGGAGATCACATTGGCGCCCATGCGCTGCATGAAGCCCAGACCCTTGTTGCCGATGCAGGTGACGCGAATTTCCGTTGCGCCGTCGGCTTCCCACTGGCGCATGTTGTTCAGCGCCTGACGCAGGATGTTGGTATTGAGGCCGCCGCAGAGGCCCTTGTCCGTCGTCACCACGATCAGGCCGACACGCTTGACCACCGCGGCCTTGGTGCGGCCGAGGAAGGCATGGCGATACTCGGTCACGTTGGCCTGCGAAAGATTGGCCGCCAGGCGACGGATCTTTTCGCTATATGGACGAGCGGCACGCATCCGTTCCTGCGCCTTGCGCATTTTGGATGCAGCCACCATCTCCATGGCCTTGGTGATCTTGCGCGTGTTCTGGACGCTCTTGATCTTGGTGCGGATCTCTTTGCTGCCTGCCATGATCGCTCCCCGTCAGCGCTGCGCGATCAGGACCAGGACTTCTTGAACTCGGTCACGGCGGCCTTGAGCTGGCCCTCGGCGTCCTTGTCCAGATCCTTGGTGGTCTCGATCTTGTTCATCAGGTCTGCATGCTTGTGGTGCATGTACTGATGCAGTTCCGTTTCGAACGGAAGGATGCGCGTGACATCGATGTCGTCCATGAAGCCTTCGTTCGACGCATACAGCGTGACGCCCATTTCGGCCACCGACAGCGGCGCGTACTGCAGCTGCTTCATCAGTTCCGTCACGCGACGACCGCGCTCGAGCTGCTTGCGGGTGGCTTCGTCAAGGTCGGAAGCGAACTGGGCGAAGGCCGCGAGTTCGCGGTACTGGGCCAGCGCCAAGCGCACGCCGCCGCCGAGCTTCTTGATGATCTTGGTCTGGGCAGCGCCACCGACGCGCGACACCGAGACGCCGGCGTTCATGGCGGGACGGATGCCGGCGTTGAACAAGTCGGTTTCGAGGAAGATCTGGCCGTCGGTAATCGAAATCACGTTGGTCGGCACGAAGGCGGAAACGTCGCCGGCCTGGGTTTCGATGATCGGCAGCGCGGTCAGCGAACCGGTCTTGCCCTTGACTTCGCCATTGGTCAGCTTTTCCACCCAGGCTTCGGAGACGCGCGCGGCACGCTCGAGCAGACGCGAGTGCAGATAGAACACGTCGCCGGGATAGGCTTCGCGGCCGGGCGGACGACGCAGCAGCAGCGAGATCTGGCGATAAGCCCAGGCCTGCTTGGTCAGGTCGTCATAAATGATCAGGGCATCCATGCCGCGGTCGCGGAAGTACTCACCCATCGAGCAGCCGGTATAGGGCGCGATGAACTGGGTCGCGGCGGAGTCGGAAGCGGTGGCGGCGACGACGATGGTGTATTCCATCGCGCCATGTTCCTGCAGCTTGCGCACTACGTTGGCGACGGTCGAAGCCTTCTGGCCGATCGCGACGTAGATGCAGAACATGTTCTGCCCCTTCTGGTTGATGATGGCATCAACCGCGACAGCGGTCTTGCCGGTCTGGCGGTCGCCGATGATCAGCTCGCGCTGACCACGACCGACCGGAACCATCGAGTCGATCGCCTTGAGGCCGGTCTGCACCGGCTGCGACACCGACTTGCGCCAGATCACGCCCGGGGCGACCTTTTCGATCTTGTCCGTCATCTTGGCGTTGATCGGGCCCTTGCCGTCAATCGGCTCGCCCAGGGCGTTGACCACGCGGCCAAGCAGCTCGGGGCCGACCGGCACTTCGAGAATTCGGCCGGTACATTTGACGGTGTCGCCTTCAGAAATGTGTTCGTAGTCACCGAGGACCACGGCGCCGACAGAGTCACGCTCGAGGTTCAGGGCAAGGCCGAAGGTGTTGCCGGGGAACTCCAGCATTTCGCCCTGCATCACGTCGGTCAGACCGTGAATGCGGCAAATGCCGTCGGTAACGGAAACCACCGTGCCCTCGTTACGGGCGGTGGCAGCCAGTTGCATGTTCTGGATCCGGCTCTTGATCAGGTCACTGATTTCGGATGGATTGAGGTTCATCGAATTGCTCCTAGTTCTTTAGCGCAGTGGCCATGGCAGCAAGCTTGCCGCGGACCGAGGCGTCAATCACTTCATCGCCGACGGCTATGCGCACGCCACCGATGAGTTCGGCATCGACCTTGACGGTCGCCTGGATCTTGCAATCGAACTTGCGTTCGAGATCAGCCACGAGTGTTTTCAGCGTTGCGTCGTCGAGGGCGAAGGCCGAGGTAATCTCGGCATCCTTGACGCCCTCGTGACCATGCTTGAGCTCGTTGAACAGCTCGGCGATCTCGGGCAGGACGATGAGGCGGTCGTTTTCGGCCAGCACGCGGATGAAGTTCTGCTGGTCGGCCGACAAGCCGGACTTGGCGTCCGCTTTGGTATCGCCGGCGACCACATCGAGGCAGAGCTGCGCCAGCTGGACAGGGCTCAGGCGCGGATTGCCGATGCATTCTTCCATTTCCGGACGGACCGCAACAGCGGAAAGCCGCGACAGCACATCGGACCAGGCCGCCAGCGCATTTCCGCTCCTGGCCAGCTGATAGGCGGCCTCAGCATAGGGACGCGCAAGGGTGACGTTTTCGGCCATGGCAGCTTAGAGCTCCGACTTGAGTTGCGTCAGCAGCTCGGCATGGGCCTGGGCGTTGATCTCCTTGCGCAGGATCCGCTCGGCACCGGCAACGGCCAGCGCGGCAACTTGCTCGCGCAACGCCTCCCTGGCACGCTGCGAAGCAGCACCCGCCTCGGCTTCGGCAGCCTCGCGGGCCGCATTGACGATGCGCGCACCTTCGGCGCGGGCGTCTTCGATCAACTGGGCCACCTGCTTCTCGGCGCCGCTGCGAAACTCGGCAGCCGATTCGCGTGCCTTGCGCAGTTCGTCGGAGGCCTTCTTTTCGGCATGCGCCAGATCGGCTTTGGCCTTGTCCGCGGCCGCAAGCCCGTCGGCGATCTTGCCCGCACGCTCATCGAGTGCCTTCATGATGGGCGGCCACACGAACTTCATCGTGAACCACGCCAAAATGAGGAACACAACCAGCTGGGCAAACAGCGTTGCGTTCAGATTCACGGTAATCGCTCCTTAAGCGTTAGGGGAGACGATTACTTGGGCAGGCTGGCAAGGAACGGGTTGGCAGTCGTGTACCACAGGGCAATACCGGTACCGATAATGAACGCCGCGTCGATCAGACCAACCAGAAGGAACATCTTGGTTTGCAGCGTGTTCATCAACTCCGGCTGACGCGCGGAAGCTTCGAGGAAACGGCTACCCATGATGCCGATGCCGATACATGCGCCAGCAGCGCCGAGACCGATGATGAGACCGGCGGCAAGAGCAACAAAACCAACCATTTGTTCCATGACAACTCCTTTAGATAACAGATTTGAGGTGGTGAATATTGAAGCGAAGAATTAATGCGTTTCGTGCGCCTGGCCGATATAAACCAGTGTCAGCATCATGAAGATGAAAGCCTGCAGCGTGATGATCAGGATGTGAAAGATGGCCCAGATGGTGCCGGCGAAAACGCCGCCCAGCCAGAGCAGGCCGCTGCCGGCGGTACCGGCCCAGGCAGCGCCCATCAGGGCGATCAGCATGAAGATCAGTTCGCCGGCATACATGTTGCCGAACAGTCGCATGCCGTGCGACACGGTCTTGGCGACGAATTCGATCATCTGCATGGCAAAGTTGATCGGCCAAAGAATCGGGTGAGCGCCGAAGGGAGCGGTAAACAATTCGTGGATCCAGCCGCCGAGGCCCTTGATCTTGATGCTGTAGTAAATGCACAGCAGCAACACGCCCAGCGACATGCCCAGCGTGGCATTGAGGTCGGCGGTGGGCACCACGCGCATGTAAGCGTGGCTCGGATCATGGCCGGCGGCACCGTAAATCGACGCCCAGATGTTCGGCAGCAGATCGACCGGCAGCAAGTCCATCGCGTTCATGAAGAAGATCCAGACGAATACGGTCAGGGCGAGGGGGGCGATGAAGCTGCGGTCACCATGCACAATCGACTTGGATTGTGACTCGACCATTTCAATCAGGATTTCGACGGCGGCCTGGAAGCGGCCCGGTACGCCGGAGGTGGCTTTGGCGGCGGCGCGCGCCAGGATCAGCACCGCCAGCAATCCAAGCGAAATGGACCAGAACAGTGAATCCAGGTGGAATACCGACCAGTCGACCAGAGCCGCCTGCTTGTGGCCCAGGCTGTTCAGGTGGGTCAGGTGGTGAACGATGTATTCGGATGCGTTTGGAGCGTGCTCGGCTGCCATGGGCTTCAGGCCTTAATCAATATCGCAAACAGATTCGCTTTCAGCGCAACGAACATGCCGGCCAGCAGTGCCAGCCAGTGCAAGTCCCGATACGCCCCCGCCACGATCACGAGCAACGCCAGCGTTGCCGCGACCTTGATGAACTCACCTACAAAAAACCTGCCGACCGAAGCCCTGCCGCTGCGTGCTGCCGCCCATAGACTAAAGGCGAAGAACAGGTTCGGAATTACTATCGCCGCGCCACCCAATCCAGCCGAGATCGCACCGTGCTGCCCGACCCAGATCCATGCAAGCCCGGCAGCGATTAGTGTCGCAACAACTTGATGAAAGACAGCCCTAAACATCTATAAGACCAGGCCGCTTCCAAAAGCCCGCGAATATAGGCCATTGATCATAGGTTGTCAATTATTTTATGTTGCAGCGCGCCATTTTTCGGCCCAGTTGCAACAATTCGTCGAACTTGCTGCAACTGTCGCCACGATGTCCCGCGCATGGATAGAGGCGCACGCAACCTAGTCAAGCCGGGCCAGCAAGCCATCGAGCTGGTCCAGGCTGCCGAAGCGGATGGTCAGACTGCCGCC
The DNA here is from genome assembly GCA_022842325.1 of Sulfuritalea sp. Lineage (GTDB taxonomy): Bacteria > Pseudomonadota > Gammaproteobacteria > Burkholderiales > Rhodocyclaceae > Sulfuritalea. Next base: position 198,723 of record JALHPU010000002.1, on the reverse strand, counting down.
GCCCTTGCGATTGGCGCTGATCTTGACCATGGCGCCAAGTCGATCGGAGAGTTCTTCTTCGAGCCGCAGCAGGTCGCGATCAGGCTTCTTGTCGGCGCCTTTCTTGACGGGCGGATTCAGCTCGCGCGCCACCATGCGCTCCGTTTCGCGCACCGAAAATCCCTTGTCCACCACCCATGCCGCGATACGCCCCTGCTCGCTCTTGGATAACGGTAACAGCGCCCTGGCATGGCCCATTTCGATGTCGCCGGCCATCAGCATGTCCTGTGCCGGCTTTGCCAGTTGCAGCAGGCGCAGCAGGTTCGACGCCGCGGAACGCGAGCGGCCGACGGCGTCGGCGGCCTGCTGATGGGTCATCTGGAATTCGTCGATCAGGCGCTGGATGCCGGCGGCTTCCTCGAGCGGATTGAGGTCTTCACGCTGGATGTTTTCGATCAGCGACATAGCCAGCGCTGCATCGTCGGGGATGTCGCGGATCAGTACCGGCACCTCGGCGAGTCCGGCGATCTGCGCCGCGCGCCAGCGCCGTTCGCCGGCGATGATTTCATAGCGACCAGTGCCCACCGGCCGCACCGAAATCGGCTGGATCAGGCCCTGGGCCTTGATCGAAGCCGCCAGCTCTTCCAGCGAACCCGGGTCCATGCGCGTGCGCGGCTGGTACTTGCCAGGCTGCAGCACGCCGACGCCGAGCATCTCCTGGCGCTGGGTTTCCGGGGTGTTGTTGGCCGCCAGCAGGGCGTCCAGGCCCCGTCCGAGGCCTTTTTGTTTTGGTGGGTTCACGCGGTTTCCTTCCAGGAATTGACACGATCGATCATCTCGACGGCAAAGGCCATGTAGGCCTGCGCCCCCTTGGCCGCCTTGTCGAACAGCACCCCGGGCACGCCATAGCTGGGCGCCTCGGCCAGACGCACGTTACGGGGCACCAGGGTCTTGAACACCTTGTCGCCGAAATGCTGCTCGAGCTGCGCCGACACCTGGGTCGACAGCGTATTGCGCGGGTCGTACATGACCCGCAGCAGGCCGATGATCTTGAGTTCGCGGTTCAGATTGGCGTGCACCTTCTTGATGGTGTTCACCAGGTCCGACAGGCCTTCGAGGGCGTAATACTCGCATTGCATCGGTATGATCACGCCGTGCGCCGCGCACAGGCCGTTCAGGGTCAGCATCGACAGCGAAGGCGGGCAGTCGATCAGGACGAAATCATAATCCGCCTGATGCGCGGCCAGCGCCGCCTTGAGGCGCATCTCGCGCAGTTCGAGATCGACCAGCTCGACTTCGGCCCCGGCCAGGTCGCGATTCGCCGGCAGTACGTCGAACTTGCCGGAGGGCGACTGTACCCGGGCATTTTCAAGGGTCGCCAGCTGCAGCAATACCTGATAGACGGAGGACTTGAGGCTGCGTTTGTCCACCCCGCAACCCATCGTCGCATTGCCCTGCGGATCGAGATCCACCAGCAGGGTGCGCTGGCCGTTGGCCGCCAGCGCCGCGGCCAGATTGACGGCCGTGGTGGTTTTGCCCACCCCGCCCTTTTGGTTGGCTATGGCAAAAATATGCATCGTCAGACTCTCTCAATAACCAGCAGATGGCGCTGTGCGTCCAGACTCGGAACGTTCAGCCGGGTGCAGTCGGCCACCGCCCAACCCGGCGGCAAGCGGCTCATTTCGTCCTCGGGCAGCAGGCCCTTCATGGCGTAGAGCCGACCGCCCTGCGTCAGCAGGTGCCCGGCAAGGCGCACAAACTCCGCCAGGTCGGCAAAGGCACGGGATATCACGGCATCGAACTGGCCGGCCGCCAAGTCTTCGACACGCTGATTGACCACCGTGATATTCGCCAGACCAAGCTGGATTTTCGCCTGGCGCTGGAACGCGGACTTCTTTTCGACCGTCTCGACCAGCGCCATCTCCATATCCGGTCGCACGATGGCCAGCGGGATTCCCGGCAGGCCGGCACCGCTGCCGACATCGGCCCAGCGCCGTCCTGCCAGCGCCGACTCCTGCAAAGCCGGCAGCACCGACAGCGAGTCGAGCAGGTGCTGGGTGACCATTTCGGCCTCGTCGCGAATCGCAGTGAGGTTGTAGGTCGCATTCCATTTTTTCAGCAGTGCGACATAGGCCAGAAGTTTGGCCTGCACTGCGTCCGGCAACTCAAGTCCGAGGGTCGTGAGGCCCTCGCGTAATTGCTGCGCCAGAGTCATGCCGCCTTGCGCCGCTTGAGGTGTACCAGCAACAGGGAAATCGCCGCCGGAGTGATGCCTTGCAGGCGTGACGCCTGACCCAGAGTCTGCGGCCGGTTTTGCGCCAGGCGCTGCCGCACCTCGAAGGAAAGGCCCGGCACCGCCGCATAATCGAGGTCGGCGGGCAGCGGCAGGAGTTCATGGGCCAGGCTGTTTTCGACCTCGTCCTTTTGCCGCTCGATATAGCCCTGGTACTTGGCCTGGATCTCCACCTGCTCGATCACCTCGGGCGGCAAGGCACCCTCCGCACCCTCCCCCGCCCCGGGCAGGCTGAGCAGGCTCGCGTAGCCGACGTCGGGCCGGCGCAACAGGTCGAACAGGCGGTACTCGCGCTCCATGGGCTGGCCGAGGACCCGCAGCGCGTCCGCCTCCGGCAACTGGCGCGGATTCACCCAGGTGGATTTCAGGCGCTCCGTTTCGCGGGCGATCGCATCGCGCTTGCGGTTGAAGGCATCCCAGCGCCGGTCATCCACCAGGCCCAGTTCGCGGCCAATCTCGGTCAGGCGCAAATCGGCATTGTCCTCGCGCAGCGACAGGCGGTATTCGGCGCGGCTGGTAAACATCCGGTAGGGCTCGGAGACGCCGCGCGTGATCAGGTCATCGACCAGCACGCCGAGGTAGGCCTGGTCGCGGCGCGGCGCCCAGGACGGCAGTTGCCTGGCCTGGCGCGCGGCGTTGATTCCGGCGAGCAGGCCCTGCGCTGCCGCCTCCTCGTACCCGGTCGTACCGTTGATCTGACCGGCAAAGAACAGCCCGCCGATCGACTTGGTTTCCAGGCTGTCCTTGAGATTGCGCGGATCGAAGTAGTCGTATTCGATGGCATAGCCCGGACGCGTGATATGGGCATGCTCGAGGCCACGGATGGAGCGCACCAGGGCCAGCTGGATATCGAAGGGCAGGCTGGTCGATACCCCCTGCGGATAGATTTCGTGGGTATCCAGGCCTTCCGGCTCGAGAAAGATCTGGTGGCTGTCCTTGGTCGAAAAGCGATGGATCTTGTCCTCGATCGACGGACAATAGCGCGGGCCGACGCCTGCGATGACCCCGGTAAACATCGGTGACCGATCCAGCCCGGAGCGAATGATGTCATGGGTCCGACTATTGGTATGGGTGATCCAGCACGGCATCTGGCGCGGGTGCTGGCTGCGCGCGCCGATGAAGGAAAACACCGGCACCGGATCATCGCCGGGCTGCTCCTGCAGCAGCGAAAAATCGATGCTGCGCCCATCGAGCCGTGGCGGCGTCCCGGTCTTCAGCCGGCCAACGGGTAGCTGGATTTCCTTGAGACGCTCGGCCAGCGAGATCGCCGCCGGATCGCCAAAGCGCCCCGCCCGGTAGTTGGTTAGTCCGACATGCACCAGGCCATTGAGGAAAGTACCCGCGGTCAGCACCACCGCAGGTGCCTCGAAACGGATGCCGAGCTGGGTCACCACCCCGCTGACCCGGTCGCCGCTGAGGATCAGGTCGTCGGCCGCCTGCTGGAACAGGGTCAGATTGGGCTGGTTTTCCAGGCGGCTGCGGATCGCCTGCTTGTACAGCTGGCGGTCCGCCTGCGCCCGGGTGGCGCGTACCGCCGGCCCCTTGGAGGCATTGAGGATACGGAACTGGATGCCGGCCTCGTCGGTGGCGACAGCCATGGCGCCGCCCAGGGCATCGACCTCCTTGACCAGGTGACCCTTGCCGATGCCGCCAATCGATGGGTTGCAGGACATCGCGCCCAGCGTCTCGATGTTGTGCGTCAGCAGCAGGGTTCGCGCGCCCGAACGGGCCGCAGCCAGCGCCGCCTCGGTGCCGGCATGGCCGCCGCCAATCACGATCACATCGAAGGAAGCCGGAAATTGCACGCCGCGCGCACCAAACAAAAAGAGGCGCAATCATACGCCTCTGGTTTGAAAAACGCAGCCCGGCCAAAGCCGGGCACCGATGGTAGCAGCACGACCCGTTGTTTGCGACCGACGCCGGGTCCGCATCGCAGTTTCACGTGAAACCGAACCTGCCTTGTTTCACGTGAAACACATCCTAATGCTTGCCGCCCAGACCCAGGTAGGACTCGACCACCTTCGGGTCATCGATCAGTTTGGCGCTCGGTCCTTCCAGCGCAATTTCGCCTGTCTCCAGCACATACGCGTAGTCCGCTACTTGCAGGGCGGCCCGCGCATTCTGTTCCACCAGCAGGATCGACACCCCGGTACGCTTCAGATCGGCAATCACCTTGAAGATTTCACGCACGATCAAAGGCGCCAGACCAAGGCTGGGCTCGTCCAGCATCAGCAGCTTCGGCTTCGCCATCAGCGCACGCGCCACGGCCAGCATCTGCCGCTCACCGCCGGACAGCGTGCCCGCATACTGCGCACGCCGCTCCTTCAGGCGAGGAAATATCTGGAATACTTCCTCCATGGTCTGCAGCTGATCGCGATGACCCATCCGGTGCCGCATGAAGGCACCCAGCAGGAGATTGTCCTCGACACTCATTTCGCCGAACAAGGCGCGCGATTCGGGCACCAGGTTGACGCCCAGGGCCACCATATCCTCGACCTCGGCATCGCCGAGATCCTGCCCGAGCAGGCGGATCGAGCCACGGGTATGCGGCAGCACCCCCATGATCGAGGACAGCATGGTGGTCTTGCCGGCGCCATTGGGTCCGATCACAGTGACGATCTGCCCCTCGCCGACCTTGATGCTGGCGTGATGTAGCGCCTCGACCTTGCCGTAGGCGACGCAGAGATCTTCCACCTCGAGTATGGTCCTCACCTCGCTCATCAATCGACCCCCCCGAGGTAGGCTTCGAGCACTGCCGGATCGCGCTGTACCTCATCGGGCAAGCCTTCGGCAATCTTCTCGCCGAACTCCATCACCACCACGCGGTCGGCCAGGCCCATCACAAAATCCATGTCGTGCTCCACCAGCAGGATGCCCATGCCTTCACCGCGCAGTTTGCGCAAGAGTTCGGCCAGAGCCTGCTTTTCCAGATAGCGCAAGCCAGCCGCCGGTTCGTCGAGCAATAGCAGCGACGGGTCGGCGCACAGCGCACGCGCAATCTCGAGCGTGCGCTGCTGGCCCAGCGCCAGGCTGCCGGCGGGCTCGAACATTGACTCCTTGAGACCGACCCGCTCCACCTGGCGCGCCGCCTCGGCCAGCAGCCTGGCTTCTTCGCCCCGTTCCAGATGCAGCATCGCCGGCAGCACGCCCTTGCTGCCGCGCAGATGTCCGCCGATCGCGGCATTCTCCAGCACGCTCATGGTCGGCAACAGCCGCACATGCTGGAAGGTGCGGCTCATTCCCAGTCTGGCGATCTGCCGCGAGTTGAGCTGGGTCACCACCTGACCGCAAAACAGCACCTCTCCCTCGGTCGCCGAGTCCACCCCGGACACACAGTTGAACATGGTCGACTTGCCAGCGCCATTGGGACCGATCAGTGCCATGATCTCGCCCGCCTTCACGGTGAGGTTCATGTTGTTGTTGGCGACCAGACCGCCAAAACGCTTGACGACGTTGCGCGCCTCGAGCAGCACCTGACCGGCCTGTGGCACCGACTTTTTCGGCAATGCTTCGGCCTGTGGCACCTCGCGCTGTTTCCGGCGCTGCGGAATCAGGCGCGTCAGGATCGGCCAAAGGCCGTCACGCGCACGTTGCAGGACGAAGATCATCATGACGCCGAAGACGATCATTTCGAAGTTACCCGAAGCGCCCAGCAACTTCGGCAGCCAGTCCTGCAGCCACTGTTTGAGCACAGTGATCACGCCGGCGCCGAGCAAGGCCCCCCAGACATGCGCCGCCCCGCCCACCACGGCCATGAACAGGTACTCGATGCCGATATGCAAGCCGAACGGCGTCGGATTGACGAAGCGCTGCAAGTGAGCATAAAGCCAGCCCGAGATACAGGCAAACAGCGCCGCGATGAGAAAGATCACCACCTTGGAGCGAGCCGTATCCACGCCCATCGATTCGGCCATCACCACGCCACCCTTGAGCGCGCGTATCGCCCGGCCCTCACGCGAATCCAGCAAGTTATGCGTCAGCCAGACGGCAGCCAGCACTGCGGTCCAGATCATGTAATAGAAGTTGCGGCCGTCCTTGAGTTCCACTCCGAACAGCGACAATGCCGGGATCCCCGACATGCCGGTGTGGCCGCCCAGAAAATCCAGATTGCCGAACAGAAAGTAGAGGCTGATACCCCAGGCGATGGTGCCCAGCGGCAAATAGTGTCCCGACAGGCGCAGGGTCAGCAGACCCAGTACCAGAGCTACCGCCGCTGTAAGCAGCAAGCCCGCCAGCAGCCCCACCCAAGGCGACCCGCCGAAGGCCGCCGCCCAGCCTGGCAGGCTCCCGGCAGTCGACAGGTAGGCCGTCGTGTAGGCGCCGAGCCCGACAAACGCCGCCTGGCCGAAGGATGTCAGGCCGCCTACCCCGGTCAATAGCACCAGACCCAGGGCGACGAGGGAATACAGGCCGATGTAATTGAGCAGCGTAACGTGAAATTCGCTGGCCAGTCGCGGGGCAACCAGCAACAGCACCAGGAAGCCGGCGAGCCAAAGGCGTGAAGGCATCACTCGTCCTCCTCGACGTGGCGTGTCGTCAGCGAGCGCCAGACCAGCACCGGGATGATCAGGGTGAACACGATCACCTCCTTGAAGGCCGAGGCCCAGAACGAGGAAAAGGCCTCGAGCAGACCGACCAGGACAGCGCCTGCCGCCGCAATCGGATAGCTGGCGAGCCCGCCTACGATGGCGCCGACAAAGCCCTTGAGCCCAATCAGGAAGCCGGTATCGTAGTAGATCGTCGTGATGGGCGCGATCAGGATTCCGGAAAACGCCCCGATCAAAGCGGCCAGAAGGAAGGAAAGCTTTCCCGCCATTACCGTGGAAATCCCCATCAGGCGCGCGCCGGTGCGATTCATCGCCGTGGCGCGCAGGGCTTTGCCGTAGATCGTCCGCTCGAAAAATATGAACAGCACCACGATCAGCAACAGGCTGGCGCCCACTACCCATAACGTCTGGCCATTCAGCTTCACCAATCCCAGATCGAAGCTGGCTTCCGAAAACGCCGGAGTCCGCGAACCTTCAGCGCCGAAGAACAGCAGACCCAGTCCGACCAGGGCGAGATGCACCGCTACCGACACGATCAGCAGCACCAGCACGCTGGCTTCGGCCAGAGGCTGGTAGGCCAGGCGATAAATCATCGGCCCCAGCGGTACCACCAGCGCCAGCGCCAGAACAATCTGCGCCAACAGTGGGAACTCGTTGGGCTTGAGGAGGAACACCACGGCAGCCGCGGCAGCCGGATAGGCCAGATTCCAGCCGACGATGCGCGGCAGCTTCTTGTGTGCGCGCGCTCGCAGCGCGAGACTGATGTCGATCAGCGCCACAGCCACTCCGGCGCCGATCAGCAGCCACAAGGTGCCCGGCGTCTTGCCCGCCTGGAAACTCGCCAGCGTCAAGGCACCAAAGGCCACAAACTCCCCCTGCGGTATGAAGATCACCCGCGTCACCGCGAACACCAGCACCAACGCCAGCGCCAGCAGCGCATAGATCGCGCCATTGGTGATCCCGTCCTGTCCCAGCAACAACGCTATTTGCAGATCCATTGATCCGTTCTCAGTTTGCCAGTGGTGTCACTTGGGACATCCCTGGCGTGAAGATCACAATCCATGGCAGATGCGTAGCGAATCCGCCTCCTCCGGAAAAACGGAGCGGGGTGCTATGCCCCGCTCGCCTCATTTATTTGTTGCTGCCGGAACTGCCCTACTTGTCCAGCTTCCAGGTTCCGTTTTCGATGCGCACCATGACGCGCGCCCGCTGGTCGAAGCCGAGGTGATCGCCGGGTGTCATGTTGAACACGCCATGTACACCGACCAAACCTTTGGTCGCTTCGAGTGCATCGCGCAGCGCGGCACGGAACTCCTTGGTCCCTGGCTGCGCCTTCTTCAGCGCGGCTGGCACCGCATTCTGCAACAACATCCCGGCATCCCAGGCGTGTCCACCGAAGGTCGAGATGCTGCCCTTGCCATGGGCTGCCTCGTACTTGGCGATATAGGCCAGGGACGACTTCTTGATCGGGTTGCTGTCCGGCAATTGCGCGGCGACCAGGATCGGTCCGGCGGGCAGCAAGGTGCCTTCGACATTCTTGCCGCCGACGCGCAGGAAATCATTGTTGGCAATGCCATGCGTCTGATAGTACTTGCCCGCAAAGCCGCGCTCCTTGAGTGCCACCTGCGGCAAGGCCGCCGGCGTACCGGAACCGGCGATCAGCACCGCGTCGGGCTTGGCCGCCACGATCTTGAGCACCTGTCCGGTTACCGACGTATCCGCTCGGCTGTAGCGCTCATTGGCGACGATCTTGAGCTTGTAGGTATCCGCATATTTGGTGAATTCCTGGTACCAGCCTTCGCCGTAGGCGTCGTTGAAGCCGATGAAAGCCACGGTTTTCACGCCGGCGTTGGCCATGTGTGCGGCAATCGCGGTCGCCATCTGCTGGTCGTTTTGCGGCGTCTTGAACATCCATTTGGTCTTGGGATTCGCCGGATCGACAATCCGCGCCGATGCGGCCATGGATATGGTCGGCGTCTCCGCCTCGGCCACGATGTCGATCATGGCCAGCGAATTCGGAGTGATCGTGGATCCGATGATGACATCGACCTTGTTCTCCGAAATCAGCTTGCGCACGTTCTTTACAGCCGTCGTCGTGTCGGATGCGTCGTCAAGGACAATGTAATTGACCTTTTGACCGCCCATGGTGGTCGGCAGCAAGGCGATGGTGTTCTTTTCAGGAATGCCGAGCGAGGCGGCCGGCCCGGTAGCCGACACGGTAACGCCGACAGTGATGTCGGCGCTCGCCGCAAATGCAACACCTGCAGTTGCCAAGGCAACAGCCAGTTTTCCAAGTTTCATATCAGGGTCTCCTCCCTATTCAAACCCCAGCAAGACGCTTAGGGCGACGATCAAGTGTATCTAATGAACTGTAATGCCTATAAGTATAAGCATTCCTGAACCAAAGTGCCGAATATATTGCAGGCTGCAGAAATAGCCGTCCAGCATCCGCGCTCTTGCTGCCCGCCATGCTCACGCAAATGTGTCATATCCCAACCGCGCAATCAATACCGAGGCGACCAGGATGAACACGACGCGGACAAAGCCGCTACCGTGGCGCAAGGCAAGGCGCGCACCAAGCAATGCTCCGGCAATGTTGAACACGGCCATGGCCAGGCCTACGACCCAAAGCACATGCCCGGTCGGCGCAAAATAGGCCAGCGCCGCCGCATTGGTGGAGAAATTTACCACCTTCGCGGCACTCGACGCATGCAGGAAGTCGAGCCTGAAGAAATGCACGAACGCGAAAATCATGAAGCTGCCCGCGCCGGGCCCAAAAAATCCGTCATAGAAACCCAATACGGCACCGGCCAAAAGTGCCCAACGCCGTTCCAGCGCCGGCGCCAAACGGGAACCGGATACCGACCCGAAATCGGGCCTGCCGATGGTATATGCCATCACCAGCACTAACAACCCGAGCACCAGGGGGCGCACCACTTCCCTTGGCAGCCAGGTCACTGCTGCCGCGCCGGCAAAGGAAAACAGGAAGGCCGCCGCAGCCGCCGGCAGCGCTATGCGCCAGGGCAAAGCGATCCTTCGTGCAAAACGCAGCGCGGCGTTGCCTGTGCCGAAAATGCTGGACAACTTGTTGGTGCCAAACACGGTCGCCGGCGATTCGGCAGGCAAGGTCACCAGCAAGGTCGGTACCTGGATCAGCCCGCCACCCCCCGCCACCGCGTCGACGAAACCGGCGAACAGGGCAGCCAGCAGCAACAGAATCAGATCGAATTCAGCCATGCCGAACGAAGACTACTTGCCGATGCAGAAGCGCGAGAAGATTTCCCCCAGCAGATCGTCCGCCGTAAACTCGCCCGTGATGCACGACAGCGCTTCCTGCGCCAGCCGCAGCTCTTCCGCGCAAAGCTCAACCTGATCAAGTCGGCGTGCGGCCAGCGCCGACTTTTCGGCAGCAATGCGGAGCGCCTCCAGGTGTCGTTCGCGCGCCAGCACCACATCTTCGCCATGCCCGCTCCAGCCGGCAACACGCAGCAGTTCGTCATGCAGCAGGTTGATGCCCTCGCCGGTCCTGGCCGACAACCGCAGATGCACGCGCCCGCCGGACACCAGACGTTCGGCCATCTGGGCGGCCAGATCGCATTTGTTCTCCACCACAATCCGTTCGATGCCCGCCGGCAGGCGCACCGCGATCGCATGGTCGGCGGGCGTTTCACCGCTGCGCGCATCGAGCAGCTGCAGCACCACGTCGGCGCGCTCGATTTCACGCCAGGCCCGCTCGACGCCGATTTTCTCGACCAGGTCATCGGTTTCCCGCAATCCCGCCGTGTCGATGATGTGCAGTGGGATACCCTCCACCTGGATGGTTTCGCGCACTGCGTCGCGCGTAGTGCCGGCCACCTCGGTCACGATCGCCCGCTCCTCCCCCGCCAGTCGATTCAGCAAGGAGGATTTGCCGACGTTCGGCAGGCCGGCCAGCACCACATGCAGCCCCGAGCGCAACAGGCTGCCGGCGCGCGCTCGATCCAGAAGGGCGGACAGATCGGTGTTAATGGCAGCAAGGCGCTGTGCCGCATCGGTATCCCGCAGGACGTCGATTTCCTCCTCGGGAAAGTCCAGCGTCGCCTCGACCAGCATGCGCAGCTCGGTCAGGCGTGCCACCAGCCCATTGACCTCGCGCGAGAACTCGCCTGACAGGGAACGCAAGGCCGTACGCGCGGCCGCTGCGGTACCGGCTTCGATCAGATCGGCCACCGCTTCGGCCTGGACCAGGTCCAGCTTGTCGTTGAGGAAAGCGCGTTGCGAGAATTCGCCGGGCTCGGCGACGCGGGCACCGAGCTCGAGGCAGCGCGCCAGCAGCATCTGCAGCACCACCGGACCGCCGTGGCCCTGGAGTTCTAGGACATCCTCGCCGGTGAAGGAATGGGGGGCGGGAAAATACAGCAGGATCCCCCGATCGATGGCAACCCCGTCAGCAGCGAAAAAGTCGGCCAGCGTGGCATGACGGGCCTGTGGCAGCTTGCCGGTCAAGGCCTGGGCCAAGGCCGCCAGACCATCCCCCGAGATCCGCACCACGCCGATGCCGCCACGTCCCGGGGCGGTGGCGACGGCGGCGATGGTTCCCGTGCGCGGCTGACTCATGCGCCCTCCTGGAGGCTGCGCGAAATGCGCCGACAAACTCTCCGGTCCCGCTGGACCGGAGTCAGGCCTATTTCTTTTCCCCGGCCTCGACCAGGCGGGTGATCTGCCATTGCTGCGCGATCGACAGGATGTTGTTCACCGTCCAGTAGAGCACCAGCCCCGCCGGGAAGAACAGGAACATCCCGGTAAACACGATCGGCATGAACAGCATGACCTTGGCCTGGATCGGATCGGGCGGCGTCGGATTGAGCTTGGTCTGGATGAACATGGTGGCGCCCATGATCAGCGGCAGCACGTAGAAGGGATCCTTCACCGAAAGGTCGCTGATCCAGCCCAGCCAGGGCGCGTTGCGCATCTCGACCGTGCCCAGCAGCACCCAGTACAAGGCAATGAAGACCGGAATCTGCACCAGCACCGGCAGGCAGCCGCCGAGGGGATTGACCTTTTCCTTCTTGTACAGCGCCATCATTTCCTGGTTCAGGCGCTGCTTGTCATCGCCGTAGGTTTCCTTGAGCTTGACCAGCTTGGGCGTCAGCACGCGCATCTTCGCCATCGACTTGTAGCTGGCGGCCGACAGCGGGAAGAACATCAGCTTGAGCAGCATCGTCAGGCCGATGATGGCCCAGCCCCAGTTGCCGACCAGCTTGTGAATCGCCGCCAGGACCCAGAACAGCGGCGCGGCGATGACCGTGAGCCAGCCGTAATCGACCACCAGATCGAGCCCGGGGGCGATCTTTTCCAGCTTGTCCTGCTCCTGCGGGCCGGCATAGAGCGACATCGTGCTTTTGCCGTCGGCAGCCACCGGCACGATGACGCCGGCCGAGAACAGATCCTCACCGACCTTGCGCATGTAGAACTCGCGCGCCGTCCCCGCGGCCGGCAACCAGGCCGCCACGAAGTAGTGCTGCACCATCGCCAGCCAGCCGTTGTCGGCCTTCTGCGCAAACTTGGCCTTGTTCTTGAGGATGTCGGCAAACTCCACCTTCTGGAATTTTTCGGCGTCGGTATAAACCGCCGGCCCGGTAAACGTCACCACGCCCATCATCATCGAGTTGCTCTGTCCGCCCGCAGGCTTGCCGTCGCGGGTGATCTGGTAGTAGGCGTGAGCGCCCGGCGTCACCCCCTCGTGACGCACCTCGATCTGATAGCTGCCGCGCTGGAAGACATAGGTTTTCACCACCTTGCCGCCACCCGGGCCGACCGCCTCGAGGCGGACCTCGAGCTGCTTCTCCCCTTCCTTGAGCACATGCTCGCTGGCGGCCAGCCGCCACTCCGTCTTGTGATTCGGCAGGCCGTCGCCGATGACTCCCGACTGCGCCAGATAGATGTGCTTTTCGCCACTATCGAACAGCACGAAGTTCCTGGATTTATCTTCTGTTTCGGGATGGCCGACCAGTTCGAGCCGGGTGATGTCTCCGCCCTGCGCGGAAATGTGCGCCACGTACAGATCGGTACGAATCTTTGCGGTCGCAGCCCCAGGCGCGACTACCGCAGCCGTCGCGGGCACTGCGGTCGGCAGCGCCCCGGTGGCGGGCGGCAAAGTCGGCGTTGGCACCACGCCGGCCGAACCGGCTGCCGCGGGTGCCGTTGCCGTCGCCACAAGCGCCGGCTTTGGCTGATTCTGCCGTTGCCAGCCGTCCCAAAGCATGATCAGCGAGAAGCTGAACACCAGAAGCAGGATCAATCGTCGGTTATCCATTACTGTCTCGGCAGTGACTCAGGTCAAAAATACGAAAATGAAATTTCAGCGCTGGCCAACACCGGCTCTATCGGCATCAAGCACAACGGCCTCAACTTACAAATCAGGGAACCGGATCATACCCGCCCGGATGCCAGGGATGGCAACGTCCGACTCGCCGCACACCCAGCCATAGTCCCCGCAACAAACCATGGCGACGCAAAGCCTCCATGGAATATTCCGAGCAACTTGGGTGAAAACGACACCGATTGCCGAGCCACGGGCTGACTGCCAACTGATAGGCACGGATCAGCAACACAAAAGGCTGGACAGGCATGAACCTCATAGCGACTTCGTCGGCACGCGTTTCAAGAGGACTTCGATTTCCGCCCGCCAAGCTTTTCGTTGCGGCTCATCGGTGGCCCTGATCCCGGTAAGCGATCGTTTCAAACGCAGCACCAGATCGCCCGCCGGAATTTCGCCCGCCATCAGGCGGAATGCCTCACGTCCCTGCCGCTTGATCGCATTGCGCAATGAAGCAGCCCGCGCCAGTCGCTTCGGAACAATCCATCCGAGCCGCGCCGCGCCATCACTTGCAGCACGGCTGAAGTGCAAATCGAAACTCTCGCCCCGTACCACCCGTCGCGCCGCCATAACCGCCGAAAATTCTTTCGGCGTGTGCAGGCGCTGAACGTAGCTGAACGAAGTCTTGGTTTCAGACGCCGAGACGATGACGGCCCTTGGCACGTCGCGCACGTATCACAGCACGACCGCCACGAGTACGCATGCGCACTAGGAAGCCGTGGGTACGCTTACGGCGCACAACCGAAGGCTGGTAGGTGCGTTTCATGGCTATATCCCTTGAATTAAGAAAAACGGCGGATTACAGCGTTTCACGACCGATTTGTCAAGGACAACAACTTCCCGAGGCTGTGGATAACTTTTTATGAAACGGCTAGAATGCGCTCCAACCCGACACCAACGGGCCCCAAAATAACAACATTACATTCGTCTGCAACCACACTTCCTGTCTCTCGTCCCGAATCCATCCGCTTACCATGAATGAATTCTGGTCCGTCTGTATGAACCGCTTCGAGCAGGATCTTCCTGCCCAGCAGTTCAACACCTGGATAAAAGGCCTACGCCTGGAAAACGATGAAATAGGACCGGGCTGCTTCCGTTTGGTTGCACCCAACCGCTTCGTTATGCAATGGGTCAGAGAGCGCTACCTGCCCCAGATCGAGGCTTTGGGCCGGGAGTTTTTTTCCGCGCCGGTCAGCATCAGCCTCGGCGTTGCCGACTCGGTTGCAGATGCGCCGCCGGTCGCCGACAGCATAGAGCTGCTGGCGGCAGCCGATGCGCCCGCTCCTGCTGCAATCCCGAAAAGTGGCGATCCGGCCTACGAAAAGACCCGATTGAACGCCGAGTTCACCTTCGATACCCTGGTTACCGGCCGTGCCAACGATCTGGCGCGTGCGGCAGCCCAACAGGTGGCAATGAACCCGGGGGTAGCCTACAACCCCCTGTTCATATACGGCGGCGTCGGCCTGGGCAAGACGCACCTGATCCATGCCATCGGGAATTCGATTTTCAGCGCCAATCCAAGCATGGAAGTACGCTACGTGCATGCTGAAGACTATTTCTCGGACGTGGTGCGAGCTTTCCAGCAGAATTCGCGTGAAGCCTTCAAACGCTACTACCGCTCTCTGGACCTGCTGCTGATCGACGACATCCAGTTTTTCAATCGCAAGGATCGAACGCAGGAGGAGTTTTTCTACGCCTTCAACGCCCTGGTCGAGGCGAAAAAACAAATCATCATTACCTGCGATACGTATCCAAAGGATGTTCAGGGCCTGGAAGAGCGTCTGGTCTCGCGCTTCGACTGGGGACTGACCGTCGCCATAGAGCCTCCTGAACTCGAGATGCGCATTGCCATCCTCAAGAAGAAGGCTGAAGCGGAACACATCAACATTTCAGATGAAGTTTCCTTCCTGATCGCAAAAAACCTTCGCTCCAACGTCAGGGAACTCGAGGGCGCACTCAATCGCGTCGTTGCCTACGCCCGCTTTCACGGTCGCGAAATCAATCTCGATGTGGCCAAGGAAGCCTTGCGCGACATCATCGGCGCCACCAACCGTCAGATATCGCTGGAACTGGTGCAGAAAACCGTGTCCGACTTCTACAAGATCAAGGTTGCTGACATGTACTCCCAGAAACGCACCCGCGCCATCGCCAGACCACGCCAGGTAGCAATGTGGCTTACCCGTGAATTGACTTCGCACAGTCTGCCTGAAATCGGCGAAGCCTTCGGCGGTCGCGATCACACCACCGTAATGCACGCCTGCCGCACGATCCTCGATCTGCGCAGCAAGGACACGCGGCTCAATAACGACCTGCATGTCCTGATGCAAACCATCAAAGGCTAGCCTGTGAGGAAAGCAATGAACCAAAGCTTGAAAGATTGTGGATAAGGCCCGCTACAGTGCACTCCTGCAGAATTCATCCACAATCGCTCACAATTCGATCAAGTAGTTATCAACCCGCTTATCCACGTTACAATACTTTGTATTCATTAGAAAATATCAGGTTATTCACAGCCAAGAGCTTCCCTTATTAATTATAAGAGTTCTATATATGCTCCTATTTAAAGGTCCACGTGATCAGATACTTTTCCCTCTGCAGTCAGTTTGCGGAATCGTGGAAAAACGTCACACCCTACCCATACTTTCCAATGTCTTGATGGAAAAGGATGGCGAGAAGCTGACTTTGCTGGCAACGGATATCGAGATACAAATCACGACCCAGACGCCTACGGTGGGTACAGAGAAAGCCGCCATGACCGTTGGCGCGCGCAAGCTGCAGGACATCCTGCGTTCCCTGCCGGAAACTGCGGAGGTCAGCCTTGCTCTTGACGACAAACGCCTGCAATTGAAAGCCGGCAAGAGCCGCTTCAACCTGCAGACTTTGCCTGCCGAAGACTTTCCGCGCATGAGTACCGCCGACGGCCAGCCCTCACGGCTCTCGATCAGCCAGCGGCAGATGAAGCGCCTGCTGGGCCTGGTTCAATATGCCATGGCGCAGCAGGATATCCGCTACTACCTGAATGGCCTGCTTCTGGTGGCAAAAGGCAAGGAATTGCGCATGGTCGCCACGGATGGCCATCGCCTTGCCTACGCTGCCGAAACACTAGCCGAAACTCCCACGCCGATAGAAGTCATTCTTCCGCGCAAGACGGTGCTCGAGTTGTCCCGCCAACTGGCCGACAGCGATGATCCGCTCGAAATAACCCTGACGCCCACCCAGGCGCGCTTCAGTTTCGGCAGCATCGAGCTTGTATCGAAACTGATCGATGGCAAGTTTCCCGACTATGAGCGGGTGATTCCGCAACACCACAGCAAGGTCATCAAGCTTTCACGCAATACGCTTCTGCATTCCCTGCTGCGTGCGGCAATCCTGACCAATGAGAAATTTCGCGGCGTACGCCTGGTGCTGGCGCCTGGCAGTCTCAAGATAATTTCCAGCAATGCGGAACAGGAAGAAGCACAGGAGGAAATCGAAATCGAATACGACAGCGAGGCGCTGGATGTCGGCTTCAATGTCACCTACCTGCTCGACGTACTGAACAACGTCAGCAACGAAACCATCGAGTTGCATCTGGCCGATGCGAACTCCAGCGCACTCTTTGTTCTGCCGGGCAACGAGACCTTCAAGTACGTCGTGATGCCGATGCGCATCTGAAATCGAAAACGAAAAGAATCCCATGACACCAGGCAACAACTCACCCGCCTACGACGAATCGAGCATCCAGCAGCTGGAAGGGCTCGAAGCCGTTCGCAAGCGGCCGGGCATGTACATTGGTGACACCTCGGACGGCACCGGCCTGCATCACATGGTGTTCGAAGTCGTCGATAACGCGATCGACGAAGCCCTGGCCGGCCATTGTGATGATATTGTAATAACCATCCATACCGACAGCTCGATCTCCGTTACCGACAATGGTCGCGGAATACCGACCGGAATCAAGTTCGACGACAAGCACGAACCCAAACGCTCGGCGGCCGAGATCGTCATGTGTGTGTTGCATGCCGGCGGCAAGTTCAACCAGAATTCGTACAAGGTTTCGGGCGGTTTGCACGGTGTCGGCGTTTCCTGCGTCAATGCCCTGTCGAAATGGCTGCGGCTCATCATTCGTCGCGACGGCAAGAAATACTCCATGGAATTCAATCGTGGCCATGCCGTCGATCGGCTGATCGAGATCCAGAACGGCGTCGAGGTTTCGCCCTTGAAAGTTCTCGGCGATACCGAGAAGCGCGGCACCGAAGTGCATTTCATGGCCGACGACGAAATCTTCGGCAATGTCGAATATCACTATGACATTCTCGCCAAGCGTCTGCGCGAACTGTCCTTCCTCAACAACGGCGTCAAGATCAAGCTGGTCGACCAGCGCAACGTCAAGGAAGAGGATTTCGCCTTCTCCGGCGGCGTCAAGGGATTCGTCGAATACATCAATCGCACCAAGACCGTGCTGCATCCCTCGGTGTTCCATTCGTCGGGAACCTCGGTGCAGAACGGCGTCAATATCGATGTCGAAGTCGCCATGCAATGGAACGACTCCTATGCCGAGCAGGTGCTGTGTTTCACCAACAACATTCCCCAGTCCGACGGCGGTACCCACCTGACCGGCTTGCGCGCGGCGATGACGCGGGTCATCAACAAGTACATTGAAGAAAACGAGATAGCCAGGAAGGCCAAGGTCGAAATCACCGGCGACGACATGCGCGAGGGACTGGCCTGCGTGCTCTCGGTGAAGATGCCCGATCCGAAGTTCGCCTCGCAAACCAAGATGAAGCTGGTGTCCTCCGAAGCCCGTCCGGCGATCGAGGAAGTCGTGGCGCAGAAACTGGCGGACTATCTCCTCGAAAAGCCGCTCGATGCCAAGATCATCACCGGCAAGATCGTCGAAGCCGCCCGCGCCCGTGAAGCGGCGCGCAAGGCGCGCGACATGACGCGGCGCAAGGGCGTGCTCGACGGGCTCGGCCTGCCGGGCAAGCTCGCCGACTGCCAGGAAAAAGATCCGGCATTGTGCGAGATGTACATCGTCGAGGGCGATTCCGCCGGCGGTTCGGCCAAGCAGGGCCGCGACCGGAAGTTCCAGGCCATCCTGCCCTTGCGCGGCAAGGTGCTCAACGTCGAAAAGGCCCGCTACGACAAACTGATATCCAGCGAGCAGATCGTCACGCTGGTGACCGCCCTCGGTTGCGGCATCGGCACCGAGGACTTCGACATCGCCAAGCTGCGCTACCACCGCATCATCATCATGACCGACGCCGACGTCGATGGCGCCCATATCCGCACCCTGCTGCTGACTTTCTTCTACCGGCAAATGCCGGAACTGGTCGAGCGCGGCTACATCTATATCGCCCAGCCGCCGCTGTACAAGATCAAGCACGGCAAGTCCGAGACCTACATCAAGGACGACCACGAACTCAACCAGCATTTGCTGCGAATCGCCCTGGAGGGAACGCAGCTGACGCCCCGGGCCGGCGCTGCCGTGGTCGAAGGCGAAGCCCTGGGTGCTCTCGCGCGCGCCTACCTGCTGTCCGAAGCCGTGATCCGGCGCGTCACCGACTTCATCGACAGCGAAGTGCTCCACGCCCTGCTGGCCCACGACATCGCGGTCGATACCTCGAACGAGGCGGCCACGCGCGACAGCGCGGCGCGCATCAGCGCCCACCTGTCGAGCGAGGTGCGCATCGAATCGCGTTTCGACGACAAGCACGAACGCTGGATGCTGGCGGTGATTCGCATGCGCCATGGCAACCTGCGCACCGGGCGCATCGACGAGGACTTCCTGCTCTCTGGCGATTACCTGCAGATTCGCCGTACCGCGCAGATGATCGCCGGCCTGATGGGTGACGGCGCCGTCATCCGGCGCGGTGAAAAATCCCTGGCGGTGACCAGTTTTGCCGACGCCATGAAGTGGATGCTGAACGAAGTCGAGCGCGGCCTGGCCAAGCAGCGCTACAAAGGCCTCGGCGAAATGAATCCCGGCCAGTTGTGGGAAACCACCATGGACCCAACGGTGCGCCGCCTGCTGCGGGTACAGATCGACGACGCCATCGCCGCCGATGAAATCTTCACCACGCTGATGGGCGACGATGTCGAACCGCGCCGTGCATTCATAGAATCCAATGCGTTGTACGCGAGGAATATCGACGTTTAAGTTCCAGGCTTAGAGGCTTGCGCCTAAACATGGGCGCTCGGGAGTTATAGGATGCTCTTACTCCTCCTCTGATCCGCAAGGATTGGATTCGCCCGATACTGCGGTATCGGGCTTTTTTCGCCCTTCCACCGCCCGGTTTCGCCCTGGCGCTGAACTCAGCGCCACCGGGCCGCCACCGAATCCAATGTGTTGCATCGCAACAGGATTGGCTTGACAAAACAAGCTAAGTCATTTAACTTACACGATATTGCAGTGCACCAATGATTGCTAATTGGCTGGCCGGGAGCATCTCTACCGGTCTCAAGCCTTGTCAGGAGATCACCATGTACACCGTACCCGACCAATTCAACACCGCCGCTGGCATCGAAACCCTCGCCAGCCTGGCCAGCGCCACGTTCGCCGGCATGGAGCGCCTTGCCGCACTGAATCTCAATACGGCCCGAACCCTGATGGAACAAGGCGCCGATACCAGCCGCGCCTTGCTGGCCGCCGGGGATGCACAAGCCTTGCTATCCCTGCAGGGCAAGCTGGCCAAGACCGATGCCGAAAAAGCCGCTGACTACTCGCGCAAGGTTTACGAAATCGCGAATCAGACCCGCGAAGCCTTGTCCAAAGTCGTGGAGTCGCAGGTTTCGGAATTGAACACGAACCTGGGCATGCAGCTGGACCAGGCGGTCAAGACCGCTCCGGCGGGCTCGGATCTCGCGTTGAATACCCTGCGCTCGGCACTTTCGGCCGCCAACTCGGCGTATGACAGCATCAACAAGGCAGCCAGACAGGCCGGCGAACTGGCCGAAGCCAATCTGGTCGTGGCAACAAAATTTGCGCTCATGCAGGGCAAAAAAGCCGCTTAGGCAGATCTCTTACCGTACTTCTTCGGAGTGCTGCTCCCGGCAGGCTCCCACACCGGGCCACGAGCGCCCAGCTTTTTTCCGATCGACCGTCATCGTCGCTGCAAAGCGATAGCAGGGCAGCAGCAAGGCCCAAGCGGCATCAACAGCCCATATGCCCCCAGCTTCCACCAGCAACCGCCAGCGGTTGCCTGGACTTGGTGCAGGCCTGCAGGTGCCGCCTAAAGCAAAGGAGAAATCTTGTCCGCAACTCTTTCTCATCGGTATTTCGTTACGCGTGGCAGCAATGCCATCCTCCACTACCTGCATATCGACCTCGTGGCGGTTGTCGGCGCAGCGCTGATGATTGTCCTCGGCGCCGGCCTGACCAGCAACATCGACGTGTTCGGTTCCAGTGAACAAGTCTTGTCCAGGGTTGCCCTGAACCAGCCCCTGCCCCAGGGGAAAGCCGAGAAAGCCCGGCCGTCGCTGAGCTCCGCCATGTCCGCGGCACTCGATTTCGTCTCGCAACGCTATCGGGTCTCGCCGACAGCGCTGCAACCCGTGTTCGAGGCGGCACAGAACGCCGCCCGCCGGCGCAACCTGGATCCACTGCTGATCGTGGCCGTGATCAGCATCGAATCGGGATTCAACCCCTACGCCCAGAGCAACATGGGCGCCCAGGGCCTGATGCAGATCATTCCGCGCTACCACCAGGACAAGCTGGCCAAAGTCGGCGACAAAGCTTCATTTCTGGACCCGGTGACCAACGTTGAACTGGGGGCCCAGATCCTGCATGAAGCAATCCGCCGCCAGGGCGACCTGATGCTGGGTCTCCAGTATTACGGGGGTGCCAGCGACGACTCGGAGCAGGCCTACGCGAACAAGGTCATATCGGAAAAACAGCGTCTCGAGCAGCTTACGCGGCGCCGCGACACCGCCACCGGCTGAACGGTGGCTCCGTCCGAAACCAGATTTGACCATGCACCGATCATGGCTATACTTGAAGTTGCTGCATGCCTCGATCTGCTATCCAGGGAGATAAAAAGTGTCGACGTCGAAAAACACCCTTGATCCCGCGCCCTCGAAATCCGCGACATTCCCTTCCACGCGGAGCGTTTCTGCCGACGGAAATCCGTTCAATCTGCGTCACGAACTCGTCGATGCCCAGGTTGAAGTCCTGCGAATGTATCTGGAGAAAAAATCCAAAAAGCATTTTCTGGATGCGCTGGATCGGCTCATTGACTGTACCCGCGCCAGCTTCAGGCAGGAGGAACAGCTGATGGCCTGCCTCAGCTCGATCCCCGACCCGGTGCATCGTGAAATGCATAGCGTAGTGCTGGCCCAACTGGAGCTGTTGCGCTCCTGCGCACTGGATGCCGATCGGGGTCGCCTGCTGGCCCAGCTGATTCTTGTAGATCGCCAGCTGACTTCGCATATTTCCGACACCGTACAGGCTCCGCTGATGCGCTCACTGGCGCGCCAGGCGGAAAGTGAAAGTTTCGCCGCGCTGGAATCCAGTTCCCTGGCGCATCACTGAGCACGGTCCATCGACTTGTCGAACTCGGGCGGCGCCATGATTCGCGCCGCAAGGCCGGACGTATCCCGCTGCCAGCATGAATGTCCTCGATAGTGCGAGGCGCCGGCTTGCGCCAGCACAATTCCCCCGCTAACATTGGCCGATCGGCAGACGCGGTGCCAACACCGACACTGTCGGCCATTTCGCTCGGGAGAATGCACATGATGTCGCCGATTCGCTGTTTCAGCGCTTTCCTGTTTGGCATGCTTCTGACGTTCAACGCAAGCGCGGCCGATTCCTACGTTTGCGTGGCCGAGCTGACCACCGGCTTCTCTTTCGATGGCGGCAAGAAGAAATGGAAAAGTGCGGACTTCCGCTCCGAGAAAAAACTCGTCATCACCAGAAGCAAGCAGAAGTCGCACGCGTGGGAGGCCAAGGAAGTTGGCGACAGCCGGCCCGGTGCAACCTGCGAAAAGGACTTCAATGAAGCCGGCAACCTGTTTTGTTCCGGCGTATTCGACATTCGCTTCAACAACCGGAATCTTCGCTTCCTCTATTTCTACCCGATCGGCTACTGGAGCGACGGCGACAAGAGCGGCATGTCACGGGAAGGCGAGAACACGCCGGCCCTGGCGATCGGCAAGTGCAGCGCGGCCTGAGCCGGGATTTTCCGCCTCGGCCAAGCCGCCGTAACGCGTCATGCGCGTCGCGATAATCTGCGGACTGCTGGCATTCCTCGCCCAGGCGGCGCTGGCAGCAAACCCCATAGCGCTGAGTGAGCTGGCCCAGCCCGGCCGCGTACTGATGTTGCGCCACGCCACCGCACCCGGCAACGGCGATCCGCCGAATTTCAGGCTCGACGACTGCGCCACCCAGCGCAACCTCGACGCCGCGGGCCGGGCCCAGGCAACGACGCTCGGCCGCCGACTGGCGCAGGCCGGCATTGTGCGGGCAAGAATTTATTCCAGCCAGTGGTGCCGTTGCCTCGAAACCGCCCGCCTGCTCGAGCTCGGCCCGGTCGAACCGCTGCCGGCGCTCAATTCCTTCTACCCGCAACCGGAGCGGCGCGAGGCCACCATCGCCCGCCTGCGGGCCTTTCTCGCGGCGCTGCCTACCCAGGGGCCGCCGGTCGTGCTGGTGACCCACCAGTTCACCATCAATGCGTTTACTGAGGCAGGCACCGTCTCGGGTGGTGGCAGCCTGTTCGAACTGAACGGCACAGGGTCGCCACGCCTGCTCGGTGCGATCCAGGCCAACTGAGTTTCGATTCAATCTCTCGTCCGCGCCAGAATCGCCGCCGTAGCGCCAGCGCCGACTCTTGTGCCCGCAGTCCCGACCTGATCACGCAAGCGAGCGCCATGCACAGTCCCCAACCCGTATTTCAACTGCGCGACGACGAGGTCGAAATTACCGCCATACGCGCTCAGGGTGCGGGCGGGCAGAACGTCAACAAGGTGTCGAACGCCGTGCACCTGCGCTTCGACATCCGGGCATCCTCTCTGCCGGAAGCAATCAAGACGCGGCTGCTGAAATTCCGCGACCAGCGCATCAGCGCCGACGGCGTGGTGGTGATCAAGGCGCAGCAATTCCGCAGCCTCGAGCGCAACAGCTTTGCCGCGCTGGCGCGGCTGCATGAACTGATCGCGCAGGCCGCCTTCGTGCCGCAATTGCGGCGTGCCACCAAGCCGACCCGCGGCTCGCAGAAACGCCGCGTCGACAGCAAGGTCCTGCGCGGCAAACAGAAGGCCTTGCGCGGTCGCGTCGGCGACGCATGAAATATCCGCCGCAGGTGCGCGGCTCAGCTGGCGGCCGGGTCCGCACCCTGTTGCTTGAGCGCGGCCACCTCGGCCTCCAGCGCCGCGATGCGCTGTTCGAGCTGCGCCAGGCGCTCTACGGTCGCCAGTGAGGCTTCGGCACGAACAGCTACATCTTCGTGCTCCGCGCCCTGGGCAATTTCGCCGCTGAACAAATGCGCGTAGCGTGATTCGCGCCTGCCCGGCTCGCGCGGCAGACGTACGACGAAAGGGCCGTCCTCACGTTCGGCGAGCTGCTGCAACACCGCCTCGACTTCCGTCACGTCGCCGAAGCGGCAAAGGCGGGCGGTGTGGCTGCGCAGTTCCCCCGGCGTCTGCGGGCCGCGCAAAAACAGTTCGCAGACGACGCCGAGTTCCTGCGGCGTGAACTTCAGCGTGCCGTAGTTGCTGTTGCAGAAGCGATGCTGAAACTTCGGCACGCGACTGCCGAAACCGCCGTGCTCATTGACAAAGTATTTCTTGACCAGGCTATCGAGCACCTGCTGTACCGTGACCTCGTCCAGGTCCAGCACCGGCTCGCGATTGCTGCGCTGGTTACAGGCATTGGTCAGCGCGTTGAGCGACAGCGGATACTGCTCCGGCGTCGTAATCTCCTTCTCGATCAGGCAGCCGATGACGCGGGTCTCGTGCAGCGTCAGTTCGATGTTCATGTCATCGCACTCCCGCGAATCAGGCCGCGATCAGGGTCGGATAGTCGGTATAGCCTTCGGGACCCGGGCTGTAGAACTTCGCCGGATCAGGCTTGTTCAGCGCCGCGCCGGCCTCGATCCGCGCCGGCAGGTCGGGATTGGCCAGGAAGCTGGTGCCGAAGGCCACCGCATCGACCTTGCCGGCTGCCACCGCATCGGCGGCCTCAGCCGGCGTGTAGCCCATGTTGGCGACCAGCACGCCCTGGTAGTTGGCCCGGATTGGCGTCATCACATCGCCTTTCTGCTGGCCGAAGAAATCGCCGCGCATGACATGCAGGTAGGCCAGCTTGCAGTCGTTGAGCCGGCCCGCGAGCCAGGTCGCGAGGCCGATCGGGTCGCTGTCGATCATGCTGTTGTAGCTGTTCAGCAGCGAAATGCGCAGTCCGACGCGTTCGCTGCCCCAGACCGCGCTGACCGCTTCGATTACTTCCAGCATCAGCCGCGCGCGGTTCTCGATACTGCCGCCATAGGGCCCGCTGCGCTGGTTGGCGCCGTTGCGCAGGAACTCGTCGAGCAGGTAGCCGTTGGCGCCATGCACCTCGACCCCGTCGAAGCCGGCGGCCTTGGCGTTCTCCGCGGCCTTGCGGAATCCGGCGATGATGCCGGGCAGTTCGTCGTCGCGCAGTTCGCGCGGCACGACATAGGGCTGCTTGCCCTGCGGCGTATTCACTTCGTCGCCGGTGATGGCGATCGCGCTGGGCGCCACGGGTTGCGCGCCGCCGTTGAGCAGCGGATGGCAGGCGCGCCCGCCGTGCCAGATCTGCAGGAAAATCCTGCCCCCGGCCGCATGCACGGCATCGGTGGTCAGTTTCCAGCCGGCGACCTGGGCCGCAGAATGGATGCCCGGCTCGCGCCAGAAGGCCGAGTTGCCTTCCATCGCCATCGTGGCCTCGGCGATGATCAGTCCGGCACCGGCGCGCTGCGCATAGTATTCCGCCATCATGGCGTTGGGCAGGTGTTCGGCGCCGGCGCGGCAGCGGGTCAGCGGTGCCATGAAAATGCGATTGGGCGCCGCGATGGCGCCGAGCGTGAGCGGAGTGAAAAGCGTGGTCATGGTTGGGATCCAGTGCAGACGGATGGGCAGGATACCAGCGCCGCGGCAGCGTCGATGCGGAACGGGCGGAAAGCGATGACAATGTTGAATCCGGCAAAGCAGGAGAACCTATGAAGCAAGCGTCGTTAGCTGCGGCACTGGCCAGCGCGGCCCTGCTGGTGCTGGCATGCGGCGCCCTGCTGGTCTGCCCCGGGCGGCCCTGTGCCGTGCCGGCGCTCGACGTCGCCGGCCTGACAACGCTAAACGCGTGGCGCACAGGCTGGCTCGATCGGGGATTCATGATCCTCACCTGGCTCGGTTCGCTGTATGTCCTGCTGCCGGCCGCCTTACTGCTGGCATGGCGCGCAAGTCGCGGCGCGCCGCCACACGCCGCGGCCTTCGTGCCGGCCGCGCTGATCGGCGCCGCCATTCTGGCGCGCCTGGCCAAGCTGGCCATCGAACGGCCGCGGCCGGAGCTGTTCCCGGCCTTGATCGCCATGCCGGACGACGCCAGCTTTCCCAGTGCCCATGCCATGCAGGCGACCGCCCTGGTCGCCGCCTGGCTGTTGCGACCGGGCGCGCGTTTGGCGTATGGCGAGGCACTGGCGGGCGGCCTGCTGATCGCGGCGGTCGCGCTTTCCCGCGTTTATCTGCAAGTCCATTTCCCGAGCGACGTGGCCTTCGGCATGGTCGCCGCGCTGCTCTGGGTCATGGCCCTGCGCAGCCTGCCGTTGTGGCAGAAAGTTGATCAACCGGGTGCCGGCGAAACGAGGTGACGACATGGCAAAACGCAGCTATCCCCTGTCAAAAGTTTATGGCCTGCTCGAACCGGGCCCGGTGCTGCTGCTCAGCACCGCACACAAAGGCAAGTTCAACGTCATGGCCATGTCCTGGCACATGATGATGGAGTTCGAGCCGCCGCTGGTGGGCTGCCTCATCAGCGGCCGCCACCTCATCTTCGAAGCGCTGATGGCGACGCGGCAATGCGTGCTCAACATCCCGACTGCGGACATCGCGGACAAGGTGATCGGCTGCGGCAACACCTCCGGTCGCCGCGTGGACAAGTTCGAGGCCTTCGGCCTGACGCCGCTGCCGGCCAGGACCGTCGACGCGCCGCTGATCGCCGAGTGCTACGCCAACCTCGAATGCCGCGTGGCCGATACGCGGCTGGTGAACCGCTACAACTTCTTCGTGCTCGAAGTGCAGCAGGCCTGGATCGATCCCGCCTGCAAGGACCCGCGCACGCTGCACCATCGCGGCCGCGGCGCCTTCATGATCGCCGGCGAAACCGTCAAGCTGGCATCGAAAGCCAGGTAGCCGCCGTACCGCCGGCGCCGACTCTTTGGGCAAAGCCGCAGTGTCTGCTACGCTCTGTCTCCGGCCTTTTTCACGCCGCAGCCAACGCCTTCCAGGAATTGCCCATGCGCACCGAAACCCCGCACGCCATCTACCTCAAGGACTACACCCCGCCGGCCTGGCTGGTCGCTACGGTCGATCTCCATGTCGCGCTCCACGACGGCTACGCCGAGGTGCGCGCCCGGCTTGCCTGCCGGCGCAACCCGCAGGGCGCGGGCGGCGCGCTGGTGCTGCACGGCGAGGAGCTTGCCTTGCGCGCGGTCGGCATCGACGGTACGGCGCTGGCGCCCTCGCGCTACACCCTGGCCGACGACACGCTGAGCATCGTCGGCGTTGAATCCGCGCCATTGCCCGAGACCTTTACGCTGGAAACCGTGGTGCGCCTCGACCCGGACCACAACACCCAGCTCTCCGGCCTCTATCGTTCGCAGGACGGCTACTTCACCCAGTGCGAAGCCGAGGGCTTCCGCCGCATCACCTTCTTTCCCGACCGGCCCGACGTCATGGCGCGCTTCAGCTGCACCATCGAGGCGGCGCGCGAGCGCTTTCCGCAGCTGCTGTCCAACGGCAACCTGGTCGCCAGCGGCGAATCTGCCGCAGACACCAGCCGCCACTGGGCGCGCTGGGAAGATCCCTACGCCAAGCCGGCCTACCTGTTCGCACTGGTCGCAGCCAGGCTCGACGTGCTCGAAGACAGTTTCGTCACGCGCTCGGGGCGCAAGGTGCGCCTTGGCATCTATGTCGAACCCGGCAAGCTCGACCAGTGCGGCCACGCCCTGACGGCGCTGAAGAAGGCCATGGCCTGGGACGAGCAGCGCTTCGGCCTCGAGATGGACCTCGACCACTACATGATCGTCGCGGTGGGCGACTTCAACATGGGGGCGATGGAGAACAAGGGCCTCAACATCTTCAACACCAAGTACGTGCTGGCGCGCCCCGACACCGCGACCGACATGGATTACCAGAACATCGACCGCGTCGTCGCCCACGAGTATTTCCACAACTGGACCGGCAATCGCGTCACTTGCCGCGACTGGTTCCAGCTCTCGCTCAAGGAAGGCCTCACGGTATTCCGCGACCAGGAGTTCGGCGCCGATACGCATTCGCGCGCCGTGACGCGCATCCAGGAAGTGCGCCAGCTGCGCGTCGCCCAGTTTCCCGAGGATGCCGGGCCGATGGCGCATCCGATCCGCCCCGCCTCCTATGCCGAGATCAACAATTTCTACACCGCCACGGTGTACGAAAAAGGCGCCGAAGTCGTGCGCATGATCCACACCCTGCTCGGCCGCGAAGGCTTCCGCAAGGGCATGGACCTCTACTTCCGGCGCCACGACGGGCAGGCCGTGACCTGCGACGATTTCGTCGCCGCGATGCAGGATGCAGGGGGGAAAGATGCGGGCGTGGACCTGACCCAGTTCCGCCGCTGGTATTCCCGCGCCGGCACGCCGCACCTGAAAGCGGCAGGCAGTTACGACGCGGCCGCCCAACGCTACACGCTGACCCTGACTCAGAGCCTGGCGCCCACCGCCTACGAGCAGCGGCTGCAGGAGGCCGGCGTGGCGATCGACGCCGGCCCGCTGCACATTCCGGTCGCGGTCGGCCTGGTGCTGCCCGACGGTAGCGATGCGCTGCCGGAAACTACACGGGTGCTGTCGCTGACCGCGGCCACGCAAAGCTTCGTCTTCGACGACATTCCGGCCGCGCCGGTGGTCTCGCTGCTGCGCGATTTCTCGGCGCCGGTGCATCTCGATTTCGAGCAGACCGATGCCGAGCTCGCCCACCTGATGGCGCACGACTCGGACCCGTTCAACCGCTGGGAAGCCGGGCAGCGCCTGGCCACGCGCGTGCTGCTGGCCGGCATCGCCGCCGGCGGCGCAGGCGCGGCCTGGATTCCGGCGGCTCTGGTCGCTGCCGTAGCCCGCGTGCTCGAGGACGGTTTGCGTTTGGGTAACGGTGGCGATGCGGCGCTGGCCGCCGAAGCGCTGGTGCTGCCGGCCGAGCAGGTGCTGGCCGAAGAAGTGGCGGCACGCGGCGGCGTGATCGATCCGGACGCCATCCACCGCGCCCGCCTCACTCTGCGCCGCCATCTCGCCGCGACTTTGCGCGACGCCTTCGAGCAGGCATGGTCCGCGCTCGCGCCGAGCGGGCCCTACGCACCCGACGGCGCCCAGGTCGGCCGCCGTGCGCTGCGCAACCTCTGCCTCGGCTACCTGGCCGACAGCGATGAAAGCTACGTGCGCGACGCGGTGCTGCCGCGGCTGCGGGTCCAGCTCGAGCGGGGCGGCAACATGACCGACGTGATCGCCGCCTTGTCCACCCTGGCCAATCTCGACCTGCCCGCGCGCGACGAGAGCCTCGCCGCCTTCCATGCGCGCTGGCAGGGCGAGGCGCTGGTGCTCGATAAATGGCTGCAGGTGCAGGCCACTTCGCGCCTGCCCGACACCGCGGCACGGGTGCGCCAACTCATGCGGCATACCTCCTTCGACCTGAAGAACCCGAACAAGGTGTATGCCCTGCTGCGCAGCTTCTGCGCCGCCAATCCGCGCCACTTCCATGCCGCCGACGGCAGCGGCTACCAGCTGGCCGCCGACGTCATCATTGAATTGCAGGCGATGAATCCGCAGGTGGCCGCGCGTCTGGCGCGCAGCTTCGACCGCTGGCGCCAGTTCGACGCCGGGCGCCAGACCCATGCCCGCGCCGCGCTGGAGCGCATCGCTGCCTGTGCAGACCTGGCCAGGGGCGTTGCCGAAGTCGTCGGCAACGCATTGAGGTGAGCGCGATGAAGATTGCGGTGATGGGGGCCGGCGCGGTCGGCTGCTACTACGGCGGCATGCTGGCGCGTGTCGGCAATGACGTGACCCTGATCGGCCGCGCGCAGCACGTGGCCGCGGTGCGCCGCGACGGCCTGCTGCTCGACACGCAGACCTTTCGCGAGCACGTGCCGCTGCAGGCCGCGACCGATGCCGGCGGCATCGCCGGGGCGCAACTGGTGCTGTGCTGCGTCAAGTCCACCGACACCGAAAACGCCGCGGCGGAAATGGCGCCGCATCTGGCGTCGGACGCGATCGTGCTGAGCCTGCAGAACGGCGTCGACAATGCCCAGCGGCTGCAGGCGCGGCTCGGGCGCGAAGTACTGCCGGCGGTGGTCTATGTCGCCGCCGAAATGGCCGGGCCCGGTCACATCAGGCATCGCGGGCGCGGCGAACTGGTGATTGGGCCGGTCGCCGCCAGCGAGGAACTGGTGACGCTGTTCGCCGCGGCGGCAGTGCCGGTGGAGATTTCCGACAATGTCGCCGGCGCGCTGTGGTCCAAGCTGATCCTGAACTGCGCCTACAACGCCCTCTCGGCGATCACCCAGCTGCCCTACGGGCGGCTGGTGCAGGGCGCCGGCGTCGAAGACGTGATGCGCGACGCGGTGCAGGAATGCCTGGCCGTGGCAAGCGCCGAGGGCGTCAGCGTGCCCGGCGACGTCTGGGAGGCGGTGCAACGCATCGCGCGCACCATGCCGGACCAGATCTCCTCGACTGCCCAGGACCTGGCGCGCCACAAGCCCAGCGAAATCGATTACCTGAATGGCCATGTGCTGCGCCGCGGCGCGGCGTTGGGCATTGCGACGCCGGTCAATCGCGTGCTGCATGCGCTGGTCAAACTGCTTGAAAGCCGCCCGCCGCAGCGACTTGAAGCGGACTGGCGTTTGCAGCTTTGATACCGTTGATTCGATCAGTGCAGCACGGTTTGTTTTTTCAGAGGATGCCAACAGATGACCCGACCTGACCCAGCCCCCTCCAGGCAGGCGCAGCTTGCAACCCTGGAGGCCAAGCTTGATTTTGCGAAACGCCTGCAGGCCTTGACCAACAAGATCCATGCGACCGACAACATCGCGCAGATCATGATCGATCTGGCGCCGGAGATCTGCGAGCTGTTCCAGTGCGAGCGCCTGACCCTGTATGTGGTCGACAAGGACCGCGCGCTCCTGGTTTCCAAAGTGAAGACGGGCATCGACTCCAACGAGGATCTGGTGCTGCCGATCGACAAGCAGAGCATCGCCGGCTTTGTCGCGCTGACCCGCCAAACGCTGCGGATCAACAACTTGAACGACCCCGAGGAATTGAAGCGGATCGACCCCGGGTTGCAGTTCAACCAGCAGGTCGATCAGGCCACCGGCTTTCGCTCGGAGCACATGCTGGTGGCTCCCTTGCTGCAGGGCCTGGGCAAGGAACTGGTCGGCGTGCTGCAATTGATCAACCAGCGCGGCGACGCGCAGTTCGACAGCGTGTCGGAGGACGGCCTGGCCCAATTGTCCGCGGTCCTCGCGCTGGCGTTCTTCCAGCGCATCAAGACCGGAGCCCTGTTGCCCAAGCGCTATGAAGCCCTGGCGGAACAGGGCGTGATCTCGTCCCTCGAGCTCGAACTGGCGCAGCGCTGGGCGCAGCGCAAGAACAAGGATCTGGAGCAGGTTCTGGTGGAAGACTTCAAGCTGCCGCTGGCCAGGATCGGGCAGGCGCTGGCCAAGGCGACCAAGCTGCCCTATCAGCCCTACGAGTCATCCTGGCGTGCCGATCCGGAACTGGTGAAACGGCTGACCCGGGCCGGAAGCCAGCAATGCCAGTGGCTGCCCTGGGGGCGAGAGGGCCACATGGGGATGGTGGTGGTCAGCACCGAACCGGAAAACCGCTTCAGTATCGAAAACCTGCGCCGGGCATTTCCGTACAACGAGGTCAGGCTGCGCTATACGACGCGCACGGATTTCGGCCTGATGCTGGAGAAATATTTCCCGTCGGCGAAAGGCGCCTGAAGCAGCAGGGCGCCAGATCCAGTGGACCTGGCGGAATGGGTGTAAATGGGTGTAGTATTGGCGCCCATGATCCGATCCCATGCCGTACAGATTACTCCCGAGATCCTCAGCCTCATCGCCGGCATCGATGAATTCAAGGGGGCCTGGCGCGCGCTCGGCACTCTGGCGCCGGACCGGCTCTCGGCATTGCTGCGCGTTGCAACCATCGAGAGCATCGGCTCGTCCACCCGCATCGAGGGCAGCCGGCTGTCGGACCGTGAAGTCGAGCGCCTGCTGTCCAATCTGCAGATCAAGTCCTTCGCCACCCGCGACGAACAGGAAGTGGCGGGCTACGCCGAGGTCATGGAACTGGTCTTCTCATCCTGGCCGGACATCGCGCTGACCGAGAACCACATCAAGCAACTGCACCGCGATCTGCTGGCCTGGAGCGAGAAGGACGCCAGGCATCGGGGCAATTACAAGACCTCCACCAACAGCGTGGTTGCCCTCGACGAGGATGGCAAACAGCTGGGCGTGGTGTTCGAAACCGCTACGCCTTTCGACACGCCGCGCCTGATGACCGAGCTGGTCGCGTGGTTCAACGACGAGCGCGCCGCCGCGCGTCTGCATCCGCTGTTGCTGATCGGCATCTGGGTCGTGGTGTTTCTGGAGATCCACCCCTTTCAGGACGGCAATGGCCGTCTGAGCCGGGCGCTGACCACACTGCTATTGCTGCAGGCCGGCTATGCCTATGTGCCCTACAGTTCGCTCGAAAGCGTAATCGAGCAGAGCAAGGAAGCCTACTACCTCGCGCTGCGACAAACGCAAGGGACGATCCGCACCGATTCTCCGGACTGGCAGCCCTGGCTGGTCTTTTTCCTGCGTGCGCTGGCTGAGCAGGTACGGCGCCTGAATCGCAAGGTGGAGCGCGAAAAGATCGTGCTGGCCGCGCTACCCGGACTCTCGCTGCAGATCGTCGAGTTTGCGCGGGAACACGGACGCATCACCATGGGTGACGCGATTCGGCTGACCGGCAGCAATCGCAATACGCTCAAGCAGCATTTCCGGGCCTTGGTCAATCGCGGGCAGCTTACACAGCACGGGGCTGGCCGGGGCGTGTGGTACGACTGAAGTCTTCAGCGATGCCAGAGCAGTTCCGGTTCCCCCGGTTCGGGCGTGGATGCCGGCATCAGCAGGGCTCTGTTCAAAATGGCCGGCCCGGCCGGTTCCCATCAAGCTTGCTTGGCGGCGGCTTGGTGTTTGAAGCAGTAAAGCTTGCCGCCAAACCAGGCAGCTTTGTCCTGGCAGTACTTAACGGCGGCTGGGGTCAAGCCCATTCCACACGTAACGCATACCGGCGCCGCACGATCTTTTACCCGAGCCTGCGCTGGGCTGTCTACGGTCTGGCTTGAGACGGGCGCGCGCGCGGTGGGCGCCGGCGCTTTGGGCTTCATGAACGGCGGCAGATCCAGCGGATTGGTCGGGCGGTGCTCGGCCTTGAGCCGCTCACCCCATTCTTTAACGGTGTCCCGCCCTCTAAGATTCAACGCCCAGGCGAATGTCGCGACGACGCCGTGACCATCGATATAACGCTCGAACCATGTCTGGAACTGGTCGGCCTTAATGACCATGCTCGTGTCGACCACCTTGGCGGGCGGCCGATGAATGACGGCCTTAGGGTGAACCAATACCACGTGCTGAAATGTGGGTTCAGAGCCGATGCGTCCCGCAATACCGAGGCGGTCCAAGACTTTCCGCAGAATGAATTCATGGCGTCGACTTTGCTCAAGGGGCGATTCGATGCCGTAGCAGCGGTTGCCTTCGTATTCGACGGTAAATTCGCCTTGTTCGTTGATGTGCAGGCTGCCGCGAAAGCTCTTGGTTTCCAGCAGAAAGAAGGTAAATGTTCTGGAGATCAATAAGTGGTCAATTTGAGCAACTTGCCCATCCGCCTCCAGACGCAAGTCATGAAGCAACGCGTGATTCTTTCCGCTACCAAAGGTCATGTCCAGATAGTGCGCCGCGTCCTGCTCACCGGCAACGCCCGGAGCCAGGCGCCAGTATTCCTCGCGCAGCCACTTCTTTTGGCGATCATTCAGGCGGTCGGATTTTTGCAGCTCATCGAGCAAGCGCAGCCGCTTGCTTTTGTCGTCGGCTGATTTGATTAGCATAGGTTTCTCCCTGGGGCGCATTATGCCCGCGGGAAACTGTTATGCAATATTCAATGAAGCGATATATGCAGATACGACGAACCTGGTAGGCTGCGCGAAACCACGCGCGGCATATCGGCATGTCTGATTCAAGCGACTACTACACGAGAAATGCTCCTCAGTACTTCATGGACACAGCTCATGTGGACATGACCGCTTTCTACGAGGAGTTTCTATCCACCATCCCCCGCGGTGGATTGCTGATGGATGCAGGATGCGGTTCGGGCCGCGACACGAAAGAATTTCTCAGCCGTGGCTATCGCGTTGTTGCATTCGACGCATCTCCTGAAATCGCCAACCTAGCGACTCAACATACCAACCACCCTGTCACCGTTCGCACATTCCTTGAGGTTACCGAGGAAGCAAGCTACGACGGCATTTGGTCGTGTGCGAGTTTGTTACACGTTCCCGAAGCTGATTTATCAAACGCCTTCTTCCGGCTTTGGCGAGCGCTCAAGCCCGATGGCGTCATGTATGTAAGCTTCAAGCTCGGCAATGGCGAACGTCACGACGGCGACCGTCACTTCACCGATGCAACCGAACCACGTTTGCGTGCATGGCTTCAGGGGCTTGCCGAAGTTGGCTCCATTCACTGCTGGACGACAGCCGATCAACGCCCCGGGCGCAGCGAACAATGGCTGAACGCACTTGTTCGACGCCAACCCGCTGAGCACAGCCGGGTCGTCGCTGGCGGCTCGAATCACTTTCTTCCCCATCTATGTGCCGCAATCGCGCAAGCGGACGAAATTGATTTTGCCGTTGCCTTCATCAAAGTAACTGGCCTCCGCTTATTGCTGCCGGACCTCTTAAGTGCTCTGAATGCCGACGGCACGCGCCCGCGACCGCCCGCTCGCTTTCGGGTGGTCACCAGCGACTACTTGGACGTAACCGACCCTGAGGCCTTACGCCTGCTCATGCTTCTTCAAGCGCATGGCGCTGATGTGCGCGTTTTCGAAGCCGCGGGCAGCAGCTTTCACATGAAGGCGTATCTGTTCGCGCACTTTCAAGAGGATCCATCCGGCGGCCCGCGACTCACAGGCACAGCTTTCATTGGATCAAGCAACATTAGTCGTCAGGCGCTCAAGGACGGTTTGGAATGGAACTATCGGATCGACTACCCGGCAGACTCTGGATACCTTGAGGCACGGGCCCGATTTGAAGAGCTATTTACCGCCCGGCAAACTGTTCCGCTCACGGATCGTTGGATCGATGATTACGAGGCACGCCGGGTGCCGCCGCCACGAGCTATTGCCCCAGGCACGCAGGAAGTCGATCCGCCACCCATCCCTACGTCTATTCAATTGGATGCCCTCGCCGCACTTAGCGCATCTCGGCAAGACGGTTACCGGCGTGGGCTAGTCGTTCTCGCAACAGGATTGGGGAAAACATGGCTGGCGGCGTTCGACGCCCAGCAACAAGGCGCGAGACGTGTCCTTTTTGTTGCGCACCGAGAAGAGATTCTTGAACAAGCGGCGGAGACCTTCCTCAGAATTCGACCGCGCGCCCGTGTCGGTTTCTATATGGGTCAAATCCGCGACAGCGAGGTCGATGTTCTTTGCGCTTCAGTTCAAACGCTCAGCCGCGCGTACCACCTTGAGCGTTTTCCAAAGCAGCATTTCGATTACGTCGTTATTGACGAGTTTCACCATGCTGCAGCGACAACATACCGCCGCTTGCTCAACCATTTCGTCCCGCAGTTCCTGCTTGGTCTAACAGCCACGCCAGATCGGAGTGATCAGTCCGACATCCTTTCGCTGTGTGACGACAATCTCGTTTATGTCTGCAACCTATTCGCCGGAATCGAAAGTCGGCTCCTTGCGCCGTTTCACTACTACGGGATATTCGACGAGTCAGTCAATTACAAGGAACTTCCGTGGCGGAATGGCCGATTCGACCCTGAAGAGCTTTCGAACAAACTGGCCACGCTTGCGCGCGCGCGGCACGCACATCAACAGTGGTTAGAAAAGCGACTAACGCGAACGCTAGCCTTCTGTGTCTCAATCCGTCATGCGGAGTACATGGCCGCCTATTTTTCGCAGGCCGGCATTTCCGCCGCGGCGGTCTATGCTGGTTCGGAGCTAAGCCGTGGTGACGCATTAGAGCGCTTGGCTGATCGTCGTCTGGAAGTGCTCTTCTCGGTTGATCTGTTCAATGAAGGTGTCGACTTACCCAGCATCGACACAGTCATGCTGCTCAGGCCAACCGAATCCAAGATACTTTTTCTGCAGCAGCTCGGACGCGGACTGCGGAAAACGGACGAAAAATCCCACCTGGTAGTCCTCGATTTCATTGCGAATCATCAGAGCTTTCTCCACAAGCCCCAAGCACTGCTGGGTGCGGGGCAAAGCTTTAAGCAACTCGCGGAGTTCGCCCATAGGTACGAACAGAAACGGCTGGAGCTGCCGCTCGGTTGCTTCGTTAATTTCGATCTTCGTTTCATCGAGTTCCTGAAATCGCTCGACACCGACGGGATAACAAAGGATTACGAAGCACTGAAGACAACGCTTGGACGTCGACCATCGCTCGCAGAGTTTTACCGCGCCGGTGTAAGCATCACGACTATGCGACGGCAGTTTGGAAGTTGGTTTGAATTGGTGGATTCGCAAGATGACCTTTCAGCCGAGGAGGCTGATTGCGTGACGCTACAAAAGGACTTCTTGCGGGAGATAGAAACCACCGTCATGACCAAGAGCTTCAAGATGGTACTTCTTGAAGCCTTCCAAGAACTCGGTGGCTGGAGCAGCAGTCCTTCATTCGGCGACCTTGCCGAACGTTCATGGGAAGTTCTGCAGCGAAGGCGCCCTTTGCTCTCTGATCTGCCCGATAACATGCGTGGAGCGACAAGTGCATCCCCCGCAGGATGGTTGGGATACTGGAAAAGCAACCCGATCAATGCATGGACCGGCGGGAATCTGGCCGACAGCAGCCGCGCCTACTTTCAGGTAGACAACGAGCATCTAAGACCAAGCTTTAATGTTCCCGAACAACAACGCGACACTCTCGCTGCGCTGGTTCAGGAATTGGTGGACTATCGCCTTGCGGCCTATGAGGTGAGAAAGAGCAGCTCAGAGCCGGCAAACAATGTGATTCCGTTCAAGCGACCGATTCCGGATCGAACGACGCTCGCCTATTTTCCGAACCTGAAGATCGCTTGTGGTCACTTCAAGACAGGAACAGCTGACTCCGAGGAGCATCGCAGCCTAGGCGTGGGTCACGGCCGCCTCGACCCCGCCCGGCATTTCATCGCTCGCGCCTCCGGCAATTCTATGGACGGCGGCAAGAACCCGATTCGTGACGGCGACTACTTGCTGCTAGAGCTCATCACCGCTAGCAGTGCCGGATCTATAACTGGGAAGACCATTGTGATCGAGCGACAGGATCAAGCTGGCGACAACCAATACCTACTGCGTGTTGTTAGAAAAGCGCCTGACGGAACCTATGTCCTGATTGCAAACAATCAAGATTATGCGGATCTGCTGGCCACGGACGAAATGCGGACTCGCGCCCGGCTGCTAGACATTCTCGACCCCCTGGAACTTGTTATTGGAAACTCATTCAAGCGCGACGAGATCCCCTCCCTGTTTGGCGAACAATTCAACCGGGCTGTTTGGGAAACCGGGCACGTGGTCATCAAGAGCACGAATAGCCACGTGCTTCTGGTAACACTCAACAAGCAAGGGAGCGCCACTGAGCACCGCTATATGGATCACTGGATCGACGAAAAGACCTTCCATTGGCAAAGCCAAAATTCGACTAAGCCGGAATCAAGTCGTGGGAAAGCGATCATTGAACAGGCAAAGCTTGGCACCAAGATTCACCTGTTTGTACGAGAGAACAGGCTCGAGGCGAAGAAGGCCGCCCCTTTCATTTATTACGGGCAAGTTCGCTATGAAAGCCATTCCGGCAGCGCACCGATCAGCGTGGTTTTCAAGATCGAGAGCTAACGCACGGCACCCAAAAAAAGTCGGCGCTGACGATACGGCGATTCAACGTGTCGAAGATGGAAATCACTCTGGCCTTATAGGTTCTCCCGACTCCATAGGCTCTTCTGGTGAGCCAGCGCGAGTCAATACTTGTTGCACAGTGAAGTTTCACTTTTCCAGAAGCGACCGAACCGGCTAGACTCGATATGACAGATCTGAATTCAAGCAAGGAGTACACGGTGAGAAACAATCGCTGGAGTCGGGAGCAGCTCAAGCTCGCGTTTCACTTGTATTGCCAGGTGCCGTTCGGCAAGTTGCACAGTCGCAATGCGGAAATCATGGAACTGGCACAACTGATTGGCCGCACACCGAGTGCGGTAGCGATGAAGCTGGTGAATTTCGCAAGCTTGGACCCGGCGATTACATCCACAGGACGTGCCGGACTAGGCAACGCCGGTTCACTTGATCGAGAGATTTGGGAGGAGTTTCAAGCCAATTGGGAAGGACTGGCCGTCGAGTGCAACCGCCTTAGAACGGCACTGGTCGAGTTGCAAGGCCAAGTTCCCACGCTTGCCCTCGATCCTGACGAGGCCACCGGCTTGGACGACTTCACCGGCGAGACGCGTCGTGTTGTCACCGAGCAGCGAATTAAGCAACACTTTTTCCGCCGCGCGGTGCTGAGCAGCTATCGCGGACGCTGCTGCATGTCCGGGTTGTCGGAACCGCGCTTGCTGATTGCCAGCCATATCGTGCCTTGGAGCAAGGACAAGGCAAATCGGCTGAATCCCAGCAACGGGTTGTGCTTGTCTGCTATCCATGACAAAGCGTTCGATAAGGGACTGCTTGCCTTGTCGGATGATTTCCGAGTACTTGTTTCGACTGAACTAAAACGAAGCCAAGATCCCTTTGTCCAGCGCGTATTGCTCCCATTGGAAGGACGTCCAATTGAAATGCCGGAGCGATTCGTTCCAGGCACGGGCTTTGTCTCCCGTCATCGTGCGGACGAGTTTGTCGATAACAAGGCGAGGAATTAGCCATGTCCGTCAACGGTTTCTCCGTTTTCGAATATCTCTATCGCGACGCCGGTAATTTCAAGGCATGGGGTGCGCTGCTACTGAAAGGCGCGCTGACCGAAGCGCAAGTCAGGGAGATGCGTACCAAACTCGAAGGCGGCGAATTTTTCATCGCCGAGCAGATCGGCGTGCCACCGCTTTATCAGGAGCTTTGGGAATACTCCGATGGCCCCACGGAAAGCGATCACGTATGGCACGAGTTCTTTGCACTGCGTCCATCCGTGGAAAATGACTTGGTCGAGGGTACGCCTTGGGGTACGGCAAACGCATTGTTCACGGCCGTCTCAGGTATTGCTCGATGGAACGAACGCTTATCGCCACACTGGGAGAAGGCATCTTGGTAGGACCCTACACCCTTCACGAAGACACTTTTACGAATACTTCGAGCCCTATCGTCATCCCGAAGCACATTTCGACATTTGGGGCGGCATAGGTCTTGAGACTTTCGGCGAGGACATGGAAATTGTCAGAC
This sequence comes from Sulfuritalea sp., assembly GCA_022842325.1. Taxonomy (GTDB): domain Bacteria; phylum Pseudomonadota; class Gammaproteobacteria; order Burkholderiales; family Rhodocyclaceae; genus Sulfuritalea. The sequence goes on along the minus strand of JALHPU010000002.1, from coordinate 159,714 downwards.
GAACAAATCCAGAATACATATGGACAATACGCGATGGCGAGTCCGGCCGCGACCAATGGATCACGCCGGGTATTGGATATGTAAATCGTGTTTGCTATCTGGGCACGCGAAAACCGCACAAGTGGATTGATCTCGACTTTCGCATCCCAGATTCCTTGTCGGCTCTGACTCCGCTCGGCTTGCGACGTCAAGTAACTCAGTTGACGAGGCTCATAGCGGAAGCGGCGGGGCGACAAGTGTCGGCGGGATAGCCGCTCGCAGTTTATAGGGTGGGAGTGTTTCCTTTCTCCGACGCTCCAAATCGCCGTGTCGCCAGCGCCGACTTTTCACCCTTTTCCCCCGCAGACCGGAACACCCCGCGCACCCGAATCGCTTCAGCCGCCCGCCTGCCCCTGTCCGCTCCGGATCGGTTTGGCGAATCCAACCTGATCACCAGCAAGACTGCCCTTGTGCGCCGCCATCTGGTCGCGCACGGTAATGCGCGAGTGCTTGTATTTGGGGGAACCGAATTCCGCATCGCGCTTGGCCAGTTTGTCGGTGACGAGCACCAGCGCCATGCCGGTTCCCTGGCTGGTGGCGGCGGCAGCGAATTCGGCGTCGCGCTCCAGGCGCAGGTCGCGCATCCTGGAAGACAGGCGCGCCGCCATGGCCTTGCGGAAATCCTCCATGTCGCTGCGGTTCCATTCGGGATGCTGCCGGTGCGCGGCATTCAGGGCCTCCCAGACACTGGCTTTGAGGTATCCCACCAGCCACTGCGCAAACAGGGTGTCGGCCCGCTCGCCATAGAAGCCCACGCCATAGCCGAGCGCCGGATCGTAGTGCAGGCGCACGATGGTGTCGGTGAAGTTGGCGACGCCGGTACTGATGAATTGAAACCACCGCGGGCAGCTCTTGGCCGGATTCTTCGGCGGGCCGTAGGCGTGAAAGGCGTCGGCCCAATCGAAATCGGTCGCTGCCCTGGTGCTGGCGATCTCGGCCTGCTCGATGCCGAATTTTCGCATCAGCGTTTCGGCCTGGGCCAGGGCGCGCTCGGCTTCGTGGTCATTGCCGCGGCCGTCCATGGCGACGGCCATCAGCTTTTGCGCCTTGCGTATCGCCTGCTCTTTATCCATGGTGCTGCGACCGCGTCGTCATTCCGGCGAATGCTGGTGTCCAGTCGTTGATTTTCCTGGATTCCGGCGTTCGCCGGAATGACGGTTTGGAAATAATTGGTGCTTCCTTGGCTTGCCCGCCATCACCGCGGGCGCCTTAGTCAGGGCGTCGAAAACCGGCATCGATCCACGCGCTTGCACTGGCTTTGTTGAGCTTGAATCCGCTGGCCACGCGGACTTGGGCGAGCTCTTCACCGGCGGCATCGTGCGCGGCAAGCAGGGCGTGCGGATCGTCGTCGTCGGGCACGATATCGAGCGTGACGCTGATTCGCCCGGACGCCCCGTTGATCGTGATGTTCTGGTGCAGCGTGGCGTGAAGCTGCTGCACCTGGCGCTGCCGGAATTCGCCGGCCGTCTTGACGAGGGTGTTGAATGCCGGCGCATCGAGCGGTTTCGGATTTTTCTTGTCGCGCCCCATGGTCCAGGGGCCGACCAGAGCCGGCTCGGACTCGCCGTCCATGATCATCTCGACGGCCCATCCCTCATCGTCTTCGTTCTTGACGACTCGGGCTGTCCAGCCGTTGTTGCGCCAAAGCCGCGGTTCCTGGATCGGATCGGGCGTATCCGCCTCGATGGCGTCGTTCGCTGTATTCGCTGTCATGGCCGTATTTTAAGTCCGGCCACCGACAGCTACCAGAGCGTCTCCCGCTCCGCGCTGGCGGAGATTTTGTGGATGGTCAGGTCGGTGCCGTTGAATTCGTCTTCGGCTTCGAGGCGGATGCCGACGAAGGCTTTCAGCGCGCCATAGACCAGCAGGCCGCCGCCGAAGGCGATGCCGATGCCCAGCGCGGTGCCGGCCAGCTGGCTCATGAAGGCGACGCCGCCCAGCCCGCCCAGCGCTTTTGTTCCGAAGATGCCGGCGGCGAGCCCGCCCCAGGCGCCGCACAGGCCGTGCAGCGGCCAGACGCCGAGCACGTCGTCGATCTTCCAGCGGTTCTGCGTCAGCGTGAACATGACGACGAAGAGGCCGCCGGCGACGCCGCCGGTGACCAGCGCGCCGATCGGGTGCATCAGGTCCGAGCCGGCGCAGACGGCGACGAGGCCGGCCAGCGGGCCGTTATGCACGAAGCCGGGGTCGTTCTTGCCGGCGACCAGCGCGACCAGCGTGCCGCCGACCATGGCCATCAGCGAGTTCATGGCGACCAGGCCCGAGATCTTGTCCAGGGTCTGCGCGCTCATGACGTTGAAGCCGAACCAGCCGACGATCAGGATCCAGGCGCCGAGCGCGAGGAAGGGGATGCTTGAGGGCGGATGCGCCGAGATGCCGCCGTCCTTTTGGTAGCGGCCGCGTCGCGCGCCGAGCAGGATCACGGCGGCGAGCCCGATCCAGCCGCCGACCGCATGCACCACCACCGAGCCGGCGAAGTCGTGGAACTCTTCGCCGAAGCTGGACTTGAACCAGGCCTGGATGCCGAAGGCCTGGTTCCAGGCGATGCCCTCGAAGAAGGGGTAGACGAAGCCGACCAGCAGGAAGGTGGCGGCCAGTTGCGGGCCGAAGCGCGCGCGTTCGGCGATGCCACCCGAGACGATGGCCGGGATCGCGGCGGCGAAGGTCAGCAGGAAGAAGAACTTGACCATGTCGTAGCCGCTCTTCTGCACCAGGGTTTCGGCGCCGGCGAGGAAATTCACGCCGTAGGCGATGCCGTAGCCGATGAAGAAGTAGGCCAGGGTCGATGCCGAGAAGTCGCAGAGGATCTTGACCAGCGCGTTGATCTGGTTCTTCTTGCGCACCGTGCCCAGTTCCAGGAAGGCGAAGCCGGCATGCATGGCCAGGATCATGATGGCGCCGAGCAGGATGAACAGTACGTCGGCGGATGTCTTGAAGTTTTCCATTGTGGTGCTCCCAAAGGGCTAAGGCACGAATGGGGAGCATTAAAGCAATGAGCATTCCCGGCTGGAAATCACTTGAGAATCAGTGGGGTGTGAAATCCAGCGAGGGTAGATGGCACCGTACTGGTGCAATCGCTGCGGGCGCTGCACCGCAATGGGGAGTTGCCCCCCTTGTGGGGCCGACTTCTGTCGGCCAAGGATGGATGGCATGTAGGGCCGGTTTCAACCGGCCAAGGGTGGATGGCAGACTGAAGTCTGCCCTACAGTCTGCCCTACGGCCTGCCCTACGGCGTTGCCGGCACATAGGCGCGCGGCATCAGCACCCACATGCGTCCCTGCTGGCGCATCTTGCCGGCCTGGTTGCCGGCGTCGCTGCCGCTGCCCCAGTAGAAATCGGCGCGCACCACGCCGCGAATCGCGCCGCCGGTGTCCTGCCCCAGCATCAGGCGATTGAGCACCTGCTCGCTGTTGGGCCGCGTCGTGGCCAGCCAGATCGGTGCGCCGAGCGGCACATGGCGCGGGTCGACGGCGAGCGAGCGTTCCGGCGTCAGGGCCAGGCCCATGGCGCCCTGCGGTCCGCTGCCTTCGACCGGCAGTTCGCGGAAGAACACCAGGCTCGGGTTGGCATTGAGCAGTTCCGTCAGCCGCGCCGGGTTGGCCCGGGCCCAGGCCTTGATGCCCTGCATCGAGGCCTGCTCGGCCTTGAGTTCGCCGCGCTCGATCAGCCAGCGCCCGATCGAGCGATACGGGTGGCCGTTCTGGTCGGCGTAGTTCAGCCGCACCCGGCTGCCGTCGGCGAGCTGCACCTGGCCCGAACCCTGGATCTGCATGAAGAACAAATCGATCGGGTCGTCGATCCACAGCAGCGCCTCGGGTGAGCGCTTGCTCTCCTGCGGCGTCCATTCCTCGCGGGAGTAATACGGCACCAGCTTGCGTCCCTCGAGGCGCCCGCGCAGGCGCAGGTGCTTGAGCTCGGGGTAGAGCGCTGCCAGATCGACGACAATCATGTCATTGGGCGGGCCGAACACCGGGTGCGCGTAGCCGCGACTTTGCTGGCGGCTGCCCTTGAGGATCGGTTCGTAATAACCGGTGATCAGGCCGTTGCGGGTACCGTCGGGATTGACCAGCGCCCAGGGGCGGAAAGTGCTCTCGAACCACGCGCGCAGGGTCGGCGCCGATTTGTCGCTGAGCTCCCGCGCCGAATTGCAGACCGGCTGCCATTGCGCCTGCCGTTCCATGCTGCGGCAGCTGGCGACGAAGGCGGTGAACGCGTTGCGCGGGTCGTCCTCGCCCCAGCCCGGCAGCTCGTTCCAGTCGGCTGCCTGCAGCGGCTTTTCCGCCGGCTTCGGCGGCTCGACCGGCGGGCACACTGGGCAGGCCGGACACGCGGCCGGCAGCGGACAGGAAGCAACAGTCGGCGCCGGCTCGACGGCGAGTGGCGCACAGCCGGCCATGGTCAACAGTGCCAGCAGGGTCAGGAGTGCAATTGGGGCGGGGAAGAAGCGATACATGAATCTGCTAAAGTGCCATGCTTTCAAGAGCCCGCAAGCTTAACCGATGTCCGACCTGACCCGCGCCCTGGCGCCCCTGATGAATCGCCTCGATACGCTGTTCGATCGCATCGAGGCGGCCCTGCCGCCGCCCTTGCCGCCTACCGACTGGTCGGCCAGCGCCTTTCGCTGGCGCACCCGCGGCGGGCGCGGCTGGCTCGAGGCGGTGCAGCATCCGCACCGCATCCGCTTCGAGGACCTGCAGGGCGTCGAGGACCAGAAGCAGCGCATCGCGCAAAACACCAAACAGTTCGTCGCCAAACGCAGCGCCAACAACGTGCTGCTGACGGGCGCGCGCGGCACCGGCAAGAGCTCGCTGGTCAAGGCCGTGCTGAACCGGTTCGCCGTCAAGGGGCTGCGCCTGATCGAAGTCGACAAGGACGATCTGGTGCACCTGCCGGAGATCGTCGACCTGATCGCCGGGCGCCGCGAGCGCTTCATCATTTTCTGCGACGACCTTTCCTTCGAATCGGGCGAGCCCGGCTACAAGGCGATGAAGAGCATCCTCGACGGCTCGATCACCGGCATGCCCGACAATCTGCTGGTGTACGCGACGTCGAACCGCCGCCACCTGATGCCGGAAAAGATGTCGGAGAACCTCGAAGCCAAGCACGACGCCGACGGCGACATCCACCCCGGCGAGACCACCGAGGAGAAGGTCTCGCTGTCCGAGCGCTTCGGCCTCTGGCTGTCCTTCTACCCCTTCGGCCAGGAGCACTACCTCGAAATTTGCGGCCACTGGCTGGCCGAGTTCGGCATGGCGCCGGAGCAGATCGCGGCCGCGCGCGGCGAGGCGCTGCAATGGACGCTGATGCGCGGTTCGCGCAGCGGCCGCGTGGCCTGGCAGTTCGCCCGCGATTACGCCGGGCGTCACGCCAGGAAAAAACCCGCCGCTGCGCAGTGAGGAGAATCACCGAAGTCGCTGCCGCCGTCATCGAACGGCCGGCGGCCGATGGCGGAATCGGGTTTGCCACTGAGTTCCTGCTCGGCCAGCGCGCGCCGGGCACCTTCTATCCGGGCTACTGGGAATTCCCCGGCGGCAAGGTCGAGTCCGGCGAAACGCCGCACGCGGCGCTGGTGCGCGAGTTGCACGAAGAGCTCGGCATCGAGGTGCTGCGCGCCGATCCCTGGCTGCGTCGCGAGCATGCCTACGAGCACGCCCACGTCCGGCTGAATTTCTTCCGCGTGCGCGAATGGCGCGGCGAGCTGCACGACCACGTGCATAGCGCGCTGGCCTGGCAGCGCGCCGCCGGCCTCACCGTCTCGCCGATGCTGCCGGCCAACGCGCCGGTCCTCGCGGCGCTGGCCCTTCCCGATTTCTACGCCATCAGCCATGCCGGCGAAATCGGCATCGACGCCCAGCTGCTGGCGCTGGCGCATGCGCTGGAGGCGGGCCTGAAGCTGGTGCAGCTGCGCGAACCGCAGCTCGATGCGGCGCGGCGTGCGGCCTTCGTCCATGCCGCGGTGGACCTCTGCCGTCAATATGACGCACGGGTGCTGGTCAATGGCGATGCAGCCCTGGCCGCGGCAGCCGGCGCCGACGGCGTGCACCTGCCGGCGGCGCAGCTGGCGGCGCAAACGACGCGACCCGAGTTTCCACTGGTCGCCGCCTCCTGCCATTCGGCTGCGGAGCTGGAACAGGCTGCACGCCTGGGCTGCGACTTCGCGGTATTCGGCGCGGTGCGGGCGACCGCTAGCCATCCCGGTGTCGCCGGCATCGGCTGGGAGAATTTCGCTGCCGCAGTCGGCGTGCCGCCACTGCCGACTTTTGCCCTGGGCGGAATGACGCGGATGGATCTCGATGCCGCACAACGCGCCGGCGCCCACGGCATCGCGGCAATTCGTGCCGCCTGGGACTCGTAGGGCCGACTTCAGTCGGCCATCCACCATTGGCCGGCTGAAGCCGGCCCTACAACGCCATCCACCTTGGCCGGCTGAAGCCGGCCCTACAACGCCATCCACCCTGGCCGGCTGAAGCCGGCCCTACAACGCCATCCACCCTGGCCGGCTGAAGCCAGCCCTACAACGCCATCCACCTTGGCCGGCTGAAGCCAGCCCTACAGCGCCTACAGGAGTTCGATCTACTCCGACTGGTCTTCGGGGTGCGGCTCTTCGGTCGCCTCGACGCGATACTTTTCGGTGGCCCAGGCGCCGAGATCGGCGCCCTTGCAACGTGCCGAGCAGAACGGCCGGTAGCGGTTTGCGGCCACCCATTCGACGGGAGTACGGCAGGTCGGGCAGTTGACGACGCGGGGCGATGCCGGACTTACAGGTTGCACAGCATAATCCTCAGAATCGGTGGAAAGCCTATGCTGCCACCAATATCGCGCGGCGGACCTTCGGCTTTCCGGCCTTGCGCGCCTGCCAAAGGTCGTACGCAGCCTGTTGCGCAATCCACACATCGGCGCGGCCGCCGTTTTCGACGCCAAGCCAGCCTTCCAGCCGCAGCGACATTTCCGGCGAAACGGCCGCCCGGCCATTCAATACGCGGGACAGAGCGGCGCGAGTTACGCCAAGCTGCGCCGCAGCATCGGTTACGGTCAGGCCCAAGGCGGGCAATACGTCCTCCCGCAGGGTTTCGCCGGGGTGCGGCGGATTGTGCATTCGGGTCATGCTCCTTGCTCCTAGTGGTAGTCCTGATAGTCGACCAGTACGGCGTCCGCTTCCTCAAAGGCGAAGGTCAAGCGCCAGTTGCCATTCACCCAAACCGACCAATGGCCGGTCGAAAGCGGGTGCAGCTTCCAGCCGGGCACGTTCATATCCTCGGGGGCCTTGGCAAGGTCAAGCCGCGTCAATTGTCGTTTCAGGCGCGGCGCATGATGGGGTTGTATCCCTGCGCGGCTGCCCGTCTCGAAAAAGGCTTGCAGCCCTTTATGGCGGAACGTCTTTATCACGGTGAGAGTGTATAGCGTCGCGTTTCGCTGTGCAAGTGCAATTCCTTTCCGCCCGGAAACAAAAAACCCCGCAACGGCGAGGTTTTTCGGGGTGTTCTGCGACGTTGTGAAACGTCCGGAAAAGTGCCTAAAGGTTGCACAGCGTGAGTTCGAAGTGCACCGTGGAGTCGAGTTGGCGCGGCCGCTGATCCATGTCGGGACGCAGGAAGCGGATGTTGATGGCGAACTTGCCGGCGGAAATCTCCGGCAGGCAGGGCTCGCCCTGCCCCGTCTTGAGCCGGATCAGCTGCGCGCTGCGGCCGCCCAGCATCAGCTGGAAGGCGCCGCGCTGCGCCGTCTTCTGCTCCGAGCGGCCCGAGGCCCGCAACAGGCGCAGGACGATCGCCAGCCCGGAACGGATCGGCAGCATCGGTGCGATCCAGCCCTGGATGTCCTGCTGGCGCAGCGCCGATTCGCGATGGCGCCAGTAGTGGTAACCAGGCAGGTCGAATTCGCAGACGCCGCCGGGAATCGCGGCGCGGTTCTTGATGGTCATCAGCCATTCGTTTTCGCGCAGGTAATGGCCGATCTTGCCGTGCATGGCCAGCAGCAGCGTGCTGGCCTGCTCGATTTCGTAGAGCGCGCCGGAGAGGGCATCCTCGGAAATTTCGGGGTTGTTGCGGAAGGACAGCAGGATCTGGCGCTGGCGTTCGAGTTCCTGCACCAGGTCGAACTTGAGTTCGGCGCGACCGGCGACCTCGAGGATTTCGAACAGGGTGACGAGCGCAACATGGTGCTCCAGGGCGCCGTCAGCGGCCGCAAAATGTCCTATCTTGTCAAACAGGTCTTCGAGCCGCAATAGCGTGCGAACGCGCTCGCTGAGAGGGTATTCGTAAGTGATCACACGCCGGCCGTGGGAAGAAAAGTCGTGCGATTGTGACCCAATTCAGTGCAAATCTCAACCGAATCGGCCGGCCGATGCCAAATAGTTCACATGCAGGCGTTCCACCTGCGGCGCCAGTGCCGCCAGATCGCCGTCGTTGTCGATGACGTCGTCGGCCGCCGCCAGGCGCTCGGCGCGCGAGGCCTGGGCAGCCAGAATGCGCGCCACTTCTTCCCGGGCCAGGCCGTTGCGGCGCATGACGCGGGCAATCTGGGTGGCCTCGCTGCAGTCGACCACCAGCACTCGGTCGACGCGCTTGCGATAGTCGCCGGATTCGACCAGCAGCGGCACCATGAGAATGGCATAGGGCGCGCGGCCAGCGGCGGCGGCCAGCTGGCGTTCGCTCTCGCTGCGGATCAGCGGATGCAGGATGGCTTCGAGGCGCTTGCGCGCCGAAGCATCGTTGAAGACGATGGCGCGCATCGCGGCGCGGTCGAGTGCGCGGTCGGCGTTCGCCACGCCGGTACCGAACTCGGCGCAGATCGCCGGCATCGCGCCGCCGTCCGGCGCGGTCAGGGCGTGAGCGATGGCATCGGTATCGATCACGGCGACGCCGCGCTCGGCGAACAGGTCGCCGACCGCGCTCTTGCCGCTACCGATGCCGCCGGTGAGGCCGACCAGCCAGGTCATTTGTCGCACTCGGCCAGCGTCGCGTCGGCATAGGGAGCGATCAGCAGCGGCAGCTGTTGCAGCAGGATCGTCGCCGGCGCGCGCGCCTCGACGCGGGCCTTGAGCGCCGGCGGTTCGCGGGCCTCGACCCGTGCCGACTTGATGCCACGCTTCATCAGGCCTTGCAGAAATTCGCGGGCCGCGGCTTCGAGCGGAAAGCGACCGAGCACGATTTCGAAGCGGCCGCCCTCGAGCGGCACGGTGGTTTGTTCCGCGACACCGAAGCGACCGAGTTCGGCCGCCTTTTTTTCTGCGGCCGCCTGGTTGGGAAGCTCGGTGATCACCACCAGGAATTGCTGCTGTTCGGCCTGCGGCAGGATTTTCGCTTCGCCGCCGGTGGCCACGACGGCGCCCTTCAGCCTGTCGGCCTCGGCCACCGACAGGCCATTGATCACGCGGCAGGCGAGGTCGGCGGCTTTTGGCGCCGGTGCCGCGGCATCGCGCATGATGCGCAATTTGTCGGCCTGCAATTGCTGGTTCATGCGCTCGGGTTCGCGGTTTTCGTCGGCGCTGCCGAAATAGCCCTGCACCCAGGCGAAGAACAGCAGGTTGGCGAGCACCAGCAGAAAGAAAAACAACCGAATAGCCATGAGTTCCTAGTTCGTGCGGGCCGGCGTCGCCGGCTCTATCGCGCCCCGTTCCACATCGCGGCGCACGATGCGGCGCGGCTGGAACGCGGCGCGCAGGATTTCGTAGGCGGCCGCGGCGGCTGCGCGATTATCCTGGCTATGGTTGCAGACGTAAAGGTCGAGCGTGACCGCGTCGAGCTCGGGCCAGGTATGGATCGCCAGGTGCGATTCGGCCAGCACCAAAGCGCCGGTGGCGCCGGCAGCAGGGAACTGGTGGAAGGCGGCGGCGACCACGGTCAGGCCGACCTCGCTACAGGCGCGGCGGCAGAGTTCGGCGAGCCGGTCGGCCTCGTGCAGCAGGCGGCCATCGCCGGTGCAGGCGTGGAATTCGGCAAGGATGTGGAGACCGTTCATAGCGAGGACGCATAGGATACGCCGAGCCGCCGCAGCGTGCGCTCGGCGGCGAGCACGCCGCGATAATTGGCTTCCTCGAACAGCGACAGGCCGGACACGTCGGCATGGGCGAAGCGGATGCCCGGCTTGTCCTGCTCGAAAGCCCGGCGCGCGCCGCCCCACAGGCGGCCGGGCAGCGGGCGGATCATGGCATGGGCATGGCGGTGGATGTCGATCCGCGTCGTCAGCTCGCGAATCTCGGGGTGGGGCACGGCGAGGTCGGCCAAAACTTCCCCGGCCCAGGCATCGCGTCCCATCAAGAGTCGGCGTTGGCGCGACGCCGATTCCTCGTGCAGCGCGCGGTACCAGGTGATCACGGTCGGCCCCGGCGCGTAGCGCAACTGCTGGTGGGTGGCGACCACGTAGCCCAGCGCCGCGCTGTCGTACAGCACGTTGTCCCAGGCCAGCGGCTGGCCGGCGCGGGTCTGCGGCGCGGACGACAGCGTCAGGTTGGCCACGATCCAGGGCGCATACTCGGCGCCGCGGATGCCGGCCAGCCATTCCGGCCGCGGCGCGGCGAACACGTGCGGGATCAGGAACAGCGGCGCGGCCCAGATCAGTTCGCGGGCGACGATGCGGATGCTGCGATTTTCCGCAGCGAGGTAGACGTCGCAGGTGGTTTCCCGCTTGCCCTGCTCGACGCGGAACACCAGCGCGTTCGATTGCACGCGGCCGGCGCTGGCCCGCGCTAACCCGCGCGCCAGCCAGGCGTTGCCTTCCGGCGCGGTCAGCACCTGACCGTCGCCATCGCGGCAGGCGAAGTAATGCAGCCCGGCCCAGGCCGAGGTCTGGGCGGCACTCGTGCCGTAGTCGTCGCGGCAGGCGTAATCGACCAGCCAGTGCAGGCCGGGCGCCGTGTAGCCTGCGCGCAGCAGCCAGTCGCGCATCGTGATGCGGTCCAGCGCCAGCAGTTGCGGCTCGCGGCTGGAGAGCGCCAGCGGCAGTGCGAAGGCGCGCCGCCCGGCCGGGTCGCGGCGTTGGCGCAGCTCGGCGACGTGCTCGTGGAAGCGGGCGTATTGCGCGCGCTCCGCCGCCGGCACGCCCAGCGTCGGCCACACGCCGTCCTGCCAGTAGCCGTTGATATACAGCCTTTCCTGCGGCGCATGGCACAGGTATTTTTCATCGTAGGTCGGCTGCGCGGCGTCCGGGTCGCCCTGCAGCACGCCGAGCTCGGCCAGCAGCTGGCGCGTGGCGCGCGCCTCGCGCGGCGGCAGCGGCAGGTAATGCGCGCCCAGCGGATGCGCCGAGATTTCATTGCTGCCGGCGCGCGTATTGCCGCCCGCCTCGCTTTCCATTTCCAGCAGCAGGAAATCGTCGCAGCCGGAACGCGCCAGCTTCCACGCTGCCGAGAGTCCGCCGATGCCGCCCCCGACGATCGCTACCGCGACGCGACGCGTTTCGGTCGGCGCCGGAAAGTCGGGTTTGCGCAGGCGATGGCCGAGCACGTCGTTCGCTCCGGAGAGCGTGCCCGGCGGCAGCGGCGGCGCGGCTTTGGAACCGCAGGCGGCGAGGGCGGCCGCAGCGGAGGTCGCGGCGAGGAAGTCGCGGCGGCGCATGGGTTAAGGCGAAATAGATCGCCAAGCGCGCTGTGTCCGGTTCGAGCGCAGCGAGCCGATTAGTAGCCTCCCCGCGAGGGGAGGATGGGAGGGGCGGGCCCATTTGCAAGCTTGGGGCCTATCGAGGGTGCGAGATTTCACAACTATGGGGTGGTTTGCCAAGGTCATGAGCGTCAGTGGTAGTCGTCTTCGCGCTGGTGTCGAATGGCGAGAATCGTCACATAGCCGCCTGCCTCGATCTCGAACAGCGCGACATAGCCGGAGTTGCCGAAGGGGATGATGAGTTCGCGCAGGAAGGCGCCGCCACCGCCCGCCGCCTTGCGGCAGGAGAACGGAAATATCTGCAGCAATTCAAGAGCCTTGGCGATTGCCAGTTCGGCCTGCTCGGCAGCACCGATATCGCGTTCCAGCAGGTAATCGAACAGGCGCAACAAATCCGCTTCCGCCTCCACCGTGAAGCGGACCACGAATTTCTTCATTTGGCGATAACAGTTTTTTTGTGCGCGTTCGCCAGACGACGCTTGAGCTTGCCGAGCACTGTCGATGCCTTGACGTAGTGGCCGGATGCGCGCGCCGCGTCGCGCGAGGCGAGGCCGCGCGCGACAAACGCCGCCTGCGCCTGTCGATACTCGACGTTGCGCCGCACGGCGTCCTCGACGAAGCCCGACAGGGTTTCGCCTTCGGCCAGCAATTCTTCGGCGGCCTGGCGGAGTTCAGGGGGAACGCGGACGGCGGGAATGGCGGCGGTTTTCATGGCGTCTCCTTGCATTACATTTGTGATGCAATTGTGCCAGCGGGACCGACGGCAATCAAGCGCTCACTGCGCCTGCACCCGGCCCCACTCGCGCTCGAAAATCCGCACCAGGTTCTGGTTGTCGAGCCGGTTGGGCTCGGCGGTGACGCGCGCCATGTCGGCCGGGAAGTGGAACAGCGCCGGCAGCACATCGGCGGTGACGAAGCGCGTCGACACGGGAATCGTCGCGGGCGGCCGGTAGTCGCGGCGGCCGGCGAGGATGAAGCCCCATTCGCCGAAGCTCGGCACCAGCGCGTGATAGGGCGCGGTCTGCCAGCCGGCGGCTTCCAGCGTGGCGACCACGGTCCAGAAACTCTCACGGGCGTGGAGCGGCGAGGTGGCCTGCACCACGATGCGGCCGGTCTCGGCGACGTGCTGCTTCAAGAGGCGGTAGAAGGCCGTCGAGTAGAGCTTGCCGAGGCTGTGGTTGGACGGGTCGGGAAAATCGGCGACGACGAAATCGAACATTTCCGACGAGGCTTCGAGCCATTGCAAAGCATCGGCGTTGATGATCTTGAGTTTGGGCGAGGCCAGCGCGCCGCCGTTGAGTTCGCGCAGCAGGTCCGACTGCGCGAACAGTTCGGTCATGCGCGGATCGAGATCGACCAGGGTGATGCTCTCGACCTGCGGGTACTTGAGGATTTCGCGCACCGCCATGCCGTCGCCGCCGCCCAGCACCAGCACCTTGCGCGCGCCGGGCAGCGCGGCCAGGCCCGGGTGCACCAGCGCTTCGTGATAGCGGTATTCGTCGCGCGAGGAAAACTGCAGGTTGTGGTTCAGATACAGGCGCGTCTCGTCGCGCCAGCGTGTGACGACGATGCGCTGGTAGGGGCTGGACTCGGCATGGATGATGTCCTCGTTGTAGAGGTTGGCTTCGGCCAGGCTGACGAAAGTTCCGGCGAAGCCGAAGCCGACCGCGAGCAGCGCAATCACCGCGACGCATTGCGCGCGCAGTACGGCCAGCGGTCCGATCTGGGCGCGGAACAGCCACAGCGCCCAGGCGGCGACCAGGGCGTTCAGCAGGCCGAACAGCAGCGCGCTCCTGACCAGGCCGAGATGCGGCGCCAGCAGCAGCGGGAACAGCACCGACACCGCCAGCGCGCCGATGTAATCGAAAGTCAGCACCTGCGCCACGAGGTCCTTGAAGGCCACCTCGCGCTTGAGGATGCGCATGATCAGCGGGATTTCGAGGCCGACCAGGATGCCGATCAGCAGCACCAGGCCATAGAGCGTGAAGCGGAAAGGCCCGGCGTGCAGCGTGAACAGCAGGAACAGCAGCCCCGCCGAGAGTCCGCCGAGCAGGCCGACCAGCAATTCGATCTGGATGAAGCGCACCAGCAGCCCGGACACGGATGCGCCGGCCACGTACTTCGAAAGCCAGGAGCCGATGCCCATGGCGAACAGGTAGACGCCGATTACGGTCGAGAACTGCATCACCGAATCGCCCAGCAGATAGCTGGCCAGGGCGCCGGCGATCAGCTCGTAGGCCAGCCCGCAGGAGGCGACGATGAAGACGGAAACCAGCAGGGGGCGCTGCATTACGACGCGGTCATTTATGGAACGCCCGCGCGGCGTTGGCCGAGCGTAGCGGCTGGGCCTGGGCGTCGTCGGAAAACAGGCTCCAGCCCTGGTACTGGCCATAGTTGAACAGCGTGAAGGCGGCGAGGCTGAGGATCATCGCAAAGCGCGGCATCAGTCGTCTCCCCCGTCGTCGCTGTCGTCGTCGGAACCGAAGTCGCCGCCGCTGGAAAGAAAATCCGCATCCTTCCAGCGCTCGGCCTCGAAGGCGCTGACCCGGTAGCGGCTGAACATCGGCAGGCCGGCGAGGAAGACCAGCAGGAAGAAAAAGTTGCTCCAGGCCGCCTGGTCGCGCATGACCTTGATCCGGTCAGCCACCGCGACGGGCTTCTCGGAGGAAATCTCGGGATCGATGACGAAATAATAAGTTCCCGGCGCCAGGTCGCGGAACACCAGTTCCCGCGTGCGGTCGCCCTCGCTCCAGCTTTCGCCGCCATCCGAGCCGTGCCAGTAAGCGACGTCGCTTTGCGCGAGCCAGGCCTTGCCGCTGCTTTTTTCGACCAGGGTCATGTTGAGTCCCAGCCAGTTGTTGTCGAGATCGGTGTCGTGGCGCAGCACCAGGTTGCGCGCCTTGCTGTCGAGCTGGAAGGTCTGCGTCGTGACGGGCTCGTCGTTTTGCGGCGAGAACACCAGGCGCTGGTCGAGCAGGGTGCGACCGCCGAGGATGAAAATCCACAGGATCTGCGCGACAAGCGCAAGAGCCAGAAATTTCCAGAACATGCTGCAGACCTTGCGATGATTTGCCGTGCGCGGATTCGGCTGGTTGATGCCGATGCCGACCGGGGCGGGCAGCGCCGTCTTCAGCTTGAAGGCGGCTGTCACTTCCTCGGCCGGCAGGTACTCGCCGAGCGACCAGCTGAGCTCGTTGTGGCTGGCTTCGCGGCTCAGCATTTTCGGCGGAGCGATGAAATCGGTGGTTTCCCAGGTTTCGCCGACCTTGACCTTCCAGGTGAATTCGCCGATCACATACCGGGTTTCCGCGGTGCCCGCCGAGTAGCGCCGATACTCTTCGCCCATGTGAACAACCGACGGCAAGCCGACCTGGTAGCGCGGCGACGCCGGCAGGGTGCTGACCCAGTTCCAGTGTCCCTCTGCTTCGACCAGCCAACGGAAACCTTCCTCGGGGTGGTGCAGCAGATATTCCTGCCAGGGGTATTCGATGCCTTCGGCCGAAATCACGCGTTGCTGGAAACCGATCACGGTCCAGTCCTTGCCGAGGAAATGACCGACGCTGCCGAGCGGGATCCGCGGCTCGATGCGGGTCGCGGCGACGGCCTTTTGCAGGATGCGCAGACTTTCGTTGGCGGGTTCGAGCACGCTGAGGCAGGACGGGCAGGCCACGCTTTGCACCGCCTTGTCGTGGATGCCGATGGCGCCGCCGCAAACCGGGCATTGCAGCGCCTTGACCACGCCGGCGGGTTTGGCGCCGGTCTCGTCGTCGCGCAGGTTGGCGAAATGAAAGCCGGCGAAGGGCAGCGCTTCGCCGACGAAGACCAGCGGCGGCGTTTCCGAGTAGTCGATGCTGGCGAAGCCGGCATCGGCCTGGTCGGTGGTGCGCAGGTCGACCAGTTGCGCCGGGTAGCCGGCGCCGAAGGCGAACGGCAGTTCTCCCTCGCCCGAGATGCACATGGCCTCTTCGAGGTTGGTAACGATGAAATCGCGCCCCGCGAGCTTCAGTTCGTCGTTCGGCACCAGCGTGGCGAAGGGAGGCAGCGTCACGCCCGGCGGCGTGAGGAAGCTGACCGCATACTCGCCGCCGGCGTCGGACAGCCAGCCACCGCGCATGTCGTCGAACAGCAGGTGCCACTCGTTCCAGACGCCGGCCGCATACTTGAGCTGGATGCGGCCGACCACCGCGAAATGCACGCCGCGATAGCGGCCCTCGGTGCCGAGCCGGATCGGCGAGGCATCCTCCAGCAGGTCGGCCATGCGGCCGAGGTTTTCCAGGTCGCCGCCGTGGCGCACCAGGGTGCTGCGACAGAATTCGCAGACGCCGTGGAAGGACGCCGACGACTTGAAGACGACCGGCGCCCCGCAAGACGGACAGTTGGCGCTGAAGGGCATGGCCCGATTCCCCCGGATCGAGGCTCAGCCGAGTTTCTTCAGCAGCTCCGCCTTCTTCGCATCGAACTCGGCCTGCGAGAGCATGCCCTTGCCGACCAGCGCGTGCAGCTTTTCGATGGTGGCGACGACTTCGTCGGCCGAGACTGGTGCCGCTGCCGTAGGAGTCGGCGCTGGCGCTACGGCGGCTGGGGCAGCGGGGTTCAGGGACTGCGCCATCGAGGCCGCGACCTGCTGGCCGACGCCGAAGCCGACGCCGACGCCGGCGCCGAGTCCGGCCAGGCCGCCCTCGTTCGCCGCCGCGAGCGGAATCGCCTCGGCGGTCTGGAACTGCGTGTAGGCCTGCATGCCGCCCATGATGTTCACGCCGATGCGCTTGTCGAGCATGGCCTGCAGTTCCTCGGGCAGCGAGATGTTCTGCACGTTGAGGCTGTCAAGCGCCAGGCCGTAGCTGGCGAACATCGGTTCCATCTTGGCCTTCAACACGTTGCCGAACTCGACCTGGTTCGAGGCCATGTCGATGAAGGCCACGCCGGATTCGCCGAAGATGTCGGCGATGTGGCCGACGATGGTGTTGCGCAGCTGGCCTTCGAGCTGCTCGGAACCGTAACTGTCGAGCGTGCCCGAGATCGTGGTGTGGAATGCCTTCGGATCGGTCAGGTGGAAAGCATAGATGCCGAAGGCGCGCAAGCGCACCATGCCGAATTCCTTGTCGCGGATCGTCACCGGATTCGGCGTGCCCCACTTGCGGTCGATCTTCTGCCGCGTGGAAAAGAAATACACGTCGGACTTGAAGGGCGACTCGAACAGCTTGTCCCAGTTCTTCAGGTAGGTCAGCACCGGCAGGGTCTGCGTCGTCAGCTTGTACATGCCGGGGCCGAACACGTCGGCGATCTGGCCTTCATTGACGAACACCGCCATTTGCGATTCGCGCACCGTCAGGCTGGCGCCGTGCTGGATCTCGAATTCGGCCATGGGGAAGCGCCAGGCCATGGTCTCGCCATCGTCCTCGGTCCATTGGATGATGTCGATGAATTGTTTCTTGATGAAATCCATGAGTGCCATGGCAGTCTCCCTAAGAATTAGTGTGATGTAGCAAACGGGGTAGCGGCTAAACCATCGAGCGTAGCGAGCAAACCAGTAGCCTCCCCGCGAGGGGGCGGAGACGGGGTTTCGCGAAGCACTGCTTCGCGCCGTAATAGCCGGCAGGCTGTGCAAAGCCTGCCGTGGACGGATGGGAGGGGCGGGTCTTCAATTTGATTTTCGCGTTTTTCGTCATCGGCGGGTGATCTTTGCTGCCATTCGCGTCAGTAGGTCATGCAGGCGGCATTGAGCAGGCCGACCGTCAGCGACAGCGCGGCGACGAACGTGGCCGGCGCCACGCGTCCGGCGGCGATGTCTTCCTTGAGCGTCGGCAGCGCCACGCGCGCCACGGCCCAGGCCAGCAACTGCACGATGCCGGCGATGACGCCCCACACCGCCAGATCGATCAGCGTGTCGCTGTGGGCGATGACGTTGGCGATCGGCAGGGCAAAGCCGAAGATGGCGCCCGCCAGTGAAATCGCCGCCGCCGTGTTGTTGTTGCGGATCAGGTGGATTTCGTCGTAGGGCGTGACGTAGAGGTAGATCGCGACGAAGGCGACCAGCAGTACGATGGCGGCGCCGAGATAGGCGAGGAAGTTCGGCAGCGTGGCGAGAAAGTGGGCGGGCATGAAATGCTCCTCCAGGCGATTGCGCATTGTCGACCATCAAGCGGGTGCGATCAAGTACCCATGCTTCATCGGCTAGACTCGTGTTTCAGGAAGGAAGAACCATGATCGATTTGCGCAACTACGGCTTCGACCAACAGCACCAGCAGATCTACGACATGGCCTGGCGCTATGCGCAGGAACGGCACCACCCGCTGCTGCGGCGCATGGACGACGACGATTGGTTTCCCGCCGACGAATATCGCCGCATGGGCGAGGTCGGCCTGCTCGGCACCACGGTGCCCGAGGCGCTGGGCGGACCGGGGCTCGACCTGGTGTCGCAGTTCTTCATCGGCGAGGCGCTGTCCTACTGGAACAACATGCTCGGCGCGAGCTGGGGCGCCAGCGAGAACCTCTGCGTGAACAACCTGGTCAGGAATGCCAGCGCCGAACAGCAGGCGCGCTTCCTGCCGCGCATGCTGACGGGCATCGGTGCGCTGGGCCTGACCGAGCCGGGCGCCGGCTCCGATGCGCTGGGTTCGATGCGGACCACGGCGCGTCGCGACGGCGACCACTATGTGCTCAACGGCCGCAAGATGTTCATCACCAACGGCCCGGTCGCCGACCTGCTGCTGATCTACGCCAGGACCGATCCGGAGCGCGGCCAGCACGGCATCTCGGCCTTCGTCGTGGAACGCGGCACGCCGGGCTTTTCGGTGGCGCAGAGCCTGAAGAAAATGGGCTGGCGCGGCAGCCCGACCGGCGAACTGCTGTTCGACGACTGCCGCGTGCCGGCGGCCAACCTGATCGGCGGCGAGGACAAGGGCGTCAAGGTGGTGATGAGCGGGCTCGACATCGAGCGCGTGTTCTTCAGCGGCCATGTCATTGCCATCGCCCAGCGCGCGCTTGATCTCTCGCTCGACTATGCCCGGACCCGCGTGCAGTTCGGCCAGCCGATCGCCAGCTTCCAGCTGGTGCAGGGCATGCTGGCCGACATGTACGCCGCGCTCGAATCGGTGCGCGCGTTTTCCTACCAGGTGCTCAAGGAAATCGCGGCTGCCGGTGAGGCCGGGCGCGGCGAGATCCACAAACGCTCGGCCGCTGCCGTACTGCACGCCGGCTACATGCTGAAGATCGTGCTCGACCATGCGGTGCAGATCCACGGCGGCAACGGCTTCATGTGGGAGACCGAAGTGAACTGCCTCTACCGCGCCGGCAAGCTGATCGAGATCGGCGCCGGTACGACGCAGGTGCGGCAACTGATCGTCGCCCAGGAGTTGCTGAAAGCCTGAGATCCTTGCCGCGGAAGCTGCGCGTGCATCTTCCGCACACTTCCGCGCATGGCGGAAGTAGACTATCCAGATGAATTGCTGGAGCCGTTGCCGAGTCCTGCCGTGAAAATCATTCTTGCCGTGATGCTGTTCTGCGCGCTGTCGCCTGCAGCCCTCGCCCAGGGCGGGATGTTTACCGACATCCTGCGCTCGGTCACCGGTGCCGTCGGTCGCACCGATGCGCAGCCGGAAAAATCCCAGACTGCCGTGCTCGGGGTGCGGGGCATGGACGAAGGCGACGCCAAGACATCGGCCCCCTCGGGCGAAGGAGTCAAAATGATAGAAAGCTGGGCGGTCGGGCGCAGGGAAGCCGAAGCCGCCGCCGCTCGGCGTGGATTGACGGCCAGGGCGGTGAACTACGAGTCGGTCGGTACCGACAATGCCAAACCGCAGGGGGCGCAATGAGGTTGCGCCGGTTCGGCTTGAATATTCTGGCGGCGGCCCTGGGCTGCATGTCCTGCGGCATTCAGGCGCAGTCGCGCAGCATCGATCTGGGATCCCTGTTCGATACGGGCAGGAGCCTGGCCAAGAGCCAGTCGGTCGGCTCGATGAGCGAGGAAGAGGAGCTCAGCATCGGCAAGGAAGTCGTCGCGGCAACGCTGGGCGGCTATCCGCCGGTAAAAAATTCCGAGCTCCAGCGCCGCCTGAACCAGGTCGGCGTGTGGATTGCGCTGCAATCCTCGCGGCCCGAATTGCCCTGGCGTTTTGTCGCGGTCCAGTCGGACACGATCAATGCCTTTGCCGCGCCCGGCGGTACCATCATGGTGACCACGGGCATGCTGGGTCATGTGGTCAATGAAGCCGAACTGGCCTGCGTACTGGGTCACGAAATCGGCCATGTGACGCGGCGCCACCACATCGCCGTGCTGCAGAAAAGCCTGCTGGTGTCGGCCGGCGCCAGCGCGCTCAACATCCAGTCGAAATCAGGCGGCAGCGAAGAGTACCGCAAGCGCCTGATCGCCGAGAGCAAGGAAATCTTTACGCGCGGTCTCGACCGCAGCTCGGAACGCGAGGCCGACGAAGACGGCGTTCTGCTGGCCGCACGCGCCGGCTACGATCCGGCCGCCTGCCTGAATTTCATGCAGCGCCTGGCCAGCCTCAAGGCTGACACGGGCGCGCTGGCTGCCCTCTACAAAACCCATCCGACGGCCAGTGAGCGTGTCGCGGATGTCGACCAGGCGCTTGGCAAGCTCAAGGGTGCCGCACCGGGCGACGGCGCACGCCCCGAGCTGGGCCTGAACGCGGCGGCGGGCGGCGGCAAGAAGCCATAGCGCATAGCGTCAGCCGGCGCGGGTCGAACCGCGGGTCTGCCACGCACCCGAGTGTGGCCTGACTTTCAGTTCAGCGCCGTGTCGCCAGCGCCGACTCCTGCCATGGCACGGGCCGCGCCAATGCGGTGACGGCGCGGCCGGCGATGGTTACGTTCAGCGCTGATACTGCGGCGCGGCGAGCGTTCCACCCACTTTCACGCTTGCCGTCCGGCGGGCACCGCTGGAAACCGCTTCCATGGCGATGCGGCCGCTCGCCGCGCGATTGGCATCGATCGTTACCGCGCCGTTGGCCTTGATATCCGGAGCGGCCAGCTTCAGTTCGGTGATTTCGATGCGGCGCGACTCCGAGGAGAATTCGCCGGTCAGCGATTCAAAGCGGAATTGCTCGCCCAAGCCTTTATTTTGCAGCGCCTTGTCGAGGTCGATGCCGGCCAGCAATCCCCTGCCGATGTTGAAGCTTCCGCTGATCGTGGTGCGGGAAAGCAGATCCTTGGGACTCTCCGCGTTCGCCGCCATCACCGCATTGCCATTGATGTTGCCTTCAAGCAGCCAGGCCGGTGCGACTTTGGCGGGATCGATGCGCTTGGCTTCGAGCTTGGCGGATGCACGCCAGCCGCCCTGCCAGCTCAAGCGGCCGCTGCCGCCGATTTCACCGGAAAACAGGTTTGCGGAAAATTCCCTGATCAGCAAGTTGTTCGGCGTCAGGTCCGCCTTCAGTGTCACCTCGGTCAGGGGCAGATCGGGGCCCAGAATCCAGCGGACTTGCGCTGCGTTCAGGGCGAGTTGCCATTGATCCTCCCGGTTCAGTTCGAGGCTGAACTTGCCGGATTCGGCATCTTCGCCTTTGCCGGAAACCCTGGTCAGGCGCCCCTCCTGGAAAGACGCCTGCAGATTCAGGGGCGGCAGGCCTTTTTGCATGGCCGTAAACTCCAGGCCGGTGGCCCGGATTTCGCCCGACTGCAGCAGGGGCTGGTCGGATTTTTGAAGCAGCAGCTTCAAGGCGACGGTCGGCGGCAGTTGCGGTCGTTCGAGTTGAACCGACTCGTAACGCAGGGGCGCCCCGAAAACGCCGAGCAATGACATCCCGAATCTGACACGCGCAATTTTCACCGCTTCCGCATCGGCACCGATCACGACATCTTCGAGGATCCACTGCGGACCTGCCAGCAGGCCGAGTTTGGCGCTGCCGGCCTTTACGGGAACTCCGAACGCCTCCGCGGCGGTCTTTTCGAACTCGCCGCGCTTGCCATCGAAAGAGACGACCTGCAGCACCAGAAGACCCAGCACGACCGGCAGTAGCAGGCCGAAAATCAGCGGCAGCATCAGCCGGCGCCGCCTCTCGGTGCGCAAGCGCAGCCTTTCGCGGATGGCCTGGCGGTCGCGTTCCTCTTCCTCGAGACGGGCTTTTTCCTCCGCTTCCTTGCGCGCCTTCTTTTCGGCGATCAGGCGAAGCCGTTCTTCTTCCTTGCGGCGTTGCTCTTGTTCCTCTTTCCGGCGCGCTTCCTCCTCGGCTTCGCGCCGGGCCTTTTCCTCGGCCTCGATGCGGGCCTTTTCCTCGGCCTCGCGGCGGGCCTTCTCTTCGGCTTCGCGCCGCAGCTTTTCCTCGGCTTCGCGGCGGGCGCGCTCTTCGGCCTCGAGTCGCGCACGCTCCTCGGCTTCGAGCCTGGCCTTTTCCTCCGCCTCGCGCCTGAGTTTTTCTTCGGCTTCGCGGCGTATCCTTTCCTCCTCCTCGCGGCGGGCCCGTTCTTCGGCTTCGCGCCGGGCTTTTTCCTCGGCCTCGATGCGGGCTTTTTCCTCCGCTTCGCGCCTGATTTTTTCTTCTGCCTCGCGGCGAATCCGCTCTTCGGCCTCGCGTTTTTCCCTTTCCTCGGCCTCGCGCCGGGCGCGTTCCTCGGCTTCGCGGCGGGCCTTTTCCTCGAATTCGAGTCTGACCTTTTCCTCGGCTTCGCGACGTATCCTTTCCTCGGTTTCGCGCCGCGCCTTTTCCTCTGCCTCGATGCGGGCCTTTTCCGCCGCCTTCAGCCGTTCGGCCTCGTCTATCTGCTTGACCAGTTCGCTGGTGCTTTCGGCGCGTTGCCCCCGCCGGCTGGCAAAATCCGCACGCAGCTTTTCGGCTACCTGATCGATTGCGCCGCTGGCATCCCGCGCCACGCGGGCGCGCTCTTCCTCTTCCAGCCGGACGCGCTCTTCGGCTTCGCGCCTGGCTTTTGCCTCGGCTTCGCGGCGGGCTTTCTCCTCGGCTTCGCGGCGGGCTTTCTCCTCGGCTTCGCGGCGGGCCTTCTCTTCGGCCTCGCGCCGGATTTTCTCTTCGGCTTCGCGTCGGATTTTCTCTTCGGCCTCGCGCCGGATTTTCGCCTCGGCTTCACGGCGCGCATTGTCGTTGGCGTCGCGCCTGGCTTTATCTTCCGCCTCGCGCCGGGACTTTTCTGCGGCCTCGTGGCGAGCTTTCTCCCTGGCTTCGTGCTGGGCTTGCTCTTCGGCCTTGCGCCGCGCTCTTGCCTCGGCGTCGCGGGCAGCTTCTTCCTCCGCATCGCGGGCCTTGATTTGCGCCGGGCTGCTGAAGTCGAGGCTGTCCAGGCTACCGCCATCGGCTACGGGTTCGTCAGTCTCGAGTGTGGCCTCGGGAACATCGCGCAGGTAGCCCTTTTCGAACAGCTCGGTGATGGCGGCGGTGATCCACTCACGCTCATCCGGGGGCGCTTCCTTGCACTTCGATTCGATGGAGAACAGGCCATTGCATTCCTTCAGCATTTCGCGCAAGTCTTTGGACAGATCGCGGGTTTTCCCGCTTGCCTCGCGCAAGCCCTTGGCTGACTTGGTATACACAAGCTTCATTTGCGTCCCCATCCCGGAAATCGAGCTGCGGCCTAGGCGCTACATCAAGGTCGCCGCCCTGCAAACGTCCATATTGCTGCAAGCTCGCAGCTCATTGCCGTGAAAGAATGCTCACTCGAAACTAATTGACGGAATTCGGCCCTGCCCCGCTGTAGCGCGCCAAACCTTCCAGTACCAAATTATCGACCAGGCGGCAAGGCAGGTCGAGGTGGGGTGCCAGTTCGCCCGCCGCGCCACCCGAGAGCAGGCACAGCGTGCCCTCGGCGCGCATGCGGGCGATGGCGCCCAGCGTCGCATGCAGCGCGCCACTGACGATGGCGTCATCGGTGTTGGTCGGCTGCGCCCGGTAATGCCCCGCCGCATGCGGCAGGTCGGCGGTATTGCGCGCCAGCGCCGTGCGCATCAGCGTAAGGCCGGGCAGGATCAGGCCGCCGCGAAACAGGCCGGCGTCATCCAGCACGTCGATGGTGGTCGCCGTGCCGGCCATCACCACCAAGCAGGCGCCGGCATGCAGCGCGCGCGCGCCGAGCAGCGCCGCCCAGCGGTCGGCGCCGAGCTGCTGCGGCGTGTCATAGCCGTTGCGCACACCGCAGGCGGCGGCGGAACTGGCCAGCCAGTCCAGCGGCAGACCGAGGCTGATGGACAGCGCCTCGATGCGTTGCCGCACCGCGTCACCGGCCACGTTGCAGGCGACGATGCGCGCCGGCCGTGCCGGCCGTGCCGGCAGATTCGCGCGCAGATCGTCGATTGCGTCATGGCTCAACGCACCCTGTGCGCGCCAGCCGCTGCCGTCGAAGAGGCCGTACTTGAGGCGCGTGTTGCCGGCATCGAGGCAGAGGATCATGGGGCCGGCCGCAGCGAGACTTCACCGGAAAGAATGCGCTCGATTTGGCCCTCGACGTCGAGCAGCAGCGCCCCGTCGCCATCGACGCCGCGGCAGATGCCCAGCCGTGGCGGACCGAAATCCGACGCCAGGCTGACGCGGGCATCCTGGAACGCGTGGCGCTTGATCCATTCCGGGCGCAGCGCGGCAAAGCCGGCGCCGGCAAAGCTCTCCAGCGTGGTCAGCAATTCGCCGAGCAGCGCGGCATACATGGCGTTTTCGTCGGCGACCTGGGCGTCTGCGCACAGCGCGGCCGACGTCGCGCGGACATCCGCGGGCATGCCGGTCGGCAGTTGCAGGTTGATGCCGATGCCGATCACCGCCGCATGCGGTGCGCCGGGGACCAGCTCGATCAGGATGCCGCCGAGCTTGCGACCGTCCTTGAGGATGTCGTTGGGCCATTTCAGCGCCGTCTCGCCAGCGCCGACTTCCTGCAACGCGCGCGCAACGGCGACGCCGACCGCCAGCGACAGCCCGGCCGGCGCGGTGCCGGGGGCGAAGCGCCACAGCAGCGAAAAAGTCAGGCTGTCGCCGGGGCTGGCGAACCAGCTGCGGCCGCGGCGGCCGCGGCCGGCGGTTTGCTCCGTGGCGATCACCACCGTGCCCGACGGCGCGCCGGCTTCGGCGCGGGCCAGCAATACGGCATTGGTCGAATCGCAGCTGGGCAGCACGTCGATATCGAAACGGCATGCAGCGGCATCCAGCTTGGCGGCGATGGCGGCAATGGTCGCAGGCATCATGTGTCCCCGATGGCAGTGGGCTCGCCGGCAGCGCCCGGCGAATAGTCAAGCTGACTATACTTGAAGCCGCTGCGCCTGGCGCAATGCGTGCGCATGGCGTACCGTAGATACAAGGGCGGACTTCAGTCCGCCATCCCCCCTGGCCGACTGAAGTCGGCCCTACACCGCCATCCCCCTGGCCGACTGAAGTCGGCCCTACACCGCCATCCCCCTTGGCCGACTGAAGTCGGCCCTACGGCGGTTGCGGTACTTGCGGAGCAGACCGTTAGCCGCCCTCGGCGTCTGCCTTGAGCTCGTCGAGGCCGAGCTCCTGGATCTTGCGCGTGATGGTATTGCGGCCGATGCCCAGCAGTTGCGCGGCATCGACGCGCCGTCCGCCGGTGGCATGCAGCGCGCGGCGGATCAGCGTGGCTTCGAATTCGCGGTTGAGCTGGTCGAAGACTGCGCCGGGGGCTGCCGCCAGCAAGCGGTCGGCCTCGCTTGCCAACGCCACGTTCCAGTCCGCCGGCAGTTCGCGCCGTGCGGCGCTGTCGAGGCCCTCGCGCAGTTCGGCGGGCAGGTCGGGGATGTCCACATTCTGCCCGGGCGCCATCACGGTCAGCCAGTGGCAGAGGTTTTCCAGCTGGCGCACGTTGCCGGGGAAGTCGAGGCCCTGCAGGTACTTGAGCGCGGCGTCGGTCAGGCGCTTGGGTTCGCCGCCGAGCTCCTGGGCGCTCTTCTGCAGGAAATGCTTCGCCAGCAGCGGGATGTCGTCGCGTCGTTCGCGCAGCGGCGGCAAGCGCAGGCGGATCACATTGAGGCGGTGGAACAGGTCTTCGCGGAACAGTCCTTCCTTGACCCGGCCCTCCAGGTCCTGGTGGGTGGCGGCGATCACGCGCACATTGGCCTTGACCGGCTGGTGGCCGCCGACGCGGTAGAAGTTGCCGTCGGACAGCACGCGTAGCAGCCGGGTCTGCAGCTCGGCCGGCATGTCGCCGATTTCGTCGAGGAACAAGGTGCCGTTGTCGGCCTGCTCGAAGCGTCCGCGCCGCAGCGCGGCGGCGCCGGTAAACGCACCCTTTTCGTGGCCGAACAATTCGGACTCGAGCAGGTCGCGCGGAATCGCCGCGGTGTTGATGGCGATGAAGGGCGCATCCTTGCGCGGGCTGTGGCGATGCAGGGCGCGCGCCACGAGTTCCTTGCCGGTGCCGGATTCGCCGTTGATCAGCACCGTGGCGTGCGATTGCGACAGGCGGCCGATGGCGCGGAATACTTCCTGCAGGGCGGCACCCTGGCCGAGTATCTCGGGTACGGCGCTGGTTTCCTCGGTTGCACCATTTTGGTGCGCTGATTGGGTAATGGCCCGCCGCACCAGGTCTACGGCCTGATCGACATCGAAGGGTTTGGGCAGGTATTCGAAGGCGCCGCCCTGGAAGGCCGCCACCGCGGAATCGAGGTCGGAATACGCGGTCATGATGATGACCGGCAGCGCGGGGAAGTGCTCCTTGACGTGGCGCAGCAGGTCGAGTCCGCTTTTTCCGGGCATGCGGATGTCGGAAATCAGTACCTGCGGCCGCTGGCCGTTGGCAAATGCGGCCAGCGCTTCGTCGGCGGAACCGAAGCACTTCGCAGCGATGTTCTCGCGCCCCAGGGCCTTTTCCAGCACCCAGCGGATGGAACGGTCGTCGTCGATGATCCAGACCGGGTTCATATTCCGAAGCCCGGTGGTGCGAAAAGCCTGTTCATGATTCTTCCTTCTTCTTTCGCGTCACCGGCAGCATCAGCGAAAAGCTGGTGCAGCCGGGGCGCGAGCTGACTTCAATGGTGCCGCCGTGTTGCTGGACGAAGCTCTGGGCGATGGTGAGCCCGAGTCCGCTGCCGTTTTCCCGGCCCGAGACCAGCGGATAAAAAATCTTGTCGCGAATGTCGTCGGCGATTCCGGGTCCATTGTCGATCACCTGCAATTCGAGTGCCAGCTGGTAATGCTTCTTGGCCAGCGTGACCTGGCGTGCGGCGCGGGTACGGAAGACGATCTCGCCCTTGCCCTGCATCGCCTGTGCCGCGTTGCGCGAGATGTTGAGGATGGCCTGGATCAACTGCTCGCGGTCGCCGGTGATGTCGGGCAGCGAGGTGTCATAGTCGCGCCGCACGCTGACGTCATGGTATTCGGCGTGGATCAGGCGCCGCACGCGTTCGAGGATCTCGTGGATGTTCACTTGCGCCGGCTGCATCACGCGGTGCGACGAGAGCAGGCGCTGCATCAGGTCCTGCAGGCGGTCGGCTTCCTCGATGATGACCTGGGTGTATTCCTTGAGCGGTTCGCTGGCCAGCTCGCGTTCCAGCAGCTGTGCCGAACCGCGGATGCCGCCCAGCGGATTCTTGATCTCATGGGCCAGATTGCGCACCAGTTCGCGGTTGGCCTGCTGCTGCTGGGCCAGCTGTTCCTCGCGCGCCGCCTTCAGCTGCTGGTCGATGGGGCGCACTTCCAGCAGCAGGCGTGCGCTGCCGGATTCCACCGGTGTCACCGTGCAATCGACATGCAACTGCAGCTCCGGTCCCGGCTTGATCAGGATGTTGTGCCCGGTGTAGCTCCAGTTGTTCTTCAGCGCATTGTCCAGCGCGGCGGCGAGTTCCGGCGGGTCGCCGACCAGACGCTGCAGGGGATGGCCGAGCAGCTGGCGCGAACTGATGGCGAACAGGTTTTCCGCGGCCGGATTGACGTGGCGAATGATCAGCCGGGCGTCGACCATGACCACGGCGGAAGAAAGCAGATCGAGTCCGCTGAAGGCATTGAAGGTTTCGCTGGCGTTCATTACCGGTGATTCTTGCAAGAAGCGCACCAGTCGCTCATTGTGCAGATCCAGGCTTGTGGAGAAATCGTAGCGAGCGGGCCGCAGCGGGGTGCGGCCGGAGCGCAGCTACCGGAATGTACGTGTTTGTACATGAGGATAGCCGGGTTTGCCAAATGAGCCGCCCAAGCCCCGATCCGGCATGCGCAGCAGATTTATTCACAAGCTTTCAGCGCAGGTTGCCGAGTTCTTTCTTAAGCGACTCGACGTTGCGCTCGTGCAGCGCCAGGGTATCGCGCAGGGGCTGCAGCCGGTCCGGCGCCTGGTTGCCGGCATCCTGCAGGGCCTTCCTGGCCTTGTCCGCATGCTGCAGTTCGGTGGCGAGTTCACGATCCAGAATGGCGCGGCGGTCGCTGTCGCGAGCCTTCTGCTCGCTGCCCGATACGCGCGGGAAATCGGCCGGCGTTGCCATCGCCGTCGGGCGTGGCTTGCTTCCGGCGGCGGCGCCGGTCGGTGCGGCAGGCATCGACTGGTAGGAAAGTACCGTACAAGCTTTCTTGGTGGTCTTCTGGTTGGTATACAGCACCACGCCGGACTCGTCCGTGCACTTGTACAGCGTATTGGCCGCCGCAGTCAGCGGCAGCAGCAGGAACAGGCAAGGCAGAAGGCTCTTCATGTTGCCCAGTGTATGTCAATTGATGCAACAAAAAAAGGACGGGCAGCGCCCGTCCTTTCGTAGTTGATGCCTGCTGTGCAGGCGGCGACTATTAGATCGAGTAGTACATGTCGAACTCGACCGGGTGCGTCGTCATGCGGAAACGCTGCACTTCTTCCATCTTCAGCTCGATGTAGGCATCGATCATCTCGTTGCTGAAGACGCCGCCGCGGGTCAGGAACTCGCGATCCTTGTCGAGGTAGTCCAGCGCCTGGTCGAGGCTGGAGCAGACGGTCGGGATCTTCGCGTCTTCTTCCGGCGGCAGGTCGTACAGGTTCTTGTCGGCCGGATCGCCGGGGTGGATCTTGTTCTGCACGCCGTCGAGGCCGGCCATCATCAGCGCGGTGAAGCACAGGTAGGGGTTGGCGCCCGGATCCGGGAAGCGCGTTTCGATGCGGCGCGCCTTGTCCGAATGCACGTAGGGCACGCGGATCGATGCGGAGCGGTTGCGCGCCGAGTAGGCCAGCTTGACCGGGGCCTCGTAGCCCGGCACCAGGCGCTTGTAGGAATTGGTCAGTGGGTTGGTGATGGCGTTCAGGGCGCGCGCGTGCTTGATGATGCCGCCGATGTAGTACAGCGCGAACTCGGACAGGCCGGCGTAGCCGTTGCCGGCGAACAGGTTCTTGCCGTCCTTCCAGATCGACTGGTGCACGTGCATGCCGGAACCGTTGTCGCCGACGATCGGCTTGGGCATGAAGGTCGCGGTCTTGCCGTAGCTGTGGGCGACGTTGTGCACGATGTACTTGAGGATCTGGGTCTGGTCGGCGCGGCGCACCAGGGTGTTGAACACGGTGCCGATTTCGCACTGGCCGGCGGTGGCGACTTCGTGGTGATGGACTTCCACCGGCACGCCGCAGGCTTCCAGCGCCAGGCACATCTGGGCGCGGATGTCGTTCAGGCTGTCGACCGGCGGTACCGGGAAATAGCCGCCCTTGACTGTCGGGCGATGGCCGGTGTTGCCGCCGTCGAACTTGTCGGCAGTGGCCCAGGCGGCCTCTTCCGAGAAGATCTTGCAGTAGGAACCGGACATGTCCACCTTCCACTCGACAGAGTCGAAAATGAAGAATTCGGGTTCCGGGCCGAAGTAGGCCGTGTCGCCGATGCCGGAGGACTTCAGATAGGCCTCGGCGCGCTTGGCGATCGAGCGCGGATCGCGGTCATAGCCCTTGCCGTCGGCCGGTTCGACCACGTCGCAGGTCAGCACCAGCGTGGTCTCGTCCATGAAGGGGTCGATGTAGGCGGTCGACGCATCGGGCATCAGCTGCATGTCGGAGGCCTGGATGCCCTTCCAGCCGGCGACGGAGGAGCCGTCGAAGGCGTGGCCGTCTTCGAACTTGTCCATGCTGAACGCGGAAACCGGCACGCCGACGTGCTGTTCCTTGCCGCGCGTGTCGGTGAAGCGGAAGTCGACGAAGCGGACTTCCTTCTCTTCGACCATCTTGATTACGTCCTGGGGGGTCATGGTGCTCTCCTGAGTGAATGGCAATAGCTTGGAAATCGATACCGCTGTGCGGTGCAGCACCTAGATAGCAGATAGCGTGCCATTCGCACCGGCGAGGGAAGGGATTGTGCCACAAGTCTTTTTAGTTACGGCCGCTGCGCTTAACGCCGGTGAATCTGGCGTTAGCCTCCACTGAAACTTGAAACGCGTTTTGCTTCTCGATAGCCGAATGCTCGCACCAACAGTGTGCACCGGGAATAATCAATGCACTATTTTGGTGCAATCCTCTGGTTGAGATGAATGGTGATGAACCAGGGGTCGCTCGGCAGGCTGGCTTCCAGGCGCTGCCTGATGCGGGCGATCCCGGCTTCGTCGGCAAAGCCGGGCGGCAGGAAGATTTCCGCCTCGACCCGGGTGCCGAGGTAATGCAGCGTCGTTCGCTCGAAATCCGGCGGGTCCGCGTCGAGCAGCGTTCGCAAATGCTCGAGCAGGAAGTTGCGGTCGGGCAACAGCGTCGCGGCGTTGCCCAGCAGATCGTTTTCGGCATCGACGTGCACCAGCACGTCGAGTACTTCCGGATGGCTGTCGAGCACCCGCTGCCGCGCCGCCTCGGCAATCCGGTGGCCTTCGGAAACGCTGATGCGCGGATTCACCTGGACATGGGCATCGACCAGCACCTGGTGCGCCATGCGTCGCGTGCGCAGTTCATGCAGACCGAGCACGCCCGGCGTGGTGGCGATGGTGTTGCGTATCGCCGCCACTTCCTCGGCCGAGAGCCCGGTATCGATCAGTTCGCGGATCGCGGCCCAGCCGAACTTGAGTCCGGCGCGCACGATCATGGCGCCGACGATGATCGCGGCCACGGCATCGGCGAAGGTGAAGCCGAACAGGGCGCCGGCGATGCCGGCCGCCACCACCAGCGAGGACAGCGCATCGGCCCGGGCGTGCCAGGCGTTGGCCACCAGCATCGGCGAACGCAGGCGCTCGGCGGTCGCCAGCATGTAGCGGAACAGGCCTTCCTTGGCGATCAGGGTGAACACTGCCGCCCACATCGCGGCGACGCCCACCGGCGGCGCATTGCCGATGTCCTGCAGGCGTCCGGCTGCGGCGATCAGGATGCCGATCCCGGTACCGGCCAGCAGCAGGCCCAGCACCAGCGAGGCGGCGGTCTCGAAGCGGCCGTGGCCATAGGGATGGTCGGCATCGGCGGCTTCCGCGCCCTTGCGGTTGGCGAACAGCACGAAGGCGTCGGCGACGATGTCCGACAGCGTATGCATGGCGTCGGCGATCAGGCTTTGCGAATGGGCGATGAAGCCGACCACCAGCTGCATGGTGGTCAGCACGACATTGACGCCGACGCTGACCCAGGTGATGCGCTGGCCTTCCGCGAAGCGCTCGTCCTGCTTCGACGTTGCATCCGTGTGCGGCGTGCCGGCCATCTTGGGGGAGTGGGTTTCGCGGGACATGGGGTGACGCTATACTCGAATCCCCGTATTCTATCCCGCTCATCCGGCCTGCCTTTCCATGGGACGCATTACCGAACTGCTCAGCCTGGCCCAGGCGCGTGCGCGCGAACTGAACCTTGCCTACGAAGGCGCTGTGACGCCGCGCGAGGCGCATGAACTGCTGCTGCTCGCCCCCGCCGCCAGAATCGTCGACGTGCGCACCAAGGCGGAACTGGACTGGGTCGGCCGCGTCCCCGGCGCGATCGAAATCGAATGGATGGCCTACCCGGGAAACGTGCTCAATCCGCATTTCCTGCAGACGCTCAAGCACAGCGTCATGACCGAAAATCTGCTGATGTTCCTCTGTCGCTCCGGCCAGCGTTCCAGCGCCGCGGCGAAAGCCGCCACCGAGGCCGGCTTTCCCGATTGCTACAACATCCTCGAGGGCTTCGAAGGCAACAAGGACGCCAACGGCCAGCGCAACCGCAGCGGCGGCTGGCGCGCCTGCGGCCTGCCCTGGCACCAATCGTAACGCTCATGGCTTCGGCGAGCCACCCCGCATCATGAAATCTCGCACCTTCGATGGGGCCCCAAGCTGGCAAATGGGCCCGCCCCTCCCATCCTCCCCTCGCGGGGAGGCTACTATCGGCTCGCTGCGCTCGAACCAGACACGGCGCGCTTGACGATGCATTCCACGTTAAGTGAACACCATGCAAACCGCCACCATTTCCTTTGACCGTTTCAATTCACTGGCCGACCGCGACGCCGGCGAACGCATCCGTGCCGCCCGCGCCAAGCTCGGCGACTCGGTGGTGCTGCTGTGTCACCACTACCAGCGCGCCGACGTCTATGCCCACGCCGACATCACCGGCGATTCGCTCAAGCTCTCGCGCCTGGCCTCGCAGGCACAGGCGCAGAACATCGTCTTCTGCGGCGTGCATTTCATGGCCGAAGTCGCCGACATCCTGTCGCGCCCGGAGCAGGTGGCGATCCTGCCCGACCTTGCCGCCGGCTGCTCGATGGCCGACATGGCCAGCCTGGCCAAGGTCGAGCGCGCCTGGCGCGAACTTGCCGCGGTGCTCGATCCCGACCAGAAAGTCACGCCGGTCACCTACATCAATTCCGCGGCCGACCTCAAGGCCTTCTGCGGCGAGCACGGCGGCATCGTCTGCACCTCGAGCAACGCGCCGAAGATCCTCGACTGGGCCTTCGCCCAGCGCGAGAAGGTGCTGTTCTTCCCCGACCAGCACCTCGGACGCTGGAGCGGCTACAAGATGGGCATCCCGCTCGACCAGATGGTGATCTGGAATCCCGACCTCGAACAGGGCGGCCTGACGCGGGATCAGATAGACAAGGCGAAGATCATCCTCTGGCACGGCTTCTGTTCGGTGCACCAGATGTTCCAGCCGAAGGACATCATCAAGTTCCGCAACCAGTATCCCGACGGCCTCGTCATCTCGCACCCCGAGTGCAGCTTCGAAGTCTGCAAGCAGTCCGACTACATCGGCAGCACCGAGACCATCCTGCAGACGGTGAAGGCCGCGCCGCCCAACACGCGCTGGCTGGTCGGCACCGAACTCAACCTGGTCGAGCGCCTGGCGCAGGAAGTCAAGCACGAAGGCAAGATCGTGCAGTTCATGGCCAGCGCCGTCTGCATGTGTTCGACCATGCAGCGCATCGATCCGCAGCACCTGGCCTGGACCCTGGAAAATCTGGTCGAAGGCAAGGTGGTGAACCAGATCAAGGTGCCGGAACACGAGGCCAAGCTGGCGAAGATTTCCCTGGAGCGCATGCTGGCGGTTTCCTGACCGCCACTTCACCGTAACACCGGCGCCGACTCTTGCGCTGTGCCGCGGCGATTTCGCTTTCAAGACGGTGGCTTATGACGGCCAGGAACCGTCATTCCGGGGGCTGCGAAGCGGAACCCGGAATCCAGTGCCCTTGCCCAAACGCTGCTGGATTCCCGTGGTCGCGGGAATCCAGCAATGGGCACAAGTCCGCCTGTCGCTGACCTGCGTATCCGGAAGAGTTCAGTGGCGCCCGCTCGGCTGCGCTAGCCCGACTCACTGACCGGGCGGAAAAGCGAATCGAAAGTCGGCGCTGATGAAGCAACTGCGCTACAAGGCGGTCGAGCAAAAGACGCTCTCGTCGCCGTAGCGGACGGCGGGACGGCGTACACTTCACGCCTGTCATTTCGAAAACGCCCGCCGATGAACCCGCCGCGCAGCTACCGCTATTACGACCTGGTCATGGCGGCCTTCGTTTGCGTGCTGCTGTGTTCCAACCTGATCGGCGCGGCGAAGGCGGCGCAGGTCACGCTGCCGTTGCTGGGCGAAGTGACGTTCTCCGCCGGCGTGCTGTTCTTTCCGATTTCCTACATCTTCGGCGACATCCTGACCGAGGTCTATGGTTACGGCCGCGACCGTCGCGTGGTCTGGGCCGGCTTCGCCGCGCTGGCCTTCGCCGCCTTCATGGCCTGGGTGGCGTTGGCGCTGCCGCCGGCGCCGGGCGAGTTCAACACGGCCTACCAGGCACACATGGAAGGCGTCTTCGGCAACACCTGGCGCATCGTCGCCGGCTCGATGATCGCCTTCTGGTGCGGCAGCTTCGCCAACAGCTACGTCATGGCGAAAATGAAGGTCTGGTTGCAGGGCCGGCGGTTGTGGATGCGCACCATCGGCTCGACCATGGTCGGCGAAGCGGTAGACTCCGGCCTGTTCTATGTCATCGCCTTCTACGGCATCTGGCCCGACGCGCAGGTGGCCAAGATCGCGCTGGCGCAGTACCTGCTGAAAACCGGCTGGGAAGTGGTGATGACTCCGCTCACCTACCGCATCGTGGCCTTCCTCAAGCGCGCCGAAAATGAAGACTGGTACGACCGCAACACCGACTTCAGTCCCTTCCATATTCGCGTATGAAACTGCCTGCCGATTCCTGAACCGCCGCCCCGAGAACATTGCCCCATGACACAAGCACTATCCATCGCCACCTGGAACATCCACAAGGGATTCTCGCAGTTCAATCGCCGCATGATGGTGCATGAGCTGCGCGACCGCCTGCGCGAATTGTCGGCCGACATCGTGTTCCTCCAGGAAGTGCAGGGGCTGCATCTGCTGCACGCCACGCGGCATAGCGACTGGCCGTCGCTGCCGCAGCACGAATTCCTCGCCGAAGACGTCTGGCACAACCACTGCTATGGCAGCAACATGGTCTATGACCACGGCCATCACGGCAACGCGATCCTGTCGCGCTTTCCCATTCTGCACAGCGACAACCAGGATGTGACCCATCTGCGTTTCGACAAGCGCGGACTGCTGCATTGCGCCGTCGAATTGCCCCTGCTGGCGCAGCCGCTGCATTGCGTCTGCGTGCATCTGTCGCTGTTTGCCCGTTCGCGGCGGCTGCAGCTGGATGCGCTGGCGAGCCGCATCGAAGACCTGGTGCCGGCCGGCGCGCCGCTGCTGATCGCGGGGGATTTCAACGACTGGCGCAATAACGCCGATAACCTGCTGGCACAGCGCCTGGGTCTGACCGAAGTGTTCTCCGCCGCCGGCCGGCGCCCTTCGCGCAGCTACCCGGCGGCGCTGCCGATGTTCCGCCTCGACCGCATATACCAGCGCGGCCTGCAGATAACCGCCACGCAGTTGCATGCCGGGCCGCCGTGGTCGACCATTTCCGATCACGCGGTGCTTTCCGCGGACTTTCAGGTCAGGGCCGACCGGTCGTGAGATTGGCGCCGTTTGTCTCGCCAGGGCATGGCTTGGTCGCCGGCAACCGGCTGTCCCTGCTCGAGTCGGGTACCGAATATTTTCCCGTGCTGCTTGCGGAAATCGGCGCGGCGCGGCATGAAGTGCATCTGGAAACCTACATCTTCGCCGACGACACCACGGGGCGCCGGGTTGCCGCCGCGCTGGCGAGCGCGGCGCGGCGCGGCGTCGCCGTGCGCGTGCTGGTGGACGGTTTCGGTGCGCGCGATTTCGCCGCCGGCATCGGCGCCGCGCTGGCGGCCGCAGGCGTCGAGGTGATGACCTACCGGCCCGAGGCCGGACGCTACCGCTTCCGGCGCCATCGTCTGCGCCGCTTGCATCGCAAGCTGGTCACCGTCGACGGCCGCATCGCCTTCGTCGGCGGCATCAACGTGATCGACGATTTCGACGACGGCGAGTCGGCGGCGGCGCGCTTCGATTACGCCGTCGGCGTCGAGGGTCCGCTGGTGACTCGCATCCATGCCGACGTGCGGCATGTCTGGCGCCTGGTGCGCTGGGCCAGTCTCGGCCGCCGCCCGCCGCCCCCGGCGGCACTGCCTGTCATGCCGCCCGTCAGTGGTACGACCCTGGCCGCGCTGGTAATCCGGGACAATCTGCGCCATCGGCGCGACATCGAGAACGC
Organism: Sulfuritalea sp.; assembly: GCA_022842325.1. Classification (GTDB taxonomy): domain Bacteria; phylum Pseudomonadota; class Gammaproteobacteria; order Burkholderiales; family Rhodocyclaceae; genus Sulfuritalea. The sequence goes on along the minus strand of JALHPU010000002.1, from coordinate 124,182 downwards.
CTATCTCAACGCCATCGCCCAGGCGCGACGCGAGATCCTGATCGCCAATGCCTATTTCCTGCCCGGCCGCCGCTTCCGCAAGGAACTGCTCGCGGCGGCGAAGCGCGGCGTCAAGGTCAGGCTGCTGCTGCAGGGCCCAACCGACCATATCCTGCTGCGCTACGCGACGCAGTCGCTCTACGATCGCATGCTCTCCGCCGGCGTGCGTGTCTTCGAGTACGCACCGGCTGAGTTGCATGCCAAGGTGGCCGTGATCGACGGCGACTGGGCGACCGTCGGTTCGTCCAACATCGATCCATTCAGTCTGTTGCTGTCGCGCGAAGCCAACCTGGTGGTGCGCGATGCCGGCTTTGCCGGGGAATTGCGCACCAGTCTCGAAGCCGCGATCAAGGGCGCGGCGAGGGAGATCCGGGTCGAAGACCAACGCCGCCGCTCCTGGCTGGCGCGTATGGTCACTGCCGCGGCCTACAGCCTGGTGCGTTTGCTGATCGGCGTCACGCGCTACGCCGGCAAGCAGTATTCGGATTAACCGCTGTTGCGCAGACCCGCGGCGACGCCGTTGATGGTCAGGTGGATGCCGCGCTGCACGCGCTCGTCGGTCTCGCCGGCGCGGTGGCGGCGCAGCAGTTCGATCTGGATGTGGTTGAGCGGATCGAGGTAGGGAAAGCGGTTGCGCACCGAGCGCTTCAGCAGCGGATTGAGGTCGAGCAATTCCTTTTGCCCGGTGATCGCCAGCAAGGCATCGATCGATGACTGCCACTCGGCCCTGACGCGCGGGAAGATCGCCTCGCGCAGCGCCTCGTCCTTGACCAGCTGCGAGTAGCGTTCGGCGATCGCGATGTCGCTCTTGCCCAGCACCATGTCCATGTTCGACAGCAGCGCGCGGAAGAAGCCCCAGTCGCGATGCATCTCGGCCAGCAGTTGCATGCCCTGGTCGCCATGCGTTTCGCGGAATGCGGCGACTGCCGCGCCGAAGCCGAACCAGCCCGGCAGCATCAGGCGGCACTGCGCCCAGGAAAACACCCAGGGAATCGCGCGCAGGTCTTCGATCGCCGTGGTCTTCTTGCGTGAGGCCGGCCGGCTGCCGATGTTGAGCGCGGCGATTTCGGCAATCACCGTGGATTCCCAGAAATACTGCTCGAAGCCGGGCGTCTCGTAGACCATCTTGCGGTAGGCGGCGAAGGCGCTGGCGGAGAGTTCCTCCATCGCGGCGAGGAACTCGGGGCGCGGCGCATCGTGCTGGTGGCCCAGCAGCGTGGCCTCGAGCGTCGCCGCGGCGAGGATTTCCAGGTTGCGCCGGCCGAGCTCCGGATTGGCATATTTCGAGGCGATCACCTCGCCCTGCTCGGTGATGCGGATCTGGCCCTGCACCGCACCCTGCGGCTGGGCGAGGATGGCCTGGTAACTCGGTCCGCCGCCGCGGCCGACCGAACCGCCGCGGCCGTGGAACAGGCGCAGCGTGATGCCGTGACGGGCGAACACCCGGGTCAGCGCGATCTCGGCGCGGTACAACGCCCAGCCGGAGGTCAGGAAGCCGCCGTCCTTGTTGCTGTCGGAATAGCCGAGCATGCATTCCTGCAGGGCGCCGCGCGAGCCGAGCAAACGGTTGTAAAGCGGGATCGCCAGCAGGCGGTCCATGATGCTGCCGGCATTGGCCAGGTCGCCGATGGTTTCGAACAGCGGCACGATGTTCACGTCGAGCGCATGTTCCAGCGGCCGCAACAGGCCGACTTCCTTGAGCAGCACGGCCACTTCGAGGATGTCGGAAACACCGTCGGTCTTGGAGATGATCACGTTCTCGATCGCCGCCTTGCCGAAGCGCTGGTGGATGCTGCGCGCGGTGTGGAAGATCGCCAATTCGCCGCGGGTCTCGTCCGAGTAGTCGACGGCGGGCGCCGTCAGCGGCCGCGGCGTGGCGAGTTCCTCCAGCAGCAGGGCAATGCGGCCGTTTTCGTCGAGCGCCAGGTAATCGCTGCCGGGGCGCGCGACGGTCAGCAGCTCGGCCACGGTGCGTGCATGCACGTCCGAGTTCTGGCGCAGGTCGAGCGGCGCCAGGTGGAAGCCGAATATCCTTACGGCATGGCGCAGCCGGCGCAGCCGGCCGCGGCCGAGCAGGGCGCATTTGTGGCTGATCAGCGAATGGTGCAGCACGTCGAGATCGGCGCCGAATTCCGCGGCCGACGCATAGGGCTCGGCCACGGCCACGGCATGGCGCGGCGCTTCGAGCTGGTCGAGCTGCATTGCGGTGGCGGCCAGCCGCGCGTAGAAGCCGGCGATGGCGCGGCGATAGGGCTCGTCGAGCCGGTGCGGGCTGCGGTCGGGCGAGATTTCGGCCAGGCGCATAAGCTCGACATCGGGCACCGAGATCAGCGAGGTGGTGGTGGACAGCTCGGCGCCGAGCTGGTGCAGCTGCTCCAGCAGATTGCCGATGGCCTTGCGGCTTTGCGCGCGCATCGCGGCATCCAGCACCTCGGCGGTGACGAAGGGATTGCCGTCGCGGTCGCCGCCGATCCACGAGCCGGGGCTGAGGAAGGCCGGCAGTTCGGCCACGTCCTGACCATCCCAGCCGGGCACGGCGCCGGCCAGCAGGTCCTCGCAGGCGTTGTAGAGCCGCGGCAGCTCGCGCAGGAAAGTCATGTCGTAGAAGGACAGCGCGTTGGCCACCTCGTCCATCACCGAGAGCTTGGCCCGCCGCAGCATGCGTGTTTGCCACAGGCGCAGCACGGCGCGGCGCAGCGCCTCGTCGTGCTCGGCCTGCTCTTCCGGCGAAAGTTCGGTGCGGTCGCGTTCGTCGAGCAGGCGCGCGATTTTCCACTGGCAGTCGAGGATGCTCTTCCTCTGCACTTCGGTCGGATGCGCGGTCAGCACCGGCCGCACCTGGGCGCCGGCGAAGAAATCGCGCAGTTTTGTGGCATCGATGCCGGCGGCCAGCGCGCGTTGCAGCGACAGCGCCAGGCTGCCCTCGCGCGGCGGCGCACCGGCGCGGGCATGGGCGCGCGCGCGGCGGATGTGGTGCTGGTCCTCGGCGATGTTGGCCAGGTGCGAGAAATAGCTGAAGGCGCGCACCACCTGGCTGGTGCCGTCGCGCGGCAGATCGCGCAGTACCGCCGCCATTTCCTCGCGCGCGGCGAGGTCTTCGTCGCGATGGAAGCGCAGCGCGAGGCGACGGATCTGCTCGACGCGTTCGAAGATCGCGACGCCTTCCTGCTCGCGCACGGTGTCGCCGAGCAGGCGGCCGAGCAGGCGGATGTCGTCGCGCAGGGGCTGGTCCTTGTCGGCGGCGGGCGAGTTCATCAGGGTTTCCGGCGCTGGAGACGGGTCCGGCTTTCCTCGATCGCGCGATCGAGGTAGGCGGCGTAGAAGTCGGCGAGGCGGAAGCCGACGATGGGTTCGGCGAGTGCCGCGCCATCGGGGCCGTGGAACATCACGGTCGGCGCGAAGCGCGCCTGCATCTGCTTCGAGAAGTCGGCGCTGGTGGTACGGCGTCCGGCAAAATCCACCACGGTAGTCGTCCGGTCCATGTGCAGTTCGCGCACCACGGCCGGCGCCGCCGGATGGCGCGACAGGGGACCGAGATGCTCGCGCTTAACCTTCTCGCACCAGCTGCAGTCGTCGCGGCTGTAGAGCACCACCAGCGGCACGCCTTTGGCGGCGGCGAGGCGGGCATCGGCGGCGAGGTCCACGGCTTCTGCGAGCGCGTGCGCCGGCGCGGCTTGCGTCAAGCCCGGCGCGCAGGCGAGCAGGCACAACGCGATGCTCGCGAGTCTGCCCGCCAGGCTGATTCCGATCTGCATGATTTCCGTCCTAACTAGGCCCAGCGGCGAATCTTACCGGCGCTTCGCGCCGGCACAATTACTGTCTTCAATCGCGCGATCAGTGGTGCAGGATGCGGGAGAGGAAGGTCTTCGCCCGCTCGCTGGCCGGGGCGTCGAAAAACTGCGCGGTGGGCGCGTCCTCGACGATCTCGCCGTGGTCCATGAACACCACGCGACGCGCCACGCGGCGCGCAAAGCCCATCTCGTGGGTGACGCACATCATGGTCATGCCCTCCTGCGCCAGTTCGACCATGACGTCGAGCACTTCGCCGATCATTTCCGGGTCGAGCGCCGAAGTCGGCTCGTCGAACAGCAGGCAGATCGGATCCATCGCCAAAGCGCGGGCGATCGCCACGCGCTGCTGCTGGCCGCCCGAGAGCTGGCCGGGGAACTTCGCCGCATGCTCGCGCAGGCCGACCCGGTCGAGCAGCCCGAGGCCGCGCGCGGCGGCTTCCTCCGCGCTGCGGCCGAGCACCTTGACCTGCGCCAGCGCCAGGTTCTGCAGCACGCTCATATGCGGGAACAGTTCGAAATGCTGGAACACCATGCCGACCCGGGCGCGCAGCTTTGGCAGGTCGGTCTTCGGGTCGCCGACCGAAATGCCGTCCACCGTGATGGCGCCCTCGGTGAAAGGCTCGAGGCCGTTCACGCACTTGATCAGGGTCGACTTGCCCGAACCCGACGGCCCGCAGACCACCACCACCTCGCCCTTGGCGACGTGGGTGCTGGCGTTGGCCAGCACCTGGGTGTGGCCGTACCATTTCGAGACATTGCGGATTTCGATCATGAGGCTTCCCGGAGTTTCAGCGAATGATGGCGACACGTTTTTGCAGCTGCTTCACGGCCAGCGACAGGCTGAAGCAGATGGCGAAATAGATCAGGGCCGAGAGCACGATCATTTCCACCGGCCGATTGTAATTCTTGCCGACCACGTCGGCCGCCTTGAGCATGTCCTTGGCGCCGATCGCATACACCAGCGAGGTGTCCTGGAACAGCACGATGGTTTGCGTCAGCAGCACCGGCAGCATGTTGCGCAGCGCCTGCGGCAGGATCACGTGGATCATCGTCTGCGCCCGGCCCAGGCCCAGCGCCTGCGCCGCATTGAGCTGGCCGCGCGGCACGCTCTGGATGCCCGAGCGCATGATCTCGCAATAGAAGGCCGCCTCGAAGGCGGTGAAGGTGATGATCGCCGAAGTCTCGGCGCCAACCGGCGATCCGGTGATGAAGGGAATCACCAGGAAGAACCAGAGGATCACCAGCACCAGCGGGATCGAGCGCATCAGGTCCACATAGGCGCCGGCGATGCGCGCCAGCGGCACGATCGGCGACAGCCGCGCCAATGCCAGCAGGGTGCCGATCACGATGCCGCCGGTCATCGCCACCAGCGTCAGGCGCAGCGTGAACAGCAGGCCGTCGCGGATGAAGGGCAGGCTCGGTTGCCAGACGCTGAAATCGAATTCGCCCATTTCAGTTGGTCTACCGCGGTTTGCGCCGCGTGAAACACCTTGGTTGTTGGACGGGGACGGGGGCGCCAAGGACGGCAGGTATCCGGCTCCGTCCATGTCCTCCGTCGCGGGCTACGCCCGCTCCTCCCCCTTTACTTACCGGATCCGGATACCTGCCATCCTTGGCGGGATACGCCTGTGCCTTGCAACCGTCGCACTGCAACGACATCACCTGATCGGGAGGGTGGGGCGTTCTGCGCAGCGAAGTAAAGAAGGAGTCGGCGCCCGCAGGGCGCCGATGGGTGACATGAGCAGCGCAGAATGCCCTGCCCTCCCGATCCCGCACCAGCCACGATTCCACGACAGGTTTCATCCTAGCTAGTCCGCGCGATCAGGCCGGGCACGCGGGTGCGAGCCTCGATCCAGGCCATTCCGCGATTGGCGGAAAACGCGCAGATGAAATACAGCAGCGTCACCGCCAGATAGGTTTCGATGCCCTGCTCCGAATCTTCCTGCATCTGCCGCGCCTGGAAGGTGAGTTCCAGCACGCCGATGGCGAAGGCCACCGAGGAGTTCTTGAACACGTTCATGAATTCCGAGGTCAGCGGCGGAATCACGATGCGCAAAGCCTGCGGCAGGATCACCTGGCGATAGGCTTGTCCCAGCGTCAGGCCCAGGGCGAGGGCCGCATCGCGCTGGCCGCGCGGCAGGCTGCCGACGCCGGCGCGCACCTGCTCGGCGATGCGCGCCGAGGTGAAGAAACCGAGGCACAGCGCGGCGGTGACGAACTCCTTGGCCGGCATTTCCTGCTTGACCCACAGCGACCAGTCGCGCGGCAGGAATTCGGGCACGACGAAGAACCAGAGGAACATCTGCACCAGCAGCGGAATGTTGCGGAACAGCTCGACCCAGGCATTGCCGAGGCCGACCAGCAGACGCGAGGGCGTGGTGCGCAACGCCCCGACGGCGATGCCGATGCTCAACGCCAACAGCCAGGCCGTCAGCGACACCGCCAGGGTCCAGCCGAGGCCGGTGATCAGCCAGTCGAGATAGGTCTCGTCGCCCGACTTGACCTGCTCGAGGAAGATGCCGAAGTTCCAGTGGTAGTTCATGCGCCGCCGGGCCGCACCATCGCCGTGTCGCCAGCGCCGACTCTTACTTCTTGTTGAAGCTCTCGGCCGGCGCGTCGCTCGGCGCCTTGATCAGGGCCTTGAGCTGCTCGCTCATGGGGAAGTTGAGATTGGCGTTCTTCGGCGGGATTGGCGAGAGGAACCAGCGTGTGTAGAGCTTGTCCAGTTCGCCGCTTTTCATGAGGCCGATCACTGCCGCATCGACCAGCTTCTTGAATTCGGGATCATCCTTGCGCAGCATGATCGCGATCGGCTCGATGTTGAGCACCTCGCCGACGATGGCGTAATCGGCCGGCGACTTCGAGCTGACGATGAGGCCGGCGAGCAGGTTGTCGTCCATGACGAAGGCCACGGCGCGGTCGGTTTCCAGCATCAGGAAGGCGTCGGCGTGGTCCTTGCCGTAAACCTCCTTGAAGTCGATGCCCTTGCCCTTCTCGTGGGCGCGCATCAGCTGCACGCTGGTGGTGCCGGTGGTGGTCGCCACCGGCTTGCCGCCGAGCTGGCCCAGGCTCTGGATGCCGGAAGCCTTCTTCACCGCCATGCGCACGTTGGTGACGAACGTGGTCGGGGCGAAGGCCACCTGCTTTTGCCGCGCCTCGTTGTTGGTGGTCGAGCCGCATTCGAGATCGACGGTGCCGTTGCTGACCAGCGGGATGCGGTTCTGCGAAGTCACCGCCTGATGCTGCACCTTGAGCGCCGGCAGCTTCAACTGCGCTTTCACCGCATCGACGATGCGATTGCAGACGTCGATGTGATAACCCACCGGCTGCTGCCTGTCGTCGAGGTAGGACAGCGGGTAGGAGGATTCGCGGATGCCGAGCGTGATGCTGCCGTTGTCCTTGACCTTCTTCAGCGTGCCAGAGTCCTGGGCTAACGCGGGCGCAGCGACGACGGTGAGGAAGAGCAGTGCAATGCGGGTGTTCATGGCGGTCTCCTTGGGTCAGGCTTCGATCAGGTGCTGTTGTTGCTGCAGGGCCCACATCTGGGCATACATGCCATTGCGTTCGAGCAGGTCGCGATGGCTGCCGCGTTCGACGATGCGCCCGGCGTCGAGCACCAGGATTTCGTCGGCGTTCATCACTGTAGACAGGCGGTGGGCGATGATCAAGGTGGTGCGGCCGACGGCCACCTGTTCCAGCTCGGCCTGGATGGCCTTTTCGGTCTTCGAATCGAGCGCCGAAGTGGCTTCGTCGAAAATCAGGATCGGCGGATTCTTCAGCAGCGCGCGGGCGATGGCGACCCGCTGCTTCTCGCCGCCGGACAGCTTGAGGCCGCGCTCGCCGACGCGGGTCTGGTAGCCGTCGGGCAGCCGTTCGATGAAGTCGTGGATGTGCGCCGCCTGGGCCGCGGCGATGACTTCCTCGCGCGGCGCCGTTGGGCGGCCGTACTGGATGTTGTAGAAAATCGTGTCGTTGAACAGCACCGTGTCCTGCGGCACGATGCCGATCGCGGCGCGCACCGAGCTTTGCTGCAGCGCGCGCAGGTCGGAGCCGTTGATCTTCACTGAGCCGCTGGTGGTGTCGTAGAAGCGGAACAGCAGCCGCGCCAGGGTCGACTTGCCCGAGCCGCTTTGGCCGACCACGGCCACCGTCCTGCCGGCGCCGACTTTGAAATTCACGTCGAACAGGATTTGCCGGTTGGATTCGTAGGCGAAGCTGACCTGCTCGAATTCGATCTCGCAGGGGCCACTGCTGTTGCCATCGGGACCGGCGGGAAACAGCGGCCGCGCATCGGGCGCATCCTGTATTTCGCGGTTCTTGCTGAGCAGGCCGAACATGCGCTCGATGTCGGTCAGCGACTGGCGGATCTCGCGGTAGAGCACGCCGAGGTGGTTGAGCGGCATGTAAAGCTGGATCAGGAAGGCGTTGACCAGCACGATGTCGCCCACCGTCATGCGGCCGGCGACCACCTCGACCGCGGCGCGCCACATCATCAGCGTCACGGCGGCGGCGATGATCAGCGACTGGCCGAGGTTCAGCCACGAGAGCGAAATCTGGCTCCTGATCTGCGCGGTTTCCCACTTTTGCATCTGCTCGTCGTAGCGGTCGTGTTCCCAGCGTTCGTTGTTGAAGTACTTGACCGTCTCGAAGTTGATCAGGCTGTCCACCGCGCGTACGTTTGCCGCCGAGTCGAGTTCGTTCACCTCGCGCCGCAGCACGGTGCGCCAGTTGGTGACGAGGATGGTGAAGGTCACGTAGAGCACCAGCGTGACCAGCGTGATCAGCATGAAATCCTTGTCGTAGCGGAAACCCAGGATGCCCAGCACCAGCGCGATCTCGACCAGGGTCGGCAGGATCGAATACAGCGTGTAGCTGATCAGCGAACCGATCGAACGCGTGCCGCGCTCGATGTCGCGCGTCAGGCCGCCGGTCTGGCGGTCGAGGTGGAAGCGCAGCGAAAGCGAATGCAGGTGCTCGAACACCTGCAGCGTGATGGTGCGCACCGCGCGCTGGGTGACGCGGGCGAAGAAGATCTCGCGCAGCTCGGTGAACAGCACGGTCGAAAAACGCAGCGCGCCGTAGGCCGCCAGCAGGCCCAGCGGCACCACCAGCACGGCCTGCTCCAGCTTGCCGGCGCCGGGCTGGGTGAAGGTGTCGATGATGTCCTTGAACACCAGCGGCACGCCGACGTTGGTCAGCTTGGCCAGCAGCAGGCAGGCCAGCGCAAAGACCACGCGACCCTTCCAGGCCCAGAGGTAGGGCAGCAGGGTCTTGATCGTGTGCCAATCGTGGCGGGTTTCCGGAATCGGTCCGGGCAGGGCCATGGTGGGGGGGGCGCGGCGCATCATGGGGCGATTTTAGCCCCTGCCGGGCGAGACCCATTACCTACTGGATATTGTGGTCTTTATCGGGATGCATGACCTTGCCGGGGCGAGCCCCGGCAAGGTCAACGTAACCAGAAACCTAAAATCGGCGCTGGCACCACGGCGAAATTCAGCCCCTTGGCTCCGACTATTTTTCAGTCAACTGGAAAATAGTCTTGACTTTCTTCCATTCAACTGGAAAATAGTCGGAATGGAACGTGCGCTTGCCCCCTTCATCCGGGCCGATCTTGGTCACAAGATGGTTTTTCTCTCCGGTCCCCGCCAGGCCGGCAAGACCACATTGGCGCGCGCCCTGGCCGAGGCCTGGCCGAATGCACAGGTGCTCAACTGGGATGTGGCGGCGGATCGGCGCGTGATGCTGGAACAGAGCTGGTCGCCGGCGGCGGGGCTGCTGGTGTTTGACGAGCTGCACAAGATGACGGGCTGGAAGGCCTGGCTGAAAGGCGTGTTCGACGGCCGGCGCGAGGGCCAGGCGATCCTGGTCACCGGCAGCGCGCGGCTTGACGCCTTTCGTCAGGCCGGCGAATCGCTGGCCGGCCGCTACTTTTCCTGGCGGTTGCATCCGGTCACCGTGAAGGAGTGGGTCGCGGTGTCGGGCGCCACGCCCGAGGCGGCGCTGGCACACATCCTCGAACGCGGCGGCTTTCCCGAGCCCTTCCTCGCCGACCAGGCCACGGACGCCGAGCGCTGGCGCAGCCTCTACCTGGAAGGCATGATTCGCGAGGATATCCTCGAGTTTTCCCGCGTTGCCGAGATTCGCGCCATGCGCGTGTTCGTCGACATGCTGCGCAGCCGCGTCGGTTCGCCGCTGTCGCTGGCCTCGCTGGCGCGCGACCTGCAGATTTCGCCGACCACGCTTGGCCGCTACCTGGAAATCCTCGAGGCGCTGCACATCGTGTTCATGGTGCGGCCCTTCCACCGCAACATCGCGCGCGCCCTGCTCAAGGAACCCAAGGTCTATTTCTTCGACACCGGCCTGGTGCAGGGTGACGACGGCGTCCGCTTCGAGAATGCCTGCGCCACCATGCTGCTGCGCCATGCCCACTTCCTGCAGGATTCCGCCGGCCGCGCCATGAGCCTGCACTATGTACGCGACAAGGAGGGGCGCGAGATCGACTTCGTGCTGTGCGAGAACGGCGAACCGCTCGGCTTTGCCGAATGCAAACTGGCCGATCCGGCGCTGCCGCCCTACCTTGCGGCCATCGCCGAGCGCTTCCCCGCCGCCGGCGCCAGCCTGTTGGTGCGCCACCTGCGCCAACCCGAGCAGCGCGGGCGCGTCGCCGTCGAGCGTGCCGCGGACTGGTTGGCGCAACTGGCCGCCTGAGGCGCGGGAAAACTCCTATCCCGCTGCCGGCGGTGCCGACCCCGCGGCCGTCCACTCGGTGGTCAGGCGGTAGCCCACCGCGAGCAGGGTCGGGCCGAGGAAGGCGCCGATCACGCCGAAGGCCAGCACGCCGCCCAGCACGCCGAGGAACACCACGGCGAAGGGCAGGCGGGCGCCGCGGCTGATGATGAAGGGCTTGATCACATTGTCCACGGTGCTGACCAGGAAGAAGCCCCAGGCGGCGACGAAGGCCGCCCAGGCCGGCTGGCCATCCTGGAACAGCCAGATTGCCGCGCCGCCCCAGACCAGCGGCGGCCCTACCGGCACCACGGAGAGGAAGAAAGTGGCGACGCCGAGCAGCACGGCGCCGGGCACGCCGGCGATGGCAAAGCCGACGGCGGCCAGCACGCCCTGGGCCAGGCCGGTGCCGAGGATGCCGTAGATCACCCCGGTCACCGTGTTGCGCACGATATGCAGCAGGTAATTGGCGCGCTCCCCGGTCAGTCGTTCCAGCGCGACGTGCAGGCGTTTGGCCAGGGCTTCGCCGTGCAGAAAAAAGAAGAAGGCGATGAACACGGAAATGCCCATGTCCAGCACGCCCTTGCCGACCACGCGGCCGGCGGCCAGCGCTGCCGCCTGCGCCGGCTTGGCGAAACCTTCCAGTGCTGCCATGAGCTTCTGGCTGTCATGGGCGAACTGCTGCCAGTAGTCGTGGATCGACTGGCCGATCAATGGCAGGCTCGCCAGCCAGGAGGGCGCATCGGGCAAGCCGTCCTTGACCAGCGCCGATATGGCGCGGCCGAGCTCGGCCACGTTGTCCGCCAGGGCCAGCGCCACCGAGGCGATCGGCCCCAGCAGCACCACGGTTACCAGCAGGGTCATCAGGCTTGCGGCCAGGGTGCGCCGCTCGCCAACGCTGCGGTCGAGCCAGAGAAAGGCCGGCCAGCTGGTGGAGACCAGGATCGCCGCCCAAACCAGGGCGGTGAGGAAGGGCCACAGCACCAGCACGCAACCCGCCCCCAGCAGCGTCAGGGCAAGAATCGGGAGGTAGCGGTCGTAACCGGGATTGGGCATGGGCGGGCGATTGGGGAATCGATGACGCGAAGCAGCCCATTATGCGGTTTTCACGGAATGCAATGGGATATGACGCCGGATCGCCGTATTACCGGCGCCGACTTTGGCAGTTCCGTCATTCCGGCGGAAGCCGGAATCCAGGATCGTCGAGCCCTGCCGGGACTCGCCCCGGCAGGCGACCTACTTTCTTGCTCGTGCAAGAAAGTAGGCAAAGAAGCACGCCCCGCCTCCCCGGCCCTGCGGGCTGCCCTCGCTGCGAAAGCTTCGCCGGGCCGGTCGCTAAACTAGCCGGCCGCTGCGCGGCCGTCGTCGGACAACGCGACCGGAATTCCCCGGCGAAGCTTCCTCGCTCGGCGGGTCAGAGGGGAAGGAAACCACCGGTAGCTGTAACGCATAACGTCTGGACACGCGTGCACATAGCTCGTATGCTCATCGCCTTACACAAATGGCATTCGCTCGACAAAGATCTATGGATAGCCATTGCCTAGTTTCTTGCGCGCAAGTTTCGGCGTATCCGATAACTTTTCCGTACGAGCACAATTGACCATGACTGATCATCATTTCGGCGGCGATGCTTGGACAGAACGAAAGCTGGCGGCGCTTGAAAACTATCTGAAGCAATACCGTCTTATCTTCACAAAAAATCTAGGCGCGCAGCATTTTAAGACGATCTACGTTGACGCTTTTGCCGGAACTGGAAGCCGTGTTGAGGCGACTGTAAGTGAGGTAAATGCAAATCAAAGTGGTCTTTTCGACAATGAATCACCGATGTCGTTTCCCGATGAGTATCGTCGGGGCAGTGCGCGCATTGCGCTTGAACTTGATTCTCCATTCGACGAGTACATTTTCGTCGACAAGAATCCTGCGCACGTTGGCGAACTCCGACGAATGATCGATACCGACTTCCCAAAGCTCGCGGATCGCTGCCGGGTATGGAAAGAGGACGGATGCGAAATTCTACGGGAGCTATGCACTCACCGAGATTGGAAAAAGCAGCGGGCGGTGGTTTTTCTTGATCCATACGGAATGAACGTCGAATGGCAAGTACTGGAGTGGATAGCCAATTCCAAAGCCATCGATCTGTGGCTGTTGTTTCCGCTCGGAATGGGTGCCAACAGATTGCTCACCCGCGACGGCTTGCCTAATCCGGGCTTCGCCAACAAGCTAACTCGGGTTTTTGGCACAACCGACTGGAATCAGTTTTATCGAAAGCCCGCGACGGGCGATTTGTTTGCGGAGTCCCCAGCGGCACAAACTAAGCAGGTCAGTTTTGAAGATATCGGGAATTTCTACTTGGAGCGTTTGTCGTCGATCTTTTCGGGAGTAGCACCGCGAACTAAGGTGCTAACCAATTCGCGCGGCAATCCTATGTATCTGCTCTTTTTCGCCTCGGGTAACCCCAAGGGAGCCAAGACAGCTATCAAGATCGCTGATTACCTAATGGACGCCTGAGCCGGCAGTTCGTCCCAAGTGCGACCCTTGAATATTCGGCCATTGGCTTTCTTGTGGCGCTTGATTCCATCCGCACCCCATCCACCCCATTGTTTGAAGAAGAACGCAACGCCTTGCTCTTCGCATTGGTGACGAACGGAATCAACCCACTCAGGACGCATCGGCCGCGCTCCAAAACCAGACTCGCCGCCGACAATTACCCAGTGGATACCAATCAGACTGATCTCGCCGATGTCCTCAAGTAAGGGCTCGACAGACAAGAAACGCACCTTTGCGCCGATCTGCCGAAGCGAGTCAATGCGTGGCACCCCAAAGTGCCGGTCTTCCACGGAGACACCTAGCCAGACATTTTCCGGGCAGGCCACGCGCTCAAAATAGACAGGTAAGCGCTCTGCTCGTTTGGTAAGTATTTGGTAGGTGTGCTGAGGCGTAGCCCGGATGACGTCAAATACCCGATCGAGAAATGAATCAGGAACGGCTTCATGAAATAAGTCGCTCATCGAATTGACGAAATAGACCGTTGGTTTTTTGCGCAGGACCGGTTGTGAAAGCCGACTTGGATGCATTGCCAAGTCAAATCCCCCAGCGTAACCACCTGCTCCCATCGCTTTCAGCCGCCGAGCCATAGTCTCTGCATAACAGTGTTTGCAGCCGGGCGATACCTTGGTACAACCGGTCACCGGGTTCCACGTCTGCTCAGTCCACTCGATTTTTGATCCTGCCATTTTTGGCTCTCCTGCGGCAATTATAGGTTGTGCCCGCCAACGCTAACTTTTTAGCGACCAAAAGGGTGTGGTGCCGAGTTCTTGTTTGCGACAACTCAACAACCAGGGGTTTCATTCCCCTCTGACCCGCCAGCGAGGAAGCTTCGCCCGGGAATTCTGGTCGCGTTGTCCGACGCCGGCCGCGCAGCGGACGGCTAGTTTAGTGGCCGGCCCGGCGGAGCTTTCGCAGCGAGGGCAGCCCGCAGGGCCGGGGAGGCGGCCCGCCGGGGCGAGTCCCGGCAAGGCTCAACAAACCTGGATTCCGGCTTCCGCCGGAATGACGGAACATCAGGAGTCGGCGCCGGCGGTACGGCGCCCGGAATATCCGCTCAGACGCCGAGCATCTTCATCGCCTTGGCCAGCGTATCCACCGACTCCTGATGCTTGCCGGCCTTGTGCAGGGCTTCGCCATCGGCCCGCAGTTTTTTCACTTCGTTCATTTGCTCGGCGGAAAGTGCCGGCTTCTTCTCGAGCGCGGCGTCGATTTTCTTCATGTCGGCCGGGCAGTGAAAGGCCAGTGCGGCGCCGGAAAATGCCACCAACGCAATCAGGGTCATCAATTTTTTCATCATGGTCTCCTTGGGGAAAGAGTTGCGCCTGCCGCCACGGAAGCGGCAGGTTAAAACAGCATAGAACGCGTTGCCGCGATGTCAAAGCCATGTTGGGCGCGGTGGCGACGAGCGATCCCGTCGCGCCGCGGCAGGTGCGAAAGCCCAATGAACTGGCGTCCGCAGCGTTTATGCTTGGCAGCATGATCGCCGTCACCAATCTGAACGAATTCGGGCAAACCGGGTCCACCGCTGTCCGGATCGGTATGACGCCGCGCGGACGAAACATTTCCAAGCTTGTTACCTGTTGATAGAGCCTCGATGAAAAACCAACTACCATGGATAATCTTCGCGCTGATGACGGCGGCACAAGCCGCTCCGGCCGACTCGGGAAGGCTGCCTCCGTCCGAGCTGAAACCATCGCAGCAGCAGGCACAGGCGGCACACCTGGCGGCCGAAGTGCTGCGTCGTTATCACTACAGGGCGGTGCCTCTCGATGATGCCTTGTCCGAGCGGATATTTGGCCATTACCTGAAGTCGCTCGATGCGGAGAAGCTGATCTTCGTCCAGACCGACATCGACCAGCTGGCCCGCTTTCGTACGGTTCTCGACGACGCCATCCTCAAGGAAGACCTGGCCGCGCCCTTCGCCATTTTCAACCTTTACGCGCAGCGGGTATTCGAGAGATATGCCTACGCCCGCAGCCTGCTGCGGGAGGGCTTCGATTTCCGGCAGAAGGAAGACTATCAATTCGCCCGCGACAAGGAACCCTGGCTGAAATCCGAGGCGGAAATGCGCGACCTGTGGCGCAAGCGAATCAAGAACGAGTGGCTGCGCCTCAAGCTTGCCGGCAAGGACGACAAGACCATCGCCGCGACGCTCGAGAAACGCTACGACACTGCGTTCAAGCGCATCGGGCGGGCGACCAACAAGGATGCTTTCGAGATCTTCATGAACGCCTACACCATGGCCATCGAGCCCCATACCAACTACATGGGGCCACGGGCCGCGGCGGACTTCGACATTTCCATGAAACTGTCCCTGGTCGGGATAGGCGCGGTGCTGACCGAGAAGGATGACTACGTCACGATTCGGGAACTTGTGCCGGGCGGCCCGGCCGCGCTTTCGGGCCAGCTGAAAAGCGGAGACCGCATTCTCGGCGTTGCCCAGGGCAGCGGCGGCCCCATGACGGACATCATGGGCTGGCGCCTGGACGACACCGTCGCCCTGATTCGCGGCGCGGCCGACTCCGTTGTCCAGCTCGACGTGTTGCCGGCAGATGCCGGACCGGACGGCAAACACAAGCTGGTCTCGCTGATTCGAAAGAAGATCAGCCTGGAAGATCAGGCGGCCAGGAAAACCATACTCACCGTGTCGGACGGGAAAGCCATGCATCAGGTCGGCGTGATCTCTCTTCCTGCCTTCTATGAGGATTTCGACGCGCGAAGAAGTGGTGCCCAGGACTTCAAGAGCGCGACACGCGATGTGGCTCGCCTGCTGGACGAGCTGAAGAAGGCCGGGGTGGACAGCGTATTGATCGATTTGCGCAATAACGGCGGTGGTTCGCTGAAGGAATCGATCGAGCTCACCGGCCTGTTCATCGACAAGGGGCCCGTCGTTCAGCAGCGCGACGCCCGCGGCAGGATCACTGTCGAGCGCGATACCAAGGCCGGCGTGGCCTGGGATGGCCCGCTGGGTGTCATGATCAATCGCGCCTCGGCATCCGCTTCGGAGATTTTTGCCGCCGCGATCCAGGACTATGGTCGGGGACTGGTGATCGGCGCGCCGAGTTTTGGCAAGGGCACCGTGCAAGCCATGATCAACCTCGATGATGTCGCCAAAAACGACAAGCTGAAATTCGGCGAACTGAAATTGACCGTTGCCCAGTTTTTCCGCATCAATGGCGGCACCAATCAACTGCGCGGCGTGAAGCCCGACATCCTGCTGCCGGTCATTGGCGATGCAGAGAGCTTTGGCGAATCGAGCTACGACAATGCATTGCCCTGGATACAGGTCAAGGCGGTTGATTATTCGCCGGCGGGTGAGCTGAAAAGTCTGCTGCCGGTCCTGCTGCAACGCCATGAAGCCCGGGTAAGCAAGGACAGGGAGTTCCGGTTTCTGCAGGAAGACATCGCCGAAGTGAATTTCCAGCGCAAAAGGAATCTGGTGTCGCTGAACGAAGCCGAGCGGCGCAAGGAACGGGATGCGCAGGAAGCCCGGCTGGCGTCGCGCGAAGCACGGGACGACGCGGGCAACAGCGTTCGGGTGCGCGGTGAAAAGGATGCGGGACCGGTGAAGAACAAGGCATTCCGGGACGACGGCCTGCAGGCGGGGGAGCGCGATCTTGCCAATGAACTGGCGGCCGAAAAAGTGGACAAAACGGTCAAGGACGTATTGCTCAACGAAGCTGCCCGGATACTTGCCGATGGAGCGGATTTGCTGAAGCCGGGCGCCGGCTTTGCGGCGCGGGTGAAGCCCGCGCGTCCGTTGCTTCCCGCGCAAAAAAGCGGACCTGACGCGGTTCGCGCCGGCGTTTTGTAGCCAGGACCGGGAATGATTGGCCTCGGCCATCGGCGCTGTCTATACTTGGCGCCATGATCACCGTCCACCACCTAGAAACTTCGCGTTCGCAACGCGTGCTGTGGCTGCTCGAAGAACTCGGCGTGCCTTACGAAATCAAGCGCTACCAGAGGAATCCGGTAACGCGGCTGGCGCCGCCGGAACTGCGCGCGGTGCATCCGCTGGGCAAGTCGCCGGTGATCACCGACGGCGATCTGACCATTGCCGAGTCGGGGGCGATCCTCGAATACCTGGTCGAGCGCTACGGCGACCAGGGCCGGGGCGAGGTGGCCAAGCTGCTGCCCGCCGCCGGCACGCCGGAGTACCGGCAGTGCCGCTTCTGGATGCACTACGCCGAGGGCTCGCTGATGAACTGGCTGGTGATGAAGCTGGTGTTCCTCAGCATCCCGAAGCAGCCCATGCCCTTCTTCGTGCGGCCCATCGCGCGGCAACTGTGCAAGCAGGTGCTGGCGAAGCTGGTCGATCCCAACGTCGCCACCGCCATGAAATTCATGGAAGAACACCTGGCGACGCATGCGTGGTTTGCCGGCGCGCGGATCACTCTGGCGGATTTCCAGATGAGCTTCGCCGTCGAGGCCGCGCTGACGCGCGCCGGCAAGGGAAGCTTTCCGCGGCTGCAGGCCTACCAGGCCAGGATGCAGGCGCGGCCTGCGTATCAGCGCGCGATCGCCAAGGGCGGTCCGGTCGTCATGTCAGCCTGATCCGCCGACAATTCCGCCGGCCGCTTTCTGCCGGCACCCGTTTCGTTTCATTCAAAGGTCATTGCATGCACCCGATCCACGATGTGGATGTACTCCTCCTGACGGCCACGGCGCTCGCGGCCAAGCGGCGGCCGGCAGAGCTGGTCGAAATCATGGCCGCGGCGCACCTGATCCACGGCTCGATTCCCCTCGACGTGGACCTCGCCGCGGCATTTCTGCGGCTGTCCACCCAGGGCCTGTTGGCCGAGGAGGCAGGCCGCTACGCGCTGACGCCGGACGCGGCGGCGTTCATGGCCGGCGTGCGCCACAAGCGCAAGGCCGAGCCGGAAGCGCGCCTGCTCGCCATCAAGCAGGCGCTGGCCGACTACACGCCCAAGGGCGGCGGCGCGGCGATCACGCTGACGACGGAACAGATCGGCGTCGCGATCCAGGCGCACCGGGCCTTCCTCAAAAGCCCGGGCAGGAACATGCTGGTGCCCAAGCCGAAGCCCGCGCTGGACAAGGCCAAGCGCCCCGGCCAGTGGCGCAAGCTCGACGGCGGGCGCCGCGCCAAGCATTAGCCGGCTTCGGTGCTGGCGACGGCAGTGGCAGTGGCGGTCGACCACAACGGCCGTCCGGTCGCATCGAGGTGGCAGAGGTAGGCGCGCAGGTCGAATTCGAGCTGGTGGTAGTCGGGTTCCATGTGCCGGCACAACTGGTAGAAGGCCTTGCCGTGTTCGCCGTGTCGCAGGTGGGCCAGCTCGTGCACCACGATCATGCGCAGCAATGCGGGCGGCATGTCGCGGAACACCGTGGCGATGCGGATTTCGCGCTTGGCCTTGAGCTTGTGGCCCTGCACGCGCGAGATGCGGGTGTGCGTGCCCAGCGCGTTGCGCAGCACCTGCAGATTGCCGTCGAACGCCACCTTGCTCAATTGCCCGGCGTTGCGCAGGTGCTCGCTCCTGAGCGCCTGCACGTAGTCGTGCAGCGCGCTGTCGCTGCGCACCGTGTGCGGCAGCGGATACTTGCGCAGCAACCGCGCGGCCAGCAGATCCTGTTCGATCAGGGTCCGCACTTGCCCGGTCAGCTCGGCTGGGTAGCCGGCGAGGTAATCCGGCGCGGGTTTCGGGCGCATGGCAGCCTTCGGCAGTGAGGGTGGCGCGATTGTAGCGGTTGCGGTGCGCCGTGCGAACCGGCCGGGGATTGACATTTCCAGCCGCATTGCGCAGACTAAAACGCTTGTTTGAAACTGCTGTTCGTCAAAGGCCAGCCCCCATGGAACCCGATACCCGCTCCCGCATTCTCGATGCCGCCGAAAAGCTGCTGGTGCAGCACGGCCTCGACGCCACCACGCTGCGCATGATCACCGCCGAGGCGCAAGCCAATCTGGCTGCCGTCAACTACCACTTCGGTTCCAAGGAGGCGCTGATCGAGGCGGTGTTCCGCCGCCGCCTGACCTGGCTCAACGAGCAGCGCATCGCCGCGCTCGATGCCTTCGAGGCCGAGGCGAACGGCGCGCCGCTGAAACCGCGGCAGATCGTCGAGGCCTTCTTCGGCGTGGCGATCCGCATGGCCGCCGACAAGAGCGGCGGCCAGTCCTTCATGCGCCTGCTGGGTCGCACCTACACCGAGCCGACCGATTTCGTGCGGACCTTCCTCGCCGAGGAATACGCCGAAGTCATCGCGCGCTTCAAGGCGGCCTTCTTCAAGGCGCTGCCCGACGTGCCGCAGGAGGAATTCCTGTGGCGCTTCCATTTCATGATGGGCGCGCTGTCCTATGCGATTTCCGGCGCCGACGCGCTGCGCCTGCTGGGACCGATCGACGACTCCGATCCCGACGCGCTCTACGCGCGGCTGATGAGCTTCCTGATCGGCGGCCTGCGCGCGCCGCTGCCCGAAATTCAAGCCAGGCCGGCGAAGAAGCCGCGCAGCAAGCGGGCGGCGTGACCATGGCCGACTTCGCTCCGGTCTATATCGTCGATGGCGCGCGCTCGCCCTTCCTCAAGTCGCGCAACGTCCCCGGCCCCTTCTCGGCTTCCGACCTGGCCACGATTGCCGGTCGCGCCCTGCTGGCGCGCCAGTCCTTCGCGCCCGAGCAGCTCGACGAAGTCATCGTCGGCTGTGCCGGGCCCAGCGTCGACGAGGTGAACATCGGCCGCATCATCAGTCTGCGCCTCGGCTGCGGCCACAAGGTGCCGGGCTGGACCGTGATGCGCAACTGCGCCTCGGGCATGCAGGCCATCGATTCGGCCATCGCCAACATCCACAGCGGGCGCTCGCAACTGGTCATGGCCGGCGGCGTCGATGCGCTGTCGCGCACCCACTTGCTGTATTCCGACAGGATGGTGCTGTGGTTTTCGCAGATGGCCCAGGCGCGCACGCTCGGCGCGAAGCTTGCAATGTTCGCCAGGCTGCGCCCGGCCATGCTGTTGAGCCCGGTGATCGGCATCGTCAAGGGCCTCACCGATCCGGTGGTGAACCTGATGATGGGCCAGACCGCCGAGAACCTGGCCTGGAAGTTCGGCATCTCGCGGCAGCAGATGGATGCTTTCTCGGTCGACAGTCATCGCAAGGTCGTCGCCGCGCAGCAGGCAGGTCGCTTCGATGAAATCGTGCCGCTGGTCGACGCCGGCGGCAAGGTCTATGCGGCCGACGACGGCGTGCGCCATGACTCCAGCATCGAAGGCCTGGCCAAACTCAAGCCCTTCTTCGACCGCAAGTACGGCAAGATCACGCCGGGCAACAGTTCGCAGATCACCGACGGCGCGGCCTGGCTGCTGCTGGCTTCCGCCGCCGCGGTCGAAAAATATAAGCTCACGTCGATCGGCAAGATCACCGACACGCAGTGGGCCGGCCTCGACCCGGCGCAGATGGGCCTCGGCCCGGTGTATGCGGCGACGCCGATCCTGCAGCGCCACGGACTGGGCCTCAACGACCTCGACGCCTGGGAGATCAACGAAGCCTTCGCCGCCCAGGTCATGGGCTGCATCAAGGCCTGGCAAGACCCGGCCTGGTGCAAGCAGGAACTCGGCCTCGAAGCGCCGCTCGGCACGCTGGATCAATCGAAGCTCAACGTCGATGGCGGCGCCATCGCGCTGGGCCACCCGGTCGGCGCTTCCGGCGCGCGCATCGTGCTGCACCTGCTCCATGTGCTGCGGCGCGAGCATGATGGAAAACGCGGCCGGCGCGGCATCGCGACGATCTGCATCGGCGGCGGCCAGGGCGGCGCCATGCTGGTCGAGACGGTCTGAGGCGCGGCGCACTTCGCATGCAAGTCCGGCTCGATTTCCACGCCAAGCCATCCTTCCTCGGCTTCATGGCGCAGATGTGGCGGCCCAAGCGCGGCTTCGACGCCGCCGGCGGGTTGCCCGCGATCGAGGCACGCTGGCGCGGCCAGCGCAGCTCGCCGCGTGACCTGGCCGACTATCGCGGCCTTTCCGGTCTGGCGGCGGGCGACCAGCTGTCCATCCTCTACCCGCACACGCTCAGCTTTCCGCTGCTGATGGCGGTGCTCAGCCATCCGGCGTTTCCGCTGTCGATCTGGCGCGTGCTGCAGGTGCGCAACCGGATGACGCAGCATGAAGCCATCGCGCCCGATGCGGTGCTGGATTTCAGCGTGCGCACGGGCGAGTGCCGCATTCTCGAAAAGGGCGTCGAGATGGATCTGCTGGTCACGGCGCAGACACAGGGCCGCACGGTGTTCGAGGCCGTGAATGCTTTCTACTCGCGCGGCCGTTTCGGCGCGGCGCAGGCTGAGGCACCGGCAAGTCCCGCAGTCGATGGCCCACCGGTCACGCAATGGCAGATGCCGGCACACGGCCGCCTGGCTTACAGCCGGCTGTCCGGCGACTTCAACCCCTTGCACCTGCACGATGGCTATGCGCGGCGCCAGGGCTTCGCCCGCGCCTTCACCCATCCGCAGCGGGCCATCGGCCAGTGCCTCGCCCACCTCGGTGCCGCGCGACATGCGGCGCTGACGCTGGAAACCTGGATCAAGGGCCCGGTGTTCTATGGGGCAGACCTTGCGCTGCGTGCGCAAACCGAACCCGACCGGGGCGCATTCGCGCTGCACGTCGATGGCGATGCGCGGCCGGCCATCGTCGGCCGCTATCAGGTTTCAGACAAGGATCCGACATGAGCAAGTTCAAGCACTGGCAACTCGAACGCGAAGCCGATGGGATTGCCTGGGTCATCCTCGACACCGCGGATTCCTCGACCAACACGCTGGGCGCCGAAGTGATGACCGAGCTCGGCCTGCTGCTCGACGAGTGCGAGCAGAATCCGCCGCAGGGCCTGATCTTCAGGTCGGCCAAGGAAGCCGGCTTCATCGCCGGCGCCAACATCGAGGAGTTCGTTTCCTCCGACACGCCGGAGAAGGCGCGCGCCCTGATCCGGCGCGGCTGGGATACCTACAACCGCCTGGCTGCCGTGCCCTACCCGACGCTGGCGCTGGTGCGCGGCCATTGCATGGGCGGCGGCACCGAGCTGGCGCTGGCCTGCCGCTACCGCATCGCGGTCGATGAGCCGGGCACCAAGTTCGCGCTGCCCGAAGTCATGCTCGGCATCGTTCCCGGCTGGGGCGGCATGCTGCGTTTGCCGCAGCTGGTCGGCCCGGCGGCGGCGCTGGACATGATGCTGACAGGCAGGAACATCGACGCGAAACGGGCGAAGAAAATCGGCCTGGCCGACGAATGCGTGCCGCCGCGCGTCATGGAAAACGCCGCGCGCATGCTGCTGCTGTCCGGCCAGCCGCCGCGCCAGGCGCGGCTGCCGTTCCTGCAGAAGCTGATGAACGGCCTGCTCAAGGGCATGGTCGCCAGCGGCGCCAGAAAGCAGGTGGCAAAGCGCGCACGTCCCGAGCACTACCCCGCACCCTACGCCATCATCGACCAGTGGCAGAACTACGGCGGCAACACGCTGGCGGTGCCGGCCGGCGAGCCGACCTCGCTCGATGCGCTGGTGAGCCACCCGACCACGCGCAACCTGATCCGCGTCTTCTTCCTGCAGGACCGGCTCAAAAGTTTTGGCAAGGGCGTGGAGAATTTTGCGCCGCGCCACGTGCATATAGTCGGCGCCGGCGTCATGGGTGGTGACATCGCGGCCTGGTGCGTGCTGCGCGGCATGACGGTGACGCTGCAGGACCAGGGCGTGGAGCGCATCGCGCCGGCGGTCGGCCGCGCGGCGACCTTCCTCGAAAAGAAGTTGCGCGACAGGAAACTGGCACGCTTCGCACTGGATCGCCTGATCGTGGACCCGAACGGCGATGGCGTGCGCCAGGCCGATGTGATCATCGAGGCGATTTTCGAGAACCTGGCGGCCAAACAGGCGCTGTTCGCCGACATCGAGGCGCGCGCCCGGCCCGATGCGTTGATCGCCTCCAACACCTCTTCGCTCAAACTGGCCGACATCGCGGCCAAGTTCAGGAATCCCGCGCGTCTGGTCGGCATCCACTTCTTCAACCCGGTAATGATGATGCCGCTGGTCGAGGTCGTCGCCGGCGAGTGCACCTCGCCCGAGGTCGCGCAGCGCGCGGCGGCCTTCGTGCGCGGGATCGACAAGCTGCCGCTGCCGGTGCGGGACGCGCCGGGCTTCCTGGTCAATGCCGTGCTGGCGCCCTACATGCACGAAGCCATGAAGTGCGTGGACGAGGGTATCGCGCCCGAGACCATCGACGCCGCCATGGTGGCCTTCGGCATGCCGATGGGGCCGATCGAGCTGGCCGATACCGTGGGCCTCGATGTCGCGGTCGCCGCAGGCAGGCAGCTGGTGGGCGATGCCGATCCGCCGAGAAGGCTGGTCGAGCTGGTCGGAGCCGGGCATCTCGGCAGGAAGTCCGGCCAGGGTTTCTACACCTGGGTCGACGGCAAGGCGCAGAAGTCAGGAGTCGGCGCCGGTGACACGGCGGCCCTGGCGCAACGCCTGCTCAAACCCCTGCTGGCCGCCACGCAGCGCCTGGTGCAGGACGGCGTCGTCGCCGATGCCGAACTGGCCGATGCCGGCGTGATCTTCGGCACCGGCTTTGCGCCGTATACTGGCGGTCCGATGAACTACCTGAACAGCGGAGAACACTGATGCCTCACCAGGGCGTACTCATCCCGGGCCGCGAACCGGTGCTGCGCGTGATGCCGATGCCGGCCGACATGAACGGCAACGGCGACATCTTCGGCGGCTGGGTCATGGCGCAATGCGACATCGCCGCCGCAATTCCGGCGATGCGCCTGGCGCGCGGCCGCATCGCCACGGTCGCAGTCAATTCCTTTCTGTTCAAGCAGCCGATCTCGGTCGGCGACATCGTCAGCTTCTACGCCGAGATCGTGCGCGTCGGCCGCACCTCGATCACGGTCGACGTCCAGGTCTATGCCGAACGCAACCCGAGCCATCCGGTGGTGGTCAAGGTGACCGAGGCGCAATTCACCTACGTCGCGATCGACGACGACGGCAGCAAGCGCGAAGTGCCCTCGGGCAGCTGAATTCGCCGCCTTATGGGCCGGCGACCAGTCCGGCGATTTCGTCGAGGCCGGAAATGAAATAGTCGGGCGGCGCGTCGGCGAAGGCCGCTTCCGCGCACTCGCCGCCGCGGATGATCGCCACCGGCAGGCCGGCGGCGCGCGCAGCGAACACGTCGGCACGGCTGTCGCCGACGAAGAGCATGTTCCCCGCGGCAAGCCGCCAATCTGCCGCCACGCGCAGGATGCCTTCGGCCCGCGGCTTCATGCAGGTCACGTCGTCGCGGCCCAGTATCGGCGCCAGCAGGTTGGCGCAGCCAAAGCGTCCGAGGGCCGCGGTCAGCGCGCTGCGCCCGATGTTGCTGACCAGGCCGGCGCGTACGCCGCGCCCGGCCAGTTGCGCGAGCAACTCCCTGGCGCCGGGGCGCAGCGCCCAGCGCTCGAGGGCGTCGGCGTCCCAGCGGTCGTAGATCGGATACAGCGCCCGGCGCAGGTCGTCCAGCCGGTCCTGCGGCCCCCACAGGTCGGCGGCGGCGTTCCACAGGGTGGCGTAGTTCCCGTGTGAAAACTCGGGACCGCGGAAGCCGAGCTGGCCGAAGGCACGGCGCAACTCGTCTTCGGCAGGCGTCAGCCGCCACTGAAAATCGACCAGGGTTCCCTCGAAGTCGAATATGACAGCCGCAAAGGGCGGTGGTTTGGCTTGCATCGTCGAAGGCCTGTCCGCGTCGTGAGCTGAAAACCGGACTATGCCTCAATTGCGGCACCCGCTGCCGGCCGCCGGCCACGGCAAATTCCGCCCGCTGCCGAAATCGGACAGGCGGCGGCAACGCGTAGAATCCTGCCGAATCGGCTTCCCGCAACGGCGCCCGCATCGATGGTTCCCCCGAAAATCTTCCTCCGCAAGGCGCTGATCCGACTCAATGCGCTGTTCGGTCGCGGCCTTGTCATGTCGATGGGCGCGGTGCTGCTGATCGGCGTCGCGCTCAGCCTGGCCGCCTACCTGTTCCTCAACACCGCCGCACCGCGCACACTGACCATCGCCAGCGGTCCGCCGGGCAGTTCCTTCCAGCGCAGCGCCGAGCGCTACCAGAAAATCCTCGAGCGCGAAGGCGTCACGCTGAAGATCATCCCCTCCGATGGCTCGGCCGACAACCTCGCCAGGCTCGCCGACGCCGGCCTCGACGTCGATCTCGGCTTCGTGCTCGGCGGCGAGGCCAAGGACGCCAAATACGAGAATCTGGTGTCGCTCGGCAGCGTCGCCTTCCAGCCGCTGATGGTGTTCTATTCCGGTGCGCCGAAGACCCTGCTTTCCGAGTTCAAGGGACTGCGCGTGAACATCGGCCCAGCGGGCAGCGGCACGCACCGGCTGGCGCTGGCGCTGCTCAAGGCCAATGGCATCGTCCCGGGCGACGGCACCGTGCTCGACCAGACCGATCTGGACGATCCGACGCAGGCGCTGCACGAAGGCCGCATCGATGCCGCCTTCCTGATGAGCGAGTCCACCGCGACCAAGGTCACGCGCAGCCTGATTCGCGACTCCGGCGTGCGGCTGCTCAACTTCGTCCAGGCCGACGCCTATGTGCGCCGCATCGGCACGCTGAACAAGCTGCAACTGCCGCGCGGCTCGCTCGACCTGGGCAAGGACATTCCCGCCGAGGACATCGTGCTGGTCGGGCCCACGGTGCAACTGGTGGCGCGCGAGTCGCTGCATCCGGCGCTGTCCGACCTGATCCTCGAGGCCGCGCGCGAGGTGCACGGCAAGGCCGGCCTCTACCGCAAGCGCGGCGAGTTTCCG
This sequence comes from Sulfuritalea sp., assembly GCA_022842325.1. Taxonomy (GTDB): domain Bacteria; phylum Pseudomonadota; class Gammaproteobacteria; order Burkholderiales; family Rhodocyclaceae; genus Sulfuritalea. Next base: position 98,305 of record JALHPU010000002.1, on the reverse strand, counting down.
GCCGCGCACGAGGGCGAGTTCCGCACCAGCCCCGATGCCACCCGTTACTACAGCTCGGGCAAGAGCTTCCTCTACCGCAGCTTTCCGTTCTGGCTGGCGAGCCTGATTGCCCGCGTGCTGGCGGTGCTGGTGCCGCTGGTGCTGCTGGTGGTGCCGGCGCTGAAGATCGCCCCGGCGATCTACCGCTGGCGCATCGAGTCGCGCATCTACCGCTGGTATCGCGTGCTGATCGAGCTCGAGCGCGAGGCCTTCAAGCCCGCCGTCGGCAGCGAGCGGCGCGCACAACTGCTGCGGGAACTCGACGAGATCGAGGCGGCAGTAAACCGCATCGTCGTGCCGGCCGCCTTCGGCGACATCTTCTACGGACTGCGCGGCCACATCGGCTTCGTCAGGCGCAGCCTGCTGGCGTCGGAAGCAGATCCGGCGCAGCTGCAGGGAATATCGTGAGCGACAGCATCGACCGCGTGCTGGCCTACCAGATCGAGGCGCGCCACTATCCGGGCGCCCTGGTCCATGTCGAATGCGCCGGCAAGCTTGTCGCGCGCAAGGCGGCCGGCCGGCTTGGACCGGAGAGTGATGTACCGATGCACGATGCGGCGCTGTTCCGCCTGGCCTCGCTGAGCAAGCCGGTGGTCAGCTTCGCCGCTCTGATGCAGGTCGCGGAAGGCCGCCTGGCGCTGGACGCAGCGGCCGCCGACTACCTGCCGATTCTGCGCAAACTGCGCATGAAATCGGGCGCGCCGCCGCAGCGCGCGCCGACTGTGCGCGACTTGCTGCGGCATACCTCGGGCCTCGCCTACGAATGGGAGATCCGCGATGGCGAACTGCGCGAGCTGGCCCTGAAATCCGACTTCGCCGGGCAGATGCCCTATGTCGATGCCGACGCCTTTCTCGCCGGCCTTGTCGCGCGGCCGCTGGCGACCGAGCCGGGAGGGGAATTCCGCTACGGCTATTCGACCGACGTACTGGGCCTGATCGTCGCGGCGGTCGATGGCGTCGCGCTCGGCGAGTCGCTGCGTACCCGAATTTTCGAACCCCTCGGCATGAGCGAAACCGCCTTCGCGGTACCGCCGTCCGAACAGGCCAGGCTGGCGACGGCCCACCCGGCCGATGCGGCCTGGCAGGCGCGGGTGGCGGGCTATGGCGTGCGCCGCGCCGATCGGCCGTGGATGGAAAGCGGCGGCGGCGGCCTGGTGACCACGCTCGATGACTACGTCCGCTTTGCGCGCCTGCTGGCCAATGGCGCGCGCCTCGGCGATCGGGCGCTGCTGCCTGCAGCGCTGTTCCGCGAGATGAGCCGCAACCAGCTGGCCGACGGCATCGACGGCCCGCTGGCCTACACCGGTTCCGGCTTCGGATTCGGCCTCGGTCTGGCCGTCAGGCTGGATCAGGGGCCGGCGGCGATGCCTTGCGCCGCGGGCGAACTGACGTGGTCCGGGATCAGCGGCACGGCGCTGTTCGTCCATCCGCGCGAGCAGTGGTTCGCCATCTGCTTTACCAGCAACATGGCGTCGCGCATGATGGCGCGCCTCGAGTTTCGCCGCGCCCTGGCCTCTCTCGCCTAAGACCTGGCCGCTGTAGGGCCGTGCAGGGCCGTATAGGGCGCACTTCAGTCCGCCGGAGGTAGAAGCTTTTGTAGGGCCGACTTCAGTCGGCCAGGGTGGATGGCGGACTGAAGTCGGCCCTACGGTCCGCCCTACGGTCCGCCCCGTACGACACCACGAAAACCGCCGTCACGCCAGCGCCGACTTTAGTGCCGCCACCTGGTCGGTGCGCTCCCAGCTCAAATCGATGTCGCTGCGGCCGAAGTGGCCGTAGGCGGCGGTCTGGCGGTAGATCGGCCGCGCCAGGTCCAACATGGCGATGATGCCGGAGGGCGTCAGGCGGAACACCTTTCTCACCGCCGCTTCCAGCGCGTCGTAGGGCACGCTGCCGGTGCCCTGCGTGTCGAGCATCACCGACACCGGCTCGGCAACGCCGATGGCATAGGCGATCTGCACCAGGCAGCGCCGGGCGAAGCCCGCGGCGACGATGTTCTTGGCGATGTAGCGCGCCATGTAGGTGGCCGAGCGATCGACCTTGCTCGGGTCCTTGCCGGAGAAGGCGCCGCCGCCGTGCGGGCACGACCCGCCATAGGTATCGACGATGATCTTGCGCCCGGTCAGTCCCGTGTCGCCGTTGGGGCCGCCGATCTCGAACGGCCCGGCGGGATTGACGAAGACGCGGTAGTCCGCCGTGCGCAGCTTTGGCGGCAGCAGCGGATCGATGATCTCGCGCGTGACTTCCTGCGTCACCCAGGCCGGATCGAGGTTGCGCTCGATCTGGGTGGAGATCACCACGTCGGCGATGCCGGCCACCTTGTGGCCTTCGTAGAGCACCGTGACCTGGCTCTTGGCATCGGGGCGCAGCCAGGGCAGCGCGCCGGATTTGCGCAGTTCGGCCTGGCGCCGAACCAGACGATGCGCGAGCCAGATCGGATAAGGCATCAGGTCCGGCGTTTCGTCGCAGGCAAAGCCGAACATCAGGCCCTGGTCGCCGGCGCCGAGCTGGCCGTCGGCATGCACCACGCCCTTGTTGATCTGGATCGACTGGTGGTTGAAGCGCACCTGGACTTCGCAGCGCTCCGGGTCGATGCCGGTTGCGGCGTCCGTATAGCCGGCGTCCGTCAGCACCTGGCGGGCGATCTCCGCGGCGCGGTCATGGATCTCGTTGAACAGCGATTCGTCGGCGGTGCGGAATTCGCCGGCGATGACCACCAGGTTGTCGGCGACCAGGGTTTCGCAGGCGACCTTGGCCGTCGCCTCGCGCGCCAGGAAGGCGTCGAGGATGGCATCCGAAATCTGGTCAGCGAGCTTGTCCGGATGGCCTTCCGAGACCGACTCAGAGGTGAACAGATAAGTGCGCGCGCTCATCGCTCAGTCGAACAAAATTACTTGGCGCACGGCTTCGCCGGAATCAAGCCGGTCGAAGCCCTCGTTGATCTGATCGAGCCGCAGGCGATGCGTGATCAGTTTGTCGACGGGCAGGCGGCCGGCCTGGAACAACGCGATGTAGTGCGGGATGTCGCGCGCCGGCACCGCCGAGCCGAGGTAGCTGCCCTTCAGCGTGCGTTCCTCGGCAACCAGATTCACCGCCGGCACGTTGAAGGTGTGCGACGGCGGCGGCAGGCTGCAGGTCACCGTGGTGCCGCCGCGCCGCGTCATCTTGTAGGCGGCGTCGAGCGCCTTGACCGAACTCGCGGCCTCGATTGCGATGTCCACGCCGCCCTTGGTGGCGGCCTTGACCTGGGCCACGAGATCGGGATCGGAGGCCAAGAAGGCGCGCGTCGCGCCCAGCGCCAGCGCGGCTTCGAGCTTGGACGGCAGGCTGTCGATGGCGATCACTTCGCGCGCGCCGGCGGCCAGCGCGCCGAGCACCGCTGAAAGGCCGACGCCGCCGAGGCCGACCACGGCGACGGTCTGGCCGAGCCTGACCTGCGCCGAGTTGATCGCCGCGCCGACGCCGGTCAGCACCGCGCAGCCGAACACCGCGGCGACATCCTGCGGCAGGTCGGGCGGCACCTTGACCAGCGAGCCGCGATTGCACACCGCATACTCGGCGAAACAGGACACGCCGACCTGATGGTTCAGCGGTGTGCCGTCGGTGCGCGACAGATGCCGGTGGCCGCCGACCATGGTGCCGGCGGTATTGGCCACGGCGCCGGGCTCGCATAGCGCGGGGCGGCCTTCGAGGCAGGGCAGGCAGTGGCCGCAACTGGGGACGAAGACCAGCGCCACGCTGTCGCCGCGCTTGAGATCCGTCACGCCCGGCCCGGTCTCCTCGACGATGCCGGCGGCCTCGTGGCCGAGCGCCATGGGCATCGGCCGCGGCCGGTCGCCATTGACGATCGACAGGTCGGAATGGCACAGACCGGCCGCGGTGATCTTGACCAGCACCTCGTTGGGGCCGGGGCCGGCGAGGTTCACGGTTTCGATCGCGATCGGCCGGGTCTGCGCGTAAGGGCGCGGTTGTTCCATCTGGCTGAGGACGGCGGCGCGGATTTGCATGAGGTTTTCTGCCTTGCTCGGGATTATCGGCAGCAGTGTAGCGGATTAGATTTGGCCGCATGTCCGCTTCCCGCGATTCGCTTGCCGCATGGCTTGCCAGTTCGACCCTGGTGCTGGGTGGCTGCGGCGTGTTGCCGCTGGGCAACCAGGCGTCGGCCCCGGTCGAAAGAGTCGGCGCCGGCAGCACGGCGTCGCCGGCGGCGGGCACGGCCAGCGGCGGCGAAGGCCGGATCAACGACAAGGCCTACGACGTGGTGCTGTTCGCGCTGGGCCTGATCGAAACCGGCTACCGCTTCGGCGGCAAGAACCCCGAGGCGGGACTCGACTGCAGCGGCATGGTCAGTTACGTCTACCAGAAGTCGGTCGACATGCAGCTCGCCGGCTCGGCGGCGGATCTGGCGCGCAAGGGCAAGCCGGTGCCGACGGCGCAGCTGCGCCCCGGCGACCTGGTGTTCTTCAACACGCGCAACAGGCCGCGGTCCCACGTCGGTATCTACATCGGCGACGACCGCTTCGTGCACGCGCCCAACAGCCGCGGCAAGGTTCGCACCGAAAGCCTCAAGAAAGGCTGGTTCGCGGCGCGCTTCGAGGAAGGCCGGACCTACTTCGACTGACGGCGCTGGGCGCGAGCCCCTGCCGGCAGCGCCTCGTCGCTACCGGAAACGCGGTAGCAAAATAAGGCATTGCGGGTATTCCAACGCCATGGTGGTCGCGGTATCGTGTTGCCCAATGCACGGCGATTGTTCTGCTGCCGCAAGCAGGCCACTACTCCAACTCCGCGCAATGCGGGGCTTTCAACTCCGGCCGGAGCAATCCCGCCGGGTTTTTTTTGTCCGCGCGAAAGGCAAGGACGGTATCCAGAGGAATGCCTGACTGCCGGCCTACATCGGGATCGATCGAGGAGCAGCGCAATGACTACCCTGACCAAACTGGCACTGGGCATGATGGGCGCCCTGCGACCCAAACCTGCGGCGGGAAATGCGGCGACCTCGATCAGCCTGCCGCCGCCGCAGATGCAGGGCGGTCTGCCCCTGCTCGAGGCACTGGCGCAGCGTCGCTCCTCGCGCGACTTCGCCGGCACGCCGCTGCCCCTGCCCCTGCTGTCGGATCTGCTGTGGGCGGCCTATGGCATCAACCGCGCCGATGGCGGACGCACCGCACCTTCGGCGCTGAATGCCCAGGAGGTCGATGTCTTCGTCGCGCTGCCGCAAGGCGCCTATCGCTACGAGGCGGCGGCGCATCGACTGGACCTGGTGGTTGCCAGCGATCTCAGAAGCGTCACCGGCTACCAGGACTTCGTCGACGAGGCGCCGCTCGACCTGGTCTATGTGGCCGACCACCGGCGCATGGGCCTGGTGCCGGTGGCGCAGCGCGAGTCCTTTGCGTCGGCCGCCGCCGGCGCGATCGCGCAGAACGTCTATCTGTTTGCCGCCGGCAGCGGCCTGGCGACGGTGATCCGGGCCTGGATCGACCGCAACGCCATCGCCGACGCGCTGGGCCTGAGCCACGACCAGCAGGTTCTGCTGTCGCAGACCGTCGGCTATCCGAAACCCCTTGCTTGAGCCGGGCGCTTCCACAGCCGGGAGACGAAATCGTAGAATGGGCCAAGGAATTTCTGCTGACAGCCATGACTACGCCCGCGCCCGGTTTGCCTTCCGTCGATCAAACGGTACTGGACCATGCGCCCGCGGCGATCTGGATGATGGACGGCGCCGGCCAGCTGGAATTCGCCAATCGGCATTTTTGCGAGTACCTCGGCATCGCGCAAACGCGCCTGCTTGCCGCTCCGCGCTACACCGAACTGATGCCGTCGGCCATGGGCGCCGCCTGGCTGCAGGCCGACCGGGAGTGCCAGGCCCAGGCCGCGCCGCATATGAGCATGGAATGGATGCCGCTGGCCGATGGCCGCCAGCATCTGCTCGAACTGACCCGGCAGCGGCTGCTCAACCCCGACGGCAGCGTGCGCGGCATCATCGGCCTGGCGACCGACGTCACCGAGCGCAGCGAGTACCGGCAGCGGCTCGAGCACATGGCGCATTACGACCTGCTGACCGGCGTGCCCAACCGCGTGCTGCTCGCCGACCGCCTGGCACAGGCCCTGGCGCGCGCCAAGCGCGAGCGCGGCCTGACCGCGGTGTGCCATATCGACCTGGACAATTTCAAGCCGGTGATCGACGCCTACGGCTACGGCGCCGGCGATCGGGTGCTGCTGGAGATCACGCGGCGCATCAAGGACGCCGTGCGCGAAGACGACACCGTGGCGCGCCTCGGCGGCGATGAGTTCATCGTGCTGCTGGTCGGCCTGCAGGTGACCGAGGAATGCGTCGGCAGCCTGCACCGGCTGCTGCAAGGCATCCAGCAGCCGGTCGCGCTGGACGGCGAAATGCTGTGCATTACCGCCAGCATCGGCGTCGCGCTGTATCCGGACGACGAGCAGGATGCCGAGACCCTGCTGCGCCATGCCAGCCAGGCCATGCACCTGGCCAAGGAGGCGGGCCGCAACCGCTACCACCTGTTCGACCCGGCCAGCGATCTGCGCGCGCGGTCCCACCATCGCCTGCTGCAGCAGATCAGGCATGGCCTGGCGCATGGCGAATTCGAGCTCTACTACCAGCCCAAGGTGAAGTTGCACAGCCGGCGCCTGGTCGGGGCCGAGGCGCTGATACGCTGGAACCACCCGCAGCTCGGCTTTCTGCCGCCCGGCGAATTCCTGCGCGCGGTGGAAAACACCGAACTCGAAATCGAACTCGGCGACTGGGTGGTGGCGACCGCCATCGACCAGTTGCGGCAATGGCGGCAGCAGGGCTTCGACACCGAGGTCAGCATCAACATCTCGGCCTATCACCTCGAGTCGCCGGGCTTCGTCACCAAGCTGAAAGACCGCGCGATCGCGCTGGGTTCGGTGGATGAGCTGCGCCGCCTGCAGATCGAGGTGCTGGAAACCGCGGCACTGGACGACTTCGCCAGGATCGGCGCGCTGATCCGCGATTGCCGTGCGCTCGGCGTCAGCTTCGCGCTGGACGATTTCGGCACCGGCTACTCGTCGATCGCCTACCTGAGCAAGCTCGACGTCGACACCCTGAAAATCGACCAGTCCTTCGTCCGCGACATGCAGGACGACAAGAGCGACCACGCCATCGTGCAGGGCATCATCGCGCTGGCGCGGGCTTTCGGCATGGGCATCGTGGCCGAAGGCGTGGCCACCGAAGGGCATCTGCAGGCCCTGCTGCAGATGGGCTGCGAGGTCGGCCAGGGCCATGGCATCGGCCATCCGATGCCGGCCGCGCAACTGCCTGGGTGGCAGATGGCCGCGCCGCGGGCTTGAGGCATCAGCCTGGAGCGACACTCTCCCCCTTCAAGGGGGGAGTCGGAGGGGGAATGGGGCTACAAGGGCGGCAAACACCCCCAATTCCTTCAGGGCTGTGCCAGATAGGCCGCCCGGATCGCCTCGATGCGCTGCCGGTTCACCCCGAAATCCTTGCCCCCGAGCCGGCTGGCGCTGCGCAGCTCGATCGCGCCGCGCGCCGGATCGAACCAGAACTCGAGGTCGTCGGTGAATTTCAGCCAGCGCGTCGTGGCCTGCGCATACAGGTAGTCCGGCCGCTGCTCGACCACCGTGATGCTCGGCATCGCAGCCAGCACCGTCGCCAGCGTCGTCATCGAAGCTGCGCCGGAGCCGCCCTTCAAGGGCAGCGGCTGGATTTGCGCGTACGCCCGCTGCGGATGCTCCGGGTACAGCCCGGCCTGGCTCGATACGCTGTTGGGCGTCGCCGACGGCGGCTTGAGGCGGCCCTTGCTCACGCCGAGGTCCGCCGGGCGGTTGCCGTGCAACGCGCCGAGCTGGATCGCGATGGTGGCCACAATCAGGATGCCGGCAAGGATGTAGAGAACGGATTTCATGCTCGCGCTGGTGGCTTGAAGATGCGTTCGGTGGATGCCGGGTTGCTGGCCAGCTTGTCCGCCGGGCGGCGTGGGCGGACCACCAGCTCGCCGCCGCAGTTGGGGCAGATTCCGCCCAGCACACCCGCGGCGCAGTCGGCGCAGAAAGTGCATTCGAAGGAGCAAATGCGCGCCTGCGTCGAATCGGGCGGCAAGTCCTTGTCGCAGCATTCGCAACCAGGTCTGAGTTGCAGCATGGCTTTTCTCCTGAAGTCGGGGAGAAGGTACGCAAAAGCGAAGTTCGGGTCAAACACGTTGCGCCCGGCGTGGGGCGGCCGCTTCGTCGCCCCTGGTTCGCCGGCCTGCAGCTGCCCTCACTGCGGGGCCGCGCCAGGCCGCTGGCTAAACTAGCCGCTGCCGATGAACCTGGCATCGTCGTCGGACAACGCCAGCGGACAACCTCTGGCACGGCTCCTCGCTTCGGCGGCTCTCAAGGGCCGCCGAAGCGACCGCCCCACGCCTTGTCTAATGAAACGCCGTGAGAGTCGGCGCTGGTGCGACGGTGATATTTGTTTTCAAGGTTCAGGCTGACCGGCGGTGCGCGGCACTATGGCGCAGCGTCCAGCGATCGTCATGTCAGGACTCTGGCGGTAGTTCATAAGACACCTTGGTGCCTTCCACCTTGACGATGCCGCGACTGCAAAGCGACGCAAACAACTGGGCAAGCTCTTGCTCGGAAAGTTCCTTCTTGAACAGAGCATGCAAGGTGCTGAGAAGGGTCTTCTGTGTTCGAGGCTTCGCTGCTTTCCGACGCACAAGGTCCGCGACGACAATTTCAATTTGCGCGTCTGTGGTGGCTGGCAATGAGGGTTTGAAGTACGGGATATCAGAGATACAGGTTGACCGCTGGGCAAAGACCTTCTTTCCCTTGAGGTGCTTTATCAACGGATCAAACCCTGAGTCCCTGGAGATGATGTGAAAGTAGGCAGAAGGGTCTTCAGTCGAGAGAATTCCGATGTAGTAGGCAATGTGGAAGTCGAGTGCGTTGTTTCCTGCGGTTTCGAGGACCACATACTCGGCGTTGTTTCCGAGGGACTGGAGTGACGAAGCCAATGCAACAGGAATCTTTGACTGATTGGGGCCGATAAATAGTTTGATCTTGAACGGGCCATCTTTGAGCAGCCCGAGGTCCTTGGGCTGGACATTCTCGAAATCGACGAGGACGAAGTTCGTTCGCATGGGAATGGAGAGTTCAAGGTCTGAAATCACCGGCCTACGCTGCTTTTCGCGCAGGTCCGGTGGATTGATGGATTACGGGGCGCGACGATAACGACGAACAAAGCGATCAACATTTGCAAGAAATGCATCAGTATCAAGATAGTAGTTTGGGTATGACTCGCGGATTGACTTGAATGAGTCTGCGCCCACAAGAACCGCTTGAGCCCCAGAATAGTCTGCCAACTCGGGAAATAATGGAAGTTGAGTCCCACGTGGGTATCGAGGCAAGAGGCGTTCATACCTTTCGTATTCACGGTATGCCGCATCAACATTCCGTTTCGAGAAAGCAAATATCTGAAGTGCAGGTTCATCAGGCAGAAGAACAAGAAGAAAGTATCCGGCCGACTTGGCGTCCAGCTTTTCAGTAGCCTTCAACGCGTTTCGATACGCAGTGAGCTTCGTGGTGACCTGCAGCGTCTTCGAGAGGGATGCGAGTTCTCTAGCTACCGTACCGCGTGAAACGGCGCTATGCGAGATGGCACCCGGATACTCAGAAAACTCCAAAGCAAGCGCAGCATTCTGAAAGTAGCTTAGCCAGCTCTTTTCGCCCTCGCTTGATTTCAGAGCTTGACCAATTACAGCGCCGACCGTCTCAACTGCTGTAGCCCATGCGTGTTGAAGCTTTGTTCTGAGCTGAATCTCAAAGAGAAGTTTGTTGTATTCCGGGTGACTGCGGCTCTTAAAGCGATAGACAAGATGGATACTTCGATAGCCAGAGACCTTGGGGTTAGTGACGTAGTCGTCTTCTGTTACGAACTCGTGCAATGACTTGCTGCGTCTGTAGGCATCACGAAGCTTGTAGACCTCGCCTATTGTTTCTACAACGGCGCGACAACCACCAATGTCCTGCATCTGTGTCAGACGCATGCTCGATTCCTTCGAGAGCTTGGCCAAAATGGATCGGGTACGCTTAAGGCGTTGTACTACCAGAGCAGTTGGAAGGACACGATTGACCCGTTGACGCAGATCCATCGTCATCGTATTGAGAGGAAAAGCATGAGACGAGCGCCAGTTCGCAAGAACATCAAATGCGCTGTCAGTGGCATCCGGAGTTGCTTCCTTATCAAGGAGCACTCGACCTGCCCGATCTACCGCGGCGCGACTGAACTTGAGTGTTTCGTGACTCACGGAGGGCCGTCCCCCTGGAATGAGGTGTTAGATGTCATTTGGTGAAGTGCGCAGGTTCTCACAAGTGATCTTGCTATAGCACGAACACCTTAACAACAACATCCCCGTCCTTTGACGAACGCGTACCTTCCAAGTCGGCCTTGAGGCCAGGAGCATTGGTAATGAGGTGCTCCGGATCGTAGATAACGCACCAAAGACTCTTGCACTCTGGATGTCTACGATAGTGCTCGATATCAATGATTAGTTCATCTCCGATCTTCTTGGCGTGGGCACGATCTCGAACAATCTTGGTTTCAATTACCAACGCGTGTATCGGCAGAAGAAAATCCATTCTGGTGCTTGAACCAGCATAGCTAGGAGTGAACTCTTCGGGGCGAATATCGCTGATCCAAGGCCGTAGCATCGCGTGCAAAAGGTCTTGGACGTCGTACTCGTTGCCGAATGACAGAGGTTGAACCCCCTTCCGCCGATGCGTTAAAGGATGCATTGCTCGACGCAGGCCGCGAACGACTATTTCAAGCAGCTCCTCAACACTGGTTGGCTTTGCCGGCGAACCTGCCGCTTCGTGAGTAGCCGCGATGGGTGCATGTTGCGGCGCGTATCCTTGCGGTAAGACCCGGCCAAATCGATAGTAACGAAGCCCGTTGTCTTCGAGCGCAGCCTCAATCCGTTCACGCCGCTCTCTCCAGCTACTGAACTCCGGAGTACCTAGCTCCGGATGGAGATCCATCAACTCTTCAAGGACATTTCCAAGGACGGCTAGGCTGTCAACATTCGGGTCTTGCCCGGCACGAAAGAGCCACTCCTTCCATTTTGAGTGATGTGCGAGAGCGGGAGGGTCGCAAGGGGCGCCTGCCGAAATGAAGAGAGCATCCAAAGTCGGGTGCGAACCGGTACTGGCGAGAATCTCACCGACAACAGCGCAAAGAGATTTCGACAGACGCATGATTGAGCGAAGACCTATGACACCTAACGTCAAATGTGGATCTGTAACAACACGATGTACTGCGTCGTGACGGAATACATCCTGTCAATGCAGACGGAAAGAAAGGCATTGCGGTAAAGCAAGAGGCGCCAGCGTTGCCATCATCCGCTGAAACGATTTCCACCCGCCACGACTTCGCTACTCGCGCCAGAGTACGCCGCTGGCAAATAGCCGTCCAGCATTCTGTGCAGCGGGGAGCGTGACGCGGAACCTCAGCTGACGGGTTTCAACAGCAGCGACGACAGCTGCCTGGCGATCTGCGCGACGCTCTTGCCGCCATCCGGCCGATACCACTGCACGGTCCAGTTCAGCGCTCCGAGCAGGAACAGGCGCGCGACATGGCTGTCGTCGGCGATCAGGCCGGCCTGCTTCAGATCCTTCAGGGCTTTCTGCCACATGGCTTCGTAGCGGTCCTTGAGCGCCACGACTTCGGCTTGCACCGCGGGGTCGAGGTGGCGGCTTTCGTGCAGCAGCGTCGCGGCGAAATCGCGCCCTTCCTCGCCCAGCAACTGGTCGAGATGGGCGCGCAGCATGGCTTCGAAGGTGGCGCGCGGCGACTTGCCGGTTTGCGCCGCCTGCGCCACGGCCGCATCGATCGCGGCCATGCCCTCCAGCACCACGGCGCGCAGCATGTCGTGCTTGGTCTTGAAATGGTAGAAGGGCGATCCCGATTGCATGGCCACGGCGCCGGCGATGTCGCGGATGGTGGTCGCCGCATAGCCCTTTTCGGCGAACAGCCGTCCGGCGGCGCGCACGATGTCGCCGCGGCGGTTGGGTTCCTCGGCGACGGCCTTGCGTTTAGAAGCGGCCATGGCGGCCTGCGCCTCCCGTGAAACGCCCGGCGCCGGATTTTGCGTCGCCGCTGTCCAGCGAAATCCGGCCGTGGCGGCATTCGTTCTGCAGCGCATCGGCGAGCGGCAGACCCCATTGTTCGTAGCTCGAAAGCCGGTCGTGCTGCATGCAGGTCTGCGGCAAGGCCGCGATCTGTGCCGCCAGCGCTTCAGCCGCGGCGCGCGCTTCGCCGTCGGCGACGACGCGGTTGGCGAGGCCCATCGCGAAAGCCTCGTCGGCGCCGACCGGGCGTCCGGTGAGGATCATGTCCAGCGCACGCGAGTGCCCGATCAGGCGCGACAGGCGGATGGTGCCGCCATCGATCAGCGGCACGCCCCAGCGCCGGCAGAAGACGCCGAAGGTCGCCGATTGCTCGACCACGCGCAGGTCGCACCAGAGCGCGAGCTCCAGGCCGCCGGCCACCGCGTAGCCCGATACCGCGGCGATCACCGGCTTCGACAAGAGCATGCGGGTCGGCCCCAGCGGCGCATCGCCCGTTTCGCTGAGTTGCCATTCATCCGGATTGGCGACGAAGGATTTCAGGTCGGCGCCGGCGCAGAAGTGGCCGCCCGCGCCGCAGAGCACGGCCACGCTGGCATCAGGATCGGCATCGAAGGCGCGGAAGGCCTCGGCCAGCGCTTGCGCCGTGGCGCGGTCGATGGCGTTGCGCGCCGCGGGCCGGTCGATGACGACTGTGGTCACCGCACCCTGGCGTTCGATTCTTACGCTCATGCCGCCGGCCGCGCGATCGCCTCGTGGTCGAAGTCGCCCGCATGTCCTTCGCTGATGGCGACCAGTTTCGGATACATGCGGAACATGTCGCCTACCAGCTCGTCATAGGGCAGGTCGTCGAACTCGCCGCGCTGCTTGACGTATTCCATGTGGCGCTGGTTGGACGAGTTGTAGGGATGCATCTGCGAGTCGTGCTCGCCGTCGAAATCCAGCGGCAGCACGCCGAAGCGCTGGCACATTTCCAGGTTGAAGGCCGGCGTCGCCTTGACCCACTTGCCGTCGAGCCAGAGGCTGACATAGCCGTGCCAGGCGAAGATGTCGGTGCCCATCAGGCGCGTCAGCTTCTCCGTCGACAAGTGGTTCTTCACGTCGGCGAAGCCGGGCCGCGCCGGGATGCCGATCGCGCGCAGGCAGGCGGCATAGACCAGCGCCTTGTTCACGCAGTAGCCGACGCCCTTGATCAGCGTGGTGCTGGCGCGCATCGCCTCGCGCTGCATGCTGGCGCTGTAGGGGTCGTAGCGGATGCCGTCGCGCACGGCGTAATAGAGGTTCAAGGCCCTGGCCTTCGCCGTATCGCCGGCGCCAGCGCTGTGCGTTCCTCCGGAAACTTCTGCGGCGACGAACTCCTGGATCGCCGGATGCTCGTGGTCGATGAATTCGGTGGCGGCGAGCCAGGCGGGATTGTCGGGAATCATGCGGCCTGGCCCGGCCATGCGCGAGCCAGCAGGCCCGCAAAATCGCTATTCGCCGGCAGCGTGCCGAACACCGTGCCCCAATGGTTCGGCGTCAGGCGCGAGGCGCAGAAGGCCTCGCTCACCAGGCTCGGCGCATGGCGCAGCAGCAGCGCGCCCTGCATTGCCAGCGCAATGCCCTGGGTCAGTTCGCGGGCGCGGGTCTCGATGTCCTGCGGATTATTCAATCCATCCTTGAGCTTCGCGGCAAAGCTGTCGAAGGCGCGGTTCTTCCCCAGCGCCGGCGCGATTTCGGCGGCCAGCACTTCGACGCTCTTTGGATGCCGGCCCATGGCGCGCAGGGTGTCGAGGCACATGACGTTGCCCGAGCCTTCCCAGATCGAGTTCAGCGGGCTCTGCTTGAACAGGCGCGGCATCGGCCCTTCATCGACATAGCCGTTGCCGCCATGCACTTCCATGGCCTCGGCCACCAGTGTCGGGCAGCGCTTGCAGATCCAGAATTTGGCCACCGGGGTGAGAAGCCTACGCAGCAGGTTCTCGGACTCATCCTCCTGCGCGTCGAAGGCGCGCGCGAGGCGCATCGAGAGCGCCGTGGCGGCCTCGGTTTCCAGCGCCATGTCGGCCAGCGTGTTCATCATCAGCGGCTGGTCACGCAGCAGCTTGCCGAAGGCGGAACGCAAGCCGGCGTGGTGCATGGCCTGCGACAGCGCGCCGCGCATGATGCCGGTGCTGCCGATGGCGCAGTCGAGCCGGGTGTAGACGCCCATTTCCAGCACGGTCGGAATGCCGCGCCCTTCCTCGCCCACCAGCCAGCCCTGCGAACCCCAGAACTCGGCTTCGCTGCCGGCATTCGAGCGGTCGCCCAGCTTGTCCTTGAAGCGCTGGATGCGCAGTTCGTTGAGGCGCCCATCCGGCGTCCAGCGCGGCACGAAGAAGCAGGATAGGCCCTTGGGCGATTGCGCCGTGACCAGGAAGGCGTCGCACATCGGCGCCGAGAGAAACCACTTGTGGCCCGTGATGCGCCAGCTGCCGTCGCCGTTGGGTTCGGCGCGCGTCGTGTTGGCGCGCACATCCGAGCCGCCCTGCTTTTCGGTGAGACCCATGCCGATCAGCACGCCCTTTTTTTCGGCCGCCGGCATGAAACGTTTGTCGTACTCGCGCGAAAGCAGCTTCGGCATCCAGTCGCGGGCGATCTCCGGCACATGCTTGAGCACCGGCACGGCGCCGTAGGTCATGGTGGTCGGGCACAGCGAACCGTCCTCGATCTCGGCGAACATCACGTAGGCGGCGGCGCGTGCGACGTGGGCGCCGGGCTTGGGATCGGCCCAGGGCCCGGTGTCGCAGCCATTGCGTTTCAACCAGCCCAGGCATTCGTGCCAGGACGGATGGAACTCGACCTCGTCGCGGCGATTGCCGTAGCGGTCGAACAGCTTCAGCACCGGCGGGTAGGCATTGGCCAGCCGGCCGTGCTCTATCCATTCCGCGCTGCCGACTTCGGCGCCGCGCGCCATGAGCCAGTCCTGCGCCCAGCCGGCGCCCTGCGCCTTCACGGCCTCCTGCAGCGGCAGATTGTTCAGGTAGGCGTTGTAGTTTTCCAGCGCATGGGCCTGGTTCAGCACTTCATGCGTGGCGGTCATGATGGGTGGTGTTGGAATCATTGGCTGCCCTCCTCTCGCGAACCGCCAATTCTTGACCCGCCCCCATTTCTTGTCAAGCAAGCGCTTGCTTGGTAGCATGGCGACCCCTCTGGAGCAAGATGGAGAAGCCGCCATGATGTCGATTCCGCGCACCCTGTTCGATGCCGACCACGAAGCCTTTCGCGACACCGCCCGCCGCTTCATGGAACAGGAAGTCGCTCCCCACCACGCGCGCTGGGAGGAGCAGTCCCACGTCGATCGTGAGATCTGGACCAAGGCCGGCGCCGCCGGCTTTCTCTGCGCCACGATGCCGGAAGAATACGGCGGCGTCGGCGTGGACAAGCGCTTCTCGGTTATCGTCATGGAAGAGGCCGCGCGCATCAACGCCACGGGCCTCGGCTGGGGCCTGCATTCCGAGATCGTCGCGCCCTACCTGCTGCATTACGGCAGCGAGACGCTGAAGCAGAAATACCTGCCGAAGATGGCCAGCGGCGAGATGATCGCGGCGATTGCCATGACCGAGCCGGCGGCCGGTTCCGACCTGCAGGGCGTGCGCACCACGGCAGTGAAGAACGGCGACCACTACGTGCTCAACGGCTCGAAGATCTTCATCACCAACGGCTACCTGTGCGACCTGGTGATCGTCGTCGCCAAGACCGATCCGGCCAAGGGGGCGAAGGGCACCAGCCTGCTGGTGGTTGATACATCGATGGCCGGTTTCAGCAAGGCCAAGCCGCTGCACAAGGCCGGCATGAAGGCGCAGGACACCTGCGAGCTGTTCTTCGACAACGTGCGCGTGCCTGCCGAAAACCTTCTGGGCGAGGAGGGCGGCGGTTTCATCTACCTGATGCAGGAACTGCCCTGGGAGCGCCTGCAGATCGCCGTGATCGCGATGGCCTCGGCCGAAGCCGCGCTGGACTGGACCATCCAATACACCAACGAGCGCAAGGCCTTCGGCCAGGAAATCGCCAAGTTCCAGAACACGCGTTTCAAGCTGGCCGAGATGAAGACCGAGATCCAGATCGGCCGCGTCTTCGTCGATCGCTGCATCGAACTGCTGCTGGAGAACAAGCTCGACCCGGCGACGGCCTCGATGGCCAAGTACTGGTGCAGCGACCTGCAGTTCAAGGTCATGGACGAATGCGTGCAACTGCACGGCGGCTATGGCTACATGTGGGAGTATCCGATCACCCGCGCCTGGGCCGATGCCCGCGTGCAGCGCATCTACGGCGGCACCAATGAAATCATGAAAGAACTCATCAGCAGGAGCCTGTAATGACCGAAGCCTTCATTTTCGACGCCCTGCGCACGCCGCGCGGCAAGGGCAAGCAGGGCGGTGCGCTGAACCAGGCGACGCCGATCCACCTCGCCACGACCGCCTTGCGCGCGCTGCGCGACCGCAACAACCTCGACACCGCGAAGGTCGACGATGTTGTGCTCGGCTGCGTCGAGCCGGTCGGCGAACAGGGCGCCGACATCGCGCGCGTCGCCGCGCTCTACGCCGACTACGCGACCAGCGCGCCGGGCGTCACCGTCAGCCGCTTCTGCGCCTCGGGGCTGGAGGCCTGCAACCAGGCGGCGGCGCAGATCATGTCCGGCCAAGCCGACCTCGTGGTGGGCGGCGGCGTCGAATCGATGTCGCGCGTGCCGATGTTTTCCTCCGGCGGCGCCTGGCCGATCGATCCGCAGGTGGCAGCGAAAACCGGCTTCGTGCCGCAGGGCATTTCGGCAGACCTGATCGCCACCAAGTGGGGCTTCTCGCGCCAGGACGTCGATGCCTATGCGCTGGAGTCGCAGCGCCGTGCCAAGGCGGCATGGGACGAAGGCTACTTCGACAAATCCGTGGTGCCGGTGAGGGACATCAATGGCCTGGTCATGCTGGCTCACGACGAATACATGCGGCCCGAGACCACCATGGAATCGCTGGCCTCGCTGAAGCCGGCCTTCCAGGAGCAGGGCGAGAAATATGGCTTCAACAGCGTGATGCTGCAGCGCTATCCGGAAGTCGAGCGCATCGAGCATGTGCATCACGCCGGCAACAGTTCCGGCATCGTCGATGGCGCGGCGGCCGTGCTGTTCGGCACCAAAGAGATGGGCGCGGCGCTGGGGCTCAAGCCGCGCGCGCGGATCCGCTCCTTCGCTTCGATCGGTTCCGAGCCGTCGATCATGCTGACCGGTCCTTCGTATGCCGCGGAAAAAGCCCTCAAGCGCGCCGGAATGAAGGTCGGCGACATCGACCTGTTCGAACTCAACGAAGCCTTCGCCGCCGTGGTGCTGCGCTTCATGCAGGTGCTGAACGTTCCGCACGACCGCATGAACGTCAATGGCGGCGCCATCGCCATGGGCCACCCGCTGGGCGCCACCGGCGCCATGATCCTCGGCACGCTGCTCGACGAAATGGAGCGACGGGGGGTTGCAACTGGTCTGGCGACTCTGTGCGTGGGCGCTGGCATGGGCACGGCAACCATCATCGAGCGAGTTTGAAATGAAAACCGGCGCGGAGTTTTTCGGTGTTGCGGGATCGGGACGGCGGGTACCCCGTTCCGTCCATGTCCCCCGTCGCGGGCTGCGCCTGCTCCTCCTCCTTTACTTACCGGAACGGGGTACCCGCCATCCCGATCAGTTGGCGCCGTCGCGGGTTTTCGGTCGCAAGGCAGAGGCGTATCCCGCCAAGGGCGGTGGGTGGTCGTTGCAGCGAGGTAAAGGAGGAGAGCCGGGCGCAGCCCGGCTCGGGGGACACGAGCAGCAACGACTACCCACCGCCCTTGGCGCTCACACACCTTCGGCGAACAACGTGTTTGTAACATCGCGGTGCGCGGCACCATGGAGCAATTGACATGCTGAACTATTCCGTCGATGCAGAAGGCATCGCCACCGTCGAATTTGACTATCCCGACAAGTCGCAGAACATCCTCAACGCCACCTCGATGGGCGCCTATGCCAAGGCCATGCAGCAGGCGCTGGCCGATGCGGCGGTGAAAGGCATCGTGGTCGCCTCGGCGAAGAAGGATTTCATCGCCGGCGGCGATCTCGCCGAACTCGGTGCCGCCACAGATGCGGCGGCCTTCCATGCCGCGATCAGCGACTGGCACAAGCTCATGCGCGGCATCGAACTGGGCGGCAAGCCGGTCGCGGCGGCCTTGAACGGCAGCGCCCTGGGCGGCGGCATGGAGATCGCGCTAGGCTGCCATTACCGCGTCGCGGCCGACAACCCCAAGGCGCGCTTCGGTTTCCCCGAGGTCACGCTGGGTCTGTTGCCCGGTGCCGGCGGCACGCAGCGGGTGCCACGCCTGACCGGCATGATGGCCGCCGCTCCCTTGCTCATGGAAGGCAAGCGCATCAAGGCCGCCGAAGCGCAGAAGATAGGCATGATCCATGCCGTGGTGGCCATGGGCGAAGAACGCCAGGCGGCGCGCAAGTGGCTGCTGGATGCCATCGCATCGGGCGCCAAGCCGCTGCAGCCCTGGGACACGAAGGGTTTCAAGATCCCCGGCGGCGGACCCAACACGCCGGGCGGCATGCAGATGCTGATGGCGGCCAACGCCATGCTGCGCGAGAAGACCTACGACAACTACCCGGCGCCCAAGCACATCCTGTCCTGCGTCTATGAGGGATTGTCGACCAACCTCGACACCGGTCTTGCGATCGAGGCGCGCTACTTCACCAACCTCGTGATGTCGCCGGTGTCGAAGAACATGATCCGCAGCCTGTTCTTCGGCATGCAGGAAGCCAACAAGCTGGCCTCGCGCCCGGCCGGGGTGCCGCAACAGAAATACACGAAGATCGGCATGCTCGGCGCCGGCATGATGGGCGCCGGCATCGCGATGTCCACCGCCACGGCCGGTATCGACATCGTGCTGCTCGATACTTCTCAGGAGGCTGCCGAGAAGGGCAAGGCCTACGCTGCCAAGCAGTGGGGCAAGCAGGTGGCCAGGGGACGCATGACCCAGCCGGCGGTTGACGCCCTGCTGGCGCGTATCCGTCCCACCGCCGACTATGCCGATCTCAAGGGCTGCGAACTGGTGATCGAAGCCGTGTTCGAAAAGCGCGAGATCAAGGCCGAGGTGACGAAGCAGGCCGAGGCGGTGATCGGCGCGGATGCGATTTTCGCTTCCAACACTTCGACCCTGCCGATCACCGGGCTGGCCGAAGCCTCCGTGCGTCCGGCCAATTTCATCGGCCTGCATTTCTTTTCGCCGGCGGAGAAGATGCCGCTGGTGGAAATCATCGTCGGCAAGGCCACCAGCGATGAGACGCTGGCGCGTTCGATGGATTACGTGCGCGCCATCGGCAAGACGCCGATCGTGGTCAACGACTCGCGCGGTTTCTACACCAGCCGCGTCTTCGGCACCTACGTTTCGGAAGGCATGGCCCTGCTCGAAGAAGGCGTGCCGCCGGCGCTGATCGACAAGGCCGGGCTGATGGCCGGCATGCCGGTCGGGCCGCTGGCGCTGGCCGACGAGGTCTCGATCGAGCTGGTTTACAAGATCGCGCAGCAGACGCGGGCCGACCTCGGCGCTGCCTATGTCGAGCGCGCCGCCGACCGCGTCGCGGCGAAGATGGTGGCCGACCTTGGCCGGCTCGGGCGCAAGTCCGGCGCAGGCTTCTACGACTATCCGGCGGACGGGCCGAAGCACTTGTGGCCGGGACTGGCGCAGCACTTCGCCCCAAGAGTCGGCGCTGACGGCACGGCGATGATCTCGCTCGAAGCGATCATCGAGCGCCTGATCCTGGTGCAGTCGGTGGAAACCGTGCGCTGCCTCGAAGAGAAGGTGCTGCGCGCGCCGATCGACGCCGATGTCGGCGCCATACTCGGCTGGGGTTATCCGCCCTTCCGCGGCGGGCCGATCGGCTGGTTGCATACGCTCGGCGCGGCGCAGGCGGTGACGACGCTCGACCGCTTGGCGGAACAACATGGTCCGCGCTTCGCTGCGCCGAAACTGCTGCGTGACATGGCCGCAAAGGCAGAATGTTTTTACCCGGCATGATGCATAATTGACACCTGAAGCAGACTCTGAACGAGCGCTAAAACAGCAGTAATCCCGGGAGGAGAAATCGGGTGGTGCAGCTCCTGCAACTGATCATCAGCGGGGCGGCGATCGGTTGCATTTATGCACTGATCGCGCTTGGCTTCGTGCTGATCTACAAGGCCACGGAAACCGTCAATTTCGCCCAGGGCGATCTGATGATGATCGGCGGTTTCGTCGGCCTCACGGCGATGACCGTGGCCGGCCTGCCGTTCTGGCTGGCCTTCCTGCTTACCATCGTCGCCATGGCGCTGGTCGGCATGGGCACCGAACGCCTGGTGCTGCGCCCGCTGCTCGGCCAGCCGGCCTTCACCGTGATCATGATGACCATCGGGCTGGGCTATCTGGCGCGCGGCGTGGTGACCATGATTCCCTACTGGGGCACCGAGACGCATACCCTGCCGGTGCCCTGGAAGGACGAGGTGTTCTGGCTGGGCGAGGAAGGCAAGGGGCTGGTGGTGTCAGTCGAGCACCTGGTGATCATTCTCGCCACGGTGGTGCTGGTGGCGCTGCTGTATGTCTTCTTCCGCTACACCCGGCTGGGCATCGCCATGCAGGCCACCTCGCAGAACCAGCTCGCGGCCTTCTACATGGGCATCCCGGTGCGCCGCGTGAACATGCTGATCTGGGGCCTGTCCGCGGCCATCTGCGGCGTCGCCGGCCTGTTGCTGGCGCCGATCACCTTCGTCCATGCCAACATGGGCTTCGTCGGCCTCAAGGCGTTTCCGGCGGCGGTGGTCGGCGGTTTCGGCAGCATTCCGGGCGCGCTGGTCGGCGGCCTGGTGATCGGCATCGTCGAATCGCTGGCCGGCTTCTACCTGCCGGAAGGCGTCAAGGATATCGCCGCCTACGTGGTGGTGCTGATCATGCTGGTGGTCAAGCCGAACGGCCTGTTCGGCGACAACCTGACGAAAAAGGTCTAGACCGCCATGCATTTCATTTTCAAGACCCGTTACGAGCAGGACATAGCGCTGTTCAAGCATTCCGGCCAGCGTTTCTGGTATGGCGCACTGGCGCTGGCGCTGGTCGCGGCGCCCTGGCTGCTTTCGGAATACACGCTGTCGCAGATCACCTTCATCGGCATCTATGCCATCGTCTGCCTCGGCCTGATGCTGCTGGCCGGCTTCACCGGGCAGGTCTCGCTGGGCCATGCCGGTTTCCTCGCCATGGGCGCCTATACCGAGGCCTATCTGCAGGCCCATGGCTGGCCGTTCATGATTTCCCTGCCGCTGGCGGCGCTGGTCGCCGGCATTACCGGGATCATGATCGGCCTGCCGGCACTGCGCGTGAAGGGCCTGTACCTGTCGATCGCGACGCTGGCCTTCGGCTTCATCCTCGAAGAAGTGGTGGTGCGCGCCGAGCACATCACCGGCGGCAACGCCGGCCGCCAGCTCGAAAAGCTGGTCATCGCCGGCATCGACTTCGACGACGGCAGGAACTTCTACTACCTGGTCACCGGCATCGCGGTGATCTGCGTGCTGGGCGTGCTCAACCTGCTGCGCAGCCCGACCGGCCGCGCCTTCGTCGCGATCCGCGATTCCGAAGTGTCGGCACAGAGCATGGGCATCAACCTGGCGCACTACAAGACGGTCGCCTTCGCCCTCTCGGCGGCGCTGGCCGGCATCGCCGGCGCGCTCTACGCGCACAAGATCCGCTTCATCACGCCGGACCAGTTCGGCTTCCTGCAGTCGATCGAACTCCTGATGATGGTGGTGATCGGCGGCCTCGGTTCGATCCAGGGCGCGATTTTCGGCCCGGCTTTCTGGTTCGTGGTGCAGCAGGTGATCGTGGTCGGCAAGGACTGGCTGCCGCCCGCGCTGGGCCAGCAGACCGGCCTGCAGCCGACCATCTTCGGCATCATCCTGATCGCCATCGTGCTGTTCGAGCCGCTGGGCCTGTACGGCCGCTGGCTGAAATTCCGCACCTTCCTCGAGATCTTTCCCTTCTATCGCAAGGGCATGTTCAAGCGACAGAAGAGCTACATGAAATCGGAGAGGATGAAATGAGAAAGCACGCTTTCTCATTTCATCTCTCGGGCGCGCAGGCGCGCCGAGAAAAGTGGTGGGCTTTCCCCCCAACCCCCTTTCCAGGAAAGGGGGTGACCTTGGTTCGCCGCTGCGCGGCTCAGGGCTGTATGGTCACCGTGCCGCCAGCGCCGACTTTCGGGAGTGGCGCATGACCACTCCGATGCTGCAGGCCGTCAACCTGTCGGTGCACTTCGGCGGCCTCAAGGCGGTGAACGACGTGTCTTTCGAGGTCTGGCCCAACGAGGTGTTCTCGCTGATCGGACCCAACGGCGCCGGCAAGACCACCATCTTCAACCTGATCTCGGCGCTCTACCGGCCGACCTCGGGCGAAGTGCGTTTCGAGGGCGAGGTGATATCGCGCATGCCGCCGCATGTCGTGGCGCGCCACGGCATCGCCCGCACCTTCCAGAACATCGAGCTGTTCGAGCACGCCACGGTGCTGCAGAACCTGCTGGTCGGCCGCCACTGCCATCGCCATACCGGCTGGGTGCAGGACCTGTTGTTCACCGGCTCGGTGCGCCGCGCCGAGCTGGAATTCCGCCGCCAGGTCGAGGAGGTCATCGAGTTCCTCGACCTCCAGCACTATCGCGACAGCATGGTCGCCGGCCTGCCCTACGGCGTGCGCAAGGTGGTCGAGCTGGCGCGCGCGCTGTCGATGCGGCCGCGCCTGCTGCTGCTGGACGAACCCTCGTCGGGCCTGAATACCGAAGAGACCGAGGACATGGGCTTCTGGATCGAGGACATCAAGCACGACCTCGGCATCACCGTGATCATGGTCGAGCACGACATGGGCCTGGTCTCGCGCGTTTCCGACCGCGTCCTGGCGCTGAACCTGGGCGAGGTGCTGACGCTGGGCACGCCCGAGGAAGTGCAGGCGCATCCGGGCGTGATCGAGGCTTACCTGGGAGGCACGGCCGATGTCTGAAGCGCCATCGCCGATCCTGCAGCTCAACAACGTCGAAGCCGCCTATGGCGCGGTCAAGGCCATCCGCGGCGTTTCGCTGGCGGTGGCGCCGGGTTCCATCGTCACCGTGCTGGGTTCCAACGGCGCCGGCAAGACCACGATCCTGAAAACCATTTCCGGCATCCTCGATCCGCAGAAGGGCAGCATCGTCTTCCGCGACAACAAGCTCGAAGGCCGCGACCCGGCCTGGATCGTGCGCCAGGGTCTGGTGCACGTGCCGGAAGGCCGCGAAATATTTCCGCTGCTGACAGTGCGCGAGAACCTGCTGATGGGCGCCTATACGCGCCCGGCTTCGCAACGTGACGAAGTGGCGCAGGACATCGAGGATGTCTTCAGCTATTTCCCGATTCTCAAGGAGCGCAGCAACCAGCCGGCCGGCCAGCTCTCGGGCGGCCAGCAGCAGATGCTGTCGATCAGCCGCGCGCTGCTGGCGAAGCCGACCATGATGCTGCTCGACGAACCCAGCCTGGGCCTGTCGCCCAAGCTGACCAAGGAGATCTTCGAGATCATCGTGCGCATCAACCGCGAGCGCGGCGTGACGCTGCTGGTGGTCGAGCAGAACGCCCACATCGCGCTGCAGTACGCCGACTACGGTTATGTGCTGGAAATCGGCCGCATCGTGATGCACGACACCTGCGCCGCGCTGCGCGAGAAGGACGACATCAAGGAGTTTTACCTCGGCGTGAAGGCGGCGGGAGTGCGCGAAGGGCGCCGATGGAAGAAGAAGAAGCAATGGAGATAAGCTTGTGAATAAATCTACTGCGCGTGCCGGATCGGGGCTTGGGCGGTGCTGGCTATCCTCATGTACAGAAACGTACATTCCGGTAGCTGCGCTCCGGCCGCACCCCGCTGCGGCCCGCTCGCCACGATTTCTTCACAAGCTAGAGGCAATTCATGTGGCAGCTTGACGGCAAACGCTACTGGGCCGAGGAGCGCATCGTCGTGCCGGGCGACAACCTGGCCGAGATGTTCTGGAACGGCGTCGCCCAGCGCGGGGAGCTGACGCTGTTCCGCCAGAAGAAGTTCGGCCTGTGGCAAAGCCTGTCGTGGAACGAGGTCGGCGCCATCGTGCGCGAGGCCGGCATGGGCCTGCTCGAACTCGGCCTCGCGGTCGGCGAGACCACCTCGATCCTCGGCAACACACGCCAGGAGTGGTTGTTCTCCGACCTCGCGGTGCTTTCCTGCGGCGGCATCAGTTCCGGCATCTACCCGACCGACGCCGCGAGCCAGGTCGAGTACCTGATGTTTGACTCGAATTCGGTGATGATTTTCGTCGAGGACGACGAGCAGCTGGACAAGGCGCTGGAAGTGCGCGAACGCCTGCCTCTCCTGCGCAGGATCGTGGTCTGGGACATGGAAGGCCTGCGCGATCTCGATGACGAACAGGTGATCAGTTTCGATCGCCTGCGCGAACTGGGCCGCGCGCGCGCCGAGCGCATCGGCGCGCAGGCCGCTGCCGCCGAATGGCAGGCGCGCATCGCGTCGCGGCGGCCGCAAGACCTGGCGATCCTGATCTATACCTCGGGCACCACCGGCAAGCCCAAGGGCGCCATGCTTTCGCACAACAACATCCTGCAGGCGGTGCGCAGTTTCAACCGCGCCACGGCACAGAACGAAGACGACGAGCGCATGTGTTTCCTGCCGTTGTGCCATGTCGCCGAGCGTTCCAGCGGCGCCTACTTTTCGCTCTACACCGGCACCAAGCTGAATTTCGTCGAGAACCCCGAGACCATTCCGGAAAATGTGCGCGAGATCGCGCCGACGGTGTTCGGCGCGGTGCCGCGGGTCTGGGAAAAGTTCTATTCCGGCGTCAGCATCGCGTTGAAGGAATCCAACGCGTTCGAGAAATGGGCTTACAGGCTGGCGATCGGCATCGGCATGGAAAAGGTGAAGCGCTACGAAGCCGGGCAGACCGTCGGCGGCGGACTCGAGTTCGCCCACTGGCTGGCGCGGGTGCTGGTGCTGAACAACGTGCGCAAGCTGATCGGCATCCATCGCAGCCGCATGCTGATCACCGGCGCCGCGCCGATTTCGCCCGACCTGGTGCGCTGGTACATGGCGCTCGGCGTGCCGATGCTGGAAGTCTGGGGCATGACCGAGACCGGCAGCGTCGCCATCGGCACCCCGGTCGAGCGCGTCAAGCCGGGTTCGATCGGCATCGCCAACCAGCCGAACGAGATCCGCCTGTCCGCCGAGGGCGAAATCCTGGTGCGCGGCCCCAATGTCTTCATGGGTTACCTGAACCAGCCGGAGAAAACCGCGGAGACCATTGACGCCGAGGGCTGGCTGCACACCGGCGACGTCGGCACGGTGGATGCGGAAGGCTTCTACCGCATCTCCGACCGCCTCAAGGACATCATCATCACCGCCGGCGGCAAGAACATCACGCCCTCGGAGCTCGAAAACCAGATCAAGTTCTCGCCCTACGTCACCGACGCCGTGGTGATCGGCGACAAGCGGCCCTACCTGGTCTGCCTGATCATGATCGACCAGGAGAACGTCGAGAAATTCGCCCAGGACCACGACGTGCCCTTTTCCAACTACGCCAGCCTGACCCGCGCCGCGGAAGTGCAGAAGCTGATCGAGGGCGAGATCGCGCGGGTGAACCAGCAGTTCGCGCGCGTCGAGCAGGTCAAGAAATTCCGCCTGATCGACAGGAAGCTTGGCGCCGAGGACGAGGAGTTGACCCCGACCATGAAACTAAAGCGTAAGCTAGTCAGTCAGAAATATGCCGAGTTGATCGAGTCGATGTATCGCGACCAGGTCGATTAACGGCGTTGGTTTTAACCCGAAAAGGAGGAGAGCTCGATGAAGGGAACCACCAAACTGGCTGCGGTAGTGTTCGCGGCTGCAGGAGTCGGCGCTGGCGCCACGGCGATCGCCGCCGAGCAGATGGGCGTCACCAAGAATGAAATCGTGATCGGCACCATCCAGGACCTGTCCGGGCCGCTCGCCGGCTTCGGCAAGGCCTTGCGCTTCGGCATGCAGATGCGGGTCGACGAGGTCAACGAGCAGGGCGGCATCAACGGCCGCAAGATCAAGTTCGTCGCCGAGGATTCGGGCTACGATCCGAAGAAGGGCCTGCTCGCGGCGCAGAAAATGGTGCAGCAGGACAAGCTGTTCGCCATGGTCGGCACCATCGGCACGGCGGTCAATCTGGCGACCTTCCCGACCCTGTTCGACAAGGGCGTGATGAACCTGTTCCCGCTGACGGCGGCACGCGAAATGTACGAGCCGCTGCACAAGCTCAAGTTCTCCTTCGCCGCGCCCTATTACAACCAGATGCGCAAGGGAATCCCGTGGATGGTCAAGGAGCGCGGCGCCAAGAAGTTCTGCGTCATCTACCAGGATGACGACTTCGGCACCGAGGTGCTGAAAGGCGCCGAGGACGGACTCAAGGACATCAACATGAGCTTCGCCGAGAAGACCTCTTTCAAGCGCGGCGCCACCGATTTTTCGGCGCAAGTGTCGAAGATGAAGGCGGCCGACTGCGACACCGTGGTGCTCGGCACCATCATCCGCGAGACCATCGGCACCATCGGCACGGCGCGCAAGATGGGCTGGAACCCGAACTTCGTTGGCTCCTCGGCGGCCTATACCGACCTGATCCACAAGCTGGGCGGCAAGGCCATGGACGGCCTCTATGCCTTCCATCAGGTGGCCGTGCCCTATGCCGACGACTCGTCGAAGAACGTACGCGAATGGTTTGCGTCCTACAAGACCAGGTTCAAGGAGGAGCCGGGGCTGTTCTCTGCCTACGGCTACGTCGCGATGGACATGTTCGTGCAGACGGCGAAGAAGACCGGGCCGAACCTGACCACCGACAACTTCATCAAGACCCTGGAGAGCACCACCTTCTCGCGCGACATGTTCGGCAGCCCGGAGTACAAGTTCACTCCGAAGCAGCACCTGGGCAACGACAAGTCCAAGGTCGGCCAGATCCAGAACGGCCGCTGGGTGGCGGTGACCGACTACCTCACGCAGTAGGTCCCTCGCCCGCAAGGGCGTGATGCAGATCTGCAACGGGCGCCCCCATCAGGACGCCCGTTGTCTTTGCGGCGACAGCCTGTCGCTGCAGGCCATCTCATCTGCCGCTCCGCGACAGGCTGTGCGATGACACCAGGATGCCGGCGACGATCAGCACGAAGGCCGCGCCGTGGTAAGCCTGTGGCCGTTCGCCGATCATCGCGGCCGACAGCAGCGCGGCAAACAGCGGGGTCAGGTTGTAGAACACCGCCGCCATTTCCGGCCCGGCTTCCTGCACCGCCAGGCCCCAGGCGCGATAGGCGAGTATCGAGGGCCCGACCGCCATGAACAGGATCGCCAGGACCAGCGACCAGGACCATTGTGCCGGTACCGGCCCGGCGACCAGGTCGCCGATGCCGGCCCCCGCCAGACCCCAGCAGACGCCGAACAGCACCTGCGCGAGGAGGAACTCGGCCCAGTCCCAGCTTGGCCGCGCCGCGCCCGTCATGTGCGCGGGCGGGCGCGCCAGCATCCAGCTGTAGATCGACCAGCCGATGATGGCCAGCAGGATCAGCAGGTCGCCCTCCACCAGCCGGATGTGCAGCAGCGAGGCGGGCGCCCCGCGCGAAATGACCATGGCCACGCCGGCCAGCGAAAGAGCGGCGCCGAGCACCTGTATTCGCCCCGGACGGACGCCATAGACCAGGGCGCCGATGAGCATGATCCAGACCGGCGAACTCGATGCGATCAGCGTCACGTTGAGCGGCGTGCTGGTGTGCAGCGCCATGTACTGCAGCGCGTTGTAGGCGCCGACGCCGAGCAGTCCGAGCACCGAAAGGTACTTCCAGCGCAGCATGACCTGCCTGCGCGCCTCGGCCGTCGCCAGGATCTTCCAGCCCAGCGGCAGCAGCAGCGCCAGCGCCACCAGCCAGCGCAGCGTGTTGAGCCAGATCGGCCCGATGCTGCCGACCATCATGCGGCCGACCACGGCATTGCCGGCCCACATCAGGGGCGGCAGGGCAAGCAGCAGGATCAGTCGGGGCGACAGGTGCACGGCTTGTTTTTACCATGCCGCGCGGTATCAGGTGACCACGAATCGCCGAAGATCGGCGGTTCAGGCCCGCGCCCGGCGCTGCAGGCCGCGCATCAGGCTACCGAGCAGCGGCAGCTTGGCGTAGAGCTCCTCGGCCGCGTCCCAGTAATCGCGATGCAGCACCACCTTGCCCGCGGCGTCGAAGCGCAGATGCGTGGCGCCGCGCACGGTGAAGGATTGCGGCGACAGCGGACCGCGGCTGCGAAAATGGAAGTTCCACAGCAGCATCACGCCGTCTGGACCGCCAAAGCGGCTGCCGACGACGAAGCGCGGTTCGTCGACCTGGGTGAACATGTGGCGAAAGATTTGCGCAATGGCCGCGCTCCCGCGCACCTCGTTGAACGGGTCCTTGAACTCGGCATCGGCCGCGTAGAAGTCCGGCAACTGGTCGATGGTCTCCGGGCTCAGGTGCTCGAACCAGTGGATCAGCGCTTGCGGGTCGTGCACGGCGCTCACAGCCGGGTGAAGCGCCGCACCAGCGCAAAGTAAAGGCCATACGGCAGCAGGCGCAGCAGCTTGAGCCAGTGCGTGAAGCGGCGCGGAAAGTGGATCTCGAAACGGCCTCTGGCGAAACCGGCAATGATTTCCTCTGCGGCCTGCTGCGGGCTGATCAGTGCCGGCATTGCGAAATCGTTGGCGGCCGTCATCGGCGTCGCGACGAAGCCGGGATTGATGAGGTACACCGAGAGGCCGCGCGGCGCCAGGTCGAGGTACAGGGTTTCGGCAAAGTTGATCAGCCCCGCCTTGGTCGGGCCGTAGGCCGCCGCCTTGGGCAGGCCGCGGTAGCCGGCGACGCTGGAGACGAAGGCCAGCGCCCCGCCGCCCTGCTTCAGCAACTGCGGAATCAGTTTTGCGGTGGCCGCCATCGGCGCCCGCAGGTTGATGTCGAGCAGCCGGCCAATTTCATTGGCGTCGAGCTGCCAGGCGCGCATCGGCGCATAGGCGCCGGCGCTGAACACGATCAGGTCGATGCCGCCCCAGGCCCGGCACAGTTCCTCATGGCTGCGGACGAAGGCGGCGTGGTCGGTGAAGTCGAAGGCCAGCACGCGCGCTTCCATGTGGTCGGCCGCCAAGGCGCGCAAGGCTTCCGCCCGGCGCGCCGAAACGGCGACATGTGCTCCCCGCTGCAACAGCGCGGTCGCCAGCGCGGCGCCGATGCCCGACGAGGCGCCGATGATCCAGACGCGCTGCTCGTGCCAGTCGCGGATCGGCCGGTTCATGGTGTCCGGCGCCTGAGCGACAGCGTGACTTCGCCCAGGGCGAAGCCGTACTTGCTCATCAGCGAGCGATTGAGCATGACCTGGTCGTCGACCAGGAACATCCAGTCGTCGAAATCGACGTGGATGACGTTGCCGTCGACGTTCAGCGCCAGTACGTAGCGCCAGCGCAGGGCGTTGCCCGCCGTCTCGCCCAGCGCCGCGCCGACCACGTCGCCGGCGCTGCCGCTAAAGCGCCCGCCGCCGAGATCGGTCAGGGTCCATACGCGCCGCGCCGGATTGCCACCTTGCTCGCCGTCGGACCAGGTGAAGCGCTCGTCGAGCGTGCCCGTGTCGCCCTGCCACTTCGCCTCGATGACGACGTGAAAGCGCTTGATCACCTTGCCCGAGCGGTCCTGGAACATGCCCCAGCCGTCGAGCGTGCCGGAGAAAAATTTGCGCAGCTCGAGTTGCGGCTTTTCGGCGCGGTACTGCTCGACCTCGATGCCGGCGCAGCCGCCGAGCAGCACGACAGCCAGCAGCGCGGCGCAGAACCGGTGCAGTTTTCGGATCATGATGGCTTCCCTTCGAAGTGTTCTTTCCAGCGCCACAGCAGCGCCAGGGAAACAAGCTTGATCGCGGCCGGCAGCAGGGCATAAATGGTGGCGAGTGCCGGCAGTCCCTGTGGCGCCGCCGTGGCGTCAGCGCCGACTGTGTAACCGCCGAGGGCGACCAGCGGCAGGGCGATGCCGGCGGCCAGGGCGAGGTTGAACTTGGTGACGAAGTTCCAGACGCCGAAATAGGCGCCGGCGCCGGCCACCGCGCGCCCGGCGCGGCGGCCCGCAGTTCGCAAGTCGGCCAGCAGGTCGGCCAGCAGCGCCGGCGGCAGGGCGAGTTCGGCGCCGAGCGCGGCGCCGCTGGCAGCGCAGATCAGCGCAAAGGCGAGGCCGTCGCCGGCATCGAGCAGGAAAGCCCAGACGAAACTGCCGATCGCCAGCACCATGCTCGCCATCCAGGCGCGCACCTTGCCGTGGCGCCGCGCCAGCGCCACCCAGCCCGGCAGCGCGAGGCCGCCGCAGACGAAGTAGATGACCAGGAACAGGCCCTGCCATTCCTGCAGGCGCAGCACGTCGGCGATGAAGAACAGCACCAGCGTCGCCGGGATCGCCGAGGCGATGCCGCCGGCGGCAAGCACCACCAGCAGGCGGCGGAAGCGCGTGTCGTCGAATACGGCGGAGAGCGGCAGGCGGCGTTCCGTCGTCGTGGCCGCTACCGCCGCCAGCGGTGCGCCGGCAAAGGTGGCCAGCGCCGCGGCGGCCAGCACCGGAATGAAAATCCAGCCCAGCTGCTGCATCGCCGTCGCGACGTCCCTGGAAAGCAGCGAAGGCAGGGCGGCGGCGACCACCACGCCGGCCAGCGCGAACATTTCGCGCGCGGCGGTGACGCGCACGCGCTCCTGCGGCGTCTCGCCGAGTTCCGCCCCCCAGGCGTGATAGTTGATGGTGGCCAGGCTGAAGCCGATGAAGGTGAGGGTCAGGCTCAGCACCAGCCACGCGAGGCCACTCACTCCGCCGCTGGCGGGCGGCGCCAGCAGCGCCGCGAGGCCGAGGCCGAGCAGCGGCAGGGCGAGTGCGATCAGGCGGCGGCGGTTGCCGAGGCGATCGCTCCACTGCCCCAGCAGCGGATCGATCAGGGCATCGGCGAAACGCGTCAGCAGCAGCACGGCGCCGACCAGCGCCAGCGGCAGGCCGACGCTGTCGGCATACAGGCGCGGCACATGCACATACAGCGGCAGCGCGGCGAAGGCCAGCGGAAAGCCGAGCACGCCGTAGGCCAGCATCTGCCGCGTCGGCATCGCGCCCGCGCTCATCAGCGCGCTCATCAGGACGGACCCAGCAGGCGTGCGCGCAGGGTCGGTTCGCGGGTGCGCGGGTCGAGCCAGATGGCGAAGAAGGCCCGCGCGAAGTCGACGTCGTCGATGCGCCCGGTGAGCTTGCCCTGGTGGTAGAACTCCGCGCCGCGTTGCGGCAGGTGCAGGCCGTGGATCACGTCGCCGCTGCGCACATCGGGGAAGACACGCTCCAGTTCCAGCTTCCAGCGCGCCAGGCGCGCCTCGTCGGCGCTGCCCAGTCGCTGCATTTCCTCGATGCTGGCCTGCACCAGGCGGCCCGAGGGAATGTCGCGCGCATAGCGCAGTTCCAGCGCATAAGGCCGTTCCGCCTGCCAGCGTCCGTCCGGCGCCCACAGGCTGGCCTGATACAGGCGGAAGCCGAACCAGCGCATTTCGCCCTGGCCCTGCACGCGCCAGTCCGGCGGCAAGACCGCGCCGGCCGCCGCGACCAGGCCGGCGGCGAGGAGGGCGACCAGACCGGGCAGCCGGTTGAGCGCCCTCAACAGGGGCAAGCGCAAGCTACGGGCGACAAGCTTCATCGCGTCATCCCGGGCTTGACCCGGGATCCAGAAGCGGCGGCCGACTGGATTCCGGCGTGCGCCGGAATGACGGGAATTTGAGCCTCATGCGCGCGGTTTTTCCAGCAGGAAGTGATAGACATCGGTGGCTCCTGAGCGGAAGCCGGCTTCGCAATAGGCCAAGTAGAAACGCCAGAGGCGGCGAAAGCGCGTGTCGAAACCCTGTGCGGCGATTTGCGGCCAGGCGGATTCGAAGTTGCGCTGCCAGTGCGCCAGGGTAAGCGCGTAGTCCCGGCCGAAGGCGTGGCAGTCGACGACGGAGAAGTCGGCGCTGGCCGCACGGCGCTCGAACACTTCCGGCGAGGGCAGCATGCCGCCGGGGAAGATGTGGCGCTGGATGAAGTCGGTGCCGCGGCGATAGGCGGCGAAGCGCTCGTTGGCGATGGTGATGGTCTGTACCGCGGCCCGCCCGCCCGGCTTCAGGCAGCCTGCGAGCTGCGCGAAATAGCTGGGCCAGAAGCGCTCGCCGACGGCCTCGAACATTTCGATGGAGACGATGTGATCGTACTGGCCGCGCACGTCGCGGTAGTCGGTCAGCGAGAAGTCGGCCAAGTCGGCGAAGCCGTTTTGCTGCGCCCGCGCCCGCGACCATTCCAGCTGCGACGGCGACAGCGTGATGCCATGTACCCCGCAGCCGAATTCGGTGGCGGCGATCTCGGCCAGTCCGCCCCAGCCGCAGCCGACTTCGAGGATGGTGTCGCCCGGCTTCGGGTCGAGCGTCTCCAGCAGGCGCAGGTACTTCTGGCGTTGCGCCTGTTGCAGCGACTGTTGCGGATCGGTGCCGAACAGCGCCGACGAATAGCTCATCGACGGGTCGAGCCAGAGCTTGTAGAAGTCGTTGCCGAGATCGTAGTGGGCCAGGATGTTGCGCTTCGACCCGGCGCGGGTATTGCTGCGCAGCAGGTGGCGCAGGCGGTGGCCGAGCACCGGCAGCCAGCTGCCATGGAGCGCGCGCGCCAGCTGCTGGCGGTTTTGGGCGAGCAGGGTCAGCAGCTCGGGCAACTCGTCGCTGTGCCAGTCGCC
Source organism: Sulfuritalea sp. (assembly GCA_022842325.1). Classification (GTDB taxonomy): domain Bacteria; phylum Pseudomonadota; class Gammaproteobacteria; order Burkholderiales; family Rhodocyclaceae; genus Sulfuritalea. The sequence continues at coordinate 65,332 of JALHPU010000002.1, read as the reverse complement.
GTCGATCCAGCTTTCGCCGAAGCCGATGTCGCCTTCCGCCAGCACGCGGCGGAACACGCGTTCGTCATTGACCTGCAGCGTGGCGCGCTCCGGCCCGTGGCCGAGTGGCACGGTCTGGCCGCCGGGCAGGCAGAGGCGCAGGCTGCCGCCTTCGATGTGCTGCAGCAGGTCGACCACGGTGCGCGTGGCAGGCGCCAGCGATGACGGCAGGGCAGCCTTGTGCTGCCGCGGTAGCGCCAGGCAATTCGATACGAGGGTGTTCATCGGGTGGTCTCCTGCAAGGGGGGTTGCGGACGGGAATGAAAGACGGCGCGCTTCCACCACAGGCGAACCGCTTGCCAGTGGATGCGCCAGACGACGGCGAGGGTCAGCAGCGGCTGGCGCAGCAGTGCGCGGCGCGCGGTGGCGGCATCGAGCGTTTGCGGCGTGCCGTCGAGCCGGGTGGCGAGCACGCGTTCGCCATCGAGCCAGTAGTCGATGTCGACGCGGCGGCGCTGGGCGCCGAGGTCGAAGCGGAAGCGGTATTCGCCGGCGACGGGGAAGAAGGGCGAGACGTGGAAAATCTTGCGCGCCGTCAGCGTGTCGGCGGCCGTGATCGGGCGCTGGTCGGCGTGGGCGACGAGGTAGTTGTGGCGGTCGCCGAAGGTGTTGCGGACTTCGGCCAGCACCGCGCGCAGGACGCCGGCGCGGTCGTGGCAGAACCAGAAGCTGACCGGATTGAAGACGAAGCCGAACAGGCGCGGGAAGGCCTGCAGCACGATTTCGCCGTCCGCCGCCGTGATGCCCTCGGCGGCGAGCAGGGCGCGGATCCAGGGCTCCGGCGGCGAGCCGTCGCGTGCGCCGTGGTCGCGGAAACGCAGCGAGAGCGGGCGCGCGCGTTCGATGCCGAACCAGCGGTTGCCGGCGTCCTGCAATTGCGACAGCGGCAGGGCGAGGAAGAACAGCGGATAGACGAAGCTGTGCGCGGCGGGGCTCTGCGCTGCGGCGAAGCGCGCATGCATCACGCTGCCGGTGCACAGCATGGCTTTCATGCGGCGCTCTGGATTGCCGGCGCCGCAGCCTGCCACGGCGCCCGGCAGCCGAGGCGCCTGGCCACCGCCAGCGCCGAGGCCAGCCCGTCTTCATGGAAGCCGTAGCCGCCCCAGGCGCCGCAGAACCAGAGGCGCTCGACACCCTGTATGGCATCGAGTTGCGCCTGGGCGCCGATCGCCGCCTGGTCGAACAGCGGATGGTCGTAGTCCCAGTCGCCGATCACCGTGGCCGGGTCGGGTTCGAGGTGGGGGTTGAGCGAGACGATGACCGGGGTTTGCGTCGGCAGTGGCTGCAACTGGTTGATCAGGTAGGAGACGCTGACCGGCCGCTCGCCCTCGTTGTGGGCGCCGGCCATGTAGTTCCACGCCGACCAGGTGCGCGGGTCGCGCGGCAACAGGCGGCGGTCGGTATGCAGCACCGCGCGGTTGGACTGGTAGCGGATGGCGCCGAGGATGCGGCGTTCGGCGGCGCTCGCTGCCGCGCCGAGCAGGCCCAGCGCCTGGTCGCTGTGGCAGGCCAGCACGACTTCGTCGAAGCGTTCGCAGTCGCCGCCGGGCAGGCCCAGCCAGACGCCGTCGGCGTCGCGCAGCACCGATTTCACCGGCGTCGCCAGGCGCACGTCTTCGAGTTCCGCAACGATGCGTTGGACATACTGGCGGCCGCCGCCCTTGACCGTCTGCCATTGCGGCCGGTCGAAAATCTGCAGCAGGCCGTGGTTGCGGGCGAAGCGGACGAAGGTGGTCAGCGGATAGTCGAGCATGGCCTGCGTCGGGCAGGACCAGATTGCCGCCGCCATCGGCAGCAAATACCAGTCGCGGAATTCGGCGCTGTAGCGCTCGCGTGTCAGGTAGTCGCCCAGGGTCAATTCAGATAACAGCGCGGGCAGCGCAGTGGCGGTCTCGCGGTTGAAGCGCAGCGTGTCCTGCAGCATGCGCCAGAAGCCCGGCCGCGACAGGTTGCGCTTTTGCGCGAACAGCGTCGCCAGGCTGGAGCCGGCCCATTCGAGGTCCGGTTCCGCCATGCTCACGGCGAAGGACATGTCGCTGGCGACGGTGTCGACCTTCAGTTCGCGGAACAGCGCGGTCAGGTTCGGATAGGTGCGGTGGTTGAACACCAGGAAGCCGGTGTCCACCGGGAAAGTGCTGCCGTCCAGCGCGACATCGACGGTATGGGTGTGGCCGCCGATGTAATCGCCCGCTTCGAACAGGGTGACTGCATGGTGCTGATTGAGCAGCCAGGCGCTGGCCAGGCCGGAGATGCCGGCGCCGATAACGGCGATCTTCATGGTTTGCTCCTGCGTCGAATGACTTCAGCATTGGGCGCGCGCGCGCGCTCGGGCAGGCGTTCTGACCAGCGCAGCAGCAGGGCGGTGAGGGCGAGGCCGATCAGCAGATCAAGCATTGCGACCCTCGATCAGCGCGTAGGCGGAATGGTTGTGGATCGACTCGAAGTTTTCCGAAGCCACCGACCAGACGCCGATGCGAGCCTCATCCTGCAGGCGCAGGGCGATGTCGCGCACCAGGTCCTCGACGAATTTCGGGTTGTCGTAAGCGCGCTCGGTGACCCATTTTTCATCGGGGCGCTTGAGCAGGCCGAACACTTCGCAGGAGGCCTGTTCTTCGGCGATGCGCACCAGTTCTTCCAGCATCATGTCGGCGCGCAGTTCGACGCGCAGGCTCAGGTGCGAACGCTGGTTGTGGGCGCCGTAGGCCGAAATCTCCTTCGAGCAGGGGCACAGGCTGGTCACCGGCACGGTGACGGCAAGCGCCATGTCCACCGCGCCGCCGGGCTCGGCCCAGATGTCGATGCCGGCATCGATGTCGAGCAGGCTGGCGACCCCGGAAACGGGAGCCGTCTTGCGGATGAAATAGGGAAAGCGCAGTTCGATGCGGCCGGAATTGGCCTGCAGGTGCACCAGCATTTCGGCGAACATCTGGCGCAGGTCGCGTAGCGTCAAGGCTGGGCGTTCGCGTTCGAGCATTTCGACGAAGCGCGACATGTGGGTGCCCTTGACCTCGGGCGGCAGGCCGACGGTCATCGCCAGCGTCGCCACCGTGGCATGGGCTTCGCCGGCGGCATCGATCAGGGCCAGCGGATAGCGCAGGCCCTTGACGCCAACCTGCTGGATCGCCAGCCGGCGGTGGTCTGGACTGGACTGGATGTCGGGCATGAAAAAGCGTTCGGGTGCATTCACGGCGTTCTCCTTGGAAAGACTTGCTGACGGATTCAGGGTTTTTCGGCCAGCCGGCGCTCGATCTGCGCGATCAGGCTGCGGCTGTCGGGCGCGGTCATGGTGTTGAAGCTCTCGACCCTGGTGCCGCTGCGGTCGATCAGGTATTTGTGGAAATTCCACTTCGGCGCGGCGCCGCTCTTGGCAATCAGTTGCTTGTACAAGGCGTGGGTTTTCGGCGCGGCGATGTCGGTCTTGGCCATCAGCGGGAATTTGATGCCGTAGGTAGTGCGGCAGAAATCGGCGATTTCCTTGTTGCTGCCAGGTTCCTGTTCACCGAAATCGTTGGACGGAAAGCCGATGACGACCAGGCCACGATTCTTGTATTTGTCGTAGACAGCTTCGAGACCTTCGTACTGGCCGGAAAAGCCGCAGAAGCTCGCCGTATTGACCACCAGAATCACCTTGCCCTGGTACTGGCAGAGCGACTGCGGCGCGCCATCCTGCAGGCGCGGGAAGCTGTGGTCGAGCAGAGACGGGCAACTGGCGGCCCTTGCCGGCAAGGCCAGGGAAAGGCCGGCGGCGATCAGCAGCAAGCTTGCCAACTGTGGAGATTTCATAATATTGTCCTGGACAAATCGATACGATGTTCGTAAGATACCCATCAGATTTCAGGTTGTCAACGACTTTGTCTTGGACATATAATTCTCAGATGGAAAACAGCACCCCCGCAATCGACAGTGCTCCGGCCACCGGCGCCGGTATCGGCATTGCCGCTGTTGAGCGCGATACCGGTCTGGGCAAGGACACCCTGCGTGTCTGGGAGCGCCGCTACGGTTTTCCGCAACCCCTGCGCGATGCCTGCGGCGAACGCGTCTATCCGGCCGAACAGGTCGAGCATCTGCGCCTGATCAAGCGCCTGATGGACCAGGGCCAGCGCCCGGGGGCGCTGTTGCGCCAGTCGATCGCCGAACTCGGCGAGCGCCTGGCCGCCAGCCCGGCAATAGTCGGCGCTGACGACACGGCGGACTGGATCGTGCCCATGCTCAAGGCGCGCGACATCGATCCGCTGCGCGCCGAACTGGCCCAGCGCCTGGCGCGCGACGGGCTCGAGCGTTTCGTCATGGACACCGTGCCGGCGCTCAACCGGCGTATCGGCGACGGCTGGATGAGCGGCGAAATCGCCATCTTCGAGGAACACCTGTACACGGAACTGATCCAGAACCAGCTGCGCGCTTCGATTTATGCCTTGGGCGGACGCGGCACGCGGCCCCAGGTGCTGCTGACCACGGTCAAGGACGAAGAGCACGTGCTCGGCCTGTTGATGGTCGAGGCCCTGCTGGCGGCCAACGGCGCTTTCGCTCTTTCGCTCGGCGCGCAAACCCCGATCGCCGATATCGTCGGTGCGGCGCAGGCGACGACGGCCGACGTCGTGGCGCTGTCGTTCTCCGGCGCCTACCCCTGGCGCAAGTCGCGCGACGCCCTGATCGAATTGCGCGCCGCGCTGCCCGAACGCACCAAGCTGTGGGCCGGTGGCGCCGGGCTGTCGGGGCGCGGTCGCAGCATCGACGGCGTGCGCATCATCGGGGAGCTGCGAGATGTCGCACCGGCACTGGCCGACTGGCACGCCACGCATCCCGAGCGCAGCAAGCACTAGCTTGCGGGCTGCGCCGGAAAGTAGTTGACCAATTTAATCAGGTTAAGTAAATTTCGTTCATCCCAAGGGGGAGTAGCTCTCCGCCGCGGTGTCGTCAATACGGAAATCCTGGCAGCAGCAGGGTTCCCCGGCGCCGCGGGTGCTTGTCGCATGGCAGGCACGAGCAAGACCTTTGCCGCGATGGCGGAGGTTCCCTTGTCAAAGACACGGCCCTTCGTCCTCGCTGGATAAAGGGCCGTTCCGTTTGCAGCCTGCGCTGCCGACGGAACGGCGAACCGGGTCTGACAAGGAGAGCATGCAATGGAAACAATCGGTACATGGTGGATGTGGGCGGCATTCGTCGCCATCGTCCTGGTGATGCTGGCGATCGACCTGTTCGTGGTCGGCGGCGGCAAGCAGCACAAGGTGTCCTTCCGCGAGGCCGCGACCTGGTCGCTGGTCTGGGTCTCGGTCTCCTTCCTGTTTGCGGCGGCGCTCTGGTGGCATCTCGATGGTAGCGTCGGGCGCGAAGTGGCCAACCAGAAATCGCTCGAGTTCGTCACCGGCTACCTGATCGAAAAATCGCTGGCGATCGACAACGTCTTCGTCTGGTTGATGCTGTTCGCGTTTTTCGGCATCCCGCTTGAATTGCAGAAGCGCGTGCTGGTGCTCGGCGTGCTCGGCGCCATCGTCATGCGCACGGTGATGATCTTCGCCGGCGCCTGGCTGATCACCCAGTTCCACTGGATGCTCTACCTCTTCGGCGCCTTCCTGCTGGTCACCGGCATCAAGATGTGGTGGTTCGCCGAAGAAAAGCCCGACATGGCGAACAACCCGCTGATCCGCTGGCTGCGCGGCCACATGAAGATCAGCGACGAACTCCACGGCGAGAAGTTCTTCGTCTGGAAGGACGGCGTGCGCTACGCGACACCCCTGTTGCTGACGCTGATCCTGGTCGAGATTTCGGACCTGATCTTCGCCGTCGATTCGATCCCGGCCATCTTCGCCATCACCGCGGACCCCTTCATCGTGCTGACCTCGAATGTCTTCGCCATCCTCGGCTTGCGTGCGATGTACTTCCTGCTGGCCGACATGGCCGACAGATTTTCGCTGCTCAAGTACGGCCTGGCGGCGGTGCTGGTGTTCATCGGCGTCAAGATGCTGCTGATCGACCTCTACCAGATTCCGATCGGCTTCTCGCTGGCGGTGGTCGCCACTTTCATCGGCATCTCGGTCTGGCTCTCGCTGCGCAAGGAAAAGCTGGAACGCGCTGCGGCTGGCGCCGGGAAAGCTTAGGGATGCCGCCATGAGAAGCCGCGCAAATGATTTCTTGCGGTACTACGCCGCCGTGATCCGGCCCGGTTCGCCGGCGGGGCAGTCCTGAATGAGGCACAAGTTCCTGGGTACCGGCGAGGCCGGCTACCATCCCTTGCGCAAGATCCGCACCGTCATTTCGGGGCTGCGCTACGCCGTGCTCTACGACTGGTCGGTGACCTACAAACTGATCGTGTCGGTCGTGGTGCTGGCGGTGGCTTTCGGCGCGCGCGCCTGGGTGGATTTTCTGCTGATCCTGGTGGTGACCGCATTCGTACTGGTCTCCGAAATCTTCAACAGCGCAATCGAGGCCCTATGCGACTTCGTCGAGACGCGCCACAACGAGAAGATCAAGGTCATCAAGGACATCGCCGCCGCCGGCGTCGGCATTGCGATCTTCGTCTGGTTCATCGTGCTCGGTGTCGAACTGAGCCGCCTGCTCGATCTAGCGCTGCCGTGATGTGCGGCTCAAGGACTGTTCAGGCACGAGCGCTCTTCCGCGACGAGCGGTTCGAACCACTTGAGCTGCCGGTCGAGCACCGCCACGGTCGCTTCCGAAGCATCGCCGCTACGTGCCCGCAGGCGGCGGCGCAATTCTTCCGGCGGCGCTTCGGCGGCGAGGATGCCGAAGTCGACGCCGAATTCGGCCGCCAGTGCGGCAAACTCGGCGCGCTCGGCGCGGCGCAGGAAGGCGGCATCGACGATCACCGGCCAGCCGGCGGCCAGCAGCTCGCGCGCCAGTTCGTGCAGTCGCGCGTAGGTGCGCGTGTTGGCCTCGGCCGTGTAGATGCCGCCGTCCTGCGGCGAATCGCTGCGTTCCAGTGCAGTCAGGCCGAACAGGCGCTTGCGTTCGATGTCCGAGCGCAGACGGATGACGCTGCCGGTCGCCGGACCGGCGTCGTCCAGCAGGCGCGCCGAACTCGCCGTGGTCTTGCCCGAACCCGAGAGGCCGCAGGTGATCAGCAGAGTCGGCGTCGGCGGTACGGCGATCTCCCGCGCCAGATGCAGGTAGCTGCGCGCCGCATCGAGTTCCGCCAGCGCGTGGACACTGTCTTCCTGGCGTCCGCGCAGGGCGGCGATCTTGGCGCGCACCACGGCGCGATACACGGCGTAGAAGTGCAGCAACCTGAGCGCCGCAAAATCGCCGCCAGCCTCCAGCCAGGCATTCAGCAGCCAGGCCGCCAGGCCCGGCCGGCCATGGTCGAGCAGGTCAATCCAGACGAAGGCAATTTCGCTGATCGGATCGTTCCAGCGGAAATCCTCGTTGAACTCGATGCAGTCGAAGGGCGTCACGCGGCCATCGATCAGCGCCAGGTTGCCCAGGTGCAGGTCGCCGTGGCCTTCGCGGATGAAACCGCCCTGCTTGCGCGCGGCAAAGTCTGCGGCGCGCGCCTTGAACTCGGCCTCGGTCCAGTGCGCCAGGAACTCGACCCGTTCCTGGTCGTGGATCGGCAGCAGCTGGCGCAGCTCGGTGAAATTCTCGCGCGCGGCCTCCAACACCGGTTCGGGCGCACCAAAGCGCGTGCCGGGCGCCGCGACGGCCGCGGCCTGATGGAAGGCGACCAACGTCGCCGCCAGCTGGGATAGCTGCTGCGGCAGCAGATCGCCGCGTGCCGCGACGCGGTCGAGGCGGCCGCTCTCGTCGAAGCGCCGCATGCGCACCGCCCATTCGATTGCAGGCGCCGCACCGAGCTGCGGCTGTTCCGGGCTGCCGCCGATCGGCACCACGTCAAGGTACAGGTCCGGCGCCAGTCGGCGGTTCAGCACCAGCTCGGCGCGGCAACAGGCTTCGCGCAAGGTGAGCGTGCCGTAGTCGAGAAAGGGCAGCGTCACCGGCTTCTTTATCTTGTAGGCGAAATCACCGGCCAGCAGCAGCCAGGAGGCATGGGTCTCGACCAGTTCCACGCGGCCGGCCGGATGCGGATACCGGTCCGTTGCGAGCAGGGCGGCGATCAGGGGCGGCAGGGCGGCGGACATGCCCGGCATTATCGCCGGGGCGCTGTCAGTGCGGACTGTCTTCGCGCATGCAGGCCGGGAGTTCGATGTCAATCAGCTTGCCCGACTCGCCGATCGACAGGGTGCCACCCATGTCCTCGATGCGACGGCTGGCGATTTCCACGCGGCTGTCGAACAGGGCGTCGCCTTCGTGCGCAGGCTCGCCGTCGGCGGCTTCGGAATGGATCCGGATGCGCACGCCCAAGCTGCAGGGGGCGGTGGACACCACGATGTGTCCGTTCAGCGTGGGCAGGAGACTCATCAGAACCTCCTTCAGGAAATCCGGGATCAGATCGCACCAGGGCAGGTTCTCGGCCGGCCGGAATTCGATCGGGTTGCGGAAGCGGCGGTCGAAGCTGAAGAAATAGCAGACGGCCTCGATCAGCGGGTTGACGTTGGTGAACTCGATGTGATCGCTGGCCGTGGCGAAGGCGGAAATCTGGCGGGTCATCTGGAACACTCTCCGGCACTGGTCCATGATTTTTGCTGCGGCATCCGCGGCGCCGTCGTTACCTTCCTGGATCGCCGCCAGTTCCTGTGCCGTGGCGGAGATGACGCTCAGCGCATTGCCGGTTTCATGTGACACATTGGCGGCCATGGCCGACATGGCCGACATTTTTTCCTGATGCCAGAGCCGCTCGCGCGCCGCAGTCTGCTCCAGGGCGAGAATTTGCTGATCGATGATGTTCTGACCGCGCTGGACGATATACAGCAGTGCCGCGAACAGCACCACAAACAGCGCGGCAACAACTTTCAGCAGGGTGTCGGAATTCGCCGCGACTTTCTCCAGGTTTTGCTGCGAGGTCCGCTCGATTTTTCCCTGATTGCCGGCCACCAGGCCGGCAAGCAGCGTCGAGCTGGTCTTGATCTGTTCCAGCAAGGGTGTGACGTCTGCATAGATTTCGAAAACGCCGACCACCTCCTTGGCGCCGCCGCGGCGCACCGGGATATAGCTGGAAATCAGGTCGCGGTTCTCGACGATGCCCTCGAAGGCGCTGAAGTGGTCGCGATGGGTCAGCTCGCTGGCCGCCCTGCCTGCCGCGGCGGCCCGCCAGCCGGCGTTGTCGATCTTGTCTTCGCCGATGTTGCGGTGATCCGAGGAATACACCGTGAGGCCGCGCAGGTCGTACACCTTGATCTTGAACACGTTGCTGGTACGCATGGATGCCGTGGCGCGCTGGTCGAGGGCGGCAAAGCCGGGCAGCGATTTGATTTTCAGGCCGATCTCGGCGAAGCACTCCTGGCGTGGGTTCGCGGCGGCGGCCGGCGGCGAATTGCTGCCGCTCGCAATGGCGCGGCAGCGGTCGAGCGAAATCGTCCGGGTGAGCGCGGTAAATGGCGCGAAATGGCTGTCCCACAAGGTATTGGCGAAGAACTGGGTCAGGTTGACGTTGGCCGCCTCCTGCGCCGCAATCAGGCTTCGCCTGGCCGTCTGTTCGGTCTCGACCGCAAGTTCGGCCTGGGCTTCCTTGAAAAAGGCCGACTGGGCTTTCTGCACGTCCTGGAAAAAAGCCACTTCCCGTTCTTCGAGGAAGTACAGGGCCAGGCTGACGGTCAGCAGGGAAACCAGTGCCGCGACCGTGAAATAGCGCAGCAGCCGGAATGTGGTGCGGCGCGTGGCATACGGCGTGCGCGGTGGTGTCGTGGCCTGCTTGGCAATAAGGCTCATGGTTCAGGGGGCGGCGCGGTGCTTGCCGTGCAATGCCTTTCGATGGCTGGCGTCAAGCCAGATTCAGTCCCGGGTTGTGGCGTACATTGGAAGCCTGCTGCGGCGTCGGCTCTGGCTGCCCAAAGCCCTCGCGCCAGGCGAAAAACTCCCGGGCCTGTGAATATTCCATTGAAGTTTAAAGCAGTTTCAGGAAAGGCGCTAGTCACAACAGGGTCTCTCTGCCCCAAAGCGCCATTCTGGTCCGCGAGAATTGAATTACCTTGATGGATATCAATGCGATGGTCATTGCGATAAGCGGAACACGCACCGTGTTCCGGCATGGCGCTCGGGTTCGTAGCGGCAATGTGTTGGCGGCTACGCCAGGTTTGGGCCAGGATGGTCGGGCAGAAAGTGAGCGCGTCCATGAGCGCCATGTACGCATATTTCGCGCCACTGACGGGTCGATACCTGCGCACTGAAAAATGTGCGGCAGGGGGTTGACACAAACGAACGATCGTTCTATAAAGCATCCATGGGCAAAGGCGAACAGACACGACAGGCCATCCTCGACGAGGCGTTCTCGCTGGCGAGCTGCATTGGCGTCGGCGGCTTGAGCATCGGCGTATTGGCGGAGCGGACGAACATGTCCAAGAGCGGCCTGTTCGCCCACTTCGGTTCCAAGGAAGAGCTGCAACTGGCCGTGCTGCGCGAATCGCAGCGCCGCTTTGCCGACGTGGTGCTGCGTCCCGCCCTGCGCCAGCCGCGCGGTCTGGCGCGCCTGCGCGCCATGCTGGTGAACTGGCTGGACTGGACGCGGGCCGTCGATCTGCCCGGCGGTTGCGTGATCAACGCCGCGGCGGCCGAGTTCGACGACCAGCCGGGCGCCTTGCGCGACGAGGTGAGGAATGCGCTGCTGGCGCTGCGCCGCTCGCTTGGCGAAATTGTCGCCAAAGCCATCGAAACCGGCGAATTGCGCCCGGATACCGACATCGAGCAGTTCGTCTTCGAATTGAACGGGATTTACCAGGCGACGCAGCAAAACCGCCGCCTCTTTAACGACCCGGACGCGGACCGCCGGGCGCTGGCTGCCTTCGACCGACTGGTCCGCGACTCTGCAGTCAATCACTGATAGGAGCTGATCATGGAACTGAATCTCAAGCCCGCTTTTTTTTGGCCCATTAATAGCACGAGCGTTCGTTCGTTTAAGTTCTCGGCCGGTCTTGCCTGGCAGCGCACGCTGTTTCGCGTCCTGTGGCGTACCGCCCCGCGCCTGGCCATCGAGCGCGCGATGCGGGCAATGCTGACGCCGCCGCGCCACGCCTTTCCCGATGCCGAACTGGAGGCGATGGAAGAGGCCAGCCTGCTGCCGGTGGCCATGGTCCCTGGGCGCCTGATCGGCTGGCGCTGGGGTCGCGCCCGTGACCCGGTGGTGGTGCTGGTGCATGGCTGGGGTGGGCGCGGTACGCAGCTCAAGGCCTTCATCGATCCGCTGCTGGCGCGCGGCTTCTCGGTGGTGGCCTTCGATGCGCCGGGGCATGGCATGACCGGCGGTGACGAATCCTCGCTGCCGCATTTCGTGCAGGGGCTGAACGCAGTGCTCGACCGTCTCGGTGCGGTGCGTGCGATCGTCGGTCACTCGGTCGGCGCTGCGGTGACGGCGATGGCCCTGGCGCGGCGTCCGGTGCTGGGTCGTGCGGTGCTGATCGCGCCGCCGGCCAGCCTCGCGGATTCCTCGCGCCGTATCGCTGCCGCCTTGCAGTGGCCGGAAGCCCTGCGCGCGGCCGTGCAACGTCGCATCGAGCAGCGCTACGGCGTCAGCTGGAGCGACTTCGAGGCCGAGCGCGCCGGCGGTGAGCAGCCGCTGCTGGTGATCCACGATCGGCAGGATCGCGAAGTGCCGTTTGGCGAAGGCCTGCGCTATCTGCGCCGCTGGCCGCAGGCGCGGCTGATGGAAACCAGCGGGCTGGGCCATCGCCGTGTGCTCGAGGACCCGGCCGTGATTGCCGCAACTGTCGACTTCATCGCCGGAGAGCGGCCATGAGTGCGCGCCAGCAGTGGACCGACCAACTCATGCCGATCCGTCTGCGCACGGCCGGAGCAGAGGATCATGAGCGCGTCACGTATTTTCTTGACGCCATGGACCGCGAAGGCCTGTATCAGCGCCACTTTGCCCACGGCGAAGGTCCCAACCTAGCTCTGCTTGCGCGTCTCGCCGCGGCCGACGGAATCGACCGCGTCGCCGTGATCGCGCTGAATCACGCCGGCGAGGTGCTGGCCCACGCAGAATACGTCGCGACCGACGACGGCGCGGAATATGCCCTGATGGTATTGCCGGAATTGCGCGGTATCGGTCTCGGCCGCCGCCTGCTCGTCGCCTTGCAGGAACATGCAACGGCAGCAGGCCAGCGGCGGCTGCACGGTATGATTCAGGCCGGAAACACGCCGGCCATACAGCTTGCATTGAAGCTGGGCTTTCGCGTCGTTCCCGGCGCTGATCGGACGACCGTGATAGTCTCGCGAGACTTGGAGCCAGCGCGTCCCGTAGCAACTGTCGAGGATCGCAGAGGCGCCGAACCCGATCCGCTGCCGCTCGCCCTTCATGACCCTGACCGAACTCCGCTATATCGTCGCCCTGGCTCGTGAGCATCACTTCGGCCGCGCGGCCGACAAATGCAATGTGTCGCAGCCGACACTGTCGGTTGCCGTCAAAAAGCTCGAAGACGAGCTCGGCGTCGCACTGTTCGAGCGCAGTTCGGGCGACGTACGGGTGACACCGATCGGCGCCCAGGTGGTGGCGCAGGCCGAGCGCACGCTAGCCGAGGCGGTTCGCGTGGCCGAGATTGCCGCGGCCGGCAAGGACCCGCTGAGCGGCCCGCTGCGCCTCGGCGTGATCTACACCATCGGCCCCTGGCTGTTGCCGGCACTGGTGCCGCGCGTCAAGGCGCGCGCACCGCAGATGCCGCTGTATATCGCCGAGGGCTATACCGAAAACCTGCTGGAACGGCTCAAGTCTTCCGAACTAGACGTGCTGGTACTGGCCTTGCCGATCGAGGAACCCGGACTCGTCGTGCAGCCGGTCTATGACGAGGCCTTCCGCACCCTGGTGCCGGTGGCCCATCCCTGGGCGAGCCTCAAATCGCTGCGTCCGCAACAACTGCTCGACGAGCCGCTGCTGATGCTGGGCGCCGGCAACTGCTTCCGCGACCAGGTACTGGACTTGTGCACCCGCGCCAGCCGCGGCGAATCGCCGCAGGTGCTGGAAGGCAGTTCATTGGAAACCATCCGCCACATGGTGTCGTCGGGCGTCGGCGTCACCGTGATGCCCGCCAGCAGCGTCGATGGCATCCCGGCCGACGATGCCCTGTTGCGGGTGAAGCCCTTCGTCGAGCCGACGCCGTCGCGTCGCGTCGGCCTCGTCTGGCGCTCCAGTTTTCCGCGCCACAAGGCGATCGACGTGATTCGTCAGGCGATTCTCGATTGCCACCTGCCCGGGACCCGGATCGCCGCTTGAGGCAATAGCCGGTCTCTATCGGATCGGTGAAAAAATACAATTAGTACTTGCAGGGATGTTTCGCTAAAGTTGAAGCAGGTCCGCGAGCCGTTATGCTCAGTGACTTGGCGTCGTGTCCGCCACGGCGCCTTTCCATCCAACCCAGAGGAGCAAAACCATGGAACTCAAGGGATCCAAAACCGAAGGCAACCTGAAGGCCGCATTTGCCGGCGAATCCCAGGCCAATCGCCGCTATTTGTATTTCGCGAACAAGGCCGACATCGAAGGCTTCAACGACGTTTCCGCCGTGTTCCGCTCCACCGCCGAAGGTGAGACCGGCCATGCCCATGGCCACCTCGAATATCTCGAAACCTGCGGCGATCCGGCCACCGGCCTGCCCTTCGGCGAAACTGCCGCCAACCTGAAGACCGCGATCGCCGGCGAAACGCACGAGTACACCGACATGTACCCGGGCATGGCCAAGACCGCGCGCGACGAAGGCTTCGGCGAGATCGCCGACTGGTTCGAGACGCTGGCCAAGGCCGAGCGCTCGCATGCCAACAAATTCCAGAGAACCCTGGACAGCCTCAACGGCTGACAAAGGCCAGCGGACGGCGCGCGGCTAGCCCGCGCGCCGTACCGCCAGCGCCGACCCCTGACCCCGACGCCCTGCCCCGTTTCAATGCAACCCTAAGGAAGGACGCCATGCGCGAAGGCAATCTCGAAGCTCCGACCCGCCATCCGATCGACTGGAAGAATCCCGAGTTCTACGACGAAGCCGCCTGCGAGAAGGAACTCGAACGCATCTTCGACATCTGCCACGGCTGTCGCCGCTGCGTTTCGCTGTGCAACGCCTTTCCGACCCTGTTCGACCTGATCGACGAGGCGGGCGATGCCGAGACCGCCGGCGTGCCGAAGCAGAAATTCTGGAAAGTCGTCGACCAGTGCTACCTGTGCGACGTCTGCTACATGACCAAGTGCCCGTATGTGCCGCCGCACGCCTGGAATCTTGATTTTCCGCACACCATGCTGCGCGCCAAGGCGATCCAGTACAAGACGGGCAAGATGAAATTCCGCGACAAGCTGCTGACCTCGACCGAGCTGGTCGGCACCCTGTCCTCGATTCCGGTGGTGGTGCATGCGGTGAATGCCGCCACCAAGAACGGCCCGGCGCGTGCCGTGCTGCAAAAGGTGCTGGGTGTCCATCCATCCCGCGAATTGCCCGACTACGACAGCGCAAACTTCCGCGCCACCGCCACGTCCAGCTACAACTACCCGGTTCGCGACGGCGCCAAGAGCCCCGGCAAGGTCGCGGTGTTCTCGACCTGCTACGTCAATTACAACGAGCCGGGGCTGGGCCACGACCTGCTCAAGCTGCTCGACCACAACGAGATTCCCTATGTCGTGGTGCAGGGCGAAACCTGCTGTGGCATGCCCAAGCTGGAACTGGGCGACCTGCAGACGGTCGAGAAGTATAAGGAACGCAACATCCCGCTGATGCATGACCTGGCCCAGGCCGGCTACGCCATCGTGACGCCGGTGCCTTCCTGTACGCTGATGTTCAAGAGCGAGATTCCGCTGATGTTCCCCGGGGATGCGCGCTGCAAGGATGTGTCGGCCGCGATGTACGACCCCTTCGAATATTTCGTGCTGCGCAACAAGGACGGTCTGCTCAAGACCGACTTCAAGGTACCGCTGGGCAAGGTGTCGTATCACATTCCATGCCATTCCCGCGTGCAGAACGTCGGCCGCAAGACCGAGGAAATGCTCAAGCTGACGGGGGCCACGGTGAACACCGTGGAGCGCTGCTCTGGCCACGACGGCACCTGGGGCGTCAAGCAGGAGTATTACGAACTGTCGATGAAAATCGGCACGCCGGTGTTCAAGGCCATGGCCAAGGACGAGCCTGACTACGTCAGTTCCGACTGCGCCATCGCCGGCCGCCACATCCTGCAGGGCATGAACGAAGCCGGCGCGGCCGGGCGCAAGGAAAAGCAGCATCCGCTGACCCTGCTGCGCATCGCTTACGGACTGGACTAAATGGAAACCGCAATGACCATCACCCGCGACTCGTTAATGACCCTCGAAGCCTATGCCAAGGCGCGTAGCGCCATGCGCGAGCAAGTCATGGCCCAGAAAAAGCTGCGCCGCATCGCGCTCGGCGAGCACATCCTGCTCATTTTCGAGAACGAATTGCTGATTCGTTACCAGATTCAGGAAATGCTGCGCGTCGAAAAGATATTCGAGGAAGACGGCATTCGCCACGAACTGGAAACCTATGTGCCGCTGCTGCCGACCGGCAGCAACTTCAAGGTCACGATGCAGATCGAGTACGCCGACGAGGCCGAGCGCCACCGCATGCTGGCTTTGCTGAAAGGCGTCGAGGATCGCGTCTGGGTCCGTGTCGAAGGCTTCGACCCGGTGTTTGCCATCGCCGACGAGGACCTCGAGCGCGAGAACGAAAAAAAGACCTCGGCCGTGCATTTCCTGCGCTTCGAGCTGTCCGCCGGCATGGTGGCGGCAGCCAAGGGCGGCGCCGCGCTCTCGGTGGGCGTCGACCACCCGGCCTACAGCGCGAATACCGGCGCGCTGCCGGAAGCGGTGCGGGCCTCGCTGGTCTCCGACCTGCGCTGAAAGTCGGCGCTGGCGGGACGGCGACTGGGGCCTGTCCCCACGGGAGATCTGCCACGCCGCTTTGTCGGGCCGACGCCTGGATTCCGCGTCCGTTGACACCGATCAACTGATTTTTCAGGGTTTTCGTCTACACTTGCGCCCTCTTTTAGGGATGGCAGGAATGACCAAACCTCAACTCGTATGTCCGGCCGGCAGTCTGGCGGCGCTCAAGGCGGCGGTCGATAACGGCGCCGACGACGTCTATCTCGGCTTCCGCAACGACACCAACGCGCGCAACTTCGCCGGGCTGAACTTCGACGAGAAGAGCCTGGCCGAAGGCATCCGTTACGCCCATCAGCGCGGCCGCAAGGTGCTGGCGGCGATCAATACCTACGCCCAGGCCGGGCGCTTCGCCGACTGGACCGCCTCGGTGGACAAGGCCGCGGCGCTGGGCATCGATGCGGTGATCATCGCCGATCCGGCGGTGCTCGACTACGCCGCAAAAAAGTATCCGGAGATGCGCCGCCACCTCTCGGTGCAGGCCTCGGCCACCAGCTACGAAGCCATCAATTTCTGCCGCGAGAAATTCGGCATCCAGCGCGCCGTGCTGCCGCGCGTGCTGACCCTGGCCCAGGTCGAGAACGTGATCCGCAACACCGAGGTCGAGATCGAGGTGTTCGGCTTCGGCAGCCTGTGCGTGATGAACGAGGGCCGCTGCTGGCTGTCGTCCTACGCCACCGGCGAGTCGCCCAACACGGTCGGCGCCTGTTCGCCGGCGAAATTCGTGCAGTGGGAAAAGAAGCCCAACGAGATGGACGTGCGCCTCAACGGCATCCTCATCGACCGCTACGGCAACTACGAGAACGCCGGCTATCCGACCATCTGCAAGGGCCGCTTCGAAGTCGCAGGCGAAACCTATTACGCGATGGAAGAACCGGCCAGCCTCAACGTGCTGGAAATGCTGCCGGAGATCATCCGTATCGGCGTCGCCGCGATCAAGGTCGAAGGCCGCCAGCGCAGTCCGACCTATGTCGCGCAAGTCACGCGCAACCTGCGCCAGGCGCTCGATGCCGCGTTCGCCGCGCCGGAAAAGTTCGCCGTCAAGCCGGCCTGGGCGGCCGAGTTGGGCAAGGTCGCGGAAGGCTCGCAAATCACTCTCGGCGCCTACAACCGCCCTTGGCGTTAAATCGGATGCAGATCACCCTCGGTCCCCTGCTGTTCTTCTGGCCCAAAGCCGAGGTCATGGAGTTCTATGCCCAGGCGGCGCAGCATCCGGCGATCGACCGCATTTACATCGGCGAAGCGGTCTGTTCGCGCCGTCAGCAATTGCGCACGGCGGACTGGATCGGCCTGGCGAAGGACCTGCGCGATGCCGGCAAGGAAGTCGTGCTCACGGCGCAGGCCCTGCTCGAATCGGAGAGCGACCTCAAGGCGCTGCGGCGCCTGATCGCCGATGCCGGCGGCATGATCGAGGCCAACGACCTGGGTGCGGTCAAGGTGGCCTGCGACGCGGGGCTGGGCTTCGTCGCCGGCCCGCATCTCAACATCTACAACGAGCATACCTTGGCCTTCTTTGCGGCCCAGGGCGCGAAGCGCTGGCTGCCGCCGCTGGAGGTGTCCGGCAGCGTGGTCGAGACCCTGCACAAGTCCCGCCCGGCGGGCATGGAAACCGAGGTGTTCGCCTTCGGCAAGCTGCCGCTGGCCTTCTCGGCGCGCTGCTTCACGGCGCGGCATTACGGCCTGAACAAGGACGACTGCCAGTTCAAGTGCCTCGACCATCCCGAAGGCATGCTGGTGGATACCCGCGAAGGGCAGCACTTCCTGACCCTGAACGGCATCCAGACCATGTCGGCGCAGACCGAAAGCCTCTTGGAGCAGATGCCCGAACTGCTGGCGCTGGGCATCGATGCGGTGCGCATCAGCCCGCAGCCGGCGCATACTTTTGATATTCTCGATGCCTTCGATCGTGCGCGACGTGGCCAGCCGGCCGCCGATCAGGCAAGCTGGGCGCCGGCGGGTCTGGTCAATGGTTTCTGGTTCGGCCGCGCCGGCACTGCGCATCAGGCAGCCTGAACAGAATTCAACGGAGTCCCGATGGCCAATGCTTTGAAACTTCCGACGATTCCGCCTTTCGTCCTGCCGTCCCTGGTGGCCCGGCTGGGCGCGCGTCTGCCACAATGGCCGCACTCGGTGAACCTGGCGCTGGCCTTGAATGCGGCGCGCAAGCTGGGCGTACTGCCGGAAGACACGCTGCAGCAGATCGAAGGCCGCAGTTTCCGCGTGACGGTGCTGGACACCGGCATGGTGGCCGACTTCACCTACAGCCGGGGCAGCTTCCGGCCGATTTTGATGGCGTCCGGCCAGCCCGATCTGCACTTCACGGCGCGGCTTTCGGCCTTTCTGCAGATGGTGAGCCGGCAGGAGGATCCCGATACCCTGTTCTTCAATCGCAGCCTGAGCATCGAGGGCGACACCGAACTCGGCCTGCGGGTCAAGAACATGCTCGACGCTCTGGATTGGCCGCGCCTGTCCTGGCAGGGCCTGCGTCCGACCTTTCTCAAGAGCTGAAACCCGCGCAGCGGGGCGCAATAGCCCGTCGCTATCGACTGGATTGCAATATCTCATTGGATCGGCGGGCCGGAAGCACCTAGTATGGTGCTTCCCCTAACCCCAATCAGAGAAAAAATGAAGACGTGGCAATGTGTTGTTTGCGGCTGGGTCTATGACGAAGCCGTTGGTGACGCCGACCATGATCTCGCTCCCGGCACCCGCTGGGCTGACGTTCCCGACAGCTTCGTCTGCCCCGAGTGCGGGGTGGCGAAGCATGACTTCGTCATGATGGAAGTCTGAGAAGTTATGTCTCCGGCAAAGCCGGAGACGGTATCCCTTGCGGACGGCGCCGGCTCGCTCTGCGTGCCTGAAATTCCGCTTTATGTCCCGCAGGGACGGTATCCACTCGGACGCGGGCAGGCAACGGCGAAAGAAATCCCCGGGCTTGGCGGCGGGCTGTGTTACAGTCCGCCCCGCTTCACCTCCTCAGCGACCGCGCCCCAGTCTGCCGGTCGTGCCTGAATGGCGACACAAAGTCGCATCGAAGGTTACACCCCATAGAAGTTCCGCCCAGATTGGCCTGCAACATTGCGGGGGTCGGCTTCAGAGGTATTCAACATGCAGTTCACCGAACTCGGCCTGTCGGCCGAGCTCCTGCGCGCCATTGGCGAGCAGGGCTACACCACGCCCACCCCTGTGCAACAGCAGGCCATTCCCCACATTCTGGCCGGCCGCGATCTCGAGGCCCTGGCCCAAACCGGCACCGGCAAGACCGCGGCCTTCGTGCTGCCGATTCTGCAGCGCCTGACCAACCCCCTCACCAGTCCGTTGCAAAAGGTCACCCACACCGCGCCGCGCGTGCTGGTGCTGGTGCCGACGCGCGAACTCGCCGCGCAGGTGCTGGAAAGCGTCCGCACCTACGGCGCGCATACCGGTCTGCGCAGCCTCGCCGTGTTCGGCGGCGTCGGCATCAATCCGCAGATCCAGACCATGCGCCGCGGCATCGACATCCTGGTCGCTACCCCCGGTCGCCTGCTCGACCACCTCGGCCAGCGCACCGTCGATCTGTCGAAGGTCCAGACCCTGGTCCTCGACGAAGCCGACCGCATGTTTGACATGGGCTTCATCCGCGACATCCGCCGCATCATCGAGAAGTTGCCGAAGGTCCGCCAGAACCTGATGTTCTCCGCCACCTTCGCCGCCGAAGTGCGCGAACTGGCCCACACTGTGCTCAAGGACCCGGCAATGGTCGAGGTCGCGCGTCGCAACGCGCCAGCCGAACTGGTGACGCACACCGTGATCAAGGTCGACCAGGACAAGAAACGCGACCTGCTGCTGCATCTGTTCGCCGCCCACGGCTGGCACCAGGTGCTGGTGTTCTGCCGCACCAAGCATGGCTCCGACGCGCTGGCCAAGAAGCTGGAGCAGGCTGGCGTGCGCACTGCCGCGCTGCACGGCAACAAGTCGCAGAATGCCCGTACCCGCGCCCTGGCCGACTTCAAGTCAGGCAAGCTGGCGGCGCTGGTGGCGACCGACATCGCGGCTCGCGGCCTTGATATCGATTCCCTGCCGCGCGTGGTGAATTTCGAGCTGCCCAATGTGCCGGAAGACTACATCCACCGCATCGGCCGCACCGGTCGTGCCGGCGCCAGCGGCGAAGCCCTGTCGCTGGTCAGCAGCGACGAGCGCATCCAGTTGCGCGACATCGAACGCCTGCTCAAGCGTGAAATCACCACCTCGATCCTGCCCGGCTTCGAGCCCCAGCACACCAACTCGGTGCCGCGTCCCGCCGCCGGCCGCCCGCCGGCGCACAAGCCGGCCCAGGCGCGTACCCGCAGCGGCACCGGCGATCGCAGCGGCGCACCACGCCCCGCTCGAACGGGAACGGGTGGCGCCAAGCCGGCCAGCCACCACAGCGGACAGCGGCATCGCTGAGAGTTGCCGGCGACCTGCTGCAAACAACAAGGCTCCGCGAGGGGCCTTTTTGTTTTGATTCTCCAGGCAGTTCCATGTGTTGCCCACCTCCGCCACACGTGTTACATAGGGACCCTGTCGTTCTGTTGGCAACGGTTGTCAATCATCGCCAGTAAAGGACATACCCGTGAAATCAAGTGCGATTCTTTCCATTGCCGCAATGATCCTCTGCATGACGGATGCAATGGCCGGGCTGCTGGTCACCGAAGTCACGGGAATCGTCGAGATCGACGGCAAGGCGCCGGTGGCGACCCTGGCTGAAATTCCCGATGGCGCGCACTTGTCGCTGCAGGCGGATGCCACCCTGATTGCGGTCGATCTTGTCAGCGGCAAGGAATACGTGCTCAAAGGCGGTAAGGACTACCGCGTTACGCCGCAGGGGCCGCAAGGCAGCGGCGTCAGTGAGACGGCCTTGCCGGCCAAAGGCGTGGCCGATATACACATCACGCCGGGCATGGCGGCCCAGCCGTTGCCGGCGACGCGCAGCAGGAGCAGCAAGCTGAACGCGCTGAGTCCGATTTCGCCGGTCAAGACCATCGTCGTCTCGGATGCGCCGCTATTCCGCTGGACCGCGGTCGAGGCGTCCGCCGGCTATCGGCTCTCCGTCCTGAAGCCGGACGGCGCGCTCCACTGGGAAGCCCGCACCGAGGACACCCAGTTGCCGCTGCCGGCAACGCATCGCCTGGCGCCCGGCGCGAAATACACCTGGCGCATCGAGCATTTTTCCGCGAGCGGTCCCGCGTCCGGCGCCGCGGCGGAATTTTCGGTAGCGCCGGCGGCAACCCTCAAGCAGCTATCGGCCCTCAAGGCCGACGCGCGCTCGCCGTTTTCGCGGCGCGTACTTTATGCGGCGCTGTTGACCGAGGTCGGTGCAAAAGAGGAGGCCAGGACGCTGTGGCAGGAATTGGCCAGGGAAAAGCCGGACGACAATGTCCTGCGCAGGTTTGCCGAGGCGCGCTGATCAGTTATGCTCGACCCGGTTTTCTTCTCCCGATTCAGAAAGAAGGGTAGTGCATGAAGCATTTTCGTTTGGCCGTCCTCGCCATGCTGCTGTCGTTGAACGCCGGCGCCGCATCGCTGATCACCGAATCCGAGGCCAGGCTGCCGGAGGCGTCTGCAGCAAGGGCCCGCAGCATCACGCGCGGCCCTGCGATACGGGTGATTTCGCCCGATCCGGCAACGGCAACCCGGTCGCCGTTCAATCTCAAACTGGTCTTTGAAGCCCGCGGCGGCGCGAAAATCGTTCCGGAGAGCGTCAGCGTGAGCTATCTCAAGGTGCCGGCGGTTGATCTGCTGGATCGCATCCGGCCGGGAATCTCCGAACAGGGCATTGACCTCGCCGGCGCCGAGGTTCCTCCCGGCGAGCACCAGATCCAGATGAGCGTGGAAGACTCCGAAGGTCGCCGCACGACGACCGTGATCAAGCTTAGTGTGGTCAAGTAGGTGAAATGCCCGTATTGCCTCAGTGAGGTCAGTGACCAGGCGCTGGCCTGTCCCCACTGCACCCGCGACCTGTACCTGATCAAGCCGCTGCTGGAAAAGATCGAGGCCCTCGAACGGCAGCTGCAGGAACTGGCGGGGAGCGCCGCCGCCGCGGCGGGCGATGAAGCGGCAGTGCCGGCACCGCAGCCGGTGCCGTACGGCACCCGTGCCGACTGGGTGCTGTTGTGGCTTGCACCGCTGCTGTTGCTGCTGGCGGCCCACGCCACGATCACGGTGATTCTCGACCTGAACACGCTCTATCTGCGCCTCGTTTCGCTGCTGATCCCGCTGCCCTTCGCTTTGCTGCTGATGCGTCGCGAGCGCCTGTTTCCATTCTGGTTGGGTGCCGGATTCGCGCTGGCCGCGCTGGCCGTGCTGGGCATGAGCGGCGTCATCAGCCTGGTCGATCAGGTTCCCGTGTTGCCCCGGGACGCGCGCGAATGGCGCGAGTTCGCCGAATATGCCGCCAGTATCGGTTTCTCCTACGCCACCGGCCTGGTGCTCGGCCGTATGCTGCGACAACGGCAGGACGCGGTAGCGCCGCAGGGCGCCAGGGGGCTGACGATGAAGGTCGTCAATCTGTTGTCGACCGGCAAGGTGCGCGCGGGTCAGTTGCAGGCGACCGTCAAGAAGGTGCAGGAGATACGCGGCACGCTGACGGCGCTGAGCACCGCGGCGCTGTCCGCCTATACCGGGTTGCAGGGGTTTTTTGGCCGTGGCGGCTGAGCTGGGGTACCGCTACTGGCGTAATTCGCGAATCGCGGCGGCCAGATCGCGGCCCACTCCCGACGTGGCGCGTCCCAGCCCGGCCACCAGGGCTGCATAACCGTCCGCCGTCAGCCGCTCGCGGAAAAAGCTTCTCCCGCTGCGCGGCGCTTCGCCCTTGCGCTTCAGGGTCCATATCGCTTCGACCACGGCAAATTCCCCAAGGGCAGCCTCGAAGCGGAGCACATCCACCTCGATCCGCAGATCCGCCTCGGCCGCGCTCTCCTGGCCCTGGATGCGCACCCGCGTCGAGCCGAGTTCGCGACCCAGATCGGCCGCCAATTGGCGCGGGAATGCCACTTTCAGGGGTTCCGCCCAGCGATTGAAGTCGCTGGCGTGCACGCTGTGCTCGCCGGTCAGGGTCACGATCTGCGGACGATCGACGCGCTCGGGCAGCGCCACCGGACCAATCACGATATGCAGACGCGATTCGGCGCAATGCTCATCGGATTTTGGCGTTGCCGCAGCCGCCTGCAAGCTGTACAGCTGGGTCTTTGGCGAACTGCCGCAGCCGGCGCCGACCAGTGCCAGCACCACGGCAAAACAACAAAGCATCGAACGCGAGGTGGTCATGGCTGCTCCTCCCGTTTGCCCTTGAGCAGGGCTTCGGGTTGTCGGTCAAGGGTGTCGGCAAGGGAACGCAGGGCCTGGGCGGCGCGCGAAATCTCGCGTGTCGCGTCGCGTACATCCGACAGCAGCGGTGCGTCGGCGGCCAGCGTGCGGTCCAGGTTGCCCAGCGTCAGGCGCAGGCTGGCCAGGGCGGCCTGCGCCTCCGGCGCCGTCTCGGCGTCGAGCCGGCGCGCCAGCTTGTCCAGTCCTTGCAAGGTCTGCCGCGCATCCGCCGCGACTTCGGCAAAGGGCACCTGTTCCAGGTTTTTCAGGATGCGTCCCAGCGATGCCTGCAAATCCTCGAGGCTGGCGTATACCGTGGGGAATTCCTGCGGAACCGTCGCCGGGTTGATCACCACCTTTTTTGCATCCTTGAAAAAATCCAGCGCCACGTAGAGCTGCCCGGTGAGGAGATTGCCGGTCCGCAACTGGGCGCGGAAGCCACGTTCGACGATGGCCTTGAGCAGGCCCTTTTTCACCCGCCGCGCATCGGCGTCGGCATCGGCCGGCGCCTCCCCCGGCGGACGCCGCATGGCGATGCGCTCCGGATAGATGGCGACATAGACCGGGAAGTGGAACCACTCGCGCGCCGGCTCGTACTCGACGCCGAGCGAAAGCACCTCGCCGACCACCACGCCGCGGAAGTCGACCGGCGCCCCGGGCGCCAGCCCGCGCAGCGACTCCCTGAAGTTCATGACATAGACCTGCATCTGTCCGTCCGGGGCCTTCATCGCTTCGGCCCGGTCACGACGCATGCTGAAGCTCGAGTCGGCTGGCGCCTGGGCGAGGTCGGGTTCGCCAGGCAGGTTTTCAAACGCCATGCCGCCGACCAGGATCGCCATTGCTGACTGCGTCTGCACTCGCAGTCCGCCGGCATCCAGCGTCACGTCGATGCCGCTGGCATTCCAGAAGCGGGTGGTCGGCGTCACGTACCGGTCATAGGGGGCCTTGATGAATATCTTGAGGCTGACGCCTTTGCCATCCTTGTCCAGCGAATACGCTTCGACCTCGCCGACCTTCAGTCGCCGGTAGAAGACGGGCGAACCGATGTCGATCGAGCCGAGGTCCGGCGCATGGATGCGGTATTGCCTTCCGGGCAGGCCGGTGGTGATGATGGGCGCCACCTCCAGGCCGGTGAATTCGCGCGCCGAGTCCCCGGACGTGCCGACATCGACCCCGATGTGCGCTCCCGCCAGCAGCGTGCCGATACCGGTCAGTTGCCCGCCGGCAAAGCGCGGACGCACCACCCAGAAACGCGTGTCCTCGACCAGCAGCTTCTCGGCCTGTTTGAGGAACTGCGCCGTCACCAGCACACGGCTGCGGTCCGGCGATAGCGAAACTGCGTTGACCATGCCGATGTCGACGTCCTTGTAGCGGATGCGGGTCTTTCCCGGTTCGAGTCCCTCGGCCGTGGCAAAGCTGATGGTCACCGTCGGGCCGCGCTCCATGATCGCCCGCAATGCGAGCCAGCCGCCGACCAGCACGGCAATGGCTGGGATCAGCCAGATCCACTGGAACCGATAAGCTCGCCGCGGTGCCAACCGCGCCGGGGGAAGTTCAGGAATTTCAGTCATGGCGGGTTCGTTCTTTCGGTTTATCCCAGATCAGACGCGGATCGAAACTCATTGCGGCAAGCATGGTCAGCACCACCACGACGCCAAAAAAAAGCGCTCCCGGCCCGGGACGGATGGTGGCGATCGACTCGATCTGAACCAGGGCGGCCAGCAGCGTCACGACATATATATCCAGCATCGACCAGCGGCCGAAGAATTCCAGCACCCGATACATGCGGCTTCGCGACCGAGCCGAGCCGGGCACCGAGCGCTGCACGGAGACCAGCAGAAAGGCCAAGGCAAGCAGTTTCGCCGACGGCACGACGATGCTGGCAAAAAACACCAGGGCGGCGAGATACCAGGATCCGGATGTTGCCAAAAAAACCACACCGCTCATGATCGTGTCCCGCTGCGATCCGAACAGCGAGCCCGATTCCATGATCGGCAACAGATTGGCCGGAATGTAGAGCATGCCGGCGGCAAGCAGCAGCGCCCAGGTCCGGGCAATGCTGTGCGGCTTGCGCGCATGCAGCGGCGTCTCGCAGCGCGGACAGAGCGCCCTGCTTGCGGCAGGGTCCGGCGCGCGGCTGACCAGACCGCAGCAGTGGCAGGCGGTGAGGCCAAGCTCCAGCGCCGTTACCGTCGCCGTCATGCCGCCTCACTGCGCACCGCGATGGCCCACAACTCGCGGCCGTCGATGTTGCTCCAGATGGCCGCCAGCAGGAGCATCAGGGCGGCATACGACCAGAGCGCGACGCCCGGCACGACGTGGGCGAGGTGGGCCAGCTTGACCAGCGATACCAGCACGCCAAGCATGAATACTTCGACCATGCCCCAGGGCCGGGTGCCCGAGATGAAGCGCAGCATCAGCCGGATCGGCCGCGACGGGCGACCCGCCAGCAAGGCACCCAGAATCACCGTCAGCAGGGTCAGTTCGAGCAATGGCACCAGCAGCGTGGTGACGAACACCAGCAGCGCCAGCAGATGCATTTCCGCGTCCCACAGCAGGCCGACGGCGCCCGGCAGCGATGCGGCGTTGTAGCGCCCCTGGGTTTCGATGGTGGCAATCGGGAAGGCGCTGGCGATGACGAACACCATCAGGGCCGTGACGGTCAGCGCCAGCGCCCGCTCCGGGTGTCCGCGGCGAAACAGCGGCGCACCGCAGCGCGCGCACAGCGCAGCGCCGCCGGTGGCGAGCGGGATGCTCCGCTGCAGCATGTCGCAAGTGTGGCAGGCCACCACATCCGGCACGGCAACTGCTATGCCAGGCACCGGGGGACTTTGCTGCACCGATGGCGACGTCATCATGGTTGCTCAGAACGACGAGCCGGGCTGCTTGAGAAACTCGATCTCCTCAGCCGTCGAGGCGCGGCCGAGGATGGTATTGCGGTGGGGAAAGCGGCCGAAGCGGGCGATCACCTCGCGATGGCGCACGGCATAGTCGTAGGCGCTGTCGAAGGCCTCGTGCTGCATCTCGCGGCGCATTGCGGCGAACAGCGCCACGGCGCGTTCCTGGTCGAGCAGGGATTCGCTGTGTTCGAAGGGCAGGTAGGCGAACCAGCGTTGCCAGGGCGACAGGTTCTTGTCGCGCCCGGAACTGACCAGCATTGTGGCCAGGCTCAAGGCTTGCGCGTCGCCGGCAAAGGCGCGCGGCGTGTCGCGAAAAATGTTGCGGGTGAATTGGTCGAGCAGCAGCAGGCGCGCCAGCAGTGCTTCATCTGTTGCCTCGGCGGGCTCGCCGTTCAGGGCAAGTTCGATGTCGGCACCGAAGCGCGCGCGGATCGCGGCATCGAAGGCCGCGTCCTTGCGGAACCATTCCGGGCGGTAAGCCCCGTGGCCGGGATGGTCCGGCGGCAGGAACCAGAAATCGAGAATGGCGCGCGCGGTTTCGGCGTTCACCGCGCAGCGCTCAAGCGGCTTTCTTGGCCGCCGGCTTCTTCGTTGCCGGCTTCGCTGCGGGCTTCTTGACTGTCGGCTTTTTGGCTGCCGCCTTCTTCACTGCGGGCTTCTTCGCCGTCTCGCCAGCGCCGACTGTTGATCCGACTTTGGTGGCGGCGGTTTTCGCCGGTTTTGCCTCGGCGGTCTTGGCCGTCGGTTTCGCCCCGGCTTTCGGCGCCCGCGGTTCGAACTCGAAGCCGACCTTGCCGCTGGCCGGGTCGCGCACCAGGTAGGCGGAGAACTTGCGCCGCGTCTTGTTCGAGATGAAGCCCTTGAGCAGGTCGGTGCGGCCGGTGGCCAGCAGCTTCTGCATGTCGCCGCGCGCGACTTCCTGCTGCAGGATCACCTTGCCGGAACGGAAGTCGCAGGTCTTGCCGGCGCCCACGGCCTTTTCGCAAACATAGGCCATGCCGTGCTCGAAAACGCGGCCGCCGCATTTGGGGCAGGCGCCCAGGGTTTCCTGGGTCGAGAAATCCACCTCCTCGGCATCGGCGTCGGCGTCGGACTGGCCGAAATCGAATTCCGGCATGTGGTCTTCCTTGAGCTTGATCATGGCGGCGAAGGGCCGCCCCATCTTGCTGCGGAAGCCCTGCAGCGGACCGATCACGCGCTGCGAAAGCAGTTCATCCATTTCCTCGGGTTCCCATTGCCGGCTGGCGACCACCTTCCACAGGCTGTAGTCGCAGGACTTGCACTGGAATTTCTTGTAGTTTTCCTGGATCACGCCGCCGCAGCGCGGGCAGGGCGTCTTCAGCGTCGAGAAGGCGGCCTCGGGCAGTTCGCCGGTCTTGATGCGTTCGACCATATCGCGCGTTCTGTCCACGATATGGTTCATGAACTCGTCGCGCGCCAGCCGTCCATGCTCCATCTCGCGGAGCTTGTATTCCCATTCGCCGGTCAACTCGGGCGAACGAATTTCGTCCACACCAAGGTTTTCCAGCGCGAACAGTAGCGAGAAGGCCTTGGCTGTCGGCTGCAGTTCGCGGCCGTTGCGGTGCAGGTATTCCTCGGCCAGCAGGCCTTCGATGGTCGCCGCGCGCGTGGCCGGTGTGCCCAGGCCGCGCTCGGACATGGCCTCGCGCAGTTCCTCGTCCTCGATCAGCTTGCCGGCGCCTTCCATGGCGGTCAGCAGCGTGGCTTCCGTAAAGCGCGGCGGCGGCTGGGTGGCCTTGGCCTTGACCTCGACATCCTTGGCCCAGACCCGTTCGTTCTTTTCCAGCGGCGGCAGGGTCAGGTTCTCGCCGGCCTCTTCGCGGGTTTCCTGCGATTCCTTGCCATACACGGCGAGCCAGCCCGGCGTCACCAGCACCTTGCCTTCGGTCTTGAAGGCTTCCTGCTCGATGCGCGTGATGCGCGTCGTGATGTTGTACTCGGCCGACGGGTAGAAGATGGCGAGGAAGCGCTTGGTGACCAGGTCGTAGATCTTCTGTTCCGGCTCGGAGAGGCTCTTCGGCGCAGTGCCCGTCGGGATGATGGCGAAGTGGTCGCTCACCTTGGCGTTGTTGAAAATGCGCTTGTTCGGGTGCACCCAGCCGTTCTTGATGATGGCGCCGGCGAAGGTCGCGTAGGGCGTGCCTGCCATCGCCGCGAGGGTTTCCTTGACCGTGCCGATGTAGTCCTCCGGCAGGTGACGGCTGTCGGTCCGCGGATAGGTCAGCGCCTTGTGTTTTTCGTACAGGGCCTGGGCCAGTCCCAGCGTGTTCTTGGCACTGAATCCGAAGCGGCCGTTGGCCTCGCGCTGCAGCGAGGTGAGGTCGTAGAGCATCGGGCAGGCCTCGGTCTTGGGCTTGCTGTCCTCTTCGACCGTGCCGTGCTGGCCCAGACATTTCTTGCGTAGCGCATCGGCCCTGGCCTTGTCCCACAGGCGTTCGGCGCGGGCATGCTCATCGTCAGCTTTTTTGAACTTCTCGTCGAACCAGCGGCCGCGGTAGGTGCCGGCGACGCACTGGAATTCGCCTTCGACTTCCCAGTAGTCGCGTGAAACGAAGGCGCGGATGCGGCTTTCGCGTTCGACCATGATCGCCAGGGTCGGCGTCTGCACGCGGCCCACGGGAGTCTTGTAGAAGCCGCCTTCCTTCGAATTGAAGGCGGTCATGGCGCGCGTGCCGTTGATGCCGATCAGCCAGTCGGCTTCCGAGCGGCAGCGTGCAGCGTCGGCCAGCGGCAGCATTTCGTGGTCGGTGCGCAGGTGGGCGAAGCCGTCGCGGATCGCGGTGGCCGTCATCGACTGCAGCCAGAGGCGGCGAATGGGTTTCTGCTTGGCGCCCAGCGCGTGCTGCGCGACGTAGCGGAAAATCAGTTCGCCTTCGCGCCCCGCGTCGCAGGCATTGACCAGGCCGGTGACATCCTTGCGCTTGATCAGGCGCGTCAAGAGGCGCAGGCGTTCCTGGGTCCGCTCGATCGGGTTCAGCGTGAAATGCGGCGGGATCATCGGCAGATGGGTGAAGCTCCACTTGCCGCGCTTGACGTCGTATTCCTCCGGCACGGCCAGTTCCAGCAGATGGCCGATGGCCGAGGACAACACGTAATCGTCGCTCTCGAAGTAGTCGCCGGTCTTGGTGAAGCCGCCCAGCACCTTGGCGATATCCTGGGCGACGGAAGGTTTCTCGGCGATGATGAGTTGCTTTGACATTGTCTGTTCGAGTGATTCGGACGCAATACAGGGTCAGGAGCGGCGCATCATAAGCGCGCCGCTCACAATTAAGCAAGCCGCTACTTAATTGAGCAGGACGCGGGTGACGTCGTCGCCGGGGCCGAAATCCTCGTCCCCGCTTTCTTCGGCGAGGAGCTCTTCTAGGATCAGGGCGTCGACTTCATGGCGGTAGCGCCAGATCACGGCCAGCACGATGACCTTGAGCCGGTCGAGGCTGACTTCGGCGTCGGGCAGGGCCAGCGCGCGTTCGATGATGGCTTCGCGCAGGGGCGCGTCGACCGCATCGTGCTGCTCGAGAAAGGCGATGAAGCCGCGGCAAACGGTGGGCAGCCTTTCCTGTTCTTCCTCGTCGTAAATTCTTATGGCGTCGGCCAGCGCCGGACTGCGGCAAGCACCGCCGGCTTCGCCGGCAAGGCCGTCCAGCCAGGAAAGGGCTGCGGTGATGTCGTCGCTGCCGAAACCGGCTGCCGAAAGCTTCTTGGCCAGCACCGCCGGCTCCGGGCAGGCATCGGGCAGATAGTTTTCGAACAGATAAACCAGGATGTCGATCATGATGTTTGCTGAAAAGGACTCTATTAACGTGAAATACGTTGGCTAGTGCGCATGCCAATTTTCGAGCGTAGCGAGCTAATCAGTAGCCTCCCCGTGAGGGGGCGAGGCGGGAATTCGCGACGCATGCGTCGCGCCGCCGCAGCCGGCTGGCTGTGCAAAGCCAGCCGTGGGCCGCGCAGCGGAAGGGAGGGGCGGGCCCATTTGCCAGCTTGAGGCATTGCGACGCAAAGGTATTTCATGATGCGGGGTGGTTCATCGAAGCCATGAGCGTTAGTGGAGCCTTTGGTAGAGGCCGCCGGGTAACTGCGCGATACGCCCGGCGAGTTCCATGGGCAGGAGCATGGCAAGAAGGTCGGCGGGCGTCAAGCCACTGCGCAAGGCCAGGGTATCGAGCTGGCAGGGGGCATCACCCATGAAAGCGAGCACTTGCTCCACGTTATCGCCCTGTTCTGAATGGGCTGGGTTGGCGGTGCTGGCCATGGCGGGAAGGTTTCCCCAGCGCAATTCTTCGAGAATGTCCTGCGCCGATTCAACCAGTTTTGCGCCCTGCCGAATCAGTTGATGGCAGCCGCGCGACAGTGGCGAGTGGATCGAGCCGGGAATCGCGAATACCTCGCGTCCGCTGTCTGCGGCGAGCCGGGCCGTGATCAGCGAACCGCTGCGCAGTGCGGCTTCGACCACCAGGCAGCCCAGACCCAGGCCGGCAATGATCCGGTTGCGGCGCGGAAAGTTGGAAGCCAGCGCCGGTGTGCCGAGAGGGAACTCGCTGAGCACCACACCCTGTTCGGCAATCTGGCGCGCCAGGGCCTCGTTTCGCGCCGGGTAGAGGCGGTCGGCGCCGGTTCCGATCACCGCCACAGTGCTCGCCGGAGTCGCCAGCGCACCGCGATGGGCCGCGGCATCGATGCCCAGTGCCAGGCCGCTGACCGTGGTCAGGCCGACATTGCCCAGGGCTTGGGCAAAGGCCTCCGCATCACGCAGGCCCTGGGCGGTGGCATTGCGGCTGCCGACGATGGCCAGCATCGGGCGATTGAGCATTCCACAGTTGCCTTTGGCGTAGAGCAACAGCGGCGGGTCGGCGGAAGTCAGCAGGCTTTGCGGATAGTCGGCATCGACCAGGGTCAGCAGCCGGTTGCCCGGTTGTTCCGCCCAGTCCAGCGCTGCCTCGATCCCGGCAGCGCACTGGTGGTGCAGCAGGCGCTCGGCCACGGCCGGATCGACGAATGCTGCCAGTGCGCGCTGACTCGCCTCGAAAATCGCCTGCGGCAGTCCGCAGGCCTTGAGCAAGGCGCGGCGCGCCTCGCCGCCGACACCGGGGGTCAGCGTCAGGCGCAGCCAGGAAGCGAGTTCTGCGCGATCCGTCATGGTTGCCCAGCCGCGTTGCGCGCCGGGAATTCTGCTTCGCGGACCGGCGTCAGGGGGTACGCACGTGATCGCCGACCACCAGGGGATGCGTGGCGTTCATCACCAGGGCGTAGGAAACGCGATCGAAGACGCGGAACACGAACACCAGCCCATTACGGGCGTCCGGCAACTGGTAATCGGTCCTTTCACCCTTGTAGCGATTGCTCACGATTGCACCGGCCACATCCGCGGCAAGTACGTGCCCGGGTTCGAGACCGTCGGTCTTGCCGCGATTGAGCGTGATCACCGACTGCGGACCGCCGAACTTGACGCCGCCGTAGATGCCGAGCACCCTGGCGTGGATCTGCTTGCCCGGCGGACGCGGAACGTAATTCATCACATCCTCGCGCGGCGCGACCAGCAGGCGGTCGTCCTTGACGATCTCCTGTTTCGAGGTGAGGATCAGGAAGCTCGACGGCACGCCGGTCTGGGTCTGGCGCGCAGTGCCAAGATACAGGGCTTCGTAGCCGAGTATTTCCTTGGTGTCGGGGTCGACCAGCGCGCCACTCGGGCGGAACAACTGCCAGTTCTTCTGCGAGCCGGTAGCCGGGGTGGCCTCGGTGGTAAAGATGGTGTCGCCGGCGCCGGCGATCACCCGGTCGCTTTGCAGCGCCACCACGCGCGGCGCGGCATCGAGACCAGCGGCGTCGAGCACTCGCGGCTCGCTGAGGAAGGGTTCAATGTCGCGCGGCTCGATGGTAGGAATGCCTTGGTGCAGGGATTCGACATATTCGCGTTGTGGCTGCTTCACCGTGCCCAGTCTGAGACGCGCCTGGCCGCCGCTCCTGTCGAGCACCAGGATCTGCCCCGGATAGATGCGATGCGGGTTGCGCACATCCTCTGCGTTCAACTTCCACAACTCGCCCCAGCGGTAGGGATCCTTGAGAAATTTGGCGGAGATTCCCCACAGGGTGTCGCCGCGCACGACGATATGTCGGTCCGGTGCGCCGTCGGCCAGTTGCAGGGGTGCCGTTCCCTGGCCGAGTGCCAGAGTGCTTGAAATGCTGATGAGCAGCGCAGATATAATGCGACGCATGGCTTGATCTCCTGGCCGAGTGTCTGTGTGGATGGCGAACCACCCGGGTAGTCGTCCGATTCTGCCCGACAATTCCCCCTGCATCAATTCTTTAAAGAACGGTTTCATGGCCCTATTGCCCATTTTGCGATATCCCGACCCCCGGCTGCACAAGAAGGCCGCTCCCGTTACCCAGGTCGATGCGCGTATCCGCCAGCTTGCCGCCGACATGGCCGAGACCATGTATGCCGCGCCGGGTATCGGCCTGGCCGCCTCGCAGGTGGACCAGCATGTACGCCTGATCGTGATCGACGTCTCGGAAGACAGGTCGCAGCTGCTGACCCTGATCAATCCCGAACTGCTGGAAAAGTCCGGCGAATGCGAGGGCGAGGAAGGCTGCCTGTCGGTACCCGGCATCTACGAGACGGTGCAGCGCGCCAGCCATGTCCGGGTGCGCGCGCTCGGGCTCGATGGCAAAGCCTTCGAGCTGGAGGCCGACGACCTGCTTGCAGTTTGCATCCAGCACGAAATGGATCACCTCGAAGGCAAGGTCTTCGTCGAATATCTGTCGCGGCTCAAGCAGACCCGGATCAAGAGCAAGCTGCTCAAGCAGGCGCGCGAGACGTTTTGAGCGCCCGTCGATGAAACTCATTTTCGCCGGCACGCCCGAGTTTGCCGCTACGGCATTGCAAGCCCTGCTGGCCGCCGGGCATCAGGTCGTGCTGGTACTGACCCAGCCCGACCGCCCCGCGGGGCGCGGCATGATCCTGCAGGCCTCCGCGGTCAAAAAGGTGGCGCTGGCCCACGGCATTCCGCTGTTCCAGCCCGAGCGACTCAAGGACCCGGCGACGCACGAACCGATCCGCACTGCCTGCAGCGAACAAGGCGCGGAACTGATGGTGGTGGCTGCCTATGGCCTGATCCTGCCGCAGGCCGTGCTCGACCTGCCGCGCCGTGGCTGCATCAACATCCATGCCTCGCTGCTGCCGCGCTGGCGCGGTGCGGCGCCAATCCATCGCGCGATCGAGGCCGGCGACGCGCAAACCGGCATCACCCTCATGCAGATGGAGGCCGGGCTCGATACCGGGCCGATGCTGCGTTCCGCCGCGCTCGACATCGACCCGCAGGAAACCACCGGCAGCCTGCACGATCGGCTCGCCGTGCTGGGCGGCAGGCTGGTGGTCGAGGCGCTGGCGCGCTTCGATCAGCTGTCGCCCGCAGCCCAGCCCGAAACCGGCGTGACTTACGCCAACAAGATCGACAAGACCGAGGCACGCCTGGACTGGAACCGGCCGGCCGCGGAAATCGCGCGCAAAGTGCGCGCCTTCAATCCCTTCCCCGGCGCGGTGGTGACCCTGGCCGGCGAGCCGGTCAAGGCCTGGCGCGGCGAGGCGGTTGCCGCCGGCGGCCGCCCCGGCCAGGTGCTCGCCGCCGATGCGAACGGCATCGTGGTGGCCTGCGCCGAAGGCGCCTTGCGCCTCACCGAACTGCAGAAGCCCGGCGGTCGCCGTGTCACCAGCGCCGACTTCCTCAACGGCAGTTCCCTGCGTCCCGACTGAGCGCTTCCCATGCACACCATCACCCCTCTCGCGCCGTCGCGCACGGCGCCCGCCGGCTTGCTGTCGGCCGTCTCGCCGATCGTCGGCGGCCGCGTCGAACTGCAATTGCTGACGACGTTGAAGTGCAACCTGAAATGCACTTATTGCTCGCTCGGCGTCGGCGAAGTGCTCGGTTCGCAGACAGAAATGAAGTACGACATCGAGCAGCTGGCCGCCTTCGTGGACCGCCATCTGGCCGAAAAGGAGGTTTATGTGACCTTCTACGGCGGCGAGCCGACCCTCAACAAGGGCCTGATGCTGGAGGTGATGCAGCGCTTTCCGCAGTTCCGCTACCAGTTGCAGACCAACGGCACGCTGCTCGACAAGCTGCCGGACTGGGTGCTGGCGCGGCTGTCGAACGTCCTGGTGTCGATCGACGGCGGCGAGGAAATCACCGACGCCTATCGCGGACGCGGCATCTGGAGCAGCGTCATGCGCAATGTCGAAAGCATCCGCGGGCGGGTCGGCGGCACGCTGACGGCGCGCGTGACCTGGGGCAATCCGGCGACCAGTTTCGAAGAGCTCGACGGCCTCGCCGCGAGCTTCGACTACCTCTACTGGCAGTTCGTCGCCGACGAGATGTATGCCGATGATTCGGTGGCGCGGCGCAAGGCGGTGCTGGAACGGCTGATCGCCAAATTCTTCGCCAGCGGCGACGTACTCTATCCGCTGCTGCCGCTGATGGGCATCGTCAGGAACAAGCTGCTGCCCAATCGCGCCGTCGAGCTGTATGCCGGGCAGACCCAGTGCCGGGTCTCGACCCATCTGCTGAATGTCATGCCCAACGGCCAGATCTTTCCCTGCCCCGACATGATGTACGTGCCGGAAATGCAGATGGGCGAGATCCAGGGCAACTGGCTGCAGCCCAGCCCCCTCCAGCCGCATGCGGACATGCCTTGCGCGGACTGCGAGGCATTTGCCTGGTGCCGACGCAACTGCATGAAGAACCTGCACCTGGGCTACGTGAAAAAGGACGAACGCTATCGCCGCAACGTGGTCGAGCCGATCTGCGACCTGCTGCGTTTCATGGGCCGTGAAATCGACCGCCACGACCCGCAGGCCTGGTTCGCCCGCCTGCCCTTGCCAGAGCGCCGGCGCCTGCTGGATGCCGAGGTGTACGAGTACGTGGAAGTCATGCCCTGACGCAAGGCGGCGCGACCGGAGGTGTCCCGGATGTCTGCCGGTGGCGGCGATAGTTCCCGAGTCATTCGATTCCGGCGCAGCCGGGCTGGTATTCTTGGTCGATGCTGATGCTCCCTCCCCTTGCCGACGCCATGCACGCGGCAGCCGGCCTGGTCGCCGCCGTGCTCGCCGGCCGCAATTTCGATGTCGCACTGGCGCACGCCAGGCTTGCCGGTCCGCTGCGTGCCGCGACCATGGATCTGGCCTATTCCACCCTGCGTGCCTTTGGCCGCGGCGACTTTCTGCTCGGCCAGTTGCTGGCGCGGCCGGTGTCGGACCAGACCGCGCGCGGCCTGCTGCTGGTCGCGCTGGCACGGCTCGAAGTACGGCCGGACGAAGCCCACACCATCGTCGACCAGGCGGTGACGGCAGCGGCGCGGATCGCTCGCGGGCAGTTCAAGGGCCTGGTCAACGGCGTGCTGCGCAATTTCCTGCGCCGCCGCGCCGACCTGCTGGCCCGTGCCGATGCCGACCCGGTGGCACGCCGGCAGCATCCGGCGTGGTGGATCGCACGGCTGCAGCAGGATCATCCGGCGTACTGGGAAAGCATCCTCGCCGCCGGCAACAGCCATCCGCCGCTGTGCCTGCGGGTCAATCTGCGCCGTAGCACCAGCGCCGACTTTCTCGTGCAGCTCGCGGACGCCGGGATCGCGGCGCGGGCACTCGACGCCGCGGCGATACTGATCGACAAGCCGCTGCCGGTGGAGCGCATCCCCGGCTTCGGCGCCGGCTTGTGCTCGGTGCAGGACTGGGGCGCACAGACCGCGGCGGGCCTGCTCGACGTGGCGGACGGCATGCGCGTGCTGGATGCCTGCGCCGCGCCCGGCGGCAAGGCGGCGCACCTGCTGGAAACCGCGCAAATCGATCTCGACGCGCTCGATGCGGATGCCCTGCGCGCCGCCCGCATCAGCGAAAATCTGCAGCGACTGGGGCTGGCGGCGACGGTCAAGGTCGGCGATGCGCGCACCGTCGACGCCTGGTGGGACGGCCGCCCCTATGACCGCATCCTGGCCGATGTGCCGTGTTCGGCCTCGGGAGTGGTACGCCGTCATCCCGACGCCAAGTGGTTGCGCCGCGAAGCCGACATCGCCGGCTTTGCCGCTACGCAAAGGGCGATTGTCGATGCCTTGTGGCGAACTCTCGCCCCCGGTGGCAAAATGCTTTATGCAACCTGCTCGGTATTCGCGCAAGAAAATGCCGAGCAGATCAATGCCTTCGTCGGCCGTCATGCCGATGCCCGGCATCTGCCGACCGTAGGCGCAACACGCGGCGATGCACAACTGCCAGAACTGCCCGATGCCGAACATGACGGCTTTTACTACGCGCTGCTGCAGAAGGATTGAAGCCGGGCTGCTGGCGGCGCTGCTGCTGCTGGCCCTGGCGGCCCATGCCGGCAGCATCGAGCCGAAGCGCGCCGCGCTGACCCTGGGCGAGGACGGCTATGTGCTGTCCGCGGAGTTCACCGTGGATCTCGGCAACCGGCTGGAGGATGCGGTGGCGCGCGGAGTGCCGCTGTACTTCAACCTCGAATTCGTGCTCGAGCGCAGCCGAAAGTACTGGGTCAATGAACATATCGTCACCCGCAGCCTGGGCTATCGCCTGGCCTACAGCAGCCTGACGCGGCAGTACCGGCTGACCACCGGCAACCTGCACCAGAATTTCGGCAGCCTGGCGGAGGCGATGCGCGTGGTAGGCCGTATCGCGGCCCTGCCGGTGACGGACAAGGACGCCATCCGTGCCGGCGAGTCCTATCAGGCCGCGGTGCGCCTCGCACTCGACCGCAGCCAGCTGCCCAAGCCGTTCCAGGTCGATGCCATCACCGACCGCGATTTGCAGGTGGAGACCACCGTGCTGCGCTGGCAATTCGTTGCGCCGGTGGCGACGCAATGAGCGCTCCCCGCCGTTGGGCCGCGCCCCGAAGGAAGTCCCCTTGTGGGATCCCAAGGGGAGCGCAGTCAACCTACGGAGCCGCGCAGCGGCGAACCACCGTCCCACCGGGGGATACCGTCCCTCCTGCGGAGGGACATATCACCCCCTGCCTTGCGGCGAAGGCAGGGTTTCGCGGAGCAGTGCTCCGCGCTGCCGCAGCCGGCCGGCCATGCAGGGCCGGCCGTGGGGCCGGGGCCGGGGGGAGGGTAGTCCTGTGAAAATTGCGCTGGCGGTGATCGCCGCGCTGGGCGCCATCCTGCTGTTCCTGCTGGCCTCGGCGTCGGCCAACACGGCCTTGTTCGCCGAACACTATCCCTGGCTGCTGGCGATCAATGGCGCTGCCGCCGTGGCCTTGCTGGTGCTGGTCGGCCTCCAGTTGCGGCAACTGCGGCGCGACTATCGCGGCGGCGTGTTCGGCTCGCGCCTGAAATCCCGCCTGCTGCTGATGCTTTCGCTGATGGCCGTGCTGCCCGGCGCGCTGGTGTATGGCGTGTCGATGCAATTTGCGGTGAAGAGCATCGATTCCTGGTTCGACGTGCGCGTCGACGCTGCACTCGAAGGCGGCCTCAATCTCGGCCGCAGCGTCCTCGATACGCTGCAGGCCGAGCTGCTGGCGAAAGCCCGCGGCGCGGCGCTGGACCTGGGCGACGACACTTTGGTCACTCCGAGCCGGCTGAACCGGCTGCGCGAACAGGCCGGTGCGCAGAGCGCGACGCTGCTTACGCTCTCCGGCCAGGTGCTGGGCAGCAGTTCGGCGCAAATGGGCAGCCTGATGCCTTCGGTGCCGGCGCCGAGTCAGCTGCGCAGTGCGCGCAGTGGGCGCGGCCTGGTCTCGGTGGGTGAGGCCGAGGGCGGCGGCCTGATCGTCCGCGCCCTGGCGCCGGTCGCCGGCAGCGGCCTCAACATCGATCCGCGCATCCTGCAATTGACGCAGCCGGTGCCGGCGTCGATCGCCAGCAGCGCGGAAAGCGTCGAAGCGGCGCATCGCGATTACCAGGAGCTGCAACTCGGCCGCGTCGGCCTCAAGCGCATCTATACCCTGACCCTGACGCTGGCCCTGCTGCTGGCGCTGTTCGCGGCAGTCGCCCTGGCCTTTTTCCTCGCCGAGCGTCTGGCGCGACCGCTGCTGATCCTCGCCGAAGGAACGCAGGCGGTGGCGGCCGGCGACTTCACGCCGCGCGCCACGGTGGAGGCCTCCGACGAACTCGGCGTGCTGACGCATTCCTTCAACAGCATGACCCATCAGTTGAGCGAGGCGCGGGCCCAGGCCGAACACCATCGTCATGAGATGGAGGCGGCGCAGGCCTACCTCGAATCCGTGCTGGCCAACCTCTCGGCCGGGGTGCTGGCCTTCGATTTGCGTTTCCGCCTGCGTGCCGCCAATCGCGGTGCGCTGGCGATTCTCGGCGACGACCTGGCCGGCTTCGAGCAGACGCGGCTGCAGGACTGGCCGCGCCACGAAACCCTGGCCGGGGCGATTCTCGGCGGCTTCGCCCGGCGCGGCGACGAGTGGCAGGAACAGCTCGAGCTGGCACGCCCGGACGGCATGACGCAGGCGCTGCTGGTGCGCGGCACGGCCTTGCCGGCGGCCGGCGGCGGCGGCTACGTGGTGGTGTTCGACGACATCACCCGGCTGATCGCCGCGCAACGCTCCGCCGCCTGGGGCGAGGTGGCGCAGCGCCTGGCGCATGAGATCAAGAATCCGCTGACACCGATCCAGTTGTCGGCGGAGCGGCTGCAATTGAAGCTCGCCGACCAGCTTACGGGTCCGTCGCGGGAATTGCTCGATCGCGCCACGCAGACCATCGTCAACCAGGTCGAGGCGATGAAGAACATGGTCAATGATTTCCGCGACTACGCGCGCACGCCGCTGCCGCAGCTGGCGTCGGTCGATCTGACGGCCCTGCTCAACGAAGTACTGAGCCTCTACGAGAACTCGCGGCCGGCGATCGCCGTCACACCGGCGCCGACTCCCGGCATCCTGCCGCCGGTACTGGCCGATGCCAACCAGTTGCGCCAGGTACTGCATAATGTCCTGACCAACGCACAGGACGCACTTTGCGACGTGGCCGACGCGCAGATAACGATCGTTACGGCGCAGGAGTCGGGGCGTGCGCGACTGACCATCCGGGATAACGGGCCGGGCTTTCCGCCGCAGATCCTTTCGCGCGCCTTCGAGCCCTACGTCACGACCAAGTCCAAGGGCACCGGGCTGGGTCTGGCGATTGTGAAAAAAATCGTGGATGACCACGGCGGCGAGATTCGTCTCGCCAACGATCATGGTGGAGAGGTAAGCATCTGGCTGCCGCTGGCGGCAAAGGGAGTTTAGGAAATGCCGAAGATACTGGTGGTGGATGACGAAGTCGGAATCCGCGAACTGCTGTTCGAGATCCTGCGCGACGAGGGCCATGACGTTCAGCTGGCGGAAAACGCGGCGGCGGCGCGGGTCGCGCGCGAAAGCGGACGGCCCGACATGGTCCTGCTCGACATCTGGATGCCCGATACCGATGGCATTACGCTGCTGAAGGAGTGGTCCGGCAACGGCCAGCTCAACATGCCGGTGGTGATGATGTCGGGCCACGCCACGATCGACACCGCGGTCGAGGCGACGCGCATCGGCGCGCTGGATTTCCTCGAAAAGCCGATCGGCATGCAGAAGCTGCTGGCGGCGGTGAAGAAGGCGCTCGAGCGCGGCGCCCGGCACGCCGGCGGCGGCCTTTCGCTGGGCGCGTTCGCCCGCCCCGGCCCCTTGCGCGACCTCAAGCGCCGGCTCGACCAGGTGCTGGCCAAGAGTCCCCTGCTGCTGCTGCGCGCGGCGCCCGGCGGCATCGTCGAACTGGTGGCGCGCACGGCACAGGTGGCGGGCAAGCCGTGGCTCGACCTGGCGCACGAGTCCAACCCGCTGAGCACGGAGATGCTGCAGCGTGCCACCGGCGGCGTGCTGTGGTGCGAGGAACTGGCGAGCCTGACCCGCCTGCAGCAGAAGAACCTGCTGTTCGCGGCGGAGCGCCTCGACCGCTACAGCCTGCGCCTGGTGGCGGCCACCACCCACAGCCGCGCCGAGCTGGTGGCGCTGGGCTGGGAGGACGCCGGCCTGCAGCGCGTGTTCGAGACCGGGCTGGGCGTGCCGAGCCTGGCCGAACTGAAGGACGAGGTCCCCGATATCGCCGCGCACCTGCTGACGCAGTTGATGGAAAGCGACGAGATTCCCCTGCGGCGCTTTTCCAGCGCGGCGCTCAATGCCTTGCGCCAGCATGCGTGGGGCGGCGGCTATGCCGAGCTCAAGGCGGCGGTGAAATCGCTGGCGCTGGCCAGTCTGGGCGAGGAAATCGGTGAAGAAGAAGCGCTGCAGCTGCTGGCGCCCGCCGGTGAACCCGGCCTGGCGCCGGCTGGTCTGGCACCGGAAGTCATCGAATTGCCCTTGCGCGAGGCGCGCGAAGCTTTCGAGCGCATGTATTTCGAATATCACCTGGGTCGGGACGGCGGCAACATGACGCGTCTGGCGGAGAAGACCGGACTCGAACGCACCCACCTGTATCGCAAACTGAAAGACCTCGGACTGCGTTAGGCCAGACACCATGCGAATCATCATCCTCGGCGCCGGACAGGTCGGCGCTTCCGTGGCCGAGGCGCTGGCCTCGGAAACCAACGACGTCACGGTCGTCGACCAGAACAGCCTGAGCCTCGCGCAACTCGCGGATCGCCTCGACGTGCGCACGGTGACCGGCAATGCGGCGCTGCCCTCGGTGTTGCGCAGCGCCGGCATCGAGGATGCCGAAATGCTGGTGGCGGTGACGCAATCCGACCAGACCAACCTGGTCGCCTGCAAGATCGCCCGCCGCATGTTCAACGTGCCGACCCGCATCGCCCGCCTGCGCGGCGTCGATTTCATTGCCGATCAGGCGCTGCTTTCGGATGACATGTTCGCGGTCAGCCACGCCATGTGCCCGGAGCAGGACGTCACCGACTACATCGCGCGTCTGGTGGCCTTTCCCGAGGCGCTGCAGGTGCTCGAATTCGCCGACGGCAGGGCGACGCTGGTCTGCGTGCGCGCCTACGAGGGCGGCCTGCTGGTCGGCAAACAGATCCAGTCCATGCGCGAACACCTGCCGCCGGGCGTCGATGCCCGCATCGTCGCCATATTCCGCGAGCACGGGCCGGTCGACCCGACCGGCAAAACGGTGATCGAGGTTGGCGACGAGGTATTCCTGCTGGCCGCCAGCGGACATATTCGCCATGTGCTGCGCGAATTGCGACGCATGCAGGAGCCGGTGAAGCGGATCATGATCGCCGGCGGCGGCAACATCGGCGCGCGGGTCGCCGCGGCGCTGGAGGCCCAGCACCGGGTCAAGGTGATCGAATGCAACCCGACCCGCGCCGAGCTGATCGCCACGCGCTTCAGGAACACCCTGGTGCTGTGCGGCGAAGCGACCGACGAGAACGTGCTGGCGCAGGAAAACATCGACGAAATGGACATGTTTCTCGCCCTGACCAACGACGACGAGGACAACATCATGGCCGCGTCGCTGGCCAAACGCCTCGGCTGCAAGCGCGTGCTGGCGCTGATCAACCGCCGCGCCTATGCCGACATGGTGCAGGGCGGGCCGATCGACATCGGCCTGTCGCCGGCCCAGGTGTCGATCGGCTCGCTGCTCACCTTCGTTCGCCATGGCGACGTGGCGCGGGTGCATAGCCTGCGGCGAGGCGCTGCCGAGGCGCTGGAACTGATCGTGCACGGCGACCGGGCCAACTCGAAAGTGGTCGGCCGTCGCATCGATGAACTGCCGGTGATCAAGGGCGCGCATATCGGCGCCATCCTGCGCAAGGGCGCGCCGAAGACCGCCATGCGGGATGGGTTTCCGGTCACGGTGTCGGGGGATCACATCATCATTCCCCACCACGACACGGTGATCGAGACGGCTGACCACGTCGTGGTGTTCTGCACCCGCAAGGCGCAGATTCCGCAGGTCGAGAAACTGTTCCAGGTCGGCGTCGGCTTCTTCTGAGCGGACCGCCCCCGCAATGAGACGCTATTACCCGGTGGTGCGCGCCTTCGGCCTGCTGCTGATCTGCTTTGCGCTGACCATGCTGATACCGCTGGCGATTTCCTGGGGGCTGGACGATGGCGCCCATTCCGCCTATGACGAGGCCTTTTTGCTGACGCTGGCGACCGGAGCGATGCTGTGGTGGCCGGCGCGGCGCGCCCGCACCGACCTGAAGGTACGCGACGGCTTCCTGCTGGTGGTCCTGGTGTGGACGCTGCTGCCGCTGTTTGCCTGCCTGCCGCTGCTGCTGCACCTGAAGCTTTCCTTCACCGATGCCTACTTCGAGGCAGTATCGGGCCTGACGGCGTCCGGCGCCACCGTGCTCGCCGGGCTCGACCAGATGCCGTTGTCGATCAACTTCTGGCGCACCTTCATGCACTGGATCGGCGGCATGGGCGTGGTGGTGCTGGCGGTCGCGATCCTGCCGCTGCTCGGCATCGGCGGCCGCCAGATGCTGCGCGCGGAAACGCCGGGGCCGATGAAGGAGAACAGCCTTACACCGCGCATTGCCGAGACGGCCAAGGGCCTGTGGCGCGTCTATCTGTTGCTGACGGTGGCCTGCGGCCTGATGCTCTGGTATTTCGGCATGGAACCGTGGGATGCGCTGATGCACGCCTTCAGCGTCATGGGCCTCGGCGGCTTTTCGACCAAGGATGCCAGCCTCGGTCATTTCAACAGCCTGCCGATCGAGCTGACGGTGATGTTCTTCGCCCTGCTCTCGGGCCTCAACTACGCCACGCATTTTCTGGCCTTGCACGGACGTTCGCTCAAGCCCTACCGCAACGATCCCGAGGCGCCGTATTTTCTTGGCCTGCTGGCGGCGAGCATCCTGGCCCTGACGTTCTACCTGCTGGCGGTGGGCACCTTTGCGCATTTCGGCGAGGCGCTGCGCTACGTTGCCTTCCACTCCATTTCGCTCGCCACCTCGCTCGGTCTGGCGACCACCGACTATGGCCAGTGGCCGTTTTTCGCCCAGCTGTGGATGCTGTTCCTCGGCAGTTTCATCGCCTGCTCCGGCTCGACCGGCGGCGGCATCAAGATGATCCGCGCCATGATCCTCTACAAGCAGGTGTATCGCGAACTGTTGCGCGCGATGCATCCGAACGTGGTCTGGCCGGTGCGCATCGGCAGCAGTCCGGTGCCGCAGAACATCCTGTTTGCGGTGCTGGCCTTCGGCTTTGTGTACATGACCAGCATTGTTTCGATGACCCTGTTGATGTCGCTTTCCGGCCTTGAAATCGTCACCGCCTTTTCGGCCGTGGTCGCCAGCATCAACAATACCGGACCTGGCCTGAGTGAAGTCGGGCCCGCCTCGACCTTTGCCGTGCTCAACGATTTCCAGATCTGGATCTGCGCCTTCGCCATGCTGCTGGGCCGGCTGGAGATTTTCACTCTGCTGGTGGTGCTGACCCCGGCCTTCTGGCGGCGCTGACTGCTCGATGAAAAGCTACTATCCGGTGGTAAGGGTGTTCGGCCTGCTGCTGATCAGCTTTTCGCTGACCATGCTGGTTCCCCTCGGCTTCTCCTGGTATTGGCACGATGGCGCGGAATGGGCCTACGACGAAGCCTTTGCCCTATCCCTGGCAGTCGGTCTAGGCCTCTGGTGGTCGGCGCGTCGGCACGATGAGGAACTGAAAGTGCGCGACGGCTTCCTGATCGTGGTGCTGGTGTGGACCCTGCTTCCGCTGTTCGCCGGAATGCCGCTGATGTTCCAGCTTGGCATGTCGTTTACCGATGCCTATTTCGAGGCAATGTCGGGACTCACCACCACGGGTTCGACGGTGCTGTCGAATCTCGATGTACTGCCGCCGTCGATCAATCTGTGGCGCGGCATGCTGGTCTGGCTGGGCGGCATGGGCCTGATCGTGCTGGCGGTGGCGATCCTGCCG
Organism: Sulfuritalea sp.; assembly: GCA_022842325.1. Lineage (GTDB taxonomy): Bacteria > Pseudomonadota > Gammaproteobacteria > Burkholderiales > Rhodocyclaceae > Sulfuritalea. Next base: position 21,296 of record JALHPU010000002.1, on the reverse strand, counting down.
CTGCTGGGCATTGGCGGGCGGCAGATGTTCAAGGCCGAGACGCCGGGGCCGATGAAGGAATCGCAACTGACGCCGCGCATGACGCAGACGGCCAAGGGGCTCTGGGGTGTCTATGCCGTTGTCACCGGGCTGTGCATTCTCGCTCTGCATTGGGCCGGCATGAGCTGGTTCGATGCCGTAATGCATGCGTTCACCACCATGGGCCTGGGCGGATTTTCCAGCCACGACGCGAGTTACGGCTACTGGAATTCGCCCGCCATCGAAGCAGTCACCATTGTTTTCATGCTGCTCGCCGGAATGAACTTCGCCACCATGTTCCTCGCCCTCTACGGCCGTTCGTTGCAGCCCTATCTGCGCGATCCCGAGGTGCGCTGGTTTCTTGGCGTAACGCTGGCCAGCGTGCTCGGTATCGCGTTTTATCTGTGGTTGCAGGGCACCTATGCCGATTATTCGACCGCCTTGCGCCACTCCGCCTTCAACGTCGTTTCTATTGCCACCACCACCGGCTATGCCAGCGTCGATTACAGCCTGTGGCCCTTTTTTGCGCCGCTCTGGATGCTGTTCCTTTGCAGCTTCGTGACCAGCGCCGGTTCCACCGGCGGCGGCATCAAGATGATCCGCGCCATCATCCTCTACAAGCAGGTGTATCGCGAACTGATGCGCGCGATGCATCCGAACATTGCCTGGCCGGTGCGCGTCGGCGGCCATCCGGTGTCGCACAACATCCTGTTTGCGGTGCTGGCCTTCGGCTTCATGTACATGACCAGCATTGCCACGCTGACCTTGCTGATGTCCTTCACCGGCCTCGATATCGTCACTGCTTTCTCGGCCGTGGTCGCCAGCATCAACAATACCGGGCCCGGGCTGAACCAGGTCGGGCCGGCGACCACCTATGCTGTGCTGACGGATTTCCAGACTTGGGTCTGCACCTTCGCCATGCTGCTGGGCCGGCTGGAGATCTTCACCCTGCTGGTGGTGCTGACGCCGGCCTTCTGGCGGCGCTGATGCCCGGAGGCGGGGCGGACAGTGCGATAATTCGTTCTTTGTCTCGCTGGATCGCCTCTCATGTCACCCTCGGCCCGCCCCAAGAACGATGTCTTTTTGCGTGCGCTGTTGCGCGAACCCGTCGAGTACACCCCCGTCTGGCTGATGCGCCAGGCCGGGCGCTACCTGCCTGAGTACAACGAAACGCGGCGCCGCGCCGGCAGTTTCCTCAGCCTGTGCAAGAACCCGCAGCTGGCCTGTGAAGTGACGCTGCAGCCCCTGTCGCGCTTCGAGCTCGACGCGGCCATCCTGTTCTCCGACATTCTCACCGTGCCCGATGCGATGGGCCTGGGCCTGTATTTCGCCGATGGCGAGGGCCCCAAGTTCGAGCGTCCGCTGCGCGAGGAATGGGCGATTCGCGACCTGACCGCGCCCGATCCCAATGTGCACCTGCGCTACGTGATGGATGCGGTGGCCGAGATTCGCCGCGCGCTGGGCAACTCGGTGCCGCTGATCGGGTTTTCCGGCAGCCCGTGGACTCTGGCCTGCTACATGGTGGAAGGCGGCTCGGGTTCCGCAACCGACTACCGCACGGTCAAGACCATGCTTTACGACCGTCCCGACCTGATGCACCACATTCTCGACGTGACGGCCACTGCGGTGACCGACTACCTCAATGCCCAGATCGAGTCCGGCGCGCAGGCGGTGATGATTTTCGATTCCTGGGGAGGTGCGCTGTCCCACGCCGCCTACCGCGAATTCTCGCTGGCCTACATGCAGCGCATCGTCGCCGGCCTCAAGCGCGAGCACGACGGCGAGCGGGTGCCCTGCATCGTGTTTACCAAGGGCGGCGGGCAATGGATCGAGGCGATTGCCGGCATCGGCTGCGACGCGGTCGGCCTCGACTGGACTTCCGATCTGGGCGAGGCGCGACGACGCGTCGGCGACCGTGTTGCACTGCAAGGCAACCTCGACCCGATGGCCTTGTTCGCGTCTCCCGACAAGGTGGCGGCAGAGGCGCGGCGCGTGCTCGACAGCTTCGCCGGCGACGCCGGTGAGGCCAGGAAATCGGGTGGCCATGTCTTCAATCTCGGCCACGGCATTTCCCAATTTACGCCACCGGAAAATGTCAAAGTACTGGTTGACACCGTGCACAGCCACAGCCGGCGCGGGTCTGCGCGCGGCTGATTTGTCACAAGCAGCGGGGGTGCGGTTTGCGCCGCCCCCCGCCTTGGAAAAGGCCGCCCATCAAGGCTTGTCGCAGTGCGCAAAAACCCCCTCGGCCGGTTGACTTATTCACAGAAATACGTAGAGCACGACAAAACCGCCCAGCTACTTGGCTTTTCGTCAGGCATGCATGTAACTGCATGTTTTTACACAATGTTATTTTGTTCAAATATTGCACAGAGATGAAAAGGCCCTTGCCGGACGGTCACTTAGACGGTTTCCCCGGCGCTTACTCACAAAGTTATCCACAGAATTTGTGGGTAAGCCATTTTCTCTTTTCCAGCAACGGCTTGAGGCCTTATGCCAAGAAAGTCTCGAGCATTGGCAGGCAAGCAACTGACCGACAATGAACATCGTCCGTGTCGCGCTCGATGTACCGGTGCCAAGACTTTTCGATTATCTCGCCCCCGATTCTGACGAAAGTGATATTGGGCGACGCGTTACCGTGCCGTTTGGCAAGGGCTGCAAGACCGGAATGATCATCAGCCTGGCGGCGGTCAGTGAACAGCCGGACGCCAAGTTGAAAACCGTTACCGCGATCCTGCGCGACATGCCGGCCTTGCCCGGCGAGTGGCTGGCGCTCTGCGAATTTTGCGCACGCTATTACCAGACGCCGCTGGGCGAAGTGACGTCCTTCGCCTTGCCGCCGATGTTGCGGCGCGGCAAACTGCCGCGAGTAAACAAGTCGATGGCGGAGATCGCCACTGCCCCGGCGCCGTCCGCAAGGGATACCGGCCCCGGTGCCGGGGACATAACTCCTGCGGCGATCCTGCCGCAGTTGATGGCTGCGCAGCAGGCGGCAGTGACGGCCATCGTCGACCAGGCCGGGTTCCACGTCATGCTCCTGCACGGCGTCACCGGCAGCGGCAAGACCGAGGTCTATCTGCGTGCCATCGATGCCGTGCTGGCGCAAGGCGGCCAGGCGCTGATGCTGGTGCCCGAGATTGCCCTGACGCCGCAGCTCGAAGGCCGCGTCGCGGCGCGCTTTCCCGCCGCGCAGGTGGTTTGCGCCAACAGCGGCATGGGCGATGCGGCGCGCGCCCGTGGATTTCTGGCAGCGCTGACGGGGCGTGCCGACATCGTGCTCGGCACCCGGCTCGCCGTGTTCATGCCGCTGCCGCGCCTGCGATTGATCGTGGTCGACGAGGAACACGACGCTTCCTTCAAGCAGCAGGAAGGCCTGCGCTACTCGGCGCGCGACGTGGCGATCTGGCGCGCACATCAGTTGAATATTCCGATCGTGCTCGGTTCGGCGACGCCCTCGCTGGAGACTTTCCATCACGCAAGTACCGGGCGCTATGCAATGCTGGAACTACCCGAGCGCGCAGTGGCCGAAGCCATGCCGCTGGTGCGCATCATCGACACGCGGCGCGAGAAACTGCAGGAAGGCCTGTCCGCGGCGTTGCTGGCCGGCCTGCAACTGCGCCTCGAGCGCGGCGAGCAGAGCCTGGTCTTCCTCAATCGGCGCGGTTATGCGCCGGTGCTGGCCTGCCCGCCCTGCGGCTGGATCTCGCGCTGCCAGCGCTGCGCCGCCAACCTGGTGCTGCATCTGGCTGATCAGCGCCTGCGCTGCCACCACTGCGGCTTCGAGACGCGCGTGCCGCGCGCCTGCCCCGACTGCGGCAACGTCGACCTGCTGCCTTTCGGGCGTGGCACCCAGCGCCTCGAAACCATGCTCGTCGAGCGCTTTCCCGAGGCCCGCGTGCTGCGCATCGACCGCGACTCGGCGAGCACGCCGACGAAGTGGCAGGCGCTGCTCGCCACCATCCACGCCGGGGAAGCCGACATCCTGGTCGGTACCCAGATGCTGGCCAAGGGTCATGACTTTCCGTTGCTTACGCTGGTGGGTGCGGTCGGCGCCGATGCTGCGCTGTTCGCCGCCGACTTCCGCGCGCCTGAACGATTGTTCGCGCAGCTGATGCAGGTCGGTGGGCGCAGCGGACGCGCCGAACTGTCCGGCGAAGTGCTGATCCAGACCGAATATCCCGACCATCCGCTCTACCAGGCGCTGATCGAGCATGACTATGTGCGCTTTGCACAAAGCCAGTTGGGCGAACGCCGCATTGCCGGCTTTCCACCCTTCAGCTTCCAGGCCATGTTGCGCGCCGAGGCGCGGACCATGGAGCAGGCGCTGGACTTTCTCGCCGCCGCGCGCGCAGCGGCAGAAGCCCTGGCCGTCGGCGTCACGCTCTACGATCCGGTGCCGATGCGCCTGCAACGCCTGATGACCCTGGAACGCGGCCAGCTGTTGGCCGAATCAATGAGCCGCCCGGCGCTGCAGACTTTCCTCACGGCATGGATGGAACAGCTCCATGCGCTGAAAACGCCGGCCGGCCTGCGCTGGCATCTGGACGTCGATCCGCTGGAGTTCTAGTTCTTCTTGAGGAACCACAGCCAGCTGGCCACCTGCAGCGCCAGCAGCCCGCCGAAAGTCATCTGATAGGCCGCGCGCGTCGCGTGGCCGGCGGCCTGCAGCACATCCACCATGGCGCCGAAGCCCCACTGGATGCAGAAGGCGCCGACGAACACCGTCAGGTTCAGCGCGGTGTTGACGCGTCCGGCCAGCGCCGGGCTGAAATGGGCCTGCAGCAGCGCGTAGGCGAGGTTGCCGACCGAAAACACCAGGCCGAAAATGAACCACAGCGGTTCGCCCGGCGTGGCACCCAGCACGATCAGCAAGGTGGCGAGCAGCCCGACGCCCATGCCGCCTTTCAGCAGCAGTAGCGGGCCGAAGCCGCGGGCGGCGAGCGGCGCGACGCCGAAGGCGATGCCGAGGAAGCCGACCAGCATGCCGCTGCCCATCAGCAGCAGGTGATGGGCCGCCGCCTCGCGCGGCAGGCCGGCGAAGTTCATCAGCCAGGGCACGGCCCAGAGTCCCTGCAGGGCCAGGAAGCCGCCGATGATCAGTGTCGATTGCGGTGCGTAGCGCCAGAAGGCGCGGCTGGCCAGCACCTCGCCGAGGCCGGCGACCTGCTTGCGCAGCGGCTCGGGTGCGGTGCCGGCCGTCTTGTCCGGCGTGCTGAAAATCCCGGCGGCGGCGACCAGGCCGGCCACCGCAAGCACGACGAACACCGCGCGCCAGCCGAAGTGCGGAATTGCCCAGGACAGCGGTGTCGATGCGGTCAGCGCGCCGAGGCCGCCGGCAGCCATGATGGCGGCATTGAGCGAGGCCTGGCGTTCGAGCCCGAACCACTGGCTGAAGGCCTTGAAGGAAGCCATCAGGCAGGCCGAGACGCCGAGCCCAATCAGCGCCCGCGCCAGCGCCAGTTCGGTCAGCGAGCTGCCGGCGGCGAACAATGCGCAGCCGGCGGCGGCGATCAGCAGCAGCAAGGATTCGACACGGCGCGCGCCGTAGCGGTCCAGCGCCAGGCCAAGCGGCAGTTGCACGGCACCGAAGGCGAGCAGGTAGGCGCTGGTCAGCAGGCCCAGGTCGGCGGCCGAAACGCCCAGCTCGCGCGTCAGCTCCGGCGCGATCACGGCATTGACGTTGCGCAGGAAGTAGGAAAAGTAATAGCCCGCGGCGAAGGGCAGGAAGATGCGCAGCCAGAGATTCATGTCTTGCTTTCGTTGTTGCGCAGCCATTCGGCGCGCTGGGTGAGTTTTCCGGTCCACTGCGCATCCAGTCCGCTGGCATAGGCGAGGCGCAACAGGGCGGCGAGCGGCGGTCGCGGTTCGCGCAGCACGCGCCAGAATTCGGCCAGCGTGACGGCATCGGGCGGTCGCTCGAGGTGCTCCAGCCGGTCGCCGGCACCGGCTTCGCCGGCTTCCAGCACGCGGTAGTACCAGCCCGCCAGGCCATGCTCGGCAATGAAGGCCGCGACGCCGTCGCAGGCGGTGCGGTGGTCGATCTTCCAGCAGGGCGTGCGCGGCTGCGACACCTGGATGCGGGCGTTGCCGAGGCGGAAGATGTCGCCGATGCAGACATCATGCTCGGTCAGACCGTGCGTCGAAATGTTTTCGCCGAGGCCGCCCGGCGCCAGGTTCTGCGCCGCGGGGAAAGCCGCTGCCAGCCGCACGTAGTGCTCGGCGGGAAACTGGTGCAGGGCCTTGCCGCCGCCGCCATGCGCCCGGCGATCGGCCTGGGTATCGCCGGCCAGGCCTTCCGCTGTCAGCCGGCAGCGGCCGGCCACGGCGGTCTTGACGATCGCGCTGCTGCGGCTGTCGCCCGCCAGAAGGGCGACCCGGCCGGCATACAGGGCGTCGATCAGGACGGGCGGATTCAGGGCCATAGCCAGGCCGCGCCGCGCACGCCGGAGGAATCGCCGTGGCGATGTTTGAGCAACCTGGTCGCCACTTGGTCTGAGAACACGTGCTCGCCCCACAGCCGCGGCACGTTGGTGTAGAGCCGGTCGATGTTCGACAGGCCGCCGCCCAGCACGATGACATCCGGATCGAGGATGTTGATCACCCCTGCCAGGGCCTTCGCCAGGCGCGCTTCATAGCGCTGCAGCGTGGCTTCGCAGTCGGCGTCCCCCGCGGCTGCTTGTTCGGCAATGAGCTGCGGAGAACAGTCGGCGCTGGCGGTACGCCGATGATCGGCGGCGAGGCCGGGGCCGGAGAGGTAAAGCTCGATGCAGCCGCGCCGTCCGCAATAACAGTTTTCCTTGTGGTGTTCCCCGGGCAGCGGGTTGTGGCCCCATTCGCCGGCGATGGCATTGGCGCCGGCGAGCACCTTGCCGTCGACCACGATGCCGCCGCCGACGCCCGTGCCGAGGATCACGCCGAATACCACCTGCGCTCCGACGCCGGCGCCATCGACGGCTTCCGAGAGCGCGAAGCAATTGGCGTCGTTGGCGATGCGCACTTCGCGCTGCAGCAGTTGCTGCAGATCCTGGCGCAGCGGCTGGCCGATCAGGCAGGTCGAGTTGGCGTTCTTGATCAGGCCGCCGGCGCGCGATTCCGCACCCGGGATGCCGATACCTACGCTGGCCACCGTTACCTGCCCGCGAAGCGGAATTCCAGGTACGCAGAGCGAGCCGGCGCCGACTGTTCGTTCCGCCGCCGCGACCAGGTCCGCCACCGCCCGCAGCGTCGCCGGGTAGTCGCCCTGCGGCGTCGCTACGCGCTCGCGCAACAACACCTCGCCGCACTCGCCGAGGGCGATGAGTTCGATCTTGGTGCCGCCAAGGTCGACGCCGATGCGCATCAGGCCGTCGCTCCGCTCATCTGCCGAACAATCCCTTGAGCTTGTCCTTCACCTTGTCCTCGACCTTGGCCTTGATTTCTTCCTTCTTTTCTTCGACCTTGGCCTTGGCCACGTCGGCCACCAGGCTGCCGAATTCGAGCGTGTAGGAGAGCTTCTCGAAGGGGCCGGTGACGCGCACCGGCACGGTGAGCCCCTTCAACTGCTCGAGGCCCTGCCCGCCCTGCCCGGCGGCGCTGGCGACCACGCTGGCCTTGGCCACGTAGTTCATCTGACCGCCGCCGATGTCGATGTCGCCCGCGCCGGAGAGCCGCAGGAAGGGCGACTTCATGGCCAGGTCCTCGTTGTGGGCGACGCCGTTGGCGATTTTCAGCGAGGCGCTCAATTCCGAGAAGTCGGTCTTGTCGCCGGCCTTTGCCTGCTGCGTCGCGTCTTGCTTGGCACCAAGCTTGCCCTTTAGCTCGCGCAGGGTCTGCGCCAGGTTGATGCCCTTGATCGCGCCGTCCCTGAGGTTAACCGAAGCGGTGCCGCTCAGCGCCTTCTTCACCGCGGTGACGCTGTCGCCGCGGCTGGCGACGTCGAGCGCGACGTTGCCGCGGCCTTCCAGCAGGTCCTTGTCGGCCAGATCCTTCATCAGCGGGTTGATGCTGACGCCTGCCAGATGCTGTTTGAGGCCGACCTGATTGCCCGCGGCATTCAGCGACAGGCTGCCGTTGGCGCTGCCTTCATAGAGATTCATCGTCAGCGGCGCGACGTCGAGACGCCCGCCGGCGAGATTGAGTTTCGCGTTCAGCTTCGCCAGCTTCAGCTTCGACACCTGCAATGCGCCGATGCGGATGCTGCCCTTGACGTCGTGGCCCTTGAGCGCTGAGAAATCCAGCTTGGCTTCCTTGGCCGTGTTGTCCTCGGCGGCCTTGGGTGGCAGGTACTGGTCCACGTTGAGCTGGTCGATGTCGAGGTCGAAGACGATGGCCAGCGGCGCGAATTTCACCACGTTGAGCTTCAGCGCGATTTTCGATTCGTCAAAGCGGGTACCCAGATCGAGCGCGGCGTTCTGCTTTGCCAGATCGGCGCGCAGGCTGCCCGACAGCGGCAGCTTGAGCTGCTTCATCGGCATCTGCGGATTGGCCAGGTCGATGCTGCCGCCGAGCTTTTCCAGCGCCACGGTCTGCGCCGCCACGTTAGCGGCCACCGGGGAATCTAGGTGGGCCTTGACCGTGGTCTCGCCCGATTTCGCATCGAGATCGAGCGTCAGCTTGCCGATCTTAAGCGCCTTGGCATTGCCTTCGACGCCCGACAGCACCAGCTTCGCCGCGACGCTGCGGCCGCTGCCGGCCAGCGTCGCACTGAGGTTCAGGGTTTCGCCGCCAGCCTTGTCGGGCGACAGCGCAAGCCTCGGCGCATCGAGTTTCAGTTCAAAGGTATCGCTTCCGCTCTTGCCTTTGGCGGCCAGCGCCAGTGCATCGACCGACAGGGTCTGCCTGCCGCTGTCGGCCTGCACGCGTCCGGTGCCGAGATCGAGGTTGGACAGGGTCGTGGTGCTGCCACTCTTCTCGTCGCGCCAGGTGAATTGCGCCTTTGCCACCTTGATGCCGGCAATGTCGATCTGCACCGGCTGGCTCGGCGTGGCGCCAGCGCCAGCGCTGTGCGTCCCTGCGGGAACTCCCGGCTTCTCGGCGGAGGCACCGCCGCCCAGAAGGTCGGCGATGTTCAGCGTGCCGTCCTTGCGTTTGATCAGCGTCGCCTTGAGGCCATCGACCTCGATTCGCCGCACCTGCACCTGCTTCGACAGCAACGGCATCACCGCCACCGCCACCCGCGCCGAATCGAGCGTGAGGAATTCCTCCTCTCCGCCGGGCTCCGACAGGGTGGTGCGCCCGAGTTTGATGCCGACGTCCGGCCAGACCGAAAGTTCGAGCTTGCCGGCGATATCCAGCTTGCGCTGCTTCTGCTCGAGCACGACGCGGCTGATCTCGCCCTTGAGCCTTTCGCCGTCGAACAGTGCGTAGAGCAGGCCGATCCCCGCCGCAAGCAGCACCAGAACAATGCCGAGTGCGATGCCGAGTATGCGCAGTGGTTTCACGATGTTGTCCGGTTGCCGGAAAATGGGATAGATTGGCGAGATTATCAGACCAAGGAGCCGCCACATGAAATACCAACTGAGTTTCGCCCTGATGCTGGCGTCCACCCTGGCCATGGCCCAGGCCCAGCAGAGCGGTATCGGCGCCATAAAGTTCGAGCCGGGTACGGTGCGCGCCGGACAGGAAGTCAGGATCACCATCTCGGCCGACGGTGAGGCTCCGGGTTTTTGCGGCATGGTGGTGCACTTCGACGACGGCAGCGAATCGCGCAACATCAAGATCGACGGCAAGGAGGGCAAGTTCCCCGTCACCATCGCCAAGACCTATGCCAAGGCCGGCAGCTACAGCGTCAAGGCCGAGGGCAAGAAGATCACCACGCACTTCCCCTGCATGGGGACGGCCACGGCCAAGCTGGTGGTCGAGGCCGCGCCGGCGGCTGTAGCGCCAGTGGCCAAGGCTGCGGCCTGTCCGGAGGGGTACAAGATGGTCGGCAAGGCCGGCAAGGCCGGCGACTTTTCCTGCAAGGGCGGCAAAGGCGCGATGGTGCCGGCGCAGCCACTGGCCTGCGCGACCGGCCTCGAGTATTTCCACAACGACAAGGCCAGGCAGCTGGGTTGCCGCAAGCTGAAGGCGCAGAAGAAGTAAGCGTGCGCACGGCGCCGGAACCCGGCGCCGTGCCTTTTCCCATTCCCTGCATAACCATGACGCTCGCCACGCAACTGCGGGCGTTGACCTGAAGGAATCCAATGCACAACAGCCACACGCCGACGCCGGTACGCTCGCCTTGTGTCAAGGTCTGCGAGCTTGATCCGGCGACCGCGCTTTGCCGCGGCTGTTACCGGACGCAGGATGAGCGCGACTGGTGGGTCGCCTACAGCGACGCGCAGCAAAGGGAGGTGTTGCAGCGCTGCGAGCAGCGCCGGGCGGTGCTGGCCGGCGGCGCCGGCGACCTGGCACCCAGCATGGGCATCGTCGAGTCGCGCCGCAGGAAATAGGCCGGGCGTAAAGGCTCAGGGCAACAAGAAAAAGGCCCGCATCGCTGCGGGCCTTGGTATGACTGGTGGTGATGAGTGGACTTGAACCACCGACCCCCGGATTATGAATCCGATGCTCTAACCGACTGAGCTACATCACCATGCAAAGGGGCGGAATTATCCTCGCCGCACGCTTGCCTTGTCAAGGTGAGCGCCGGTAGGCGACAATTGCATCATGAATTTCGATATCGTGATCGTAGGTGGAGGGCTGGCGGGGCTGGCGCTGGCGGCGGCCTTGCGCCGCTCCAGCCTGTCGGTGGCGCTGGTCGAGGGCCGGGCGCCGGTTTTCTCGGAAAACTGGGATACGCGCATCTACGCCATCAGTCCGGCCAACGCGAGCTTCCTCGACGAGGTGGGCGCCTGGCGCCACATGGACGCCGCGCGAACGGAGCCGGTACGGGCCATGGAGGTCCATGGCGATGCCGGTGGCCGCCTGGATTTCACCGCCTATGGCAGCGGCGTGTCGGAACTGGCCTGGATCCTCGAATCCTCGCTGATGCAGCGCGAATTGTGGGAGACGGTCAAGCGCCAGGGCAACCTGACCCTGTTCTGTCCCGCGCGGCCGCAGGCGTTGTCGATCGCTCCCGAAGCGGCACGGCTGACGCTGGACGACGGCCGCAGCCTGGAGGCGCGCCTGATCGTCGCCGCCGACGGTGCCGAGTCATGGACGCGTGCCGCGGCCGGCATCGAGGTGCGCTTCGACCCCTACGACCAGTTGGGCGTGGTGGCCAATTTCGCCACCGAACTGCCGCACCGAGGCACGGCTTTCCAGTGGTTCCGCTGCGCCGAAGGGGTGCTGGCCTGGCTGCCGCTGCCCGGCAATCGCATATCGATGGTCTGGTCCGCGCCGGAATACCACGGTCGCGAACTGCTGGCGCTCGACCCAACCGCGCTCTGCGCGCGGGTTGCCGCCGCCGGCGAGCACAAGCTTGGCGCAATGGAACTGATCACGGCACCGGTGGGCTTCCCGCTGCGCCTGATGCGCGCGCCGCGCGCGGTGGCGCCGCGCCTGGCGCTGATCGGCGACGCCGCACATACCATCCATCCGCTGTCCGGCCACGGCATCAACCTGGGCTTTCAGGACGCACGGGTGCTGGGCGCCATGCTTTGCGACAAGCCGGCGCACATCGACTGCGGCGATCTGGCCCTGCTGCGCGGCTACGAGCGGGCGCGCAAGGAGGATGTGGTGGCCCTGCAGACCATGACCGACACCCTGCACGACCTTTTCGGGCCGGCGGCCGGCCCTCTGGCCAGAATTCGCAATATCGGATTGAACCTCACTAACCACTTGCCGGTCGTAAAGGACTTGTTGGTTCGTTACGCCCTGACGTCCTGAATTTTCTGGAGAACTCATGAAACTGCCCCTGCTTGCGGCCGCTTTGGCCTGTGTGTCCCTCGTTGCCGTCGCCGACGAGGCCGAAGTGAAGAAAGCCGTCGAAGCCAGGCTGGGCAAGGTCGAAAAGATCGCCAGGGCGCCGATGCCGGGAATCTGGGAAGTCACCGTGGATGGCCAGATCTTCTATGCCGACGACAAGGCCAACTACCTGATATTCGGCAATCTGCTGGACATGAAGACCGGCAAGAACCTCACGGCAGAGCGCCAGTTCAACTCGCTGCCGCTGGAACTCGCGGTCAAGCAGGTGCGCGGTTCGGGCAAGAACGTGATGGTCACCTTCGAGGATCCGAACTGCGGCTATTGCAAGAAGCTGGCAAAAGACATCCTGACGCTGAAGGATGTGACGGTCTACACCTTCCTGCTGCCGGTGCTGGGCGACGACTCCTACGAGAAGTCGAAGGCGATCTGGTGCGCGCCCGACAAGTCGAAAGCCTGGATCGACTGGATGACGGCCGGCAAGGCGCCGCCCGCCGCACCGGCCAAGTGCGATATCAGCGGCCTCAACAAGTCGGCGCAACTGGGCGGCAAGCTGCGGATCAACGGCACCCCGGCGATCTTCTTCGCCGGCGGCGAACGGGTCGGCGGTTATATTCCGGCGGCGGAAATAGAGAAGCGCTTCAGCCCCGGCAGCTGAGAGGTTGTAAATAAATCTACTGCGCGTGCCGGATCGGGGCTTGGGCGGTGCTCGCTATCCTCATGTACAACGCGTACATTCCGGTAGCTGCGCTCCGGCCGCGCCCCGCTGCGGCCCGCTCGCTACGATTTCTTCACAAGCTCTGAACTGCATCAGGCCGCCGCGGCGTCGTTCGGCAACCAGACCGTAAACACCGAGCCGCCTGACGGCGGGCATGCAACGTCGATGCGGCCGCCGTAGCGCTGCACCAGGCCGAGGCTGACCCACAAACCGAGCCCGGTGCCGTCGCTGGTCTTGGTGGTAAAGAAGGGATCGAACAGCCGTTCGCGGTCTTGCGGCGCGATACCGGGGCCACTGTCGGTGACGGCGACGAAACCGCCGCTGACGCCATTCTCCTCGCGGTCGCCGCTGACCAGCAGCAGCGTGCCGCCCTCCGGCATGGCCTGCAGGGCATTGACCATGAGATTGATCAGCACCTGCTGCAATTCGTTGCGATTGATGGTCACCGGCCGCGTCGCGCGCATCTCCTGCAGCACCTCGACGCTGCTCTTCTTCATCTGGTGCGCGACCAGCACCAGGCTGTCCTGCACCACCTGATCGAGGCTCACCGGTTCCAGGTAGCCTGCATATTCCGCGGGCCGGGCGAACTGCAGCAGCTTGGTGACGATCAGGCGGATGCGGAACACCTGGTCCTGGATCAGGCGTATCTCGCCCATCGCCGGTTCGGCGGCGGCGCCCAGGGTTTCGCGCAGCACGTCGAGGTTGCCCTGGATCACCGCCACCGGGTTGTTGATTTCATGTGCCACTCCGGCGGCGAGCTGGCCGATCGCGGCGAGCTTTTCCGACATGACCAAGCGCTGTTGCGCCGAGCGCAGAGTCTGGTTGGCGGCGGCGAGTTCCTCAGTACGCTCGGCCACTTTGCTGTCGAGCTCGCGGCCCCAGCGTTGCAGTGCTTCGGTCTGCTCGGCCAGGCGGTCCAGCAGGCGATCGAAGTGGGCCGCCAGTTCCGCCAGTTCATCGGCATCGGCCGGATCCGCCGGTTCGGCGCCGACCCGAGCCTCGATCTGGCCGGACTCGATGGCGTTCATGGTGCCGTGCATGCGCGCCACCGGCTGCGAAACATGCCGCGCCAGGCGCAGCGAGACAAACGCGGCGGCTATCACCGTCAGCACGAAGAGCAGCGCGACCGCGCCCAGCGCCAGCTGTCGCGCATGCTGGAACGGCGCCTCGAGATAACCCACATACAGCATGCCGACGCGTTTGCCGCGGCTGTCGATGATCGGCTCATAGGCCGAGACGTACCAGTCATTGACCACGAAGGCGCGATCGAGCCAGGTGTGGCCCAGGTCGAGCACGGTATGCCGTACGGCAGCCGAAACGCGGGTGCCGATGGCGCGCACGTTCTCGAACAGGCGCACATTGGTGGCGATTCGAACGTCATCGAGAAACAGCGTCGCGGTACCCAGGCTGCCCAGCGGCAGCGCACCGTCCGGGTACACGATGTCGTTGATGCGATCGACAAAGTCGAGGTTCTTGTTGAGCAGCAGGCCGCCCACCAGCACGCCGGCGCTGGCGCCGCCCTCGCGCAAGCTGGAGTCGATCGGTGCCGCGGCGTGCATCACCATGCCGCTGGTTTCCTCCTTGCGTTGTGTGGCCTGCGCATTGCGCGTGGCGATCAGCGGCGTGCGCGCCCGTTCGCCGAGTGCCGGATCAATCGCTGCGAGCTGCGCCGCATCGAGGATATCGACCTCGGTTTCGGCGTGCCCGGCCAGCGCGCGACGCGCGACCGGCCAGGTACTGTAGTCGCGGCCCGGGGCCGGGCCGCTGCTGGCGGCGCGTACCTGTCCATTGCCGTCGAGCAGGATCAGGAAGTCGATCTTCAATTGCTGCTGCATTTCGCGCAATAGTTCGCCCAGCGCAACTGCGCCCGGCCGTTCGCGCAGCGCGCGCGCCAGGCGTTCCGAGCCGGCCAGGGTTTCGACGCGGCGGCCGACGCCCTCCTTGACCTGGTCGAAATAGCCGTGCGCGACCGCCAGGTCGCTCTGCACCTTGGTGATCAGCAGGCGGTCGTAATACACCGCGCCCCAGCCGGCGAGGATGCCGATCAGGATCGGCACGGCCACCAGCAGCGGCCCGAGCGCCAATGCCAGCAGCTTGAAACGCAGCGAGCCGCGAAAACGCGCGCCCAGCCCGGCGAGAATTCCTAGACTCCCCACGCCGCGCACTTGCGCTCGAGCGTCTTGCGCGAAACCCCGAGGCGCCGTGCGGCCTCGGACTTGTTGCCCTTGCAGGTTTCCAGCACGCCGAGGATGTGGCGGCGTTCGATGGCTGCCAGCGAGTCCTCGCCGCCGGCATCAGGAGTTATGCCTTCGGCGTAGCCGGAGGCGGTATCCCCTGCGGACGGCGCTGGCGACGCGGCGGCTGCCTCTTCATCGGGTACAAAATCGTCGGCGCAGTAGCCCAGTATCAGTGAGCGCTCGACCAGGTTCTTCAGTTCGCGCACATTGCCCGGCCAGTTGTAACGCGTCAGGCGCGCCAGCACCGCGGCGTCGCAGGCGAATTCGGCTACGCCGAGGCGCGCCGAGAGCTGGCCGATGAAATAATGCACCAGGTCGGGCAGGTCCTCGAGACGCTCGCGCAGGGGCGGCATCAGCACTTCGACCACCTGCAGGCGATAGTAAAGGTCGCGGCGGAAGCGCCCCGCCGCGACTTCCTCGACCAGCGTGCGATTGGTGGCGACGATGACTCGCACATCGACCGGCACCTCCTGTTCCGAGCCCACCGGGCGCACCTTGTGTTCCTCCAGTACGCGCAGCAGCTTGGCCTGCAGCAGCAGCGGCAGTTCCGAGATTTCGTCGAGAAACAGCGTGCCGCCGCGGGCGTAATAGAACAGGCCTTCGCGGCCCGATGCGGCGCCGGTGAAGGCGCCCTTGACGTGGCCGAACAGCTCGGACTCGATCAGGTCCTGGGCAATCGCGGCGCAGTTGATCGGCACGAAGGGACCGTCGGCGCGCGAGCTCATGCGATGCAGGGCGCGCGCCGCGAGTTCCTTGCCGGTGCCCGATTCGCCATGGATCAGTACCGTGGAGGGCGTCGGGGCGATGCGCTTGATGCGGGCGCAGACATCGCGAATCATGGCCGAGTTGCCGACCATGCCCTCGACGCTGTCGTCGCGCTGGTCCAGTTCGCGGCGCAGCACAAAATTCTCGCGCCGCAGCGAGGAGCGTTCGAAACAGCGCTTCACGGCATTCAGCATCTGCGCCACGGAGAACGGCTTGAGCAGGAAATCGGCGGCGCCGGCGCGCAGCGCATCGATTGCGGTTTCGAGATCGGCGTAGGCCGTCATCAGCACCACGTCGCCGGCAAAACCCTGGTCGCGCAACTGGTGCAGCCATTCGACACCGGACCGGCCCGGCAGCGCGATATCGAGCACGATCAGGTCGAAGTGGCGGCGATTGAGCAGCTCTGCGGCTTCGTCGACACTGCCGGCGGTGGCCACCCAGCCGCAGCGCAATGCCAGCGAACGCTGCAGGAAGCTGACCATGCCCGGTTCGTCATCGACCACCAGCACCGACTGATGGTGCCAGGGCGAGATCTCGACCGGCGTGACTGCAGGTACGGAACTCAAATGCGTCTCCTCGCTGGTGCTAATTCTTGTACGTCGCCAATCATCGTCAATTCGACGGGGCTTGGCAATCAAGCTTTGTCCGCGCGACAAATTGTCCCACTTGTCCCGATATGGCGTGGACATTTTGTCCAGTCGTGAATGCTGCAACGCGGTAAGTGTTTGAGCTTTCTAGCAGTGATGAATTGGCGCATTAATTGCATTGTTTGTCCGCTGGCATACAAAAAGGAGGAGCAAAAATGCAAGTCTCACGGCGGCAGTTCTTCAAGGTCTGCGGCGCCGGTATGAGCGGGTCTTCCATCGCACTGATGGGATTCTCACCCACATCGGCCCTGGCGGAGGTGCGCAGCTACAAGCTGGCCCACGCCACGGAAACCCGCAACATGTGCCCCTACTGCTCGGTCAGTTGCGGGGTCCTGATCTACACCACGGGCGACAAGTCCAAGAACGCGAAAGCGGACATCATCCACATCGAGGGCGATCCGGACAATCCCGTGAATCGCGGCACCCTGTGTCCGAAAGGTGCGGGCCTGATGGACATGGTCAAGAGCCCGAACCGGCTCAAGTACCCCGAAGTGCGCGAAGCCGGCAGCAACGAATGGAAGCGCATCTCCTGGGATGACGCGATCAGCCGCATCGCCACGCACATGAAGAAGGATCGCGATGCCAACCTGATCGAGAAGAATGCCGACGGCGTCACCGTCAATCGCTGGACCACCACCGGCTTCCTGGCCTCCTCTGCCGCCGGCAACGAAGCCGGTTACATCACGGTCAAGGTTCTGCGCAACCTCGGAGTCGTCGCACTCGACACGCAAGCACGTATTTGACACGCCCCCACGGTATCCAGTCTGGGTCCGACATTTGGGCGTGGTGCAATGACCAACCACTGGGTCGACATCAAGAATGCCGACCTCGTGATAATCATGGGCGGCAATGCCGCCGAAGCGCATCCCTGCGGTTTCAAGTGGGTGATCGAAGCAAAGAAGGATCGCAAGGCCAAGCTGGTCGTGGTCGATCCGCGCTTCACGCGTTCCGCCGCGGTTGCCGACTACTACGCGCCGATTCGCGCCGGTGCCGACATCGCCTTCCTCGGCGGCGTCGTCAATTATCTGCTCTCCAACAACAAGATCCATCTCGACTACGTCAAGGCCTACACCAATGCAGCTTTCCTGATCGACGAAGGCTTCAAGTTCGACGACGGCTTCTTCTCCGGCTACAACCCGGAAAAGCGCAGCTACGGCAAGGACACCTGGAAATACCAGATGGGCAAGGACGGGTTTGCGATGGTCGATCCGACCCTGGAAAGCCCGAACTGCGTGTTCCAGCTGATGAAGAAGCACTACAGCCGCTACACGCCGGAACTGGTGAGCAAGGTCAGCGGTACGCCGAAGGATCAGTTCCTCAAGGTCTGCGAGATGATCGCCGAAACCTCGGCGCCCGACAAGACCATGACGATCTGCTATGCGCTGGGCTGGACGCAGCACTCGGTCGGGTCGCAGAACATCCGCACCATGGCCATGATCCAGCTGCTGCTCGGCAACATGGGCATGGCCGGTGGCGGCATCAACGCACTGCGCGGCCACGCCAATGTGCAGGGCATCACCGACATGTGCCTCTACTCGGAAGTGCTGCCCGGCTACCTGTCGGCGCCGACCGATGCCGATGTCGATCGCAAGACTTATCTGGAAAAGCGCACGCCGAAGGCGCTGCGGCCGAACCAGATGAACTTCCCGCAGAACTTCCCGAAATGGTTCACCAGCCTGCAGAAGGCCTGGTACGGGGCTGCGGCGACCGACAAGAACGACTACGGCTACGACTGGTTGCCGAAGAAGGATGCCGCCTACGACGTGCTGGCGATCTTCGAGCGCATGCACCAGGGCAAGATGAACGGCTTCTTCTGCCAGGGCTTCAATCCGCTGGCCTCGGTATCCAACAAGAAGAAGGTCGGCGAGGGCCTGGCCAAGCTCAAATACCTGGTGATCATGGATCCGCTGGTGACCGACACTTCCGAGTTCTGGAAGCCGCACGGCGAGTTCAACGAAGCCGATCCGGCGAAGATCCAGACCGAGGTGTTCCGCCTGCCGGCCAACCTCTTCGCCGAGGACACCGGCTCCTTCACCAGTTCGGGGCGCGTCATCCAGTGGCACTGGAAGGCAGCCGACGCTCCGGGCGAGTCGAAGAGCGACGTCGAGATCATCGCGGCGCTCTACCTCAAGCTCAAGGCGATGTATGCCAAGGACGGCGGCAAGCTGCCCGAGCCGATTCTCAACCTGACCTGGCCGCACCGCATTCCCGACAAGCCCTCGCCGGCGGAACTCCTCATGGAGATCTCCGGCAAGGCGCTGGGCGATGTCTTCGATCCCAAGGACAAGACCAAGGTCATCGTCAAGGCCGGCGAGCAGGTGGCCGGCTTCGCGCAACTGCGCGATGACGGCTCCACGCAGTGCGGGAACTGGATCTATGGCGGTTCGTGGTCGCAGGCGGGCAACCTCACGGCACGGCGCGACAACTCCGATCCTTCGGGGCTGGGGCAGACGCTGAACTGGGGCTTCGCCTGGCCGGCCAACCGGCGCATCCTCTATAACCGCGCCTCCTGCGACCTGGCCGGCAAGCCATGGGATCCGAAGCGTGCGGTGATTCGCTGGAGCGGCACCGCCTGGGGCGGCAACGACGTGCCCGACATGCGGCCCGACGCCGCGCCCGACGAAGGGGTGATGCCCTTCATCATGGCGCCGGAAGGCGTGGCGCGGCTGTTCGCGCCGGCCATGGCCGACGGTCCTTTCCCCGAGCACTACGAGCCGTTCGAAACGCCGCTGGACAAGAACCCATTCCACCCCAACAACCCGAAAGCCATCAGCAATCCGGCGGCGCGGGTATACAAGGGCGACATGGAGGTGTTCGGCAAGGCCAAGGACTTCCCCTATGTGGCCACCACCTACCGCCTGGTCGAGCACTTCCACTTCTGGACCAAGCACGCCAGGATCAACGCCGTGCTACAGCCAGAGCAGTTCGTCGAGATCAGCGAGACTTTGGCGAAGGAAAAGGGCATCGCCAATGGCGACAAGGTCAAGGTGCGCAGCAACCGCGGCTTCATCAAGGCAGTGGCGGTGGTGACCAAGCGCATTCCGACCCTCGATGTCGACGGCAAGAAGGTGCACACCGTCGGCATCCCGCTGCACTGGGGCTTCAAGGGAGTCGCCAAGCCGGGCTACATCACCAACACGCTGACGCCGTTCGTGGGTGACGCCAATTCGCAGACGCCGGAGTTCAAGGCGTTCCTGGTCAACATCGAGAAGGCATAAGGAGATAGCTAAATGGCACTACAAAGCTTAGATATCGCCCGCCGCTCGGCGACGACCACGCCGCCTCCGACGGTGCGCGAAACCGAGAAACTGGCCAAGCTGATCGACGTTTCCACCTGCATCGGCTGCAAGGCCTGCCAGGCGGCGTGCATGGAATGGAACGACATTCGCGACGAAGTCGGCAGCAACCAGGGTTTCTACGACAATCCGGCCGACCTCACCGCCAAGTCATGGACCGTGATGCGCTTCGCCGAAGTCGAAGAGAAGGGCAAGCTGGAATGGCTGATCCGCAAGGACGGCTGCATGCATTGCGCCGATCCGGGCTGCCTCAAGGCCTGCCCGGCCCCCGGCGCCATCATCCAGTACGCCAACGGCATCGTCGATTTCCACCAGGAAAACTGCATCGGCTGCGGCTACTGCATCACCGGCTGTCCCTTCAACATTCCGCGCATTTCCGAGGCGGACAACAAGGCCTACAAATGCACCTTGTGTTCCGACCGGGTCGCCGTCGGCCAGGCGCCGGCCTGCGCCAAGGTGTGCCCGACCGGCGCGATCCAGTTCGGCTCGAAGGAGCAGATGAAGGATTACGCGGCCAAGCGCATCGTCGACCTCAAGTCGCGCGGCTACGACAAGGCGGGGCTCTACGATCCAGCCGGTGTGGGCGGTACGCACGTCATGTACGTGCTGCACCACGCCGACCGGCCGGAGCTCTACAAGGGCCTGCCCGCAGACCCCAGCATCAGTCCGCTGGTGTCGCTGTGGAAAGGCTTCGCCAAGCCGTTGGCCAGCGTGGCCATGGCTGCCGTGGCATTGGGCAGCCTGTTCCACTATGTGATGAAGGGTCCGAACGAGGTCAGCAAGGAGCTTGAGGACGAACTGGAGAAGGAGGACGCAAAATGATCCGCAATCCGAAAGACCTCACGCGCTACGACGCGCAGGAGCGGGCCAATCACTGGCTGGTGGGCATCTGCTTCATCCTGCTCGCGCTGTCGGGACTGGCCTTCTTCCACCCGGCGTTCTATCCGCTGACGCAGTTGTTCGGCGGCGGGGTCTGGGCGCGCATCCTGCATCCCTACCTCGGCGTGATCATGGCAGTGGCGTTCATCGTCATGTTCTTCCGCTTCAGGTCGCTCAACGTCATGACTTCGGCGGACAAGGAATGGCTCTCACGAGCCGGCGAGATGATGAATGGCGACGACCACAACATGCCGGAACAGGGCAAGTACAACGGCGGTCAGAAGGCGATGTTCTGGGCCATGGCGCTGTGCATGCTGCTGCTGCTGGTTTCCGGCCTGATGATGTGGCGGACCTACATCACCGTCCCGGTGGACATGGTGCGCTTCGGCGCCGTGGTCCATGCCGCGATCGCCGCGATCATGATCGCGATGATCTTCGTGCACGTCTATGCCGCGCTCTGGGTCAGGGGTACGGTACGCGCCATGGTGTACGGCACGGTCACCCGCGCCTGGGCCAAGCAGCATCACCGGGCGTGGTATCGCCAGGTCACCGGCAAGTCCTGACCGGCTGTTTGATCGTCGAACCAAACCCGCGGGCTCCGGCCCGCGGGTTTTTTGCAGCCATGTAATACACTCGTCCAACCATGACCGCCACAATCCAAACCCCCATCATCCCGATCAAGTCGAGCAGCGAACCGCCGCACGTCATCGCGCCCGCTGCCGCGACCATCTTCGCCACGCGTGCGCAACGTTTCGAGCAACTTGCCCCGGGTCACAGCCTTGGCGACTGGCTGCGCTTTCTGGCGGCCATCACGCGCGCCCAGCACGCGGCGCTGCAAGCGCTACCGCCGCTGGCGCTGCCCGCCGCGGCAACGCTGGCCCTGGCTCGCGAGCACCGCATGCCGCTGCTGCCG
>JALHPU010000001.1 GCA_022842325.1 Sulfuritalea sp. | reverse complement strand
CAGCTTGCTTCAGTCGCGCTACGCGCTCCTTACGCAACCTGCTGCGCAACATCACGCCATACGTCGAATTCTTCATGGAAAAATAATACAAGGGCGGACTTCAGTCCGCCATCCACCCTTGGCCGACTGAAGTCGGCCCTACAAGGCCCTACACAGCCCTACAAGGCCCTACAAGGCCCCGCAAGCAGCCGGCATCGGCGAAGCGGACGCTATGAGGAAAGGTCGAGCCGGCGCACGCCGGCCGGGCCGATTTCAAGCGCGTCGCCGCGCCCCGTATCCCAATCCGACAGCACCCAGCGCTCGGCGCTGCCCGATCCCAGTTCGAATACTTCGTGCCCCGGTCGGTGGGTATGGCCGTGGATCAGTCGGCTGCAGCCATGGGCGCTCAGCGCGGCGCGGATCGCCGCGGCATTGGCGTCCATGATCGCCGCGGTCTTGCCCTGCATGGCTTCGGCACTGCGGCGACGCAGGCTTTCCACCTCGGCACGGCGTTCCGGCAGGGGCCGGGCCAGGAAGCGCCGCTGCCATTCCGGCGCACGCACCATGCGCCGAAATTCCTGATAGGGCAGGTCGTCGGTGCACACCGTATCGCCGTGCATCAGCAGGGTCGGCGTACCGCCAGCGCCGACTGTTGTGAGTTCCGGCAGCAGTTCCATGCCCGCTGCGGCGGCGAAGTCCGCGCCAATCAGGAAATCGCGGTTGCCGGCGATGAAGCCGAGGCGCGTGCCACCATCCGCGAGATCGCGCAGCAAGCCGCAGACCTGAGCGTTGAAGGGATCGGCCAGGTCGTCGTCGCCGATCCAGTACTCGAAAAGGTCGCCGAGGATGAACAGCGTTTCGACTCGCGCCGCGGCCGTATCGGCCAGAAAGCCGGCGAAACGTTCGGTCAGATCCGCTCGCTCGACCCGCAGATGCAGGTCGGAAACGAAGCGGGCGGTTCCGGCGATGGTCAGCATGGAACCGCCTCGCCGCATCAGACCTTTTCGGCGCGCTCGATGATTACGTCCTGCTGCGGCACGTTCTGGTGGAAGCCCTTGTTGCCGGTCTTCACCGCCCTGATCTGGTCGACCACATCCTGGCCTTCAACGACGCGGCCAAAGACGCAGTAGCCCCAGCCGTCCTGGCATTTATCAAAATCGAGGAAGTCGTTGTCGCCGACGTTGATGAAGAACTGCGCCGTGGCCGAATGCGGATCGCTGGTGCGCGCCATGGCGACGGTGTAGCGCTCGTTGCGCAACCCGTTCTTGGCTTCGTTCTCGATCGGCGCCTTGACCGGCTTCTGGTCCATGCCGGGCTCGAAGCCGCCGCCCTGGATCATGAAACCATCGATCACGCGATGGAAAATCGTGTTGTCGTAGTGCCCGGACTCGACGTAGGCCATAAAGTTGGCGGCGCTCTTGGGCGCCTTCTCGGCATCGAGTTCGAGCGTGATGACGCCGTGATTGGTGGTGAGTTTGATCATGGTTCTGTCCTTGGTGAATTATTTCTTGGCTGGCAGCAGCTTGACGGATTCGATCAGCACCGGAGTGTTGGGAACGTCTTGAAAAGCGCCTGATCTTCCAGTGGGGATCTTTGCGATCTTTTCCACAATGTCGAAGCCCTGCACGACCTTGCCAAATACGGCATAGCCCCAGCCGCGGTCGTTGGGTGCCTTATGATCCAGAAAGGCATTGTCTTTGAGGTTGATGAAGAACTGGGCGCTGGCCGAATGCGGGTCATTGGTGCGGGCCATGGCCAGCGTGCCGGTTTCGTTCTTCAGCCCGTTCGTTGCTTCGTTCTGGATTTGCGCGCGGGTCTCCTTCTGCTTCATGTCGGGCGTAAAGCCGCCGCCCTGGATCATGAATCCCGGAATCACGCGATGGAATATCGTGCCGTTGAAGAAACCGTCCTTTGCGTACTGCAGGAAGTTCTCCACCGTCTTCGGCGCCTTGTCCTGGTAGAGCTCAATGGTCACTGTCCCCTGCGAGGTTTTCACTTCGAGCTGGGGATTGGCCGCATGGGCGGCGATGCTGAACAGAAATGCGAAAGCAAGCAGATACAGGCGATGCATGGAACCTCCGGGGAAACAAGTGGGAGAAATGCCGGCCGCGGCCGGACCAGCGGCTATTTTACGCAGCGCCCTCGAAAACGATCTTCCAGCGGCCGCTTTCCTTGATCCAGTACTGGCGTTTTTTCATCTGGCCGGAAAGATTGCTCGAGCGATAATCCTGCTCGAAGGTGACGACCACGTATTCTTCCTTGCCGGGATTGCGGAACATGCTGATGTTGCCGGTGCCGACCTTGATCCAGCTCTTGCCGGCATTGACCTTGCGCTTGTGCTCGACCCAGTCGCGGTAACTCTGCCCGTCGGCCTTGAACTTGTGCGAATAGTGCCTGGCGTAGCTATCGACGTTGCGGCTTTCCCAGTCCTGCCGCCATTCCTCGACATTCTTGAGCAAGGAGCTGCGCTCGCTCTGCCAGTCGTCGAGCGACAGCCATTCGATGCTGTTGCTGATGATCACCGGTGTCAGGCCGATCTGCAGGCTTTTCGACAACGTGTCGAGATCCTGGTTGGCCAGCACGACGCAGCCGTCGGAGGCCTTGGGCGGACGCGAGAAGGTGTCCGACGGCGTGCCGTGCAGCCAGATGCCGTGGCCGTTGCGTCCCTGGCGCTTGTCCCACTCGTTGGGATAGTTGATCGGGAAGGCGCCGCTGCCGTAGAAGTCGGTCAGCTTTTGCCGCGGCAGGCTGGAGGTGACGTGATAGACGCCGATCGGTGTCTTCTTGTCGCCCTCGCGCGCCTTGTCGGCACCGAGCTTGCCTTGGGAAATGTAGTAATCGGCGACGAAGCGCGGCGTACCCTTGTCGTTCTGGTAGAGATAGAGCCGGGATTTCTGCGTATCGACGACCACCGCGTGCTTCTGCTCCGGATGCATCTGCAGCAGGTAGCGCGGCACATAGTCGGCCGGCGGCTTGCTGCGGTAGCCCTTGAGGCGGACGAAGGCTTCATCGCGCAGGTCGGCTATCTTGTCCCCTGACGCCGCGCCGCCGCCTTCGCCAAAGGCCATCAGCGGGCGCGAACGGGCCAGCAGCAGGTCGCCCCTGACCAGATGCGCGAGACGAAAATTGGGATAGGCCCGGACCAGCATGTCGGTTTGCTGCATGGCCAGGTCGAGCTGGTTGTTCTCGATGGCGTCGAACACCTTGGCCAGCAAGGGTTCCGGGCCGGAGTCGGTATAGTGTGCCGCGTTCGCCGCGCCGCGGGCGTTCTTCTTGAGATGTCCCGGCGCCTTGCCGGCCGCCGATGCCAGCCCTGCTGCAAGCAGCAGGCTGCAGGCCGCAATGATGGCTGGAAGGCGCGCCAGGGTGTGCATCAGCTGCCGACCCGCTCCTGCAGGATCTGCCATTTGCCGTCACGCTTGCCCAGTTGCAGCACCTTGTTGCTCGAGGTCTTGAGCGTTGCCGACTTGTAGTGCTGGCGGAACTTCGCCGTCGCCGTGTCGCCATCGACGGTGATGCGCAGATTTTCGTAGCTGACCTGGATCGCGCCCGGCTTGTTGATGCGTTGCTGACGCGCGGCATCCCATGCCGCCCGCGATTCGCCGCCCGGCGTCTTGAAGTCGCGGGCGTAGGCGGCGAGGTAGGCCTTGACGTCCTTGCGCGACCAGGCCGCGGCCCACAGGTCGACGACCCGGGTAATTTCGGCATTGGCGTCACCATTCGGTTTCGCGGCGGCCGGCTTGGCCGGCGTCGTTGCAACCGGCGCGGTGACAGGGGTCGCCGGCGCCACTGGCGTCGTGACCGGAGTCGCCGGAGGTTTTGGGGCTTCGGCCAGCTTGACCGGTTCGGCCGGACGCGCATCGCCGATCGGCTTGGTGCCCTTGCCGGGCCGGCCGCTGGCACCCATCAGGTCGCGAATCAGGGCCAGCTTGTTCTGCGCGCTGGAGTTCGACGAATCGATCTGCAAGGCCTTGTCATAGGCCTGGCTGGCCAGGCGTGCGTAGATGTCGCCGAGGTTCTCATGGGCCGTGGCATAGGACGGATGGGTGCGGATGGCCATTTCCAGTGCCTGCTTGGCCTTGTCGTACTGCTTCTGCTGGGCGTAGATGACGGCGAGGTTGTTGTAGGGCTCGGGCAGTTCCGGATAATCCTCGGTCAGCTTGGTGAACACCACGATGGCTTCATTCGGCTTGTTCATTTCGGTCAGCACGATGCCCTTGAGAAAGCGGCCCTGGGCATCCTTGGGCTTGGCCGCGAGATACTTGTCGACCTGTTCCAGCGCCTGGGCATGCTGGCCCTGCTTGATCTGTTTGCTGATGTCCTGCAGGGCGTCGGCCCGGACGGCCGGCGCCAGCGCCAGAAGGACGACAGATGTGGCTGATGCGAGAAGGCGTGCGGCGTTGAGGCGGATTTGGGTCATGGTATATACTTCTCGTTGGCGGTTGCCCGAAAATGAACTTTGTTACGGCCGCTGCGCTTGATGCCGAAGAAGCTGGCGTCAACCTGCACTGGAACTGCGTTTTCGCCGGGATAAGCCATGCGGGATTCAGCTTCGGATTCTAACAAGAAGCCCGCCTTCCCCACAACCTGAGCGCATTTGATCAATGGGCCGATAATGCCGGCCTTTCGCGGCTATTTCCCGCTTAAACGCCATCCAGACCAATTTTCTCCCCATGCTGAAGATATATAACACCCTGGCCCGCGAGAAGCAGGCCTTCGTTCCCATTCAGCCCGGACGCGTCGACATGTACGTCTGCGGCATGACGGTGTATGACTTCTGCCATCTCGGCCATGCCCGCGTGATGGTGGTGTTCGACATGGTGGCGCGCTGGCTGCGGGCCAGCGGCTACCAGCTCAACTACGTGCGCAACATCACCGACATCGACGACAAGATCATCCGTCGCGCGCAGGAAAACGGCGAAACGATCCGCCAGCTGACCGACCGCTTCATCGCGGCAATGAACGAGGATGCCGGCGCGCTGGGCGTGTTACGGCCTGACGCCGAGCCGCGCGCCACCGACTACGTGCCGCAGATGCTGGACATGATCGGCACGCTGGAAAAGAACGGCTATGCCTACGTCGCAGGGAGCAATGACGTCTGCTACTCGGTGCGCAAGTTCGACGGCTACGGCAAGCTGTCCGGCAAGTCGCTGGAAGACCTGCGCGCCGGCGAGCGCGTCGACGTCATGGCCGGCAAGCAGGATCCGCTCGACTTCGTGCTGTGGAAGCATGCGCGCGACGACGAGCCGGCCGAAGTGAAGTGGGAATCGCCCTGGGGGCCGGGCCGCCCGGGCTGGCACATCGAGTGCTCGGCGATGGGCTCGCAACTGCTCGGCAAGCACTTCGACATCCACGGCGGTGGCCAGGACCTGCAGTTCCCCCACCACGAAAACGAGATCGCCCAGTCGGAAGGCGCCATGGACGCCAATGAGCAGTGCCAGTTCGTGAATTACTGGATGCACAACGGCTTCGTCCGCGTCGATGACGAGAAGATGTCGAAATCGCTGGGCAACTTCTTCACCATCCGCGAGGTGCTGAAGAAGTTTGATCCGGAAGTGGTGCGCTTCTTCATCCTGCGCGCCCACTATCGCAGCCCGCTCAACTATTCCGACGTCCATCTCGACGATGCGCGACAGGCGCTGACGCGGCTGTACACCGCGCTCAAGGGTGTCGCCGGCGAAACGCCGGTGGACTGGAACGAAGCCCATGCCGTGCGCTTCAAGGCGGCGCTCGACGACGATTTCGGCACGCCGGATGCCATGGCGGTGCTGTTTGATCTGGCCACGCTGGTGAATCGTGGTGATGCCGCGCTGGCCCCGCAACTCAAAGCGCTGGGCGGCGTACTCGGTCTGCTGCAGCGCGACCCGCAGGCTTTCCTGCAGGCGGCGCCCGCAGGCGGACTGAGCAACGCAGAGATCGAAGCAAGAGTCGGCGCCCGCAGTACGGCGAAGAAGGCGAAAAACTTCGCCGAGTCCGACCGCATCCGCGATGAACTCAAGGCCGCAGGCATCGTCCTCGAAGACGGACCGCAGGGGACGACCTGGCGCCGGGCCTGATGGATCGGGCGGGTTCCTGCCCGGTAGTGAAGCTGTAGTTTCCTCCCCGAAACTCATCGCGGACCCCGCGTTCCAGGCGCCGCCTCGTCGATCGCCCCGCGTCGCCGGCATGTGTGTGCTGGCGCACAGACTATGACATTGGAAAGGGCAATCCTGCAAGTTCAACGCAGGAGGCAAATCATGCCCACAATCAATCCGGAGGCGGATGTTTCCGACCGCGAGGTCGGGTGCAGTCCGCAATGGCCGAGCTCGTATTCCGGCCGCGATCCAAAGGCATTGGTCTATCCTTCCCACGCGATGCCTGAAAGACGACGGCTGCCGACCGTCGAACAAACTGCCGGCAAGGCAGCAGCGGAGATGCCTGGCGTGACGCCATCGCAGTGGCTGCGCCAGTGGTGCTGCCTGGACGAGCAGACATGAAATCCGCCAGGGGGGCCGCCGGAACAGCCTCGGCCAAGGCGTCGACCGGTATCGCCGGCTTCGACGAGATCACCGGCGGCGGCCTGCCGCGCGGTCGTACCACGCTGCTGGTGGGCGGACCCGGCTCGGGCAAGACGATTCTCGGGCTGCAGTTTCTGGTGCATGGTGCGCAGAATTGCAAGGAGCCCGGCATCTTCGTCGCGTTCGAGGAATCTTCGCCGCGCATCGTGGCCAATGCCGAGAGCTTCGGCTGGAATCTCGCGGCCCTGCAAAAGAAAAAACTGTATTTCGTGGACGCGCAGCCGATGTCCGACCTGGTCCAGGCGGGGGATTTCGATCTTTGCGGCCTGCTCGCCGCGCTGGAAGCCCAGACCCGGATCATGGGTGCGCGGCGCATCGTGTTCGATGCCCTCGATGTCGTCCTGGCCCTGTTGCCCGACCAGGCGACGCAGCGCCGCGAAATATACCGCCTGCATGAGTGGCTGCTGGCGCGCGAACTGACCGGCATCATCACCCTGAAGGCGGGCGGCGAAGACAGGAGTACCGTCAGCCTGCAGCCCTTCAGTTTCATGCAGTTCATGGTGGATTGCGCCGTGATGCTGAACCACAGCGTGGTGCTGGGTGTCTCGCAGCGCAGTCTGCGCGTGCAAAAGTATCGCGGCTCGGGCTTCGACGAAAATGAATCGGCCTTCCTGATTGGCAACAACGGCTTCGAGGTCGCCGTCGCCCACACGCTGAGCCGCGTCGACGCCAAGGTCAGCAACGAACGCGTGGCGAGCGGCATAGAACGGCTCGATACCATGCTCGGCGGTGGCTATTACCGCGGCGCCAGCATTCTGATCACGGGTTTTTCCGGTACCGCCAAGACCACCCTGAGCGGTGCATTTGCCGAGGCGGCCTGCCTGCGCGGCGAACGCACCATGTTCGTCTGCTTCGACACGAACAGCACCGAGGTGATCCGCAACCTGCGCTCGGTCGGCATCCGGCTCGATCGTTACGTCAAGAACGGCTGCCTGCGCATGATCTCGGCCCGCGCCATCACCGGCAGCGCCGAGACCTACCTGGTGCGCATCAAGGCGCTGGCGAAGGAACATGGCGCCCGTTGCGTGGTGATCGATCCGGTATCCGCATGGTCCAAATCCGGCAATGACCTGAGCACCCAGAGCGTGGCGGATCGCCTGATCGACTGGTCCAAGGGCGAGGGCACCACCCTGGTCTGCACCAGCCTGCTCGACGAGATGTCCGGCCAGGGAGAGGGCGGCTCGCAGCTGCAGATCTCGGCGCTGGTGGATACCTGGATCCATCTCAATTACCTGATCCAGGCCGGCGAGCGCAATCGCGGTTTGTCCATCGTCAAGTCGCGCGGCACGACGCATTCGAACCAGGTGCGGGAACTGATCCTGAGCGACGCGGGGGTGACCCTGGCCGACACCTACACCGCCGGCGGCGAGGTCCTGATGGGTACGCTGCGCTGGGAAAAGGAACGCGCCGAACGGGTCGCGCACGAGGCCAGCGAAACCGCCGCGAAGCTCAAGCGGGTCAGGCTCGATGCCGAGGAAGCCGAACTCGAAGTGCGCGTCAAGTCGCTGCAGACCGAACTCGTTGCCAAGCAGGTCGAGAAGGCCTTGCTGGTCCGTTCCACGCAGAGCCACGAGGGCGAGTTGTCGCGCGGCCGCGACCAGATGAAGGAACTGCGCGGCGCCGACGCGACGATTCCGGCAGGCAAGGCGACACCGCCATGAGCCGTCGCTCCATGTTTCGGTTCCGGCTGTATGTCGCCGGCGAGGCGCCGAATTCGATGCAGGCCGTCGCCAACCTTGCCGCGCTCTGCCAGATACACCTGAGGGATCGGCACGAGATCGAGATCATCGACGTATTCCGCGAACCCAGGCGCGCACTGGCCGAAAGCATTTTCATGACCCCGACCCTGGTGGTCCTGACGCCGCTGCCCGTGCGAAAAATCATCGGCACCCTGAGCCGGACTCAGACCGTGTTGCTCGCGCTGGGGCTGGCCGACATCGCGGCATGAAACCGGTCACGCCAGCGCCCTTGCCGGGCCCGGACGAGGAGATATTCGCCCTGATCGAAACGCTGCACCTGACCGGGCAGCGCCTTGAGCACCTGACCTCCGGCGAGGTGGATGGCGTCGCCGATCGCGAAGGCCGCACATTCCTCTTGCGCCACATCCAGGAGCAGTTGCGTGACAGTGAGGCCGCCAAGCAGGCCGCCATTCTCGATGCGCTGCCGGCGCATGTCGCCTTGCTCGATGTCCGCGGAACCATCATTTCGGTGAACCAGGGCTGGCGAACATTTGCCAGCGCGAATGCGCTGGAGGGTCCGCAATACGCGATCGGCGTCAACTACCTCGAGATCTGTGACAGCGCGCGAGGAGACGACGCAGCCAAGGCGGATCAGGTAGCCGCAGGCGTTCGTTCCGTGCTGGCCGGAGCAGCAGAGGGGTTTTCTGCCGAGTATCCCTGTCATTCGCCGACGCAACAGCGCTGGTTCCTGATGAGGGTGACGCCCCTCGCCGACGAACCTCCGCATGGCGTCGTGGTCATGCACATCGACATCACCGAGCGCAAGCTGGCCGAGGCCCGAATCCTGCGCCTTAACCGCGTGTATGCGGTGCAGAGCGGCATCAATGCGCTGATCGTGCGCGTGCACGATCGCGACGAGTTGTTCCGCGAGGCCTGCCGCATCGCGGTCGAGGTGGGTGCGTTCAGGACGGCGTGGATCGGCGTGATCGATCCGCAAACCCTGGATGGCCAGATAATCGCCTGGCACGGCGCCGACCATGGCTATGTCAGTTCGATCAAGTTGAGCGCGCGCGGCGCGACCAAGGAAAGCGAGCCCCCTGCCTGCCGCGCGTTGCGGCTGGGGCAAACCGTGATCTGCAACGATATTGCGACGGAGCCCTCGCTGGCGCCGCGCCGCGAGGTGTTGTTGCAACGCGGGTACAGGTCAATGGGGTGTTTTCCCTTGACGCTGGCGGGGCGGCCGGAGGCGGTGATCGCCCTGTTTGCCGGTGAGCCGGACTACTTCGATGCCGAAGAGGCACCACTGCTGGCCGACCTGGCGGCCAATCTGTCGTTTGCCCTCGACAACCTCGAACACGAGAAGACGCTCAAGATAATTGAAGCACAGCGGCAGCAAGGCGAGGACAGCCTGAAGCGTTTCAGCTCGGCGATGGACGCTACCGCTGACGCGATCTATCTGGTGGATCGGACCAGCATGCGTTTCATTCACGTCAACGACGCCGCCTGTCGCATGCAGGACCAGACGCGCGAGGAACTGCTGGCGCTCGGGCCGGCGGCATTGCTGGCTACTTCGCGTGCCGAGCTTGAGCGCACCTACGACGCGATCATTGCCAGCGGTGCCGATGCAGAGCCATTGGAGCTATTGCGCCAGCGCAAGGACGGCTCACAGGCCTGGGTCGAACTGCGGCGCCACGCGCAACGCTCGGGCGAGCGCTGGACCATCATCACGCTGGTCCGCGACATCACCGAACGCAAGCGGGCGACGCAGGAATTGCGTGAAAGCGAGGCGCGCTTCCGCAGTTTGACGGCACTTTCCACCGACTGGTACTGGCAGCAGGACGAGTCGTTGCGCTTCGTCACCTTTTCCGGTGGCGACCACGTCGCAGGCTGGGGCGCAGAACAGCTTGGCTGGGTCGGGCTGAAGCGCTGGGAGATTCCCGGAATCGTGCCGCTTACGGAAAGCTGGAAGGAACACAAGGCTTTGCTCCAGGCGCGCAAACCCTTCCGCAATTTCGAGTACCGGCGTCCGGGCACCGATGGCACCCTGAAGTATGTCGCGGCCAGCGGCGAACCGTTTTTCGACGCCGGCGGCGGCTTTGCCGGCTATCGCGGCGTCGCCACCGACATCACCGTACGCATGGGCGCCGAGCACCGGATCCGCCGGCTGAATCGCGTGCATGCGGTGCTGAGCGGCATCAACACGCTGATCGTGCACGAGCGCGACCGAGATACGCTGTTTCACGAGGCGTGCCGGATCGCGGTCGAGGAGGGCGGTTTTCGCATGACCTGGATCGGTCTGATCGACCGGGGCACCATGGAACTGGTGCCAGTCGCCGCAGCCGGAACGACACTGGATGCCGGCACGCTGGTCAATCAGCGCTTTTCATTGCTGGAGCCGGCGCCGCGCGGAAATACCCTGAGCGCGCGGGCGATTCGCGACAAGACACCGGTGTTCACCAACGACGTGCCGAACGACCCCGCCGTCGTATTCAAGGACGAACACGCGAAACGCGGATCCCGTTCGATGGCGATCCTGCCCCTGCTGGTTTCCGGCGAGGCGGTCGGCGTGCTCGCGCTGTATGCCGAGGAGGCCGGCTTCTTCGATGAAGATGAACTGAAACTGCTGACCGAACTGGCCGGCGACATCGCGTTCGCCATCGACCATATCGTGAAGGAGGCAAAGCTCAACTACCTTGCCTACTACGACCCGCTGACCGGGCTGGCCAATCGCAGCCTGTTTCTGGACCGGATGGCCCAGCACCTGCGCAACGCGCTGGCCGGCAGGTATCAGCTGGCGGTGTTCCTGATCGATCTGGAACGCTTCAAGAACATCAACGACAGCCTCGGCCGGCCGGCCGGCGATGCGCTGTTACGGCTGGTGGCGGAGTGGCTGACGAGCCACGTGGACGACGCCAGCCTGGTGGCGCGCGTGGGTGCGGACCATTTTGTGGTGGTGCTGCCGAAAGTGGAACCGGATTGCGACGTGGCGCGTCATCTCGAAACAACCATGGCAGCTCTGGTCGATCATCCGTTCCGTCTCAGCGAGTCGGTATTCCGGATCACTGCCCGGGTCGGCATTGCATTGTTTCCGGACGACGGCGCCGACGCCGAGACCTTGTTCCGCAACGCCGAGGCGGCGCTCAAGCTGGCCAAGGCCCGCGGCGAGCGCTACCTGTTCTACACCCGGACCATGACGGCCACGGGCGCGGCCAAGCTCAGCCTGGAAAACCAGTTGCGCCAGGCGCTCGACAATGAAGAATTCGTGCTGCACTACCAGCCCAAGGTGAGCCTCACCAGCGGCAAGCTCACCAGCGCCGAAGCGCTGATCCGCTGGAACGATCCGCGTACCGGCCTGGTAGCGCCGGGGCGCTTCATCCCGATCCTGGAAGAGACCGGACTGATCTACGAGGTCGGGCGCTGGGCACTGCGCCAGGCCATTGCCGACTACCTGCGCTGGCGCGCCGCGGGCCTGCCGGTCGTGCGCATCGCGGTCAATGTGTCGCCGCTGCAACTGCGCAATCGTGGCTTCGTCGCGGAGATCGCGCAGGCGATCGCCATCGACCCGCAGGCCGCGGCAGGGCTGGAACTGGAGATCACCGAAAGCGTGATCATGGAAGACGTCAAGGGCAACATCGCCAGCCTGCAGGCGATCCGCGCCATGGGCATCTGGATTGCCATCGATGACTTCGGCACCGGCTTTTCCTCGCTCAGTTACCTCGCCAGATTGCCGGTGCACACGCTGAAAATCGATCGCTCCTTCGTGGTCGAGATGACCGCCGGGCCCGAGGGCCTGGCGCTGGTGTCGACCATCATCAACCTGGGCCATGCGCTGCAGCTCAAAGTGGTGGCTGAGGGCGTCGAGACCGAAGAACAGCAACGCCTGCTGCGCCTGCTCGGCTGCGACGAAATGCAGGGCTTCCTGTTCAGCAAGCCGCTGCCGGCCGAGATCTTCGAGACCCGATACCTGGCTCTGCCTGGCGCAACTGCCGTCTGATGTCGGGCCGCCGTGTCGCCGGCGCCGACTCCTGAGCGCTTCAGCGCTGAGTCGATGGCCGCATCGGGATGCCGCTGAGCGACCCTCAGTAGCGCATCGGTGTGGCGAGGACCGCCATCGTGACGCGGGCGATGCAAACCAGCCTTTCCGCCTCGTCGCTGATGCGCACGTCCCAGACGTGACTGCTGCGTCCGAGATGCACCGGTCGCGCGACGCCATAAACCCAGCCGCCGGCCACGGCGCGAATGTGGTTGGCATTGATTTCCTGGCCGACACAATGGAATTTGGCGGGATCGACGACAAAGGCGGCGGCCCAGGAGGCCAGCGTCTCGGCCAGCACGACCGACACTCCGCCGTGGAGCACGCCGGCTGGCTGCCGCGTGCGCTGGTCGACCGGCATGCGCGCCTTGAGGTAGTCGTCGCCCGCCTCGATCAGTTCGATGCCGAGGTGGCTGTTGGCGCAGCCCTGGCCGCGCCGGTTGGCTTCGTCGAGGGGAAAGGATGTATGCCAGATTGCCATGGTGTGGGGACCGGTTGAAGGGCGCCCGGCGAGTCTACCCAAGCTTGACCCTGCGCAACGAGCCGGTGGTACGGCGCCTGGCGCCGGCAAAGTCGCCGTGCCACCAGCGCCGACTCTCGGCGCCGCACTTTCCGCAACTCCTCAGCCGCCGAAGAAATCCCTGACCCGATCCATCCAGCCTTGCGCGCGCGGGCTGTGGCGCTCGGCATTGCCCTGGCTGATTTCCTCGAACTCCTGCAGCAGTTCCTTCTGCCGGTCGGTGAGCTTGGCCGGGGTTTCCAGTACCACGTGGCAGAGCAGGTCGCCGTGGCTGCTTGAGCGCACGCCCTTGATGCCCTTGCCGCGCAGGCGGAACACCTTGCCGGTCTGGGTTTCGGCCGGTACCTTGAGCTTGGCGACGCCGTCGAGCGTGGGAACTTCGATTTCGCCGCCGAGAGCGGCGACCGCAAAGCTGATCGGCATTTCGCAATGCAGGTCGTCGTGGTCGCGCTGGAATACCGCGTGGGCCTTGAGATGGATCTGCACGTAGAGATCGCCCGGCGGGCCGCCATTGACGCCGGGCTCACCCTCGCCGGTGAGCCGTATCCGGTCGCCTTCGTCTATCCCCGATGGAATCTTGACCGACAGCGTCTTGTGCTGCTTGACGCGGCCGGCGCCGTGACAGGTGGCGCAGGGATCGGCGATGTAGCGCCCGGTGCCGTGGCATTTCGGGCAGGTTTGCTGGATCGAGAAGAAGCCTTGCTGCATGCGTACCTGGCCGTGGCCGGCACAGGTCGGGCAGGTCTTGGGTTCGCTGCCTTTCTTGGCGCCGCTGCCGCTGCAGGTCTCGCATTCCGCCATGGTGGGGATGCGGATGCGGGTTTCGCTGCCGCGCGCGGCGTCTTCCAGCGAAACTTCGAGGTTGTAGCGCAGGTCGGCGCCGCGATAGACGTTGGAACGTCCGCCACGCTGGCCGCCGCCGCCGAAGATGTCGCCGAAAATGTCGGAGAAGGCATCGGCGAAGCCGCCGCCCATGTTGCCCGGCCCGCCCGCCTGCGGATCAACCCCGGCATGGCCGTACTGGTCATAGGCCGGCCGCTTCTGCGGGTCGGAGAGGACTTCGTAGGCTTCCTTGGCCTCCTTGAACTGTTCCTCGGATTTCGGGTTGTCCGGATTGCGGTCCGGATGGTGCTTCATGGCCAGCTTGCGGTAGGCCTTCTTGATGTCCTCATCCGAGGCGTCGCGATTGACGCCGAGGACTTCGTAGTAGTCGCGCTTCTTTGCCATTTTTTCGATTCCGTCAAGCTTGTGCAAAGGCCGAGTCAAGCGGCGACGAAGTCGTCCGCTTCAACTCGGCCACTTAGGGCGGCGCGTCAGAGCCGTCTTAAGCCTTCTTGTCCTTTACCTCGGTGAACTCCGCGTCGACCACGTCGCCGTCATCCTTCTTGGCTTCGGCGCCGCCGCCGCCGCTACCGGCACCCGCGCCCGCACCTGCGGCACCGGCGGCAGCCTGCGTCTCGGCGTAGATCTTCTCGCCGAGCTTCTGCGAGGCCTTGGCCAGCGCTTCGGTCTTGGCTTCGATGGCGGCCTTGTCGCCGTCCTTCAGCACGGCTTCGGCATCCTTGATCGCGGCTTCGATGGCGGACTTTTCGTCGGCACCAAGCTTGTCGCCGTGTTCGGCGAGCGACTTCTTGATCGAATGCACCATGGCGTCGCACTGGTTGCGCGCGTCGACCAGTTCGCGGGCCTTGTGGTCGTCCTCGGCGTGGGCCGCGGCGTCCTGCACCATGGCCTGGATCTCGGCTTCGGAAAGTCCGGAGTTGGCCTTGATGGTGATCTTGTTTTCCTTGCCGGTGCCCTTGTCCTTGGCCGAGACGTGCAGGATGCCGTTGGCGTCGATGTCGAAGGTGACTTCGATTTGCGGCATGCCGCGCGGCGACGGCGGAATGTCGGTCAGGTTGAACTGGCCGAGGCTCTTGTTGCCGCTGGACATCTCGCGCTCGCCCTGCAGCACGTGGATGGTCACCGCGCTCTGGTTGTCGTCGGCAGTGGAGAAGGTCTGCGCCGCCTTGGTCGGGATCGTGGTGTTCTTCTGGATCAGTTTGGTCATCACGCCGCCCAGGGTCTCGATGCCCAGGCTGAGCGGGGTGACGTCGAGCAGCAGCACGTCCTTGACTTCGCCCTGCAGCACGCCGCCCTGGATCGAGGCGCCGACGGCCACGGCTTCGTCGGGGTTCACGTCGCGACGCGGTTCCTTGCCGAAGAATTCCTTGACCTTGTCCTGCACCTTGGGCATCCGCGTCATGCCGCCGACCAGGATCACGTCGGTCAGGTCGGAAACCTTGACGCCGGCATCCTTGATCGCGATGCGGCAGGGTGCAATGGTGCGTTCGATCAGTTCTTCGACCAGCGACTCGTATTTGGCGCGGGTCAGCTTCATCGCCAGGTGCTTGGGCCCGCTGGCGTCGGCGGTGATGTAGGGCAGGTTGAATTCGGTTTGCTGCGCCGAGGACAGTTCGATCTTGGCCTTCTCCGCGGCTTCCTTGAGGCGCTGCAGGGCCAGCACGTCGTTCTTCAGATCGACGCCCTGTTCCTTCTTGAATTCGGTGACCACGTAGTCGATCAGGCGCTGGTCGAAGTCCTCGCCGCCGAGGAAGGTGTCGCCGTTGGTCGACAGCACTTCGAACTGGTGCTCGCCGTCGAGTTCGGCGATCTCGATGATCGAGATGTCGAAGGTGCCGCCGCCGAGGTCATACACGGCGATCTTGCGGTCGCCTTCCTGCTTGTCCATGCCGAAGGCCAGCGCGGCCGCGGTCGGCTCGTTGATGATGCGCTTGACGTCGAGGCCGGCGATGCGGCCGGCGTCCTTGGTGGCCTGGCGCTGGCTGTCGTTGAAGTAGGCGGGCACGGTGATCACGGCCTCGGTGACTTCCTCGCCGAGGTAGTCTTCGGCGGTCTTCTTCATCTTGCGCAGCACTTCGGCGGAGACCTGCGGCGGCGCCATCTTGTTGCCGCGCACCTCGACCCAGGCGTCGCCGTTGTCGGCCTTGACGATCTTGAAGGGCATCAGGTCGATGTCCTTCTGCACTTCCTTCTCTTCGAAGCGGCGGCCGATCAGGCGTTTGACGGCGAACAGGGTGTTCTTGGCGTTGGTCACGGCCTGGCGCTTGGCCGCGGCGCCGCAGAGGATCTCGCCGTCGTCCGCGTAGGCGACGATGGACGGCGTGGTGCGCGCGCCTTCCGCATTTTCGATGACCTTGGGCTTGCCGCCTTCCATGATGGCGACGCAGCTGTTGGTGGTGCCGAGGTCGATGCCGATGATCTTGCCCATGATTTTTCCTTTAAAAAATGTTGCTCGCCGGGGATGTCCCGCAGCGAATCTCTATGCCTGATATGGGGGTATTGCGGGTGGCTTCAAGCCGCTGGTGCTGCTTTTGCTTTCGAAACCATCACCAGCGCCGGGCGGATCACGCGGCCGTGCAGGGCATAGCCCTTCTGCAGCACGCTGAGCACGGTGTTGGCTTCGGTGCTGTCGTCCGGGGCTTCGATCTGGCCGATGGCCTGGTGAAAGTTCGGATCGAACTTCTGGCCAAGCGGGCTGATTTCGGCCAGGCCGGATTTCTCGAAGGCCGCAACCAGCTGGCGCAGGGTCAGTTCGACACCTTCCTTGAGGTGTTCGGCACTCTGGTTGTCGCTGGCCAGGGCGGCTTCGAGGCTGTCCTTGACGGCCAGCAGCTCGCCGGAGAACCTCTCGACCGCGAACTTGCCGGCCTTGCCGATATCCTCCTGGGCGCGGCGGCGAATGTTTTCGCCTTCGGCCTTGGCGCGCAGCCAGGCGTCGTGATGCTCGGCGGCCTTGAGTTCGGCGGCCTTGAGCAGGTCTTCGAGGCTGGGCATCACCGTGACTTCGGGTGCCGGATCAGGAGTTATGCCTCCGGCGGAACCGGAGGCGGTATCCCTTGCGGACGGCGCTGGCGGCACGGCGGCGTCCTGCAAGCTTGCGGGGTCTTGGCTGGAGGTGCTGGATTTTTCCTGCATGGGTCGGGCTCCTGAAGAAACCCGACGCAGATGAGGGTGAATCAGCAGGCTTCAAGGCCCGGGCTGCACAATTATTTGGGCGACGGGATTCACGCCTGACTGCGTACCCAGCGGATCAGGCTGTTGGCGTCCATCGCCCCGGCCTGGCGCGCAACTTCCCGGCCATTGCGGAACAGGGCCAGGGTCGGTATGGATCGAATGCCGAAGCGCGCCGCGAGCTGTTGCTCTTCTTCGGTGTTCACCTTGGCCAGACGGAACTCCGGCTCGAGCTGTTTCGCCGCCTGGGCGAAGGCCGGCGCCATGCTGCGGCAGGGGCCGCACCAGGGTGCCCAGAAATCGACCAGCAAGGGAATGTCCGAGCGCCCGGCGTGGGTATCGAAATTGGCCGCTCCGAGCTCCAGCGGCTCGCCGGCGAACAGCGGTGCCTTGCACTTGCCGCAGCTGCCGCCGTCGGCGAGGCGATCGGCGGGAATCCGGTTGGCGGCGTGGCAGTGGGGACAAACGATGATCATTGGTGCGGGCATGGGGTTCTCCATATATCAGTACATTCTTATGTAAGGTCCGCCACCGCAAATTCAAGCCAAGGCTCGGCACGGCGAACGTCGCGGCGCGAATTCGCATCTGGCGTTCACGCCGGCAGACGCCGTCTGCCAAGGCTTGCGGGCGTTCGGCGGATCGGTTAGCCTCGCCCCGGTGAATATTCCTTTGGTACTACTGTCGCGGCGTCGGTGGAAAGGGGCATCCGTTGCTTGACCGAATCAGGTACCGGATTCTTCTGGTTGTGGCGCTCGCCACGACATTGGGGCTGATCGCGACCGTTGGCTTCTTCAGCTGGCACCAGGAACAGACGCTGCTGAAGCAGAACGAGTTTTCCGTACGCAAGCTCAACGACACGGTCAGCGCCGGTTTGCACAGCGTAATGCTGGCCGGTTCGGCGGACATCGCGCAGGCGTTCGCCGATCGCATCAAGAAAGTCCCCGAGATCATCGAGTTTCGCATCCTGCGCATCGATGGCGTCGAGGCCTTTCGCGACAACCAGACCATCGACGCCGTGAATCTGCGGCGCGGCGAAGAGGAATTCTTCCGCCGTGACGACGAGCACGTCACCCAGGTCATGAAGCCCGACGATCCCGATTTGCGGCGTGCCGTCGACACGACCGAGCCGGTCATGATTTACGGCGAGGATGCCGCGGGCAACCGGCAACTGGTCCTGCTGACCCCACTGAAGAACCAGTCATCCTGTTACAAGTGCCATGGCAAGGCCAAACCGGTGCGCGGCGTGCTGCGCCTGGCAACTTCGCTGACGGCGGTGGAACGCGATACCCTGAAGGCGCGCCAGGAGTCGATTGCCGTCATGGGCCTGGCGCTGCTCGTTACCGTGCTGGCGACGGGTTACATGCTCGGTCGCATCGTGGTGCGGCCAATCGAGAAGGTCACCTACGCCATGGCCCGGATTTCCGGCGGCGACCTCGAGTACAAGGTCGCCGAGCGCGGCAGCGACGAGATCGGACGCATGGGCGCGAGCTTCAACCTGATGGTCACGGAACTGCAGAAGACCGACCGGAATCTGCGACGCGAACAGGACAAGCTGACCACGGTGATCGAAACGGCGACCGAAGGCATGATCGTTACCGACGTGGCCGGCAAGGTGGTGCTGGTGAATCCTGCCGCTGTTGAATTACTCGGCAGGAGCATGGAAGAGATCGTCGCCGGCGGCTTTTTCGAGATCGTCGAGGATCGCGGCTTCATCGAGGAGTGCCTGCGGCTGGGCACGCCGCAGGATCTCGAGTACCGCCAGCGCAGCCTGGAGATCCATGCCGCGGTGATCCGTACCGGGGCCGGTCAGGTCGTCGGCTCCGTGGCCTTGGTGCGCGATGTGACCGAAGCGCGGCGCCTGCAGGACGAGTTGCGCCGCCTGGCGACCACCGATGCGCTGACCGGTCTTTACAACCGCCGCTTCCTCGATGCCACCCTGCATACCGAGTACAACCGCGCCGTGCGCGGCCGCAGCCCGCTCGCCGTGATCATGTTCGACATCGATCATTTCAAGCGCTTCAACGACACCCATGGCCATGATCTTGGCGACCGCGTTTTGCAGATGGTGGCGCGCTGTCTGCGCGAACTGGTGCGTCCCTTCGATTATCCCTGCCGTTACGGCGGCGAGGAGTTTGTGGCGATCCTGCCGGGCATGTCCGCCGAGGAGGCGGCGAAGCTGGCCGAAAGCCTGCGCCTCAAGGTGGCGCAGACCGTGATCGAAGGGCTGAATGTGCATGTCAGCCTGGGCGTTGCCGGCTATCCTGCGATCCAGGTTGCGGGTTCGGAAGAACTGATCGAGGCCGCCGATGCGGCCCTGTATCGGGCCAAGGATAGCGGCCGCAACTGCGTCATGACGGCGGGAGCGACAGCGTGAAAATCCGCCGCATCCGCCACAAGCTGCTGATCGTGCTGGCCCTCGCGCTGTCGCTGGGGTTCACCACCATCGCCTATTTCTACACGCGCGCGGTCGAGACTTCGATCCTTGCCGACTACCAGCGGACGCTGCACCGCCTGACCGAGTCGGTGGCGATGAATATCGAGACCATCATGGCCGGACAGCATGCCGAAGTCATGCCGGACTTTGCCCGGCGCCTGAAGAACCTGCCCGGCGTGATCGATTTTCGCATCGCCCGCGTGGACGGCACGGAAGCCTATCTGGACAACCTGACCATCGACCAGGTCAACCAGAAGCTGGGCGAGACGAAATTTCCGCGACGCAAGGATCCGGCAGAGGCGCCCAAGGTGTTTGCGCTCACCGACCCCGGCGTCGCGAATGCCATCGAGGGCGAGGAAGTCATCCTTACCGCGAGCGTAGGCACCGGGCCGGCAGGGACGGTCGTGCATTTCTACGACCCGATTCCGCATACCGTGAAGTGCAATGAATGCCACGAACGCAATGGCAAGGTGCGGGCCGTGATCAAGCTCACGACCTCCATGGCGGAGGCGGAACGCGACATGATGAAGGCGCGCCTGCAATCGCTGATCGTGCTGGTGGTCGCGCTGGTGCTGACCATGGCGATCACCGGCTACATGCTGGGCCGCTTCGTCGCCAAGCCGATCGAGGACATTACTGCCGCCATGAAGAAGGTTACCGGCGGCAATTTCAACGTCCAGGTCAGATCGGCGCGGCGTGACGAACTCGGCAGGATGGCCGGCAGCTTCAACAAGATGACGGCCGAGCTGCAGCGCAGCTACCGGCAAATGAAGAGCGAACAGGAGAAGCTCTACTCGGTGATTCAGGGCGCCCAGGAAGCCGTCATCGTCACCGATGCCGGCGGCGAGGTAGTTCTGGTCAATGACGCCGCCGAGGACCTGCTGGGCAAGAAGATCGAGCAGATCCGGGCCGAAGGCATTTTCAATGTGATCGATCAGCCGGAGCGTTTCCGGGCCATGCTCGATGATGCGAATCCGGCGCGCGAGCCGGTGCTGTTCGAGTACAAGGGGCGCTGGTTGCTGACCTCGGCCACCACGATTCGCGATGAAACCGGCACGCCGCTCGGCTCGGCCGCCCTGTTGCGCGACGTCACCCTGGAACAGGCCCTGCTGAAGGAGTTGGCGCGACTGTCGATCACCGACGCCCTGACCGACGTTTTCAACCGCCGCCATCTGGATGCCACGCTCGGCATCGAACTGGGCCGGGCCATCGAAACCGGCCTGCCGCTGGCGGTGGTCATGTTCGACGCCGACCACTTCAAGAAATTCAATGATACCCACGGCCATGATCAGGGCGATCGGGTACTGCAGATGCTGGGCAAGATGATGAAGCAGACGCTGCGGGAGTATGACGTTCCGTGCCGCTATGGCGGCGAAGAGTTCGTGGTGATACTGCCGGGCACCGACCGCGAGGGCGCCCTGCACGTTGCCGAGCGCCTGCGCCTCGACGTCGAGGCGATGAAGGTCGATGGCCTCACGGTGACCATCAGCCTCGGCATTGCCTGCTTCCCGCTGATCGACGCGAAAACCCCCGAGGCGCTGATCGAGGCCGCCGACTTCGCGCTGTATCGTTCCAAGGAAGGCGGGCGCAACCGCTGCACGCTGGCTACGCCGGAGATGCTGGCCGGCTGATTCGCCGGGGCGCTACTTGATCTCTGAAAAGTCGAACAGCAGCAGTTCCGACACGCTCTTGTGCTCGGCGTAACCCTGGTTGAAGACGGCAATCTGGCCGAGAATCTTCTGCCCCGGCTTGAACGCCGCATCGTCGGCGTTGCCGGTGACGAGGGCGCGCGCGAACTCAAGCTGCCAGTGTCCCGCCGTCCAGCGACCCCTGGCTGCGACATCGGCTGAGCTGCCGGTGGCGGTGCCGGTTTCGAAGGACGGCAGTTTGTCGCCGCGGTGCTCTTTCGGTCGCGGCAGCAACTTGTAGGGAGCGTTGCCGGCATCGCGCGACT
Organism: Sulfuritalea sp.; assembly: GCA_022842325.1. Lineage (GTDB taxonomy): Bacteria > Pseudomonadota > Gammaproteobacteria > Burkholderiales > Rhodocyclaceae > Sulfuritalea. Next base: position 267,543 of record JALHPU010000001.1, on the reverse strand, counting down.
TCTTGATGTAGATGGTCTTCTTGTCTGCCGGCTCGTATTCGGCAGCATCTTCGATCATGCGCCTCGTCACCAGATGCGTCATGTCTTCCGCAATCCCGCTCGGGTTGGTGCGGGCAGCCGACCACAGCCAGACGTCCGCGCGGTACTCCCTGGTGCTCAGCATGCTCTTGTCGAAGTCGCCGCTCATGTGAAAGCGCAGGGCGAACATGTCTTCCCGCACTTTGCCTTCGACGTACTTGTCGTTGCGCCACTCCCAGTGCCGGGAAGCCGTGTCTTCGGTGCTGTCGGGATACTTCAGGGCGACGAACAGGCGACCGCCGAATACCCCGGCTTTCAGTTGCACCGTGAGGCTGCCGGTCTGGTTCCTGTCGTCGTTCGGATCGAGGCCATACTTGGCACGGTCCGCCTTTTCCAGTGCCGGAACGACCGGTACCCGAATCCAGCCGGCGCTGCCCCATTCGCCGAGGTTTCCGTCGATTTTTGGCTCGGCGCCGAGGTTGACCACCGGGATCGGCAACGGCGCCTGGGCCCATGTCGCGCAGGACCAGGCAAGCATAGCGGCGGCAAGCGGCAGTTTCATGTCCGAGGCGGAAGTCAATGCCGTCGGGTGTGGCCTAATCGACGCTTATCGAACCGGTCATGCCCTTTTCCTTGTGGTCGTCGATGGTGCACACCACTTCGAAACTTCCCTTCTTGACCGGGACAAAGAACAGTTCGACGGTGCCGCCCTTCTTGTAGGCCTCGACAGCCGTGAAATACGGCGCCTTGACTTCGCCGCCATGCGGCCGGGGGGTTTGCACCTTGCGCCAGGCAATCGACCGGAAGAACTCGGCGGCGGTGTAGTAGTGATCGGCCTCTCCCGTGTTCTTGATGACGAGGCGGTAAGGTTGGCCGGCCTTGAGCTTCAGATGCTTGGGTTCGAAATCGTGTTCGCTGAGCTCGACATTCACGGTTTGCATGGCTTCCCAGTTGGCGGCCTTGACGATATCCGCACTGTTGGTCACGTATTCCTGGGCCGTCGCAGCCGACGAAGCGAGCATGGCCCATCCGGCAAATGCCAAAGTAATTATTAAAGCACGCATGGATCACTCCTGAAATTAAGGGTCTGCTGAAATGCACCGTGCCGAATCCCGGCGGTCCTGGTTTGTTTCATGATTGTCGACAGATTCTAGCTCTGGGCGCCCAGCGCCCTGGCACGGACTGCCGCTGCCGGATCGGTCTGGCTTGCCAGCGGCCAGCCGGCGAGGTGGGTCGAGGCAACCTGGCCCAGGGCGGCGATCCAGTCCGGCCGTTCATTGACGCAGGGAATGTAGTGGAATTCCCTGCCGCCGGAGGAAAGGAAGGCCGCCTTGCATTCCATGGCGATTTCTTCGAGGGTTTCGAGGCAGTCGGCAACAAAGCCGGGGCAAATCACATCGGCCCGCGCCGTGCCTTCGCGGCCGAGCCTTTCCAGCGTCGCCTGGGTATACGGCTGCAGCCATTCGGCCTTGCCGAAGCGCGACTGGAAGGTGATCAGGTATTTGTTCTCGGCCAGCCCCAGGGCTTCGGCCAGCAGGCGGCCGGTTTTCCGGCATTCGCAATGATAGGGATCGCCCAGATCGAGCGAGCGGCGTGGCAGGCCGTGAAAGCTCATCACCAGCTTGTCGGGCAGGCCATTGGCGGCCCAGTGTTCGCGAACGCTGGCGGCCAGCGCGGCGATGTAGCCGGGGTGGTCGTGGAAATGCTTGATAAAGCGAATCTCGAGGGGATTGCGACTGCGCTTGATCCAGTCGGCGACGTCATCCATCACGCTGGCAGTGCTGCTGGCGGCGTATTGCGGGTAGAGCGGCAGCACCAGCACGCGCTCGACGCCTTCGCGCTTGAAGCGGTCGAGGACGCTGGCGATCGATGGCTGGCCATAACGCATGGCCCATGCCACGACGAGTTCGGGCATCCCCGCTTGCCCCAGCCAGCCGTGCAGCAGCTTGGCCTGGCGCTCGGTGTGCACCTTCAGCGGCGACCCGTCCGGCATCCAGATCTGGGCGTATTTGGCCGCCGACTTCGCCGGACGCAGGTTGAGCACGAAGAGATTGAGGATCAGCCACCAGACCGGGCGCGGAATTTCGACCACGCGCGGGTCCCACAGGAACTGCTTGAGATAGGGCCGCAGGGCGGCTGCGGTCGGTGCTTCCGGAGTGCCGAGATTCACCAGCAGGACGGCGGTGCGGCGCGGAGCGCCGTGATTCGGCGCAGGTTCGGGGGCGTAGCGGGGCATGAGGCTCGATGAAATGGACGATCAGGGCGCGGAGAGCGCCGAGGAGAGCAGCTTGGCGGTGATGTCCACGATCGGGATCACGCGTTCGTAAGCCATGCGAGTCGGGCCGATGACGCCGATGGTACCGACAATCTGGCCGTCGACCTCGTAAGGGGCGGCGACCACGCTGCATTCGTCGAGCGGGGCAATGCCGGATTCGCCGCCGATGAACACCTGCACGCCCTCGGCGCGGCTGGACAGTTCCAGCAGCTGGGCCAAGCCGGTGCGCTGCTCGAACAGATCGAACAGGCGGCGCAGGCGCGTCATGTTGGACGAGAGGTCTTCGACGTCGAGCAACTTCCGCTCCCCGCTGATGACGTATTGCGTCGATGTGTCGGAGATGGCCTGGTTGCCGGCGTCGAGCGCGGCGGTCATCAGCTCCGACATGTCGGCGCGCAACTGACGCAGTTCCTCCACCACCCTCGCGCGTACCTGGTCGAAATCGAGGCCGAGGCAGTTCTGGTTCAGGTAGTTGGCCGCCTCGATCAGTTCGGTCGGGCTGTAGTTGCGCTGGGTGAAGAGGATGCGGTTCTGCACGTCGCCGTCGGCGGTGACGATGATCAGCAGGACGCGCTTGTCGGACAGGCTGAGAAACTCGATCTGGCGAATGCGCGGCTGCTGCCGGCGCGGCGCTACCACGACTCCGGCAAACGCGGTGAGCTGCGACAGCAACTGCGAGGCATGGCTGATCACCAGCTGCGGCTGGTCGGGCTGCATGGCTTCCTTGATCTCGGAAAGCTCACTGCCGCGCAGGGGTTTCACGGTCAGCAGGGAATCCACGAAAAGCCGGTAACCCAGCGGCGTCGGCACGCGTCCGGCCGAGGTGTGCGGGCTGGCGATGAAGCCCATTTCCTCCAGGTCCGACATCACGTTGCGGATCGTCGCCGGCGACAGTTCCAGGCCGGAGTATTTCGACAGCGTGCGCGAACCGACCGGCTGACCTTCGGCGATATAGCGTTCGATCAGGGTCTTCAGCAGGGTTTGCGCGCGGTAATCGAGCATGGCGGCAATTCTAGCAGTCCGGCCGATGGTCTCCGTAGCGGCCTTCGACCGGCGGGCCGTGGCCCAAAAGCCGCCGGCAATTGTGGTTTAATCGCTCGCATGAACAGCGCATTTCGCACCATCGCCCTGATCGGCAAGTACCAGAGCCGGGAAATCGCCGAGTCCCTGCTGTCGCTTGCGGCTTTCCTCAAGGGGCGCGGCATCGCCGTGCTGCTGGAAGATGCGACTGCGGCGGCGGTGGGCAGCAATGGCTATGAGGTGGCCGGCTACGAGACCATCGGCGATCGCGCCGACCTGGCGATTGTGCTCGGCGGCGACGGCACCATGCTCAATACGGCCCGACACCTGGCCCGCTTCGCGGTGCCGCTGGTCGGCATCAACCAGGGACGGCTAGGCTTCATGACCGATATCGCGCTGGGCGCGATGATCGAGAGCATCACGGCCCTGCTCGACGGGAAATTTTCCCGCGAACAGCGTTTTCTGCTCGAGGCTGAAATACTGCGCGATGGCGAATGTGCCTATCAAACACTGGCCTTGAATGACGTCGTGGTGAACAAGGGCGACATCGGCCGCATGATCGAACTCGACGTCAAGGTCGATGGCGAGTTGATCCACGTCCTGCGCGCCGACGGCCTGATCGTGTGCACCCCCACCGGGTCGACGGCCTATGCGCTATCCGCCAACGGCCCGATCCTGCATCCCTCGATCGCCGGGATCGCCATCGTGCCGCTGTGTCCGCACGCGCTGTCGAACCGGCCGATCACGGTCAGCGACAGTTGCACGATCGATATCGCCCTGCTGCCGCCCCACGACGCGCGGGTGCACTTCGACGGCCAGACGCGCTTCGACGCGCGCGCCGGCGACGTGGTGCGCATCGTGCGGTCGCGCCACCACATCATCCTGCTGCACCCGCCCGGCTACAGCTATTTCGCCATGCTGCGGGAGAAGCTGCACTGGAGCTCGACTCCCCGCCATTAGTTACGCTGCAAATACATGCTCCTGCGCCTGATCATCCGCGATTTCGTCATAGTAGACCGGCTCGAACTCGAGTTCGGCACCGGCTTTGGCGCCCTCACCGGCGAGACCGGCGCCGGCAAATCCATCTTGGTCGATGCGCTGTCGCTGGCCATGGGCGAGCGCGCCGACGCCACGGTGGTCAGGAGCGGCGCCGAGCGTGCGGAGATTTCCGCCGAGTTCGACGTGGCGCCGGGCGGCGCACTCGAAGCCTGGTTGCGGGCCAGCGATTACGACACCGAGGCCTGCCTGCTGCGCCGCGTGATCGACAGCGCCGGGCGTTCCCGCGCCTACATCAACGGCGCCGCGGCGACGCTTGGGCAGATGCGCGAAGTGGCCGACTTTCTGGCCGACATCCATGGCCAGAATGCCCATCATTCGCTGTTGCGCGGCGATGCCCAGCGCGACTTGCTCGACACCCACGCCGGGGCGCAGGCGCTGGCGCGCGACGTCGCCGCCGCCTACGGCGCATGGCGCACGGCGCGCGAAGCGCGGCAGGCGGCCGAGAAGGATGTCGAAGCCACAGTGCGCGAGCGCGAACTGCTCGAATGGCAGGTCAAGGAACTGGTCGCCCTGGCCTTCGATGCCGCCGACTGGCAGGAAACCGAACAGGAACAGCGTCGCCTCGGCAATGCCAATGCGCTACTGGAAGGCGCCGGCATGGCGCTGGCGGCGCTGGAGGAAGGCGAGGCAGCGAGCCTGCCCATGCTGCAGCATGCCGGGGCACGGCTGTCCGAACTGACCGGCTTCGACTCGGCCCTGGGCGAAGCCGCGCAACTGTTCGAAAGTGCGCTGATCCAGCTCGAAGAGTCGGCGCTGGCGCTACGGCGTTACCAGGACCGCCTGGAGCTCGACCCGGCGCGGCTCAAGGAACTCGACAACCGCATCGACGCCGTGACGCAGATGGCGCGCAAGCATCGCGTCACGCCCGAGGAATTGCCCACCCTGCTGCAGGACTTGCAGGCGCGGCTGGCCGAACTCACGCTGCGCGCTGATCCGGCCGCGCTGGCCGAGCGCGAGCGCCAGGCCGAAGCCGCATTTCGCACCGTGGCAAAGCAGCTTTCCGCCTTGCGCACCAAGACCGCCAAGATTCTGTCCGCCGCGGTGACGGCCGGCATGCAGGAACTGGCCATGGCCGGCGGGCGTTTCGAGATTGCGCTGGAGCCGCTGCCCGAGGGCGCCTCGTGCGGCCTGGAGAATGTCGAGTTCCGCGTCTCCGCGAATGCCGGCCAGCCGCTGCGGGCACTGGCCAAGGTGGCGTCGGGCGGCGAACTGTCGCGCATCGGCCTGGCCTTGCAGGTCATCGCCAGCCAGGCCAACCTTGCCGGCACGCTGATTTTCGACGAGGTCGATGTCGGCATCGGCGGTCGCGTTGCCGAAATCGTCGGCCGCATGCTGCGCGAACTGGGCAAGAACCGCCAGGTGCTGTGCGTGACCCACTTGCCGCAGGTGGCGGCCCAGGCCGATTGGCAGTGGTCGATTGCCAAGGAAACCCGAGGCGGCACGACGACCTCGTCGGTCAGCGTGCTCGATCGGGACGCCCGCGTCGGCGAGATCGCGCGCATGCTCGGCGGCGAGAAGATCACCGACACCACGCGCCGCCATGCGGCGGAAATGCTCGGCGTGGCCTAGTTGCGCCTAGCCCGGCAGCGCAGGCGCGCCGAGCATGGTGTAGATTCCGGTGGCGATGAACACGCCGGCGGCGATCCAGCGAATGATGTGCAACGGCAGGCGTTTGGCCAGCTTTTCGCCGACGATGACCGCCGGCACATTGGCCAGCATCATGCCCAGCGTGGTGCCCATCACCACGGCGAACAGCGCTCCCTGATACTGGGCACCCAGCGCCACGGTGGCGAACTGCGTCTTGTCGCCCATTTCGGCGATGAAGAAGGCGATCGTGGTGGTGACGAAGGCACCGGCCGGGTGGATCTTCGGATCTTCGTCGAGCGAATCCGGGTGCAGCGCCCAGAGACCGAAGGCGATGAACACCGCACCGGTGATCCACGGCAGCCATTGCGGCGCGATCAGTTGCGCCAGCCAGACGCCGACCGATCCGGCCAGGGCGTGGTTGAGCACCGTTGCCACAAAAATGCCGGCGATGATGGCCCAGGGCTTCCTCAGCCGTGCCGCGAGCACGAAGGACAGCAACTGGGTCTTGTCGCCGATTTCGGCGATGGCGACCAGCGTGGTCGAGGTGAGGAAGGCTTCCAAATTAACGTGAAATATATCGCCAAGGGCGCTGTGCCAGGTTCGAGCGCAGCGAGCCGATTAATAGCCTCCCCCGCGAGGGGGGCGAGGCGGGAATTTGCGACGCACGCGTCGCGCCGCCGCAGCCGGCTGGCTGTGCAAAGCCAGCCGTGGGCCGCGCAGCGGATGGGAGGGGGCGGGACCATTTGCCAGCTTGAGGCGTGGCAAAGGCAAGGTATTTCATGATGCCGAGTGGTTCATCGAAGCCATGAGCGCTACGGCTACTTGCGATGCGGACAGGCGGTCTTATGGCACTCGACGTAGAGGTACAGAGCGTGTTCGCGAACCGTGAAGCCGCGTTCCTCGGCGACTTTCTGCTGACGCTTCTCGATCGCGGCGTCATAGAACTCCTCGACCCGTCCGCAATCGACGCAGACCAGGTGGTCGTGGTGCTGGCCTTCGTTGAGTTCGAAGATGGCCTTGCCGGATTCGAAGTGGTGACGCTGCAACAGGCCCGCCTGTTCGAACTGGGTCAGCACCCGATAGACCGTAGCCAGGCCGATGTCCAAACCGTCGGCCAGCAGGTGGCGATAGACGTCTTCCGCCGTGACATGGCGCGGCGAGCCCTCGTCCTGCAGTTTATGGAACAGGTCGAGGATCTTGAGGCGCGGGTAGGTTGCCTTGAGGCCGATACTCTTCAGGTCGTCGGGATGGGTCATGGAGCTATATGGGCAGGCGTGGAACCGCTCAGGGACGCGCATGGGTGGGCGGGCAGCTATGATATAGTTTTCGCGCCCCGATTGCGAAAAAGCCGTCGGACCAAGACGAGGCTTGCTGGAATTGGGCAGCCATCTCCAATTAGTGGTTTTTCCGGAATTCCCCGATGAAGCGAATCCTGCTGCTCCTGCCGTTTCTGGCGGCCTGTTCCAACACGCCACAGATCACCAGCTACCTGACGCCCTATCGCATCGATGTGCGTCAGGGCAATTTCGTCACCCAGGAAATGGTGGCGCAGTTGAAGCCGGGCCAGACCCGCGAGCAGGTGCGTTTCATTCTCGGCTCGCCGCTGGTGGCGGACATGTTCCACGTTGACCGCTGGGACTACGTCTATCGCTTCCGGCCGGGTCACGGCGAGGTGCAGCAGCGCGTGATGACGGTGTTTTTCCAGGACAACAAGCTGACGCGGATCGCCGGTGACGTCGTCGCCGAGGACAGTTCCAGGGTCGATGCGCCGCGGCCGGCGGCCCAGGTCATCGACATTCCGGGACCGGCCACGGCCGCTACCACGGCCACCGATACTCCAGAGAAGAAGTAAGGCATGGAAAATATCCGCTATGCCATCGCCGGCAGTTCCGGGCGCATGGGCCGTACCCTGATCGAGGCGGTGCAGCAGGATGCGGGCGCCACGCTGGCGGCTGCGCTCGAGCACGGCAGCAGTCCGTTCATCGGCCGGGATGCCGGCGAGCTGGTCGGCGCGCCTTGCGGCGTCAGGATCACGGCCGACCTCGATGCCGCGCTGGCGGTGGCCGACTGCCTGATCGACTTTACCCGGCCCGAGGGCACCTTGCAGCATCTCGACGCCTGCCGGCGCCACAAGGTCGGCCTGGTCATCGGCACCACCGGTTTTTCGGCGCAGGGCAAGCGCGCCATCGAAGAGGCCGCGCGCGACATTCCCGTCGTCTTCGCGCCGAACATGGCGGTGGGCGTCAATGCGGTGTTCCGCCTGCTCGACGTCGCGGCACGCATCCTCAACGAAGGCTACGACATCGAGGTGATCGAGGCCCATCATCGGCACAAGGTGGACGCGCCGTCCGGCACCGCCTTGCGCATGGGCGAAGTGGTGGCCGCCGCACTGGGCCGCGACCTGGCCGAATGCGCCGTGTATGGTCGCGAAGGCCATACCGGCGAGCGGCCGGCGGCGCAGATCGGGTTTTCGACCATCCGCGGCGGCGACATCGTCGGCGACCATACGGTGCTGTTCGCCGGTGCCGGCGAACGGATAGAGATCACCCACAAGTCGGCCAGCCGCATGCCCTATGCGCAGGGTGCCCTGCGTGCCGGACGTTTCATGAGCGGCCGCGAGCATGGCCTGTTCGACATGCAGGATGTGCTGGGCCTGAAGTAAGTCGGCAGGTACGGTGGCCGGCTGCGTTGCCCCGCGCGAATTTGCGATGGGCGACGCGACAAGATATAATCCGAAGGTTTGCCGGACGCCATGTGAATCAAGCCGTGTCCGGTTCCGATTGCAGCATGTCTTGTTCCGGGAGCCTCATCGTGCCTCACTTTCCGCCTGCCCTTCTTGCCCTGGCCGACGGAACGGTGTTCAAAGGCAAGGGCATAGGCGCCAGTGGCGCCAGCGTCGGCGAAGTGGTGTTCAACACCGCAATGAGCGGCTACCAGGAAATCCTGACCGATCCGTCGTACGCAAGCCAGATCGTCACCCTCACCTATCCCCACATCGGCAACTACGGCGTCAATCGCGAGGACTGCGAAGCCTCCCGCGTTCATGCCGCCGGTCTGGTGATTCGCGATCTACCCATGCTGGCCTCGAATTTCCGCAGCGAACAGACGCTGGACGCCTGGCTGCGTGACGCGAATGTGCTCGGCCTGGCCGATATCGACACCCGCAAGCTGACCCGCATCCTGCGCGAAAAGGGTGCCCAGGCCGGATGTCTGATGGCCGGCGAGCATCTCGATGCCGATGCGGCCATTGCTCAGGCCCGCGGTTTTCCCGGTCTCGCCGGAATGGATCTGGCAAAGGTGGTCAGTGCGCCGCAGTCCTATCCCTGGCGCGAAGGCGAGTGGCAGCTCGGTGCCGGCTTTGCGCATCCCGAAAACTTTCGTTTCAAGGTCGTCGCCTACGATTTCGGGATCAAGCGCAACATACTGCGCATGCTGGCCTCGCGCGGCTGCGATCTCACCGTGGTGCCGGCGCAAACGCCGGCGGCCGAGGTGCTGGCGCTCAATCCCGACGGTATTTTCCTGTCCAACGGCCCCGGCGATCCGGAGCCCTGCGACTACGCCGTGGCGGCGATCCGCGAATTTCTTGAGCGGCGCTTGCCGGTCTTCGGTATCTGCCTCGGCCATCAGTTGATGGCGCTGGCGGCGGGCGGCAAGACCATGAAAATGAAATTCGGCCACCACGGCGCCAACCATCCGGTCAAGGATCTCGAATCGGGCCAGGTCCTGATCACCAGCCAGAACCACGGCTTTGCCGCCGATCCGGCAAGCCTGCCAAAGAACGTGAAAGTGACCCACGTCTCGCTGTTCGACGGCAGCCTGCAGGGCATGGCCTGGACCGACCGCCCGGCCTTCTGCTTCCAGGGGCATCCCGAAGCCAGTCCGGGCCCGCACGACGTGGCCTACCTGTTCGACCGCTTCATCCTGTCGATGGCCGCGCAGCGGCCGGCGACCTGAGGCCGTCTGACGCGCCCATGTTTTACGGCATTACCGATCTCACGACCTATGTGCTGGGCACGATTTTCATCGTGCTGCTGCCCGGGCCGAATTCCCTGTACGTGCTTTCCGTGGCCTCGCAACGTGGCGTGCGTGCAGGCTACCTGGGCGCCGGCGGGATATTTGCCGGCGACGCGATCCTGATGCTGCTGTCGGCGACCGGCGTGGCCTCCCTGCTGCAAGCCAGTCCGGCGCTGTTCATGGTGCTCAAATACATCGGTGCCGCCTATCTGGCGTGGCTCGGCATCGGCCTGCTGCGTGCCGCGTGGGCGACCTGGCATGCACCGGCAGCGAGTGACGCAACACCGTCGCGGGTCGATGCGTCGCGACCTTTCCGCGCGGCGCTCGCGATCAGCCTGATGAACCCCAAGGCCATCATGTTCTTCGTCTCCTTCTTCATCCAGTTCGTCGATCCGGGCTACGCCTATCCGGCCTTGTCCTTCGCCATCCTCGGGTTGATCTGCCAGATCATCAGCGGCGTCTATCTTTCCCTGCTGATCTTCGGTGGCGCCCATCTGGCGCAGCAGTTCCGCACCCGGCGACGGCTTGCGGCGAGCGCCACCGGCGGGGTTGGCGCCATGTTTATCGGATTTGGCGCCAGACTCGCCGATTCGACCTTGAATTGACAGGCGGGAATCATGCCCAAGCGTAGCGACATACATTCCATCCTCATCATCGGCGCCGGCCCGATCATCATTGGCCAGGCCTGCGAGTTCGACTATTCCGGTGCCCAGGCCTGCAAGGCCCTGCGTGAAGAGGGCTACCGCGTCATCCTGGTCAATTCCAATCCGGCGACGATCATGACCGACCCGGAAATGGCCGACGTCACCTATATCGAGCCGATCACCTGGCGCGTGCTGGAAAACATCATCGCCAAGGAGCGGCCCGACGCCGTGTTGCCGACCATGGGCGGCCAGACGGCGCTGAACTGCGCGCTCGACCTGGCCAAGCATGGCGTGCTGGAAAAATACGGCGTCGAGATGATCGGCGCTTCGCGCGAGGCCATCGACATGGCCGAGGACCGCGAGAAGTTCAAGCAGGCCATGACCCGCATCGGCCTTGGTTCGGCGCGCTCGGGCATCGCCCACAGCATGGAAGAGGCGCAGCAGGTGCAGGGCGCCATGGGCTTCCCCACCATCATCCGGCCGTCCTTCACCATGGGCGGCTCCGGCGGCGGCATCGCCTACAACCAGGAAGAGTTCGTCGAGATCTGCAAGCGCGGCCTGGAAGCCTCGCCGACCAAGGAACTGCTGATCGAGGAATCCCTGCTCGGCTGGAAAGAGTACGAGATGGAAGTGGTGCGCGACCACAAGGACAATTGCATCATCATCTGTTCGATCGAGAACCTCGATCCGATGGGTGTGCATACCGGCGACTCGATCACTGTCGCCCCGGCGCAGACCCTGACCGACCGCGAATACCAGATCATGCGCAACGCCAGCATCGCCGTGCTGCGCGAGATCGGCGTCGATACCGGCGGCTCCAACGTGCAGTTCGCCATCAACCCGAAGAACGGCGCGATGGTGGTGATCGAGATGAATCCGCGCGTCTCGCGCTCATCGGCGCTGGCCTCGAAGGCCACCGGCTTCCCGATCGCCAAGGTGGCGGCCAAACTGGCCGTCGGCTACACGCTGGACGAACTGAAGAACGACATCACCGGCGGCGCTACGCCGGCGTCCTTCGAGCCCTCGATCGACTACGTGGTGACCAAGGTGCCGCGCTTCGCTTTCGAGAAGTTCCCCCAGGCCAATGACCGCCTGACGACGCAGATGAAGTCGGTCGGCGAGGTCATGGCGATCGGCCGCAGCTTCCAGGAATCGATGCAGAAGGCCCTGCGCGGGCTGGAAGTCAGCGTCTATGGCTTCGACCAGATCGAGGCCGACCAGGAGGAAATCAACCGCGAGCTGGCCAGCCCCGGCCCGCAGCGCATCTGGTACGTGGCCCAGGCCTTTCGCGAGGGCTATACGCTGCAGCAGGTGTTCGACCTGACCAAGATCGATCCGTGGTTTCTGGTGCAGATCGAAGACATCGTCACCACCGAAACCTGGATGTGTTCGCAGAACCTCGACGACCTCGATGCACTTACCCTGCGCGGACTCAAGCGCAAGGGTTTCTCGGATCGCCGCATCGGTACGCTGGTCAACGCCAGCCATGACCCGGCGGCGGGCGCCAGCGGCGAAACGGCGGTGCGCGAGCGCCGTCATGCACTCGGCATCCGTCCGGTATACAAGCGCGTCGACACCTGCGCCGCGGAGTTCTCGACGGCGACCGCCTACATGTATTCGACCTACGAGGAAGAGTGCGAGGCGCGGCCGACAGCGCGCAAGAAAATCATGGTGCTCGGCGGCGGCCCCAACCGCATCGGCCAGGGCATCGAGTTCGACTACTGCTGCGTGCATGCGGCGCTGGCGATGCGCGAGGACGGCTACGAGACCATCATGGTCAACTGCAATCCGGAGACCGTATCCACCGACTACGACACTTCGGACCGCCTGTATTTCGAGCCGGTGACGCTGGAAGACATCCTTGAAATCGTCCATGTCGAGCAGCCGACCGGCGTCATCGTCCAGTTCGGCGGCCAGACGCCGCTCAAGCGGGCGCGCGAACTCGAAGCCAACGGCGTGCCGATCATCGGCACCAGCCCCGACATGATCGATGCCGCCGAGGACCGCGAGCGCTTCCAGAAGCTGCTGCACGATCTGGGTTTGAAGCAGCCGCCCAACCGCACGGCGCGTACCGAGCCGGACGCGATTCGACTCGCGGCCGAGATCGGCTATCCGCTGGTGGTGCGCCCGTCCTATGTGCTGGGCGGCCGCGCCATGGAAATCGTCCATGAACAGAAGGATCTCGAGCGCTACATGCGCGACGCGATCAAGGTTTCCTTCGATTCACCGGTGCTGCTCGACCGTTTCCTCAACGACGCCACCGAGGTCGATGTCGATGCCCTGTCCGATGGCACGCGGGTGCTGATCGGCGGCATCATGGAACACATCGAGCAGGCGGGTGTGCATTCGGGCGACTCGGCCTGTTCGCTGCCGCCTTTCACGCTGTGTCCGGAAATTCAGGACGAACTGCGCCGGCAGACCGAGATGATGGCCAAGGGCCTCAATGTCGTCGGCCTGATGAACGTGCAGTTCGCGATCCAGGGCCGCGGCGATGATGCCGTGGTGTATGTGCTCGAAGTCAATCCGCGCGCATCGCGCACCGTGCCGTTTGTTTCCAAGGCCACCAGCCTGCCGCTGGCCAAGATCGCGGCGCGCTGCATGGCCGGGCGCAGCCTGGCCGACCAGGGTGTGACGCGCGAGATCATCCCGCCTTATTTTTCGGTGAAGGAAGCAGTGTTCCCCTTCATCAAGTTCCCCGGCGTCGACACCATCCTCGGCCCGGAAATGAAATCCACGGGCGAAGTGATGGGCGTTGGCCGTACCTTCGGCGAGGCTTTCGTCAAGTCGCAGCTCGCCGCCGGAACGCGGCTGCCGAGGTCCGGCAAGGTCTTCATCAGCGTCAAGCCGGCCGATCGGCCGAAGGCCGTCGATGTCGCGCGCGAATTGCACGAACTCGGCTTTGCACTGGTGGCGACCAAGGGAACCGGGGGCGCGATCGACGCCGCGGGCATTCCGGTGGTCCTGGTGAACAAGGTCACCGAAGGCCGGCCGCACATCGTCGATATGATCAAGAACAATGAAATAGTCCTGATTGTGAATACCGTCGAGGAGAAACGCGCCGCGATCGCGGATTCGCGTTCGATCCGCACCTCCGCGCTGGGCGCCAAGGTGACCTTGTTTACCACCATCGAAGGCGGCCGTGCCGCCTGTGCCGGGATGCGCCACGACGGGCTCGAAACCTACTCCCTGCAGGCCTTGCACGCGGAATTGAAATGAACACTACCTTTCCCCCATCCCCCTTCCCGAGGAAGGGGGTGACAGTGGTTCGCGGGCTATGCCCGCTCCGGTTGGTTGACTTGTCGTCCCCTTGGGGCTGCCCTGCGGAGACGATGGCATGAGCACCAAATTCCCGATTACCCTGCGCGGCGCCGAATTGCTGCGAAAAGAGTTGCAGCGGCTGAAGACGATCGATCGTCCGGCGGTGATCGCCGCGATTGCCGAGGCGCGCTCGCATGGCGACCTCTCGGAGAATGCCGAGTACGACGCCGCCAAGGAGCGCCAGGGCTTCATCGAGGGCCGCCTCAAGGAAGTCGAGGGCAAGCTGGGCAATGCGCAGATCATCGATCCGGCATCGCTGGATGCCGATGGCCGTGTCGTGTTCGGTGCTACGGTCGAACTGGAAGACATGGACAACGGCAGCAAGGTGACCTACCAGATCGTCGGTGACGACGAGGCCGACATCAAGGCCGGCATGCTGTCACTCAACTCGCCGGTCGCCCGCGCCCTGATCGGCAAGTTCGCCGGCGACGTGGCCGAGGTGCAGACGCCCGGCGGGCGACGGGAATACGAAATACTCGACGTCAAGTACATCTGATGCGCTTCGCCGGCGCGCTCTACAGCCTTTGCATCGCCGTCTGGGCCGGCAGTTTGCTGGCGATCGGCTACATTGCCGCGCCGGTGCTGTTCTCCCAGCTTGCGGATCGCGCCATGGCCGGCAACGTGGCCGGGGCGATGTTCTCGGTCACGGCCTGGGTCGGCATCGCCTGCGGGACCTACCTGATCCTGTTTATCCTGTTCGCCAAAGGCTGGCGCGCCCTGCAGTCGGGCGTGTTCTGGATCGTGCTGCTGATGCTGGCGCTGACCGTGGCCGGCCATTTCGGGGTGCAGCCGATATTGGCGCAGCTCAAGGCCGATGCCTTGCCGCGCCAGGTGATGGAAAGCGCGCTGCGCGATCGCTTCCGTACCTGGCACGGGGTGTCGAGCGGGCTTTACCTGGTGCAATCCCTGCTCGGGATCGCACTGGTGCTGTTACAGGAACGGGGCAGGGGACGTTAGCGCTTGCGGCTGCGCGCTTCGCTGCGTGCCGCGGCCTGCTTTTTGGTCGCCGGAGGCTCCTTGCGCCGTCTCGCCGGCGCCGACTCTTGTGCAGACGCATCCTTCGGGTTTTCGCGCCACAGCACCAGCAGGTTGCCGATGTGCTGCACCTCGGCACAGTTGAGCGCGGTGCAGATTTCGGTAAACAAGGTTGCGCGATTTTCGCGCTCGATGCCGTAAAGTCGCAACTTGATCAGTTCGTGGGCCTTGAGGGAGCGGTCGATTTCGGCCAGAACCGAAGGCGTCAGGCCCTTCTGGCTGATGGAAACGACGGGATTCAGATGATGCGCGGCGGCCCGCAGGGCACGGCGCTGGATGGGGCTCAGTGGGGTGGTGTTTTCAGTCATGGTGGAATTGTAACGTGAGCGGCAAGATCGAGAGCAAACAGAAGGTCAAGAAGAACAAGACCACCAAGGCCTGGATTACCGAGCACGTCAATGACGCCTACGTGCAGCGGGCCCGGGTCGAGGGCTGGCGTTCCCGCGCGGCCTTCAAGCTGACCGAGATCGACGACAAGGACAAGCTGCTGAAGCCCGGCATGACCGTGGTCGACCTCGGCTCTGCGCCCGGCAGCTGGTCGCAGGTGGCCGCGAAGCGGGTGGCTCCCGGCGGACGGCTGATTGCGCTGGATCTGCTGCCGATGGAACCGGTGCATGGCGTCGAGTTCATCCAGGGCGATTTCCATGACGACGCGGTGTTGCAGGCGCTGACCGATGCCCTCGATGGCCGCCAGGTCGACCTTGTATTGTCGGACATGGCCCCCAATATGTCGGGTATCGGCATGGTCGATCAGGCGCGCGTGATGGTTTTGGCCGAATTGACGCTGGAATTCTGCGCACTGCATCTGAAACCCGGCGGTGACATGCTGACCAAGGTGTTTCAGGGCGATGGCTTCATGGAACTGCGTCGTGCGTTGCAGGACCAGTTTCAGACCTTGCTGATGAGAAAGCCGGCGGCCTCGCGCAATCGCAGCGCCGAGATATACCTGCTGGCGCGGAACAAGAAGGCTTGACGGACGGTCTATGTGGTTTGCAGGGCAGGGCGAACGGCACTAGAATCGCCTGATACGTAATCCCGCTCCAGGGAAAGAGAGGCTACACCTTGAATAACATGTTCAAAAATATGGCGATCTGGCTGGTGATCGGCATCGTCCTGATGACCGTTTTCAACCAGTTCAACACGCGCCAGGCCGTGCTCGGTTCGCTGGAATACTCCCAGTTCCTCGAGGAGGTCAAGGAAGGCCGCATCACCAAGGTGGTGATCCAGGGCCGTACTCTCGAAGCCACCACCACCGACGGCAAGCGCATCACCACTTACGCGCCGCCGGACCTGTGGATGGTCTCCGACCTGCTCAAGAACAACGTCAAGGTCGTCGCCAAACCCGAGGAGGAGCAGTCCTTCCTCACCAGCATCTTCGTCTCCTGGTTCCCGATGCTGCTGCTGATCGGCGTCTGGGTGTTCTTCATGCGCCAGATGCAGGGCGGCGGCAAGGGCGGGGCGTTCTCGTTCGGCAAGAGCCGCGCGCGCATGATGGATGAATCGTCGAACACCATCACCTTCGCCGACGTCGCCGGCTGCGACGAGGCCAAGGAAGAAGTCTATGAAATGGTCGACTTCCTGCGCGACCCGTCGAAGTTCCAGAAGCTCGGCGGCCGCATCCCGCGCGGCGTGCTGCTGGTCGGTTCGCCCGGTACCGGCAAGACCCTGCTGGCCAAGGCCATCGCCGGCGAGGCCAAGGTGCCTTTCTTTTCGATTTCCGGTTCCGACTTCGTCGAAATGTTCGTCGGCGTCGGTGCCGCGCGGGTGCGCGACATGTTCGACCAGGCCAAGAAGGCTGCCCCCTGCATCATTTTCATCGACGAGCTCGATGCCGTCGGCCGCCAGCGCGGCGCCGGCCTCGGTGGTGGCAACGACGAACGCGAGCAGACGCTGAACCAGATGCTGGTCGAGATGGACGGCTTCGAGCCCTCGGTGGGCGTGATCGTGGTGGCTGCCACCAACCGTCCCGACGTGCTCGATCCGGCCCTGCTGCGTCCCGGCCGCTTCGACCGCCAGGTGGTGGTGCCGCTGCCCGACATTCGCGGCCGCGAACAGATTCTCAAAGTGCATATGCGCAAGGTGCCGGTGGCGCCGGACATCGACGCCTCGATCCTGGCCCGTGGTTGCCCCGGTTTTTCGGGCGCCGACCTGGCCAACCTGGTCAACGAGGCCGCATTGTTCGCTGCGCGCAGCAACAAGCGCCTGGTGGACATGGAAGACTTCGAGCGTGCCAAGGACAAGATCATGATGGGCGCCGAGCGCCGCTCCATGGTCATGCCCGAAGAGGAGCGCAGGAACACCGCGTATCACGAATCCGGCCATGCCGTGGTGGCCAAACTGCTGCCGAAGACCGACCCGGTGCACAAGGTGACCGTGATCCCGCGCGGCCGCGCGCTGGGCCTGACCATGCAGCTGCCCGACCAGGAACGCTACAGCCAGGACCGCGAACGCCTGCTATGTACCATTTGCGTGCTGTTCGGTGGCCGCATCGCCGAAGAACTGTTCATGCAGCAGATGACCACCGGCGCTTCCAACGATTTCCAGCGCGCCACCGATCTGGCACGGCGCATGGTGACGCAATGGGGCATGTCCGACAGCCTGGGGCCGATGGTATACGGCGAAGAGGAAGGCGAGATTTTCCTCGGCCGTTCCGTCACCACGCACAAGAACATGTCGGAATCCACCATGCAGAAGGTGGACGCCGAGATTCGCCGCATGCTCGACGAGCAGTACGCGCGTGCGCGCAAGCTGCTGGAAGACAACCGCGACAAGGTCGAGGCCATGACCGCGGCCCTGCTGGAACTGGAAACCATCGACGCCGACCAGATCAACGACATCATGGCCGGCTTGCCACCGCGTCCGCCCAAGCCTTCCAGTGCGCCTCCGGCACCGCGGGTCGATAGCGGCACGCCGGGCGCCGAGCCGAACGCCCCGGCACCGGCCTGATTTCCACACCGACCCAGCCCGGCCGCCGAAGCCTTTCCGATTCGGCGGCCACTGTTTTTTCATGAACCAGAATTTCCACTGCGGCCGCTTCGTGCTCAATGCGGAGCGCCCGCTCATCATGGGCATCGTCAATCTGTCCGACGATTCCTTCTCCGGCGACAGCCTGCATGGCGACACTGGGGCTGCCATCGCGCAGGCGGTGCGGATGATCGAACAGGGCGCGCACATCCTCGACTTTGGTGCCGAGTCCTCGCGACCGGGGGCGACGCCGGTGTCGGCTCAGCAGGAAATCGATCGCCTGCTGCCGGTGATCGAGGGACTGCTGGGCTGCGGCGTGCCGCTGGCGGTGGATACCGTCAAGCCCGCAGTGATGCGTGCCACGCTGGCGGCCGGTGCCGACATGATCAACGACATCAACGCGCTGCGTGCGCCGGGGGCGCTGGAAATCGTCGCCGCCAGCCCGGCCGGGGTATGCCTGATGCACATGCAGGGCGATCCGCCTACCATGCAGGATGCGCCCCACTATGATGGCGATATCGTGGCCGAGGTCGCCGAGTTTCTCGGTGAGCGCGTGGCGGCGGCAGAAATGGCCGGGATCGCACTGAACCGGATCGTGGTCGATCCGGGCTTCGGCTTCGGCAAGACGCTGGAGCACAACATTGCGCTGCTGCGCCGCCTGGAAGAACTCGTGGTGCCGGGCCTGCCTTTGCTGGTGGGCATGTCGCGCAAGTCTATGCTCGGCCTGCTTACCGGGCGCGACGCCAGCGACCGGATCCACGCCAGTGTTGCGGCGCATGTCATGGCCGTGTTGCGCGGTGCGCGCATCGTGCGCGTGCACGACGTTGCCGCAACGCGCGACGCGCTGGCCGTATTGCAAGCGGTGGAGGATTACTGAATGGGACGCAAGTATTTTGGCACTGACGGAATTCGCGGTCGCGTCGGGCAGGCGCCGATCACGCCGGAGTTCGTCATGCGCCTGGGTTTTGCCGCAGGTTCCGCGCTGGTCGCGCGCGACGGGCTGGGGCAGAACGATCGCCCGGCGGTACTGATCGGCAAGGACACACGCATTTCCGGCTACATGCTGGAAGCCGCGCTCGAGGCGGGCTTTTCCGCCGCGGGGGTCGACGTGATGCTGTGCGGGCCGATGCCGACGCCGGCGGTGGCCTACCTGACGCGCGCGCTGCGCCTGCAGGCCGGCGTGGTGATCTCGGCCTCGCACAATCCCTTTGACGACAACGGCATCAAGTTCTTTTCGGCGCAGGGCACCAAGCTGCCGGATGCGGTGGAACTTGACATCGAGGCGCGGCTCGAACAGCCGATGCACTGCATGGAGTCGGCCAAACTCGGCAAGGCCCGTCGCGTCGATGATGCCGCCGGGCGCTACATCGAATTCTGCAAGAGCACCTTTCCCAACGACCTCGACCTGCGCGGCCTCAAGATCGTGGTGGACAGCGCCCACGGCGCGGCCTATCACGTCGCGCCCAGCGTATTCCATGAACTCGGCGCCGAGACAGTCGGCGTTGGCGACACGCCGAACGGACTCAACATCAACCACGAAGTCGGCGCCACGGCGCCCGCGGCCTTGCGCGCCGCCGTGCTGGAGCATCGCGCCGACTGCGGCATCGCGCTCGACGGCGACGGCGACCGGCTGGTCATGGTCGACGCGGCCGGCACGCTGTACGACGGCGATCAGCTGCTTTACGTGATTGCCCGCCATCGCGCCCGCAACCACCCGGTTCCCGGCGTCGCCGGCACGCAGATGAGCAACCTCGGTTTCGAGCACGCGCTGGCACGGCTGGGCATCGCCATCGGCCGCGCCAAGGTGGGCGACCGCTATGTGCTCGAGATGATGCAGGAAAAAGGCTGGCTGCTCGGCGGCGAGAATTCGGGACACATCATCTGCCTCGATCGCCACACCACGGGCGATGGCATCATCGCCGCGCTGCAGGTGCTGGCCGCGTTGCGTGCCAGCGGCGAGACCCTGGCCGAGGCCTGTGCCGACCTGACGCTGTATCCGCAGAAACTGATCAACGTCAGGATGCCGGCCGGCTTCGACTGGGCGGCCGATGGCGGCATCCGCGCGGCGGTGAAGACCGCGGAAGCGACATTGGACGGCGGCGGCCGCGTGCTGCTGCGGCCCTCGGGCACCGAGCCGCTGTTGCGGGTGATGGTCGAAGGGCGCGAGGCGGCCGTGGTCAGCGGGCAGGCCGAGGCGATTGCCGGCGCGGTGCGGCAGGCTTTCGGCACCTAGCCGCGCGACCTAGGGGTTGTGTACCGCGCGCAGCACGGTCTGGGTTTCGTCGTGACGCACGCGGTTGGTGAACCACCACACTCCCGCTTTCTTGATGGTCCAGTCGGCCTCGGTGCCGGCCAGCAGCAGTGAGGCCAGGCGCCCCAGTGCCGGCTGATGGCTGACCAGGATGATCGCGCCGGGATGATCCGGCCAGTCGGCGGCGCCCAGCAGATCGGCGGTACTGGCGCCGACGCCGAGCTGGGCCTTGACCTTGAAGGGCAGGCCGAGTGCCTGCGCGGTCTGCACGGCGCGTTTGGCGGGACTGGACAGCACTGCAGCTTTCGGCAGGCGCTGCCCGCGCAGCCACTCGGCGATCTGTTCCGCATGTTTCAGTCCGCGCGCGGTGAGTTCACGGTCGCCGTCGGCCAGTGTGTCCGACGCTTCCTTCGCTTCGGCATGTCGCCAGAGAATCAGATCCATTTGCCATCCCGATGGGTGAGGCCGACAGACTACCTCGGGCGTGTGACACTGGCATGACGGCGAATCGGCGTTACAACGCTCAGGCGGGCAGCGGCGCGCCAGGAGTCGGCGCTGGCGGGACGGCGCCGACTCTGTGAGACCCGGCGCATCCGGTTTGCCGGATGGACTGTTCGCTTTACGCCATAAAAACGGCCACCCGACGGTGGCCGTAGATCCTGCTGCTGTTTGGATTCCGCTCGGCCGGGGCTGATCAGAAGGAGTGATACACAGTGAGTGCAAGCTGCGACACGTCGGCGCCGGGCGTCGCCGCGGTACTCGTGCCGCCGCCGAACAGGTTGTAGGTCGCGCCCGTTTCGTTGGTCAGCTTGCTGTAGTTGATGCCCACATTGGTGCGCTTCGAGAGCGCGTGACCGAAAGCCAGGGTGTAAGCCTTGGCACCCGAGTCCGCCACGCCGGTGGTATTGCCCGCGCTGAGATAGGTGAAGTTCACACGGTTGGAACCGAAGTCATAGGAAATCGGCAGCAGCCAGGCGGTGCGCGACCTTTCGCCGGTGGTGAAGTCGAGTTTCGACTTGTTCCAGGCGATGCCGACCTTGATGCCCATCGGGAAGCTGTAGCCGAACTGCAGCGTATCGCCGCGCTGATCGCCCACCGCCGCGGTCTTGCCGCCTTCAACCGTGGCTTTCCAGTAACTGTAGCCGGCCTTGATCGGGCCATTGGCATAGTTCAGGGCGAGGTTGGTGGCGCCGCCCTTGCCTGGATCCGCTGCGCCAGCGGCGCGCAAGCCGGTACCTTCGGCTCCCGCGAACGCCGTCGAGCCTGCGAGACGCACCGTGAAGCCGGACATGTTCGGGCTGTCGTACCAGACCGCGTTTGGGGTGCGGCTGGTGACGGCGATCACCGTGCCGTTGACCTGCGACAGGGGGCCGTTGCCGAGGAAGTTCTGGTTGGTGAAAGCGAGGTAGGACTCAAGCGCCGTGCCGTAGTGCAGGTCCTGACGACCTATGGCGACCGCGCCCCAGTTGCCACCCAGGGTGACGTTGGTATTGCCGGCGGCGGTGAAGGCACCCAGGTCGGGCGAAAAGCGGTTTTCGATCTGGAACGAGGCATAGGTACCACCGCCAAGTTCTTCCCTGCCCTTGATGAAGAGGCGGGAAGACTCATCGGTAACGCGCGTTTCGGTCGAGGCGGTGAACCCTGCGGGGAGGTCGCTCAGCTTGTATTGGTCGATGCTCATCCGGATTTGTCCGGAGATCGTGACGTTGGTCTGGGCATAGGCGCCGCCGGATACCAACCCGGCAACGGCCAGCGCAATCAGCTTTTTCTGCATAAAACGTTTCTCCAATAGAGGACCTGATTTGAACAGCTGACAAAGATATCACGTGGTTTGTCACTGTGTGCTGTCGCGACCCGAATTCAGGATGCGCAGTGCAGTCTAGGGACGCAATGTGACAGTCGAATTGCAGTTTCATGAAACCGTCGCGGCTCAGGCCAGCCGCGGCAGCTTCAGGCCGCGGACTCTTTTCAGCTGGTCGGGGATGGCGGCGAGCAGGGCGGCGTGACGCGGTCCGTGCCAGCCGCCGATCAGCGTCACGGCTTCGCGCAGATGCGGGTCGCGCCCGGCACAGACCATCAGCAGGGTGCCGGCACTGGCGAGATCGTTGAGTTGCCCCAGTTCCTCCTGGAGCCCGGCCAGGCGCTTGATCGCCGTGCTGCCCGCCTTGCCGGGAATCATCGGGCCGAAGAACTCGATGGCATAGCGCAGGCGCTTGATGCCGATGCGCAACGCGTGCAGCGAGGGGGGATAGTCGGCGCGGGCGGCAGCGGCCAGTTCCTGAATTCGCTGCAGCTGCCGGCGCAGGCGACGGTCGGCGAATTGCAGCAGGGACGGCGCTTCCGCATCGGCCGCGGGTGGCCCGACGAAGGGCGCACGCTGGAGCAGGCTGCCGGTAGTCAGCAGCAAGCGGCTGTAGCCGGTTTGCCGCAGCACATGACGGATGTTGCCGCGGGCGGCATACAGGCGGTTGGTGACGGCGCCGGCCAGGTCGGTGAGGCGCGGCTCGTCGGGCAGCGCCTTGGCCACCGGAGCGACGATCTCGGCCATCAGCACATCGAGGTCGCGGGCCCGGCCCAGAGTCTGCATCAGCTCGCGCAGCGGCGATGTCAGCTGTTCGGCGAAACTCGCCGGCAGCACCGGGCGGAACATGCGCAGCGCGGCGCGCAGGCGACGCGCGGCGACGCGCATCTGATGCACGTATTCGGGATCGTCGCTGCGCACGGCGCCGTCGTGATTGAGTTGCAGATGCGACAGGCAATCCAGCGCAATCAGCCGGAAGGCGGCCAGCGGAGCGTCGGCGGCATCGATCGGCACCTCGCCGGCCTTCACCGGCGCCGGCGGCGTGTCGAGGAACAGCCGGTAGCCGCGTTCCGCCTTCGACAGCAGCAGCGGCGGCAGTGCCTGGGTCTGCGCCAGTTCGAGGGCCAGCAGATAGAGACTGTCAACGCTGCCGGACAGCAATTGCAGTTCGAGTTCGGAGATCGTGTCGCGCCGGCCGCTGGAGGCAATCCAGCCGCGGTCGAGCTTGACCAGGATGCGGGTGTCGGGGTCCGGAGCGAGCTGCCAGACGGTGCGGCGGAAGCTGGTCTCGAATACGGCGGCGAGGCGGCCGGCGATCTTGTCGCGCTGCAGCCAGTCGCGCAGTGCCGCGTCGTCGACGTGCGAGAAGTCGAAGTGGTTGAGGTAGGGCGCCTGCCATTCCGGCCGCAGTGTCAGGCCGCCGTCCGAAGCATCCTGGCGCTTGATCGTCTGCTGCCACGATGGGCCATGGCGCCGCAGCCGCAGCAGGATGCCGGCACGGCGCAGGGCCAGGCGCCCGGTATCGTAGTAGATGCTGACCAGGCGCTGCTGCTCGCGCGCTGCCCTCGCCAGCAGGGCGTGACGTTGCAAGGCGGCGTGGCGATCCTCGGCGACCGCCAGTTTGAGAGCAATTTGTTGCGCCATGACATTGGTGCCGGAATGAGATTGCTGCTGAGTGTAGCTCCCGCATGCCATAAAAATTATTACAGTCGCCAGCTGCCGTCGTTGCAAGCGACGCCGGCCTGCGGCAACTCGTCAAGAGTCGGCGCTGGCGATACGGCGTGCGGCCGGGTCGCGGCCGGCAATGCGGCGGCGACCGGCTGCCAGGCGCGCACCAGCTCCAGCCGGCCGTCGTGGTGTTCGACAATGGCGGTGCAACTATCCACCCAGTCGCCGCAATTGACATAGACCACGTCGCCGACCGGGCGCAGCGCCGCGCTGTGGATGTGGCCGCAGATCACGCCGTCCAGCCCGCGTTCGCGCACGGCGTGAATCAGCGAGTCCTCGAAATCGAAAATGAAGGAAACGGCACGCTTGACGCGGGACTTGGCATAACCGGCCAGCGACCAGTAGCCGGGGCGGCGCAGCAGGCGACGCAGGCGCGAGAGCGAGGCGTTCACGCGCACCAGCAGGTTGTAGCCGACGTCACCGAGCACCGCCAGCCAGCGGTGATAGCGCGTCACCTGATCGAACTCGTCGCCGTGCAGCAACAGGTAACGCTTGCCGTCGGCGGCGACGTGGATGTGTTCGAGCCTGACCTCGATGTCGCCGAAGGAGACGCCGTCGTATTCGCGCATGGCTTCGTCGTGGTTGCCGGGGATCAGCATCACGCGCTGGCCATGACGGGCGCGGCGCAGGATTTTCTGCACCACGGTGTTCTGCGCCGGAGTCCAGTGGATGCCGCGGTTCATGGCCCAGAAGTCGATGATGTCGCCGATCAGGAACAGGTGGTCGCTCTCGTAGTCGCGCAGGAAGTCGAGCAGGCGATCGGCCTGGCAGCCGCGGGTGCCAAGATGGACGTCGGAGATGAAAATCGAACGGACGTGCATCAGTCCGGAAGGAAACGATAGAGCGACTGGTCGGCCGCCGCCGGCGCTGGCCGCGCGATGGCCTCGCGCAGTGCCGCCTCGAGCCGGACGTAAATGCGCTCCCAGTCGTGGGTGACGACACTTTTCGTGGCTGCCGCGGCAATCCGCCGACGGGCGTTGGGACGCGTGACGAGGTCGAGCGCGGCGCGCACGAACTGGTCGCTGGCGCCGGGATCGGCCAGCATGCCGTTGTCGCCGTGGCGGATCAGTTCGGCGGCGGCCGCCATGCGGTAGGCCACCATCGGCAAACCGCTGGCGAGAGCTTCGAGGGTGACGTTGCCATAGGTTTCGGTCATGCTGGGAAACAGGAACAGGTCGGCCGAGGCGTAGTGGGCCGCGAGATCCTCGCCATGGCGCATCCCGGCATAGAGATGCTGCGGATGTTGCTGCTGCAGTTGCCGCCGTGACGGGCCGTCGCCGACCAGCAGCAGACGGGCGCTGGGCGCATAACGATGGATCGCGGTGAAGGCGGTCAGCAGCAGTGACAGGTTCTTCTCCGGAGCCATGCGGCCGACATGGGCCACCACCAGATCGTCCTCGCCGGCGCCCCAGGCGGCACGCAGCGCGGCGCTGCGGCGTGCCGGTGTGAACAGCTGCGTATCGACGCCGCGCGCGACCACGCGCACCCGCTGGTAGCCTTGGCGCACAAGGTCGATGCCAAGCTGGTGGGACGGCACCAGGGTCATCCCGCTGCGGTTGTGCAGACGCCGCAGGTGGGCGGCGACCAGGTCTTCGAACCAGCCCAAGCGGTAATGGCGGCTGTAGGCGTGGAAATTGGTGTGGAATTCCGAAACCACCGGGATACCCAGTTCGCGCGCCACGGCGATGGCCGACGCGCCGAGCGGCCCTTCCGTCACCACCTGTACCACGTCCGGCCGGTCGGCGCGCCACTGCCGGCGCAGCAGTCGCGGCGCCGGCAGGCCGAATTTCAGGCCGGCGTAGCCCGGAATCGGCAGGCCGCGTACCAGCGTGGTGGCATGCTGGCTCGACGTATCCGCCACCTCGCCGGCATGCTGGCGCGGTCGCGTCAGGCCGACGCGATGGCCGCGTGCGAGCAGGCCCTGCACCATGCGGCCCAGCGTCATGGCCACGCCATTCACCTCGGGCGGGAAGGTTTCCGTGACGATCGCGATGTGGAGCGGGGGTGTCATGTCAGATCAGGACCAGGGTCCAGGTCGTCAGCACGTTGATCAGGGCGATCAGCACCGCCGCGCTGCCGATGTCCTTGGCGCGCTTGGAGAGCCGGTGGCGATCCAGCGAGATGCGGTCGATGGCGGCCTCGATGGCCGAGTTGAGCAGTTCGACGATGAGCACCAGCAGCACGCTGCCGATCATCAGGGCCTTGCCCAGGTTGGGCACGGACAGGAACAGGGCGAGCGGAATCATCAGCACCGCCAGCAGGCTCTCCTGGCGGAAGGCGTCTTCATTGCGGTAGGCCGCGCGCAGCCCGGACAGCGAATAGCCGAAAGCGCTCAGGATGCGGCGCAATCCGGTCTGACCCTTGAACGGGCTTTCCTCGGCAATGGGATCGGTGTTCATCGGCCGACGGGCACGGGCTGCTGGCAGTCGACCGCGAGCGGCGCGCGCAGCAGTTGGCTGTAGAGCGCGGCAAGGCGGGCGCCCTGTGTTGCGGCATCCCATTCGCGGGCGAAGGCGATCGCCGCGTCGGCCATGGCGAGCAATTTGGTCGGCCGGTTCAGCAGCGCGACCAGTTGATCGGCAAAGTCCTCCGCTGTTTCGGCGGCAGGAATGGCGCCGCGCGCCGGGTTGATGATTTCGGCCGCGCCCAGCGCCGGGATGGCCAGCACCGGCAGGCCGATGGCCATGGCTTCGAGCAGCACCAGGCCCTGGGTTTCCGTCAGCGAGGCGAAGGTGAACACGTCGGCGGCGGCGTAACAGTCGCGCAAGCCGCCGTCGCGCGGCAGGTAGCCGACGAAGCGGACGTGGTCCTCGATGCGCAGGGCGGCTGCCTGACGGCGCAAGGCCGGCAATGCCGGACCTTCGCCGGCGATCACCAGTATCAGGTTCGGCCGTTGGCGGCGTGCCAGGGCCGTCATTTCGAGCAGGAAGCCGATGTTCTTTTCGAAGGCGGCGCGACCGACGAACAGCGCGACCTTGTGTTCCGGCGCGATGCCCCAGGCCTGGCGAAAGCGCTTGCCGTCGCCGCGCAGGAACTGGCTTTCCGGCAGCCCGGTGGCAATCACATGCAGCGGCCGGGTGATGCCGTAGTCGCGCAGGGTGGCGGCCATCGGTTGCGAAGGCACGACGATGGCATCGAGGGCATTGCACTGATGCCGCGCCAGGCCGCGGGCGGCGTAACGCAGTGCGGCACGCGGCAGGAAGCGGATGTAATGGAACAGGTATTCCTCGAAGTGCGTGTGATAGGTCGCAATGCACGGAATGCCGCGCGCCTTTGCCAGGCGCAGGCCGGCGTAATGCGCGGCGAACGGGGTTTGCACATGCACCAGGTCATAGTCGGCGCCGGCGAGACGGCGATCCAGGTCCGCGAGGGAACTCCAGCGCATCAACCGATCCTCCGGATCCAGTGGCACGGCGCGCGAAGGAAGGCGCACGATGCCCGCGTCGGCGTCGGCCTCGTTGTCGGTCCCCGGGTAGTCGGGTGCCATGATCGTGACATGCACGCCGAGCCGGGCCAGGGTGGTATGAAAGGTCTGGATCGAAGTCGAGACTCCATTGATGCGCGGAAAATAGACGTCGCTGACCATCAGCACATGCATCCGGCGATTTCTGCGAGCGTCGCCGGCGATTCCGGTGATTCCGGCGATTCCGGCGACGCTCATGCCGCGGCCGGTTCCGCGGGCTTGATGAAGTGGCGCATGTAACGCGGGTTCATGCGCGACATCGGCAACAGCAGCAGCAGGTCGGCGGTATTGAAATCCGGATCCCAGGCCGGTTCGCCGCAGATCCATGCGCCGACCCGCAGGTAACCCTTGATCAGCGGCGGCACCAGCGCCGGCTGGCCGTTGGCGAGCCGCTCGAAGGGCAGCCCGTGCTGGGGAAACACGCGGTATTCCGCTGGCGCCATGTGGTCGGGTGCGATCTGGCAGAACAGGTTGGCGGCATTGTGTCCGCCATCCGCCATGCCGATCGAGGCGCAGCCGATCAGGTAGTCGTACTTGTTGCTCACCATGTAGTCGGCCAGACCGGCCCAGAGCAGGGTAATCACCGCGCCGCTGCGATGCTCGGGGTGGATGCAGGAGCGGCCGACTTCCACCATGCGCCCGCGCAGGTTCTGCAGCCGGTTGAGGTAGAACTCGTTTTCCGAGTAGTAGTTGCCGACCCGGCGCGCGGCCGCCGGCGAGAGGATGCGATAGGTGCCGACGATGCGGTCGGCATGGCTTTCGCGCACGATCAGGTGTTCGCAGAACGGGTCGTAGAGATCGATGTCGTGGCCCGGGGTGCGGCTCTGGATGTGGGCGCCGAGTTCCTCGACGAATACCTTGTAGCGCAGGCGTTGCGCTTCGCGGACTTCTTCTTCGCTACGTGCCAGCGCAACGCTGTAGCCGACCTTCAGGCTGGCGGCGGTGGTTTCGATCAGCTGCTTTTGCATGGCGTTCTCCTTTTCTCTCTGGGGTCGCCTGCATTCTCGAAACCCGGCGTTACCGCCTGATTGCCGCCGTGTTACAGCGAGGTTGCGCACCTCTCGGCATGCGACAGCGCCGCGGCGACCGTCTGGTGGGCGCGGTGCGCGAGGTGGCGGCGGTCCGCCAGCGGCGGGTCGAAGCGGGCCGCCAGCGTGACGCGCGCCGTCAGTCCGCGCGCTTCGAGTACTGTCGTCATGCAGGCCAGCAGACCGATGTCGTCGATGTAGGCCGGTGCGGCGGAGCGCTGGCCGTCGGCGCCGTGGTAGCTCAGGCAGATCGCGTGCACCGGCACGGCGGCGTCGATCGCACTCTGGAACAGGGCGGCGTGGAAGGGCAACAGGCGGTCGCCGGCAGTCGTGGTGCCTTCCGGAAAGACCACCAGGCGCCTGCCGGCGCCGAACGCGGCCAGCATGTTGCGTTGCGTGTCGTGGGCCGCCTTGCGGCTGCCGCGTTCGATGAACACGGTGTCGTTATGCCGGCTGAGCCAGCCGATCAGCGGCCAGCGCGCGACATCGCTCTTGGCGATGAAGCCAGAGGGCAGCAGGGCATTCAGAACGAAAATGTCGATGAAGGAAATATGGTTGCAGACCAGCAGGCCGTTTTCGATGCCGGCCAGGCCACCCTCGGCGGCTTCGATGCGGATGCCGAGCAGCACCAGCAGTTGCTGCGACCAGGCGCGTTTCAGGCGCTGTCGCCCGGTGTTGCCGCCAAGCGGGTACAGCAGGGCGACCTGGAGCGCGCCGGACATAAGATGAAACCCGATCAGCAACAGGCGCAGACGGATGACGAGGGGGGAATGCCGCATCGGTCCAGCGTAGAAGGCCCGCGTTACAGGGGCGTGACTCGGGGGATAAAGGGGTTTTCCGGGGTTTCCGGTTGCCGCGGCAGATTTCACGGCGCTGTAACATTCGCTGCCTAAACTTCAGGCTTCTTACATCGCAAGCACAAAGGAGTCTGTTTATGAAATCCCTGAAAATTGCTGCCGTCGTCGCCGGTGTTTTCGCCGCTGCGACTGTCCATGCCCAGGCGCTGATCAAGATCGACGGCTCCTCGACCGTGTTCCCGGTGACCGAAGCCGTGGCCGAGGATTTCCAGAAGGCCAAGAAGGGCAGCGTCCGCGTTACCGTGGGCATTTCGGGTACGGGCGGCGGTTTCAAGAAGTTCTGCCGCGGCGAGATCGACATTTCCGACGCCTCGCGCCCGATCCTGAAGAAGGAAATGGAAGACTGCGCCAAGGCCGGCATCAAGTATGTCGAACTGCCGGTGGCCTTCGACGCGCTGACCGTAGTGGTGAATCCGAAGAACACCTTCATCAATCAGCTGACCGTGGCCGAGTTGAAGAAGATGTGGGAGCCGGGCGCCCAGGGCAAGATCACCAAGTGGAACCAGGTCAATCCGGCCTGGCCGGACGCGCCGCTCAAGCTGTTCGGTCCCGGCGCCGATTCGGGCACCTTCGACTACTTCACGGAGGCCGTGAACGGCAAGTCCAAGTCCAGCCGCGGCGATTTCACCGCTTCCGAAGACGACAACGTGCTGGTGCAGGGCGTTTCGCGCGACAACAATGCGCTGGGCTTCTTCGGCTTCGCCTACTACGACGAAAACAAGGGCAAGCTGAAGGCGGTGCCGATCGTCAATCCCAAGGGCAAAGCCGTGACGCCGTCGATCGATGCCGTGATGGCCGGCGAATACGAGCCGCTGGCACGGCCGATCTTCATCTACGTCAGCGCCAAGTCGATGGACAGGCCCGAGGTCAGGGAATTCGTCGAGTTCTACCTGAAGGAGGGCGGCAAGCTGGCCAAGGAAGTCAAGTACGTGCCGCTGGGCGCCGCCGACTACAAGCATGCGCTGGACAACTTCAGCAAGAAGAAGACCGGCACGGCGTTTGGCGGCGAGGCGGAAGTCGGCGTCAAGGTGGCCGACCTGCTGAAGCGCAACCCCAAGGAGTAAGTTTCCGTCACCGGTGGGACGGGCGTCGCCGATAGCGGCCCCGTTTCCATCCTGCTGCGCTTCTATAATGGCGCACAGCACCGAATTAAACAGTTCCGGAACCCAGCAATGAGTGCCAGCGCATCTGCGCCCCCCCTCTCCGTGCCGATCGGCAAAGGCGTCAGCGACCGGCTGAGCAAGAAGGCGTCGCGTCACGTCAAGGAACGCATCATCGAGGCGCTGCTGTTCAGTGCCGCGGCGTTTTCGGTGTTCGTCACCGTTGCCATCGTCTACGTGCTGGTCAAGGAATCCTGGGTTTTCTTCCAGACCGTGCCGCTGTCGGATTTTCTGTTCGATACGCAATGGACGCCGCTGTTCGACGACGCCCACTACGGCATCATGGTGCTGCTCTCGGGCACCCTGACCAGTTCCGGCGTGGCCCTGCTGGTGGCGATTCCGCTGGGCACCATCATCGCGATCTACCTGTCCGAGTTCGCCGGCTTCAAGGTGCGCGAGATCGCCAAGCCTTTTCTCGAACTGCTGGGCGGCGTGCCGACCATCGTCTATGGCTACTTCGCCCTGACCTTCCTGACGCCGATACTGCAAAAAATCTACCCCGACCTGCCCGGCTTCAACCTGCTGTCCGCCGGTCTCGTCATGGGCATCATGATCATTCCCTACGTTGCCTCGCTGTCGGAAGACGCCATGCGCGCGGTGCCGATGGCGCTGCGCGAGGGCTCCTACGCGATGGGTGCGACGCGCCTGCAGACCGCGCTGTGGGTGGTGACGCCGGCGGCGACATCGGGCATCGCCTCGGCCTACATCCTCGGCATATCGCGCGCGGTGGGCGAGACCATGATCCTCGCCGTCGCGGCCGGCATGCAGCCCAACCTGACCTTCAATCCGACCGAGCCGGGCGCGACCATCACCTCCTACATCGTGCAGGTGGCGCTGGGCGACCTGCCGCATGGCTCGATTGGCTACCAGACCATCTTCGCCGCCGGCCTCACCCTGCTGCTGATGACGCTGGCCTTCAACCTGCTCGGCTACTGGCTGCGCAAGCGCTTCCGCGAGGTGTATTAGGACATGCTCCCTCTACGGCAATGGAACGCGTTGGTTCGCAATCCGGATGGATGCAAGGCGGAGCGCGCAGGCAAGGGTCGTTCCCTTGCCAAGTGCGACAACGCAGCAGACGCCGGATTTCGAACCAACCAGAAGGGAACGCCGCGAATCGGGCGCATCGCGGCGTTGCGCGTCCCTTATGCAGATTACTGCACTGCGGGCCACGCGCCTTGCGCTGCATCCCGATTCGCAACGTTCGCGACCATTTCCGTAGAGGGAGCATGTCCTAAATGATGAAAGCCGCCGACCTCGCTGCGATTCGCGCCATCATCGTGCGCGCCAAGCGCTGGGACTTGTTCTTTTCCCTGCTCGGCATCCTGTCGCTGATGGTCGGGATTCTCACGTTTGTGGTGCTCTTCGTCGACATGGCGATCCAGGGCGTGCCGCGCCTGAGCTACGAGTTCTTCACCTCGTTTCCCTCGCGCCGTGCGGAAAACGCCGGCATCCTCTCGGCCTGGGTCGGCACCGTGCTGGTGATGCTGCTGACGGCGCTGGCGGCGGTGCCGCTGGGCGTCGCCGCCGGCGTGTACCTCGAGGAATACGCGCCGAAGAACTGGATCACCGACATCATCGAAATCAACATCAGCAACCTGGCCGGCATCCCGTCGATCGTCTATGGCCTGCTGGCGCTCGGTCTGTTCGTGTATTACTTCGGCTTCGGCCAGAGCATCCTCTCGGCCGGCCTGACCTTGGCGCTGCTGATCCTGCCGGTGATCATCGTCGCCACGCGCGAGGCGATCCGCGCCATTCCGCAATCGATCCACGAGGGTTCCTACGCCTGCGGTGCGACCACCTGGCAGACGGTCAGCGACCATATCCTGCCCTACTCATCGGCCGGCATCCTGACCGGAGTCATCATCGGCATGGCGCGCGCGATTGGCGAAACGGCGCCGATCATCACCATCGGCGCGCTGACTTTCATCGCCTTCCTGCCGACGGCGCCCTTCACCGGCGAGCCGCCGGCCGGCCTGTTCGACTGGATGTTCGCGCCCTTCACGGTGATGCCGATCCAGATGTTCAACTGGACCTCGCGGCCCGAGGCGGCCTTCACCGTCAATGCAGCGGCGGCGGGCTTCGTCCTCGTCTTCATGACCCTGGCCATGAACGGCCTGGCCATCTACGTGCGCTATCGTCTGCGCAAAAACATCAAGTGGTGAATACCATGCAATTACCTACCGGATTCGAGGCTGGCGTCGAAGGTGCCGTGCTCAAGGCCGACGTGCGCGACCTGGATTTCTACTACGGCGCCTTCCATGCGCTGAAGCGGGTATCGATGCCGATCTACGATCACAAGGTCACCGCACTGATCGGTCCCTCCGGTTGCGGCAAGTCCACGCTGCTGCGCTGCTTCAACCGCATGCACGACCTCTATCCGGGCAATCGCTATGCCGGCGGTGGCATCGTGCTCTACCCGGACGACACCAATCTTCTGTCGCCCGAGGTCGATCCGATCGAAGTGCGCATGCGCATCAGCATGGTGTTCCAGAAGCCCAATCCCTTTCCCAAGTCGATCTACGAGAACGTCGCCTACAGCCTGCGCGTACGCGGCATGCGCAACAAGAACGAACTCGACGATCGCGTCGAATCGGCGCTCAAGGGCGCCGCGCTGTGGAACGAGGTCAGCCACCGGCTCAAGGAGCTTGGCGCCAACCTTTCCGGTGGCCAGCAGCAGCGCCTGTGCATCGCCCGCGCCCTGGCTTCCGACCCCGAGATCATCCTGTTCGACGAACCGACCTCGGCGCTCGACCCGATCGCCACGGCCAGCATCGAGGAACTGATCACCGAACTGAAGGAAAAGGTCACCATCCTGATCGTCACCCACAACATGCAGCAGGCGGCGCGGATTTCCGATTTCACCGGCTACATGTACCTCGGCGAGATGATCGAGTTCGGCGTCACCGACCAGATCTTCATCAAGCCGCAGAAGAAGGCGACCGAAGACTACATCACCGGACGGTTCGGCTAGCGCAACGCTGGCGAAATGACCGTTTCATTCCTGGGCGGCCGGTAGGGCGGAATGTGGGGCGGACCGTAGGGCGGACTTCAGTCCGCCAACCACCGCCGGCCGGCTGAAGCCGGCCCTACAGCCAACCACTCCAGCTGGCTGAAGCAAGCCATACAGCATTACGAAGCAGATAGCCAAGAGTCGGCGCTGGCAATACGGCGATTTAACGACAGGCTGCCACGGAGGAAGGCACCACTGGCGGCGGCAACGGTGTCGCGGGCGACAGCGATTCCAGAAAGGCCACCAGATCGGCGCTCTCGGCCTCGCTCAGCTTGAGCGGCTTGAGGATGCGCTCACCGTCGGCGTGCAGGCGGTCTTCGTCGAGTTCCGAGTAGTGCCGCACGACGTCGCGCAGCGTGGCGAGGCTGCCGTTGTGCATGTAGGGCGCGGTCAGTGTCAGGTTGCGCAGGCTCGGCACCTTGAATTCACCGAAGTTGCGATGCTCCGGCCGCAGGAATTTTGTTCCCGTGGCGTTGGCGCGCGTGGGATCGTCGTTGTGGGCGCCGAGCCGGTTGTTGGGATTGGCGAGGAGGCGCTTGATGCCGCCCTGGCGGCCGGGATCGACTTCGTTGGGCCGGATGAAGAAAGGCACGCCGATGTCGCCGAATTCGCCGTTGGTAAACAGCGGCCCGGCGTGGCAGGTCGCGCATTGCCCGCGCCCGAGGAACAGGCGCAAGCCGCGCTGCGCGGTCGCCGGGTAGGCCGCGGCCGCCTGCGTGTCGCCGCGCTGCAGCGCATCGCGGAATTGGTCGAAGGGCGTTGCCGGCGAGATCAGCGTTTCCTGCCAGGCGGCGATCGCCTTGGCGACGTTGACCAGCAGTTCCGGGTCGCCGGCATGCGGCCGCTTGCCGAAGGCCGCGCTGTAATGGCAATCCAGAACAGCCGTGCCGCGCAGGGTGCGTGCCACGCGTGAGGCCTTGCCGCCCATTTCGCGCGAATCGAGGATCGGGCGCAGGCTGGCCGACCACAGGTTGTCGTGGCCGCCGTCCCAGCCGAACCAGCGCTGGTGGCGCACGTTGAACAGGCCGGGGGTGTTGCGCACGCCGGCGACCAGGCCGCGAGCGGTGGCGCGGCCATCCTGAAAGCCGCGCGCCGGGTCGTGGCAGGAAGCGCAGGCGATGCGCCGGTTGGCCGACAGGCGCGGCTCGAAAAACAGATCATGGCCGAGGCGGATCGCCGCGGGATTGCCCGACACGCGACTGCCGGGATCGGATGTCCACGGCAGCGGCCACGGTCCGTGGGCGGCGATGCGGCCGAGTTCCGCGGCGCTGAAATCCTCGCTGGCGAATGCTGCGGAGGCCGACAACGCGGCCAGCGCAGCGGCGATCAGCAGCCAGCGCACCGCATTCCTAGTCGATCTGCACGTCATCGGGGAGGCGCGTCGCCACTTTTCCGGCCAGCACCTCGAAGACGAGCTGCCAACGGCCGGCCATGTGGAACATCATGCCCTCGACGCGAAAGCGCCCGTCACCCAGCGGCGTTATCTGCGGGCGATAGTTCATGCCGTGCCTGTGTTCCGGCATCGTCGCATCGACCTTCTGCAGGCGGGCGGCGGAGACGCCGGCCTTGTCGCACAACTGCACCTCCAGCGCGAAGTGTTGGGCCATCGGGATGCGGCTTGTCTTGCCGGCCACGACCGGCCGATAGGCAAGCACCAGTTCGCCTGCCTTGAGCACTGCGCCATCGGTCGCGTTAGGTGGGCAGGCGGCTGGCGCGGTGCTTGTGATTACGCCCAGGGCCAGCGCAACGAGCGCACGGCCGCCGTCTCGCCAGCGCCGACTATTGATCATTTGTTTGCCATCATCGAAGCGAACAGGGTTTCGCCATTGCGCCAGCCGATCTTCTCGGCGATCTCGCGCGGCAGGTCCGCCAGCCAGGCCCGCGACCAGTCGGCATGCTCGGCGATGTAGTACCAGCGCTCGGGGGTGAAGGTGTCGGTGCCGACCAGGAAGCGGTCGGGAAATTCGAGAAAGGCCTCGCGCCAGGCGGGATCGACCTTGCCGTTGCTGGCGTGGTCGTTGCGGAAGGCCAGGTCGGCGTAAAGCTTGCGATGCTTCCTGAGCATCGCGCGCACCGCCTCGGGCCGGTCGAATCCCGAATGGGCCCAGAGGATACGCGCCTCGGGATCCTGCGCCAGCACCCGTTCGATGGCGTCGCTGTCGCCGTGCAGGTGCAGCCAGAGCTTGTACTGCTTCGCCAGTTGCACCGTGCGCCGCACCACCGGCAGGTCGGCGTCGGCGCCATAGACGTGAAATTCGCCGATCGCCGCGTAGCGATACTTCTTCAGGCGATCTTCAAGGTGGGGAATGATGGTCTCGTCGCGCACCCAGCTCGAAATCTCGCCGCGCTTGCGATAGGGCCGCAGGGACGGCACCACGAGGTCGGGCG
Organism: Sulfuritalea sp.; assembly: GCA_022842325.1. GTDB lineage: Bacteria > Pseudomonadota > Gammaproteobacteria > Burkholderiales > Rhodocyclaceae > Sulfuritalea. The sequence continues at coordinate 231,923 of JALHPU010000001.1, read as the reverse complement.
CCTCGGCGTAGAGCTTCTGCGTGCCTTCGTCGCTGGAACTGGACACCATCGCGCGCTTGAGTCCCGCCTTGCGCAGGATGGCGATCGCCGCCTTGGGCGGCGTGCTCTCCCACGCGTCGTGGCTGTAGTGCACGTGGGCATCGAAAATCGGCAGTCTGGCGTCCGCCGCGGATGCCGGGGGCAGGGCGGACAGTGCGCCCAGCGTGGCGGCGAGTGCTGCAATCCGGACAAGCGGTTTCATGGGTCACTCCTGGTCGAGGTGCGTCGGAATCGTTGAACGTTCAACGATGGCGCCATGAGTATCCCTGCACTTGGCGGTGGCAGTCAATCGCCTGGAGCGGTCCCCATGGTCGATGCGGACGGGATGCTGGTCGCCATCGGGCGAAACGCCGCCGCTGCGATCTCTTGCGCCAGTGGTCGTGCGACGCCGAGCATGACGTTGAGCAGTTCCTGTGCGATCAGTTCGCGCAGCGCGGCCAGGGGGCCGGGCAGGCGCACCGAGCGGCTCAGGGAGCGGGTTTCTTCGGCGTAGAGGCGAAAAAGTTCGTAGAGCAGTTGCGCGAACTCTTCGCGCGAATAGCTCGTGCGCATCGCGCTGCGCAGGCGATGTCCGCTGCCGTGGGCGTGCAGGATGCGCAGCGCGGCTTCATGCAGCAGCTTCATGCGCCGGGCGCGGATGGGTGCGATCTCGTCGTAGCGGATCACGATCTCGACCGGGAACCTGCCAACGCGGGCGAGGAACATGCGATCGATGTCCTTGGTCGCCTGCAGCAGTTGCGGCAGCAGTTCGTTCCAGTCCGGCGCAGCACCTGTCGCCAGTTCGCGGGTGCGCAGGATGACCAGCGTGTCCTTCTCCACTTCCTTGGCCACGTTGAGCGCCAGCACCGGCTCCAGGTGGGGCAACGCCAGGCGCAGCGGCAGCGTGGCGCGCAGCGCCGCGGTGGTCCGCTGGCTGTAGGCGTTGAGGATCCGGCCGTTGAGCCGCGCGAGGGAGCGCGCCGGTTTCACCGCAGCCTTCTCGTCAGGCGGGTTCGGCGCGTTGCGGCTTTACCGCGCGGTGGAAACCCAGCATGCCGTGAAATACGGTATCCACCTTGACCTCGACAAAGCCGAGTTCGCGCAGCAGGATCGAAAGTTCCTCAGCGGTGTAGAACAGTTCCAGCGCGTCGAGGAAATACTGCTTGGCCTTGACTGCCGCGGGGCCGCTGCCGACGATCAGGCCGGTCAAGCCGAGGCAGCTGCGCAAGTAGGTGTAGTAAAGCTGCTTCACGATCGGATTGCGCGGGCGCAGCATGTCCGAGTGGTGGAAATGCCCGCCGGGCTTGAGCACGCGCAGGATCTCGGTGAACACCTCGCGTACGCGCAGGTGGCGCGAGGCGAACTGCAGCGTGACGACGTCGAAATGGTTGTCGGGAAAGGGCAGCGTGTGCACGTCGCCGATGGTGCTCTTGATCTGGAAGCCCTGGGCGGCGGCGCGTTGCTGGCCGACAGTCTGCATGGCGACGCTGCGATCCATGGCATGCACGTCGAGCGTCGGCTCGCGCTTGAGCAGGGCGATGCCGATGGCGTTGGTGCCGGCGCAGACATCGAGCACCTTCTGCTTCGGCTGCAGTTCCACCAGCTGCATGAAGCGCCGCAGAAAGTTGCCGAACTGGCCGAGCGCGGCGATGTTGTTGGCGCGGTCGTAGTAAGGGGCGACGTCGGCGAAGACGTCGTTCAGTTCGTTGCTCCAGACATCGCCGAGACGTTGTTCGCGTACCGCCTCGCGCGAGGCCATTGGGGGTGGTGCCATTAGTCTTGTTCTTTTCCGGGAGTGTGATGGGTCAGATTCGCATCAGAAACAATGCGGCCGCAATACTACCAACGATTGCGGCGACATAAAGCACCGTTGCCACCAAAGTGTCGGCGCGCAGGCCGAAGTCGTAGCAGGTGCAGCGCAGGCGATGCGCCGAACTCCACAGCGACAGGGCAACCACGCCAAAGATGATCAGCTTGCCGATTCCGCTGGCGGCGAAGGCATGCAGTTTTTCGTAGCTCAGGCCGGCGGGAACATGGCCGAGCGCGGCGAGGAAGGTGAGGAGGACAATCACCGGGATGCAGAAGGCGATGACCGTGCCGCCCGCGGCAAAGGGAAACCAGACGACAGGTTTGTGTGACTTGGCCATGGTCAGAACACTCCCGCAAGAAACAGCACGACGAAGGACAGCACCGCCCATGCCGCATAGTGCGCACCGGAAATCAGGTTGCCGGGCACGAAGTCCTCGCCAATTTGAATCGGCATGGCTTTCTGCGTGGCGTTGAACCAGGTGGCGGCGTGATAGACCGCGGCGACCAGGCACAGGAACTGAAACAGGATTGAAGCGGGACTCTTCAGCGCCGTCAGGAAGCCTTCCCAGGCCACCGGGCCGGCGGAGAGGCGGTGCAGGCCGACCACCAGCAGCACGCAGTAGGCACCGACGAAAATGCTGGTGATCTCGCGCGACATGTAACGTAAATAGCGTGGCTGCCGGAAATACCAGGTGGTCGGCGGGCATTCGCGAAGCAGGGGTCTGCGGCTCATGATTTTCCTCCCGGAATCAGGTGCTCGACGATCCAGTCGACGGAGCTGGTGATCTTCAGCTGTTGCAGCGCGCCCGCTGGATCGACGTGGGCCGGGCAAACTTCGGAGCAGGCACCGACGAAGGTGCAGGTCCACACCCCTTCATGGGTGGCTACCACTTCCTGACGCTCCTTGCGGCCACCATCGCGTGAGTCCAGGTTGTAGCGGTGGGCCAGGGTCAGCGCCGCCGGGCCGACGAACTCCGGATCCAGGCCGTATTCCGGGCAGGCGGCGTAGCACAGCATGCAGTTGATGCACATCGAATACTGGCGGAACTTCATCAGTTGCGCCGGCGTCTGCTTGTATTCGCCCTCGCTGATCGGCTTCTCTTCCTTCGGGATCAGGTAGGGCTTGACGCGCTTGAGCTTCTCCATGAAGTCGTCGGGCGCGGTCACCAGATCGCGCTCGATGGGGAAATGCGCGAGGGGCTCGACCCGGATCACGCCTTCGTAGTTGCGCAGGAAGGCATGGCAGGACAGCTTCGGCTCGCCATTGATCATCATGCCGCAACTGCCGCAGACGGCCATGTGGCAGGACCAGCGGTAGTTCAGCGTGGGGTCGATGTCAGCCTTGATCTTGTTGAGGGCGTCAAGCACCACCCACTCCTCCTGACACATCACTTCATAGCGCTGGAAGTGGGCTTCGGTATCGGTGTCCGGGTTGTAGCGCAGAACCTCCAACTGGACCAGGCGCTCTTTCAGTGGCGTCATTTGTGGTCTCCCGAATAATCGCGCACGCCTGGCGGCGATTTGGTGATGACCACGTCAAGGTAGCCAACGCGTGGAACGTCCAGACCCTGATGGTAGACCATGGTGTGGCAGAGGAAGTTCTTGTCGTCGCGTTCGACGTAATCGAGGCGCTGGTGCGCACCGCGCGATTCCTTGCGCGCCAGTGCGCCGACGGTGACGGCTTCGGCGCAGTCGAGCATGGAGCCGAGTTCCAGCACCTGGAACAGGTCGGTGTTGAAGACGCTGCTCTTGTCGGTGAGCTTGACGCGGCGATAGCGCTGCCGCAGTTCGTGGATCTTGGTAACGCCCTCCTGCAGGCCTGCCTCGGTGCGGTAGATGCCGACGTTCTTTTCCATTGTGTCCTGCATCTCTTTGCGCAGGCTGGACATCGATTCAGTGCCGTCGGTACGGGAGAAGAGTTCGCCGATGCGCTGCTGGGTCTTTTCGGCCTGGGCGTTCAGCGCGGCGGCGTTGGAGGCCGGCAGGCCCTGCACGTGTTCGGCGGCGGAGAGCGCGGCGCGGCGACCGAACACCAGCAGTTCGACCAGTGAGTTCGAGCCCAGCCGGTTGGCGCCGTTGAGGCTGACGCAGGCGCACTCGCCGGCGGCGAAGAGGCCGGGCAGGGGCGTCGCAGCTGCGGTATTGGTGGAAATGCCGCCCATCATGTAATGCACCACGGGGCGGATCGGCACGGCATCTTTGACGATATCGACGCCGAGATAGGCCTCGGCCAGTTCGCGCACCAGCGGCAGGCGCTCGTTGATTTTCTTTTCGCCGAGATGGCGCATGTCGAGCAGCACGCATTCGCCCCACTGAGTGGTGACCGTGTTGCCCTTCTGCAATTCGTGCCAGTAGGCCTGGCTGACGCGGTCGCGCGGTCCGAGTTCCATGGTCTTCAGCTGGGGCTTGCCCACCGGCGTTTCCGGGCCCATGCCGTAGTCCGCGAGGTAGCGTCGGCCGTGCTTGTTCACCAGGATGCCGCCTTCGCCGCGACAGGCTTCGGTCAGCAGGCTGCCGGTGTTGGGCAGGCCGGTCGGGTGGTACTGGACGAACTCCATGTCCTTCAGCGGCGCGCCGGCGCGGTAGGCCATGGCCATGCCGTCGCCGGTCTTGATCGCGCCGTTGGTGGAGAAGGGGAACATGCGGCCGGCGCCGCCGCCGGCAATGATCACGGCCTTGGCGTGGAACTGGCGCAACTCACCACTGCGCATTTCCATGGCGGTCACGCCCTGGCAGCGACCGTCATCGACCAGCAGGTCGAGCGCGTAATACTCGTCGTAGCGCGTGATGGTCGGGAACTGCAGCGAGGTCTGGAACAGGGTGTGCAGGATATGGAAACCGGACTTGTCGGCGGCGAACCAGGTTCTTTGCTTTTTCATGCCGCCGAAGGGCCGTACCGCCACCGAGCCATCGGCTTCGCGGTTCCAGGGGCAACCCCAGTGCTCGAGCTGCAGCAGTTCCTTGGGCGCTTCATGGATGAAATATTCGACGCAATCCTGGTCCGAAAGCCAGTCGCCGCCGCCCACGGTATCGTCGAAGTGCATGTCGAAGCTGTCGTCGGGCTTGATCACGCCGGCGGCGCCGCCTTCCGCGGCACAGGTATGGCTGCGCATCGGGTACACCTTGGAGATCAGCGCGATGCGCAGGCCCGGGTTGGCTTCGGCGAGGGCGATTGCGGCGCGCAGCCCCGCTCCTCCGGCGCCTATGATTGCCACATCGGTTGAAATCGTTTCCATTGTGCCCATCCATGACATAAACGTTGGTATCGGGCGCCAGTATCGGCCCTTTGCCGGTGCTCTTGTTGATTTGTGTCAAAAATCGCGGGCGGCGCATGGGACGCACCGCATTGGCGGAAGGCGCCGCCGGTCGGCCGGTCTGGCATTCACTTGGCGCAGCCGTTATAATCGCGGGCTTCGTGTAAACGCTACCTTGTCGCCATGCGCACCAAACTTGTTGCCGGTAACTGGAAAATGCACGGTAGTCTCGCTACCAACCTGGGGCTGCTGAATGCCGTTCGAGACGGGGCCAAGGGCCGCGCCGAGACGGCCGTCTGCGTCCCTTATCCCTATCTTGCCCAAGCGCAGGCGGCGCTCGATGGCAGCAGCGTGGCCTGGGGCGCGCAGGATGTCTCCGAGCACGCGCAGGGTGCCTGGACGGGCGAGGTGAGTGGAGCGATGCTGGCGGATTTCGGTTGTCGTTACGTGCTTGTCGGCCATTCCGAGCGCCGGTCGTTTTTCGGTGACACCGACACCGTGGTTGCGGCCAAATTTTCCGCAGCGCTCTTGGCCGGGTTGATTCCGGTGCTGTGCGTCGGCGAATCACTGGCGGAGCGCGAAGCGGGCATCACTGGCGAGGTGGTGACGCGGCAGATCGACGCCGTACTCGCCGGTTCCGGCGTTGCCGCCTTCGCCAAGGCAGTCGTGGCCTATGAGCCGGTATGGGCGATCGGCACCGGACGCACGGCTTCGCCCGAACAGGCGCAGGAGGTTCATGCCCTGATTCGAGCGCGTTTTGCGCGCGACAGTGCGGATGTCGCGGCAGGGCTGCGCATTCTGTATGGCGGCAGCGTCAAGCCGAGCAACGCGACCGAACTGCTCGGTCAGCCCGACATCGATGGCGGACTGATCGGCGGCGCTTCGCTGGTGGCGACGGATTTCCTCGCGATTTGCGCTGCGGCCTGAATACAACTTGATGATTTGAAGAGGCTCCAATGGATCTACTGCATACCGTAATTCTGACTGTGCACATCATCGCCGGTCTCAGCATTATCGGCTTCGTGCTGCTGCAGCACGGCAAGGGTGCCGACATGGGTGCCGCGTTTGGCAGCGGCGCCTCCGGCAGCCTGTTCGGTGCCACGGGGTCGGCCAATTTCCTGTCGCGCGTGACGGCCGTCCTCGCGGTGGTGTTTTTCTTGACCAGTCTTGGCTTGTCGTACATCGCTACGTCACGGCCCACGGTATCGGGCAGCGTGATGGATTCGGCTGCGATACCGACCGTTCCTGCAGTTCCGGCAGAGCCGCCGGCCGCGCCGGATTCGAAGGCCAAAGACATTCCGAAGTGATCCTTGAAGCCTGAAGGTCCATAGATTTTTTTGTTGCGGCGCACTAACGAGTCAATGGCTTGTTATATAATTCGCGCCGCTCCCGCAGTAACGAAATAGCCGACGTGGTGAAATTGGTAGACACGCTATCTTGAGGGGGTAGTGGCGCAAGCTGTGTGAGTTCGAGTCTCACCGTCGGCACCAGTAACTGGCAGTAACGGAAGCGGCAGCAAAGGGTAGTCGAGCGTCGGTTTTCCCGCCTCGCGGGACGGCCGGTCAAGAGCAACGAGTGAAGAAGTGGCCGTGCCACAAAAATGCTTGATAACTACTTCCCGATCCTCGTCTTCATCCTGGTAGGCCTCGCTTTCGGTTGCGCCCCCATCCTGCTTGGTTGGCTGGTTGCACCGAATCGGCCGGACAGCGAAAAACTTTCCGCCTTCGAATGCGGCTTCGTTCCCTTCGAAGACGCGCGCATGAAGTTCGACGTGCGCTACTACCTGATTGCCATTCTCTTCATCCTGTTCGACCTTGAAATCGCCTTTCTTTTCCCGTGGGCGACGATCTTCAAGGAGATCGTCAATACCGAGGCGGTGAAGATGTTCGGCTTCGTCGAAATGTTCGTGTTCATTGGCATCCTGGTCGTCGGCTACATCTACGCCTGGGCCAAGGGCGCGCTGGACTGGGAGTGAGCGGCGCATGAGCATCGAAGGCGTTCTGCAGGAAGGCTTCGTCACCACATCGCTGGACAAGATCATCAACTGGACGCGTACCGGTTCGATGTGGCCGATGACTTTCGGTCTGGCCTGTTGCGCGATCGAAATGATTCACGCCGGTTGTTCGCGCTATGACCTCGATCGCTTCGGCATCGTATTTCGCCCGAGTCCGCGCCAGTCCGACGTGATGATCGTCGCCGGGACACTGACCAACAAGATGGCGCCCGCCTTGCGCAAGGTCTACGACCAGATGGCCGAGCCGCGCTGGGTGTTGTCCATGGGTTCCTGTGCCAACGGCGGCGGCTATTACCATTATTCATATTCCGTGGTGCGCGGCGTCGATCGCATCGTGCCGGTCGATGTCTATGTGCCGGGTTGTCCGCCGACGGCCGAGGCATTGCTGTACGGGTTGATCCAGCTGCAGAGCAAGATCCGCCGCACTACCACCATCGCCCGCTGAGCCGGGCCAAATTCATGAGCGCCAAACTGGAACGTCTTAGCAGGCAACTGAAGGAAGCTTTCGGCGAGCGCATCGGTGAACCGGTGCTCGCCCTGGGTGAGCTGACCGTGGTGGTTCCCGCCGAGAACTACCTGGACGTGATGCGCCAGTTGCGCGACGACCCGCTGTTCCGCTTCGAGCAGCTGATGGATCTCAGCGGCATCGACTATTCCGAATATACCGGCTACCAGGGCAAACGTTTCGCGGCCGTCAGCCAGTTGCTGTCGATCACCCATAACTGGCGTTTGCGCGTCAGGGTTTTCGCGCCGGACGACGAATTCCCCGTCGTGGCGTCGGTGATGGATATCTGGAACAGTGCCAACTGGTACGAACGCGAAGCCTTCGATCTTTTCGGCATCCACTTCGAGGGCCATGTCGACCTGCGTCGCATCCTGACCGACTACGGCTTCGTCGGCCATCCCTTCCGCAAGGATTTCCCGATTTCGGGCTATGTCGAGATGCGTTACGACCCTGAGCAAAAGCGCGTGATCTATCAGCCGGTGACGATCGAGCCGCGGGAAGTGACGCCGCGCATCGTGCGCGAAGAAAACTACGGAAAAGGCGGCGGCCGTGGCTGACATCAAGAACTACACCCTCAATTTCGGCCCCCAGCATCCGGCGGCGCACGGCGTGCTGCGCCTGGTGCTGGAACTCGACGGCGAGGTGGTGGTGCGCGCCGACCCGCACATCGGCCTGCTGCATCGCGGCACCGAAAAGCTGGCCGAGACCCGCACCTGGCTGCAGACTCTGCCCTACCTCGATCGTCTCGACTACACGTCGATGATTCCCAGCGAGCATGCCTACTGCCTCGCAGTCGAACGTTTGCTGGGCGTCGAGGTGCCGATTCGCGCCCAGTACATTCGCGTCATGTTCGACGAGATCGCACGGATCAAGAACCACCTGCTCAACATCGGCACCCATGCGCTCGATATCGGCGCCATGACCATGGTGCTCTACACCTTCCGCGAGCGCGAGGATCTGTTCGACGTGCTCGAGGCCACCTGCGGCATACGCATGCATCAGGCCTATTACCGGCCGGGTGGTGTCTATCGCGATCTTCCCGATCAGATGCCGAAGTATCAGGAAAACCGCTTCAAGAATGCGCAAACGGTCAAGGAACTCAATGAGGCGCGCAGTGGTTCGCTGCTCGACTTCCTCGAGGACTTCACCAACCGTTTCCCGGTCTATCTCAGCGAATATCACACGTTGTTGACCGACAACCGGATATGGAAGCAGCGTACCGTCGGCATCGGCGTCGTCAGTCCGGAACGTGCCCTGCAACTGGGTTTCAGCGGCGCCATGCTGCGCGGCTCGGGCATCGAATGGGATTTGCGCAAGAAGCAGCCCTACGAAGTTTATGACCGCATGGATTTCGACATTCCGGTCGGCGTCAACGGCGATACCTACGACCGCTATCTGGTACGCATGGAAGAGATGGCCCAGGCCAACCGCATCATCAAGCAGTGCATCGAATGGCTGCGCAAGAATCCCGGCCCGGTGATTACCGACGACCACAAGGTTGCGCCGCCGCCGCGGGCGAAGATGAAGGGCAGCATGGAAGAGCTGATCCATCATTTCAAGCTGTTCTCCGAGGGCATGCACGTTCCGCCCGGCGAAGCCTATGTCGCGATCGAGCATCCCAAGGGCGAGATGGGCGTCTGGGCCGTGTCGGACGGCGCCAACAAGCCGTATCGCATCAAGCTGCACACCGCGGGAATTCCCCACCTGGCCGCCACGGATGAAATGTGCCGCGGCCACATGCTGGCCGATGCCACCGCCGTGATCGGCACCATCGACCTGGTCCTTGGCGACGTTGACAGATAGACCGCATGAATACGCAGAACACCTTGTTGAGTCCCGAATTGAGCCCCGAGTCGCTCCGGAAAATTGACCGGGAAGTAGCCAAGTATCCGGCGGACCAGAAGCAGTCGGCGGTGATGGCGGCGCTGGTCATCGCCCAGGACGAGAAGGGCTGGTTGTCCACGGAAACCATTGCCGCTGTCGCCGGCTATCTGGGCATGGCGCCGATTGCCGCCTACGAGGTCGCCAGCTTCTACAACATGTACGACTTGCACCCCGTGGGCAAGTACAAGCTGACGGTGTGCACCAACCTGCCCTGCGCTCTGTCGGGTGGCGTGCATGCGGCGGATTACGTCAAGGAAAAGCTCGGCATCGATTTCAACGAGACCACTGCCGACGGCAAGTTCACCCTGAAGGAAGGCGAGTGCATGGGGGCCTGCGGCGATGCACCGGTGATGCTGGTGAACAACAAGCGCATGTGCAGTTTCATGCTGCCGGAACAGATCGACAAGCTGTTGGCGGAGTGCAAATAAGATGGCTCTGATCGACACCATCAATCCTCTGCTGACCACCGGCTGGGCCAAGGGTGATGCCGGCTGGAGCCTCAAGGATTACGAAGCGCGCGGCGGTTACGCCCAGCTGAAGCGGATTCTGTCCAGCAAGATGAGCCAGGATGACCTGATTGCCGAGGTCAAGAAGTCGGTCCTGCGCGGCCGCGGCGGCGCCGGTTTTCCCACCGGCCTCAAGTGGAGCTTCATGCCCAAGGCGGCGCCGGAAAAGTACGTCGTCTGCAACACCGACGAGGGCGAACCCGGGACATTCAAGGACCGCGACCTGCTGCGTTTCGATCCGCATTCGACCATCGAAGGCATGATCATCGCCGGCTATGCGGTCGGCGCCAAGCGCGGTTACAACTACATTCATGGCGAGATCTTCGAGATCTACCAGCGTTTCGAGGAAGCCCTCGACCAGGCGCGCGCCGCCGGCTATCTGGGCAACAACATCCTCGGTTCCGAATTCAGCTTCGATCTGTTTGCGCACCACGGTTGGGGCGCCTACATCTGCGGCGAAGAAACCGGCCTGCTCGAGTCGATCGAAGGCAAGAAGGGCCAGCCGCGCTACAAGCCGCCCTTCCCGGCGAACTTCGGCCTCTACGGCAAGCCGACCACGATCAACAACACTGAGACCTTTGCCGCGATTCCCTTCATCCTCGGCATGGGCGGCGAGGCCTACCTCAACCTCGGCAAACCCAACAACGGCGGCACCAAGCTGTTCTCGGTGTCGGGCCATGTCAATCGTCCCGGCAACTACGAAGTGCCGATGGGCACGCCCTTCGCCAAGCTGCTGGAAATGGCCGGCGGCATGCGTGGCGGACGCAAGCTCAAGGCGGTGATCCCCGGCGGTTCCTCGGCCCCGGTATTGCCGGCCGACGTGATGATGGATTGCACCATGGATTACGACTCGATCGCCAAGGCCGGCTCCATGCTCGGTTCGGGCGCCGTGATCGTCATGGACGAGACGGTCTGCATGGTCAAGGCGCTGGAGCGCCTGTCCTATTTCTACTACGAAGAATCCTGCGGCCAATGCACCCCGTGCCGCGAGGGCAGCGGCTGGTTGTATCGCGTCGTGCATCGCATCGAGCACGGCCAGGGCCGTGCCGAAGATCTCGATCTGCTGAATCGCGTGACCGACAACATGATGGGCAAGACTATTTGTGCGCTGGCCGATGCCGCCGCCTTCCCGGTGCGCAGCTTCATCAAGCACTTCAAGAGCGAATTCGAGTACCACATCGAGAACAAGAAGTGCCTGGTCGATCCGGACGTTCAGCGTGCCGGTAGTGGCTTCTTCAAGGCGGGAGCGGCGTGATGGTCGAGATCGAAATCGACGGCAAGACGCTGCAGGTTGCCGAGGGCAGCACCATCATCGAAGCCGCCCATCAACTGGGCACTTACATCCCGCACTTCTGTTACCACAAGAAGCTGTCGATCGCGGCCAACTGCCGCATGTGCCTGGTTCAGGTGGAGAAGGCACCGAAGCCGATGCCGGCCTGCGCCACGCCGGTGACCAACGGCATGAAGGTATTCACCCATTCCGATCTGGCCGTCAAGGCACAGAAGGCGGTGATGGAGTTCCTGCTGATCAACCACCCGCTCGACTGCCCGATCTGCGATCAGGGCGGCGAGTGCCAGTTGCAGGACCTCGCGGTCGGCTACGGCGAATCCGCCTCGAAGTACGAAGAAGAGAAGCGCGTCGTCCCGGACAAGGACCTCGGTCCGCTGGTGTCGACCGACATGACGCGCTGCATCAACTGCACGCGCTGCATCCGCTTCACCGCCGAGATCGCAGGCTTCATGGAACTCGGCCAGTCCTATCGTGGCGAGCGCGCCGAGGTCATGCCCTTCATCGGCAAGACGGTGGATACCGAACTCTCCGGCAACATCATCGACCTGTGCCCGGTCGGCGCGCTGACCTCCAAGCCTTTCCGCTTCTCGGCCCGCACCTGGGAATTGTCCCGCCGCAAATCGGTGAGCCCGCACGACGCGCTGGGCAGCAACCTGATCGTGCAGACCAAGAGCGACCGCGTGATGCGCGTATTGCCGCTGGAAAATGAAGACATCAATGAATGCTGGTTGACCGACAAGGAGCGTTTCTCCTACCAGGGCCTCAATTCTGCCGAGCGTCTGACCAAACCCATGGTCAAGCAGGGCGGCGAGTGGAAGGAAGTCGACTGGAACGTCGCGCTTGACTATGCCGCACACGCGCTGCGCGACGTGGCCAAGACCCACGGCGGTGCGGCGATCGGCGGCGTGCTGAGCCCGCATGCGACGCTGGAGGAAATGTATCTGGCGCAGAAGCTGCTGCGCGGCCTGGGCAGCGAGAACATCGATTTCCGCCTGCGCCACAGCGATTTTTCGGCCGACGGGCACCGCCGCGGCGCGCCGTGGCTGGGCATGAAGATCGCCGACATCAGCCGCCTCGACCGCGCGCTGGTGGTCGGTTCCTTCCTGCGCAAGGATCATCCGCTGATCGCCCAGCGCCTGCGTCAGTCGGCCAAGCGCGGCGCTCAAGTCAGCATTTTGCACAGTGCCGACGACGACCTGCTGATCAAGCTGGCGGCGCGCGCCATTGCCGTGCCGTCGCAGTTGCCGGCGGTGCTGGCCCAGATCGTCAAGGCCGTGTGTCAGATCAAGGGTGTCGTGGCAGATGCCGCGCTTGCTGGAGTTACCGTCTCTGCCGAGGCGCAAGCCATCGCCCAGAGCCTGGCGTCTGGCATTAACAGCGGCATCCTGCTGGGCAATTTCGCGCAACAACATCCCCAGGCCGCAATGCTGCATGCGCTGGGTCACCAACTGGCTGCAGCACTTGGCGGCAGCTTCGGTTTCCTCGGCGAGGCGGCCAACAGCGTTGGCGGCTACGTGGCCAAGGCTGTGCCGGGCGCTGCCGGGCTGAATGCCGCGGCGATGCTCAAGGATCCGCGTCAGGCCTATGTAGTGCTCGGCGCCGAACCCGAACTCGATTGCGCCGACGGCGCCCAGGCGCTGGCCGCGCTGACCAAGGCGGCGGCTGTAGTGGTGCTGAGCCCCTTCAAGTCGCAGGCCATGCTCGATTACGCGGCGGTTCTGCTGCCGGTCTCGCCGTTCTCCGAAACCTCCGGCACCTTCGTCAATACCGAAGGTCGCGCGCAAAGTTTTTACGCCGCTGCCAAGCCGCTGGGCGATACACGCCCCGCCTGGAAGGTGCTGCGGGTGCTGGGAAATCTGCTGGCCTTCAACGGTTTCGAATTCAACAGCAGCGAGGATGTGCGTGCCGAAGCGCTGGGTGGTCAGCCGGAATTCGTCGCCGGCCTGGACAACGGCATTGATGGCATCGCGCTGAACCTGACGGCTGCGGCCGGCGGCATCGAACGCGTTGCCGACGTGCCAATCCATTTTGCCGATGCTCTGGTACGGCGCTCACCCGCCCTGCAACAAGCAGCGGATTCCGCAGCGCCGACGGCGCGCATGAATGCGGCGATGCTGGCGAAATTCGGTCTGGTCGCCGGTGACAAGGCAAGAGTCGGCGCTGGCGGCACGGCGAACGTGATACTTCCGGCGCAGATTGACGCCGGCCTGCCGGACGGCGTAGTGCGCGTCGCCGCGGCACATGCGGCCAGCCTGGCGCTTGGTCCGATGTCTGGTGTACTGAGCGTGGAGAAGGCGTGATGGAAGCCAACGTCCTGAACCTGCTGGCGTGGTTGCTGGGCCCCTTGTGGGCTCCGCTGTGGGATGTGATCAAGTCGGTCTGGCCGCTGATCTGGACCCTGCTCAAGATAGTCCTGATCATGGTGCCGCTGCTATTGTCGGTTGCCTACCTGACCTTTTGGGAGCGCAAGGTCATCGGCTGGATGCAAGTCCGGATCGGTCCCAATCGCGTCGGTCCGTGGGGTCTGCTGCAGCCGATCGCCGACGGTCTGAAGCTGTTCTTCAAGGAAGTGCTGTTCCCGACGGCGGCAGACAAGAAGCTGTTCGTGCTCGGCCCGATCATGGCCATCGCACCGGCACTCGCCTTGTGGGCTGTGATCCCGTTCTCGCCCGGCTGGGTGCTGGCCAATGTGGATGCCGGCGTGCTGTATCTGCTGGCCATCAGTTCGGTCGGGGTCTACGGCATCATCATCGCCGGTTGGGCCTCCAATTCGAAATATCCGTTCTTTGGCGCCATGCGCGCATCGGCGCAGATGATTTCCTACGAGGTTTCGATGGGTCTGGCTCTGATCACGGTGCTGATGGTGTCGAGCAGCCTCAACCTGACCGACATCGTCATGGCGCAGAACAAGGGCCGTTTCGCCGGCTACGGGCTCGACTTTCTGTCCTGGAACTGGCTGCCGCTGCTGCCAATGTTCGCCGTGTACCTGATTTCCGGGGTGGCGGAAACCAACCGCGCGCCCTTCGACGTGGTCGAGGGCGAATCGGAAATCGTCGCCGGCCACATGGTCGAATATTCCGGCATGGCCTTCGCGATGTTTTTCCTCGCCGAATACGCCAACATGATCCTGATTTCGGCGATGACCTCGATCTTCTTCCTCGGCGGCTGGCTGTCTCCGGTCGGCTTCATTCCCGACGGCTTTCACTGGATGGCGGCAAAAATGGCGGCGATCCTGTTCTTCTTCCTCTGGATCCGTGCCACGTTTCCGCGTTACCGTTATGACCACATCATGCGTCTGGGCTGGAAGGTTTTCGTGCCGCTGACGCTGGTCTGGATTCTGGTGGTCGGCGTCTGGATGATGTCGCCGCTGACCATCTGGAAATAGGGCCGGGAGAGATCACCATGGGTGCAAAAGATTTCATTGGCAGCCTGTTCCTCAAGGAACTGTTCAAGGGCATGGCGGTTACCGGCCGCTACATGTTCGCGCGCAAGATTACTGTGCAATATCCGGAAGAGAAGACGCCGCAGAGCAATCGCTTCCGCGGCTTGCACGCGCTGCGTCGCTATCCCAACGGCGAGGAGCGCTGCATCGCCTGCAAACTCTGCGAAGCGGTTTGTCCGGCCCTGGCCATTACCATCGAAGCTGCCGAGCGGGAAGACGGCAGCCGTCGTACTACCCGCTACGACATCGATCTGACCAAGTGCATTTTCTGCGGTTTCTGCGAAGAGGCCTGTCCGGTGGACGCCATCGTGCAGACCCGCATTTTCGAATATCACGGCGAAGCGCGCGGCGATCTCTACTACACCAAGCAGATGCTGCTGGCCGTGGGTGACCGCAACGAAGCGCAGATCGCCGCCGATCGCGCGCAGGATGCCCCTTTCCGCTGATGCCCCGCTGACCACGCCATGGAATTCAAGACTCTACTTTTCTACGTTTTCTCGACAGTGACGGTTCTCGCCGCACTGCGCGTGATCACGGCGCGCAATCCGGTGCATGCCGCCCTGTTCCTGGTGCTGGCCTTCTTCAATGTGGCGGGCCTGTGGATGCTGCTGCAGGCGGAGTTCCTGGCACTGGCGCTGATCATGGTCTACGTCGGGGCGGTGATGGTGCTGTTCCTCTTCGTGGTAATGATGCTAGACATCAATATCGAGCGGGTGCGTCAGGGCTTCTGGAAAAACCTGCCCTTGGGCGCGCTGGTTGGCGGCTTGATGGTGGCCGAGATGGCCGTGGTGCTCTCGGGGCGCTATTTTGGTCTGGCCAACCTGCCGCCGCACAACCTGCCGGCGAATTACAGCAATACCAAGGAACTGGCGCGGGTGCTTTATACCGACTACGCCTATCCCTTCGAAATCGCCTCGGTGATCCTGCTGGTGGGCATCATTGCGGCGGTGATGTTGACCCTGCGCCGGCGCAAGGATACCAAGACCATGCATCCGTCGGACCAGATAGCGGTCAAGAGCAAGGATCGCATGCGGCTGGTCAAAATGGCACCGGACGTCGAGCTTCCCGCGCCGGCAAACAAGGGGGAGCAGGCATGATCCCGCTGTCGTATTACCTGATCCTGGCCGCCATCCTGTTTGCGATCAGCATCGTCGGCATCTTCCTCAACCGGAAGAACCTGATCGTGCTGCTGATGGCCATCGAATTGATGCTGCTGGCGGTGAATCTGAATTTTGTCGCCTTTTCGCATTACCTCAATGACCTCGCGGGCCAGCTTTTCGTATTTTTCATACTCGTCGTGGCTGCCGCCGAGTCCGGCATCGGTCTCGCGATTCTGGTGGTGCTGTTCCGCAACCTGTCCTCGATCGAAGTCGAAGACCTCGACCGCCTGAAGGGCTAACGGGCCATGGGCATGAAGACACTCTATCTGCTGGTTCCCCTCGCTCCGCTGGCCGGCGCGATCCTCGCCGGATTCTTCGGCGGACTCCTTGGTCGCAAGGGCGCGCATACCGTGACGATACTCGGTGTGGCGATCTCTTTCCTGCTGTCGGTAATGATCTTCCAGGACGTACAGGCCGGCCACATCTTCAATGGGGCGGTTTACACCTGGATGGAATCGGGTGGCCTGAAGCTCGAGATCGGCTTCCTGATCGACCAGCTGACCGTACTGATGATGCTCGTCGTCACCTTCGTCTCGCTCATGGTGCATGTCTACACCATCGGCTACATGGCGCACGACGAGGACAACTGGCCGGCGGACAGCAAGGCCGGCACCAACAGCTATCAGCGCTTCTTCAGCTACATCTCGCTGTTCACCTTCTCGATGCTGATGCTGGTGATGAGCAACAACTTCGTCCAGCTGTTCTTCGGCTGGGAGGCGGTGGGTCTCGTCTCCTACCTGCTGATCGGCTTCTGGTCGGTACGGCCGACCGCGATCTACGCCAACCTCAAGGCATTCCTGGTCAACCGCGTCGGCGACTTCGGCTTCCTGCTTGGCATCGGCCTGATCGCCGCCTATGCCGGCAGCCTCGACTACGCCACGGTGTTCGCCAAGCGCAATGAACTGGCCGCGATGACCGAGACCGTCACCGGCTGGCCGCTGATCACCGCCGCCTGCATCTGCCTGTTCATCGGCGCCATGGGCAAGTCGGCGCAGTTCCCGCTGCATGTCTGGCTGCCCGATTCGATGGAAGGCCCGACCCCGATCTCCGCGCTGATCCATGCCGCAACCATGGTCACGGCCGGCATCTTCATGGTCTCGCGCATGTCGCCGCTGTTCGAGCTTTCCGATACTGCGCTGTCCTTCGTCATGGTCATCGGCGCCATCACCACGCTGTTCATGGCGCTGATCGCCATCGTCCAGACCGACGTCAAGCGCGTCGTCGCCTACTCGACCTTGTCGCAGCTCGGTTACATGACCATGGCGCTCGGTGCTTCGGCCTACTCGGTGGCGATCTTCCACTTGATGACGCATGCCTTCTTCAAGGCCGTGCTGTTCCTCGGCGCCGGCTCGGTGATCATCGCCATGCACCATGAGCAGGACATGCGCAAGATGGGAGGCCTGCGCAAGTACCTGCCCATCACCTACGCGACAATGCTGATCGGCGCCATCGCCAACGCCGGCCTGCCGCCCTTCGCCGGCTTCTTCTCCAAGGATTCGATCATCGAGGCCGTGCATCTGGCCCAGGTGCCGGGCGCCGGCTTCGCCTATTTCTGCGCGCTGGCGGCGGTGTTCGTCGGCGGCCTGTATTCCTTCCGCCTGATCTTCTTTACCTTCCACGGCAAGGAGCGTTTCCGTGAGCAGGCGCACGACCCCCACGGCCATGACGCGCACCACGATGACCATGGCCATCATGGTCCCGTCGAGCCGCATGAATCGCCCAAAGTCGTTACCGTGCCGCTGATCCTGCTGGCCATCCCGGCGATCGGCTCGGGCTGGCTGATCGGCACGATTCTCTATGGCAACTGGTTCGGCAATGCGATCACCATCGCCGACGTGCACAAGGGCATGGCGACCATGGCCCACGAATTCCATGGCGTGTTCGGCATGATGGCCCACGGCGTGACGACGCTGCCGTTCTGGCTGGCGCTTTCCGGCGCGGTAACGGCGTGGTACCTCTACATCGTGCGTCCGGACCTGCCGGCGGTGATCAAGGCCAAGTCCGGCATTCTGGCGACCATCCTCGAAGAGAAATACGGCTTCGACAGGTTCAACGACTGGTTCTTCGCCGGTGGCGCCCGCTTGTTGGGTCGCGGCCTCTGGAAAGGCGGCGACCAGGTCCTGATCGACGGTGTCATGGTCAATGGCTCGGCTGCCGCGGTGGGCTGGATTTCAAGCCTGGTCCGTCTGGTCCAGACCGGCCGCATCTACCAGTACGCCTTCGGCATGATCTTCGGCGTCTTTGCGCTGCTGACGCTCTGGTTCAACAGGGCCTGATGCAAAGGCGCACTCATGCACACCGGCCAGATGGAATGAAAAACCGATGAATTCGCAACTCCTGAGTCTTGCAATCTGGATCCCGATCCTTGGCGCCGTCCCGGTGTTCTGGGTCGGCTCCGAGCGCCGCACGCTGGTGCGCTGGCTGTCGCTGGCAGTGGCCGTCGCTGGCTTTCTGGTGACGATCCCGCTCTACACCGGCTTCGACGTAACGCAGAGCGGCATGCAGTTCGTCGAGCAGACTCCCTGGATTACCCGCTTCAACGTTCAGTATTTCCTCGGGGTGGACGGCATTTCGATGCCCTTCATTCTGCTCAACAGCCTGATCACCGTGCTGGTAGTGCTGGCCGGCTGGGAAGTCATCGAAGAAAAGCAGGCACAGTACATGGGCGCCTTCCTCGTCATGTCCGGCCTCATGAACGGTATTTTCAGCGCGCTCGACGGTGTACTGTTCTACGTCTTCTTCGAAGCCTCGCTGATCCCGATGTACATCATCATCGGCGCCTGGGGCGGCCCGAACCGCGTCTATGCGGCCTTCAAGTTCTTCCTCTACACGCTGCTCGGCTCGCTGCTGATGCTGGTCGCGCTGATCTGGCTGTTCCTCGAATCCGGCGGCAGCTTCAACATCCTCGACTGGCACCAGTTGCGCATCGGTATCGCGCCGCAGATCCTGATTTTCATCGCCTTCCTGGTGTCCTTCGCGGTCAAGGTGCCGATGTGGCCGGTGCATACCTGGCTGCCCGACGCCCACGTCGAGGCACCCACCGGCGGTTCGGTGGTGCTGGCGGCGATCGCGCTGAAGCTCGGTGCCTACGGTTTCGTGCGGTTTTCGCTGCCGATCGTGCCAGACGCCAGCCACCAGCTGGCGCCGCTGATGATTGCGCTGTCGCTGATTGCCGTGGTGTACATCGGCTTCGTGGCGCTGGTGCAGACCGACATGAAGAAGCTGATCGCCTATTCGTCGATCTCGCACATGGGCTTCGTCACGCTCGGCTTCTTCATCTTCAACCAGATCGGCATCGAAGGCGCGCTGGTGCAGATGATTTCGCACGGCTTCGTCTCGGCGGCAATGTTCCTTTGCGTAGGCGTCATGTACGACCGCATGCATTCGCGCATGATCGCCGACTACGGCGGCGTGGTGAATACCATGCCGAAGTTCGCCGCGCTGTTCATCTTCTTTGCCATGGCCAATTCCGGACTGCCCGCCACCTCGGGTTTCGTCGGCGAGTTCATGGTCATCCTGGGCGCCATCAAGTTCAACTTCTGGGTCGGCTTTGCCGCCGCCACCACGCTGATTCTCGGTGCTGCTTATACCCTGTGGATGATCAAGCGCGTGGTCTTCGGCGCGGTGGCCAACGATCACGTCGCCGCCCTCAAGGACATCGGCGGCCGCGAATTCCTGGTGCTCGGACTGCTGGCAGTCTGCGTCCTGGCCATGGGCCTCTACCCCTTCCCCTTCACCGAAGTGATGCACGCTTCGGTGGATAACCTGCTCAAGCATGTTGCGGCGAGCAAGCTGTGATGAACGCAGGCACACGATAAGAGAGACACGAGAGAAGCGATGCTGAATAATTTCGTGATGCCCGACCTGTACCCGGCGGCGCCGGAGATCTTTCTCCTGCTGATGTCCTTCCTGGTGCTGTTTGTCGACCTGATCTTCGGTGCCACCCACCGCTGGATGGCCGCCATGCTGAGCGTGATCACGCTGATCGGTTGCGCCGCCATTACGCTGGTCACCTCCGACGGACAGACCACGCTGACCTTCAGCAACATGTTCGTCGACGACCTCCTGTCGGACTTCCTCAAGCTGGTCACCTATCTCGCCGTGATCATGATGCTGATCTACGGCCGGCAGTACATGGCGGACCGCGGGCTGGACAAGGGCGAGTATTACGTCCTGGTGCTCTACGCCACGCTGGGCATGATGGTCATGATCTCGGCGGCGAATTTCCTGACCATGTACCTTGGTCTGGAACTGATGTCGCTCTCGCTTTACGCCCTGGTTGCGATTGACCGTGACAACTCGCGCGCGACCGAGGCGGCGATGAAGTATTTCGTGCTCGGCGCCCTCGCGTCAGGCATGTTGCTCTACGGCATGTCGATGATTTATGGCGCCACCGGCAGTCTGGAACTCGGCGGTGTGGCCCAGGCCCTGTATCAGGGCAATGCGGAAAAGCCCGTGCTGGTCTTCGGCCTCGTCTTCCTTGTCGCCGGCGTCGCCTTCAAGCTCGGCCTGGTGCCGTTCCACATGTGGATTCCCGATGTCTATCACGGTGCACCGACGGCCGTGACCATGTTCATCGGCTCGGCGCCGAAGCTGGCCGCCTTCGCCATGGCCCTGCGCCTGCTGGTGTATGGGCTGTTCGGACTGGCGCTGGACTGGCAGAAGATGCTGCTGATCATGGCCGTGCTGTCGATCGGTCTCGGCAACCTGGCGGCGATCGCGCAGACCAACATCAAGCGCATGCTGGCCTACTCGGCGATTTCCCACATGGGCTACATGGTGCTGGGCCTGATGTCGGGCCTGGTCGGCGGTCAGGTCGATCCATTCACCGCCGTCAATGCCTACAGTTCGGCGCTGTACTACACGGTGGCCTATGTGCTGATGTCGCTCGGCGCCTTCGGCATGGTGCTGCTGCTGTCGCGCGCCGGCTACGAAGCGGAGAACCTCGAAGACTTCAAGGGACTCAACAAGCGCAGCCCGTGGTTTGCCGCGATGATGCTGATCATGATGTTCTCCATGGCCGGCATCCCGTTCTTCATCGGCTTTTTCGCCAAGTTCGCCGTGCTGCTGGCGGCGATCAAGGCCGGCTACACGGCAGTGGCCGTGATTGCCGTGATGTTCTCGCTGGTGGGCGCGTTCTACTACCTGCGGGTGGTCAAGCTGATGTACTTCGACGCTCCGGTCGATTCGGCACCGATCACTGCCGGTCTCGACGTGCGCGTGCTGGTGTCGCTGAACGGTCTGGCGATTGCTGCTTTCGGCCTGTTCCCCGACGAAGTGATGCTGGTCTGCACCACCACGCTGATGCGCTCGCTGTAGCGGCGCACCGGCAGCTTCTTCCAAGCCTTGCTGGACACAACGCTACGCGGTCTGCGCGTAGCGTTCCTTGGCAGCCCTTGCCTCCGCCGCTTCCTGCGGCGAGTAAGCCTTGCCCGACCACAGCATGCGATACGCTAGTTCTTCATTTCCGTTTTGGCTGCGGCCGCGCCTTTGGCGCTTAATCTTCGCTGCGCTCAGCTTAGCCTGCACCGAAGCGGAATTGAAAATCCGCTACGCGGCTTTCGCGTATCGTTCCTTCGCTGCCCTTGCCTCCGCCGCTTCCTGTGGCGAGTAGGCCTTGCCCGACCAAAGCATGCGATACGCGATTTCTTCATTTCCGTTTTCGCACAATTCGAGAACTTGGCGAAACAGCGGCTGGAAAGTCTCGCTGCGGTGTGATGCCTCGTGCTGCGCAAACGATTCCCAGAAGGTGATGATCAGTGCCTCGCGATCCTGCAACGGGCTCGCCACCGCCTGACCGAGGGTGCTGCCTTCATTGGACACCTGGCCGCTGTTGAGGACCACCATGCCGCCGAGAAATCCGGTTTCCGAGTGGTAGGTTTTTACGTTCTCGCACAGCACCGCAACGCGCTCTTCGAGGTCGTCGATGGTATATCCTTCGCGAAGCAGTACGCGGTTGATGGTCACCACACCGTCGCTACTCAAACCTGGAATCAAGCCCGACATATATGCCTCCTCAATCAATATTGGCTAATATAAGATAGCGTCCGATGATGAAAGTTCAAGTATCAATTATTACCCTGTGCGCAGCATGGATGATTCCGACCTGATTGAACATACTGTCGCCAGCGAGCCGGTTTTCGACGGCAAGCTGTTGCACGTGCGACGCGACACGGTGCGCATGAACAATGGCCACGAGGCCGTGCGCGAATGGATCGCGCATCCGGGCGCAGTGGTGGTGGTCGCCACGCTGGATAACGGCAAGTTGCTGTTCGAGCGCCAGTTCCGCTACCCGCTGCAGCGTGTCTTCGTCGAACTGCCGGCCGGAAAGATTGATCCCGACGAGCATCCGCTGGACACCGCCAAACGCGAACTGCGCGAGGAAACCGGGCATCAGGCCAAATTCTGGCGACACCTGGCCACCATGCATCCCTGCATCGGCTACTCCGACGAACGCATTGAAATCTTTTGGGCCAGCGGCCTGATCTACGTGGGCCATCAGCGCGACCACGGCGAGTTCCTCGAGGTGATCGAGATGACCGTCGCCGATGCCCTGCTCGCCGTGCAGGATGGCGAAATCACTGACGGCAAGACCATCAGCGCCCTGATGTGGGCAGACAAGATCGCCTCCGGCGCCTGGCCCCTGCCTGACTGAATCATGGCCCGGCCCGATACCGCCCACCCTCTGCAAGACCTGGATCTCGATCCTTCCGGCAGCCACACGCTGGAAGCGCTGCATGTGCTCGCCGAGATATCGAGCAATCTGGCCGACGAGGACGATCTCGACGAACTGCTGGGCCGCTTCCTCGGCACCATGATCCGCCTGGCCAAGGCCGACGCCGGCGTGGTGCGGGTGCTGACCAGCGACGGCCTGCATTTGCGCATGGTGGCCTCGCGCGGACTGCCGCCGGCGGTGGTCGAAAAGGAGCGTCTGGTCTCGCGCGACTGCGGCCAGTGCGGCATCGCGATACGGCAGAACCGGCCCCTGTTCGAGATCGACCTCAAGCCCTGCGCCGAGCGCAACGGCGAGGAATTCTTCAACACCGGCTGCCAGGCCATGGTGGTGGTGCCCTTGTCGAATGCGGGGCGACTGCTCGGCACCTACAACCTGTTTCTGCCCGAGGCCTTCGAACTGCCCGAGGAGGTCGCGCTGCTGTTCCGCTCGATCGGCGAACACCTCGGCATGGCGCTCGAGAATGCGCGGCTCAAGCGTGAAAACCTGCGCATCGTGCTGACCAGCGAGCGGCAGATGATGGCGGCGGAAATCCACGATTCGCTGGCCCAGACCCTGGCCTACATGAAAATGCGCATGGCCATGCTCAACGATGCGATCGCCGACCAGTCGCTCGAGCGCACCGCCAAATATGCCGGCGACGTCGGCCAGGCACTGGACGACGCCTACGGCCACCTGCGCGAACTGCTGGTGCAGTTTCGCAGCCGCATGGATCCAATGGGGCTGGAACACGCCCTGCAGGGCCTGGCTTGCGGCTTCCAGGAGCGAACCGGGATTTCATTGCACTACGACAACCGCCTGACCGATTTGCGTCTGGCGCCGGAGCAGGAAAGCCAGGTCTTTCACATCCTGCAGGAGGCGCTGGCCAATGTCGCCCGCCATTCCGGCGCGACCGCGGCCAGCATGGTCCTGGAAGCCGCAGGCGATTATTACACCGCGACGGTCGAGGACAACGGCAAGGGCGGTCAGGGTTTCTTCGCCATCGCCAATCGCGTCGGCGGCTTTGAGGAGCATCCCGGCTTGCGCGATCATTTCGGCCTGACCATCATGCGCGAGCGGGCGCAGAAAATCGGCGGCCGGCTCGAGGTGGTCAATCTGCCGCAGGGCGGATTTCGGGTCAGGCTCAGCTTTCCGCCCGGGGGGGGCGTCTAGCCATGAGTAGTGAAGCCATCCGCGTTCTGCTGGTCGACGACCACACCCTGTTCCGCAAGGGACTTGCCGAGTTGCTGGAGCAGCGCGGCACGATCAAGGTCGCCGGCATTGCCGGCAACGCCGACGATGCCTGTCGCATCCTGCCCGAGGCGCGGCCCGACGTCATCATCACCGACCTCAACATGCCGCCCAACGGCGGCCTCAGCCTGTTGCGCCAGCTGGTGGCCGACGGCTGGCACGGCCCGGTGCTGATCCTCACCGTCAGCGATGCCGAGGAGGATCTCGCCGCTGCGCTGCAGGCCGGCGCCAAGGGTTACCTGCTCAAGGACATGGAGCCGGAGGACGTGGTCGACGCGGTGCAGCGCGCGGTGCGCGGCGAAACCGTGGTGGCGCCGGCGATGACGCTGAAGCTGGTGAACCTGCTGCAGGGAGGCACGGCGACCGCCAGCAAGGCCGACACCCTGAAGCTTCTGACGGCGCGCGAGCACGAGATCCTGCAGCAGCTCTCGCAAGGCCTGTCGAACAAGGCCATCGCCCGCGTGCTCGACATCAGCCATGACACTGTCAAGCTGCACGTCAAGCACATCCTGGCCAAGCTGAACCTCAGCTCGCGCGTCGAAGCCGCTGTCTTCGCCGTCGAGCAGAAGGCAGCCGGGCAGGCCCGGCGCAGCTAGCCGCGTTCAGACCGCGGCTTCGCTGGTGGCCTGACGCATCACCTGCAGCAAGGCCTCGGGCGGTTGCGCGCCGGAGGCGGCCAGACGCTGGTTGAAAATGAAGAATGGCACGCCGCTGACGCCCATGCGCTGGGCTTCGCTGGCGCCGCCGCGTACCGCATCGGCATCTTCGTTCGTTTCCAGGTAGCTCAGCACGGCCGCACGGTCCATGCCGCAGGCAGCCGCCACGTCCGCCAGCACGCTACGGTCCCCGACATGGCGGCCTTGGAGGAACTGGGCGGCGAACAGGGCCTCTACCAGCGCCGCAGTCACCGTCGCGTCAGCGCCGACTTTCGACTGCGCATGATGGATCAGGCGATGCGCGTTCAGCGTATTAGCGCGCAGCTCGATTTTCTCGAAGGCGAACTCGATACCTGCCGTGCGTCCTGCCGCGCTGACCCGCTGCCAGAGTTCTTCGAGCTGTTTCGGTCCGCCGAATTTTTTCTCCAGGAACGGTCGATAGGGCTCGCCGGCTTCCGGCGTATCAGGGTTGAGAAAGAAGGGACGCCAATGAATGGTCACTTTGCAGTCCGGCTGTTCGTCGCGCCACAGTTCCAGGGCGCGGTCGAGATGGCGCTTGCCGATGAAGCACCAGGGGCAGACCACGTCGGAGACGACATCGATTTTCAGCGGCTTCATGGTTTTCCTACCTCCAGCACGATCTTGCCGATATGTCGGCTCGATTCCATCAAACGGTGCGCCTCGGCCGCCTGCGCCAGCGGAAAGCGGGCGAACAGATGCGGCAGCAGCTCGCCGCGGGCCAGCGCCGGCCAGATGCTGGTAGCCAGTGCATCGCGGATTGCGGATTTCTCGGCCAGCGTTCGCGGCCGCATGGTCGAGCCGGTAATGGTCAGCCGCCTGAGCATGATCGGCATCAGGTCGGCCTCGCCTTTGCTGCCTTCGAGGAAGGCCACATACACCAGGCGTCCGTCGCGCCGCAGCGAGGCCAGGTTGCGTTGCAGGTAGGGCGCGCCGACCATGTCGAGGATTACGTCCACGCCCGCGCCGTCCGTGATGCGTTGCACTTCTTCGGCGAAGTCGGCCGTGCGGTAATTGATCGCGTGCGCCGCACCGGCGGCGCGGCAGAACGCAGCCTTCTCGTCATTGCCGACCGTGACCATGCATTCGACGCCGAGGTGCTTCGCCAACTGGATCGCGACCAGGCCGATGCCGCTCGATCCGCCATGCACCAGCAGCCGCTCGCCGCGCTTCAGGCGGCCCAGGTCGACCAGGTTGGCCCAGACCGTGAACCAGGTTTCCGGCAGTGCCGCCGCCGTGGCGAAATCCATTCCGGCGGGAATCGGCAGCGCGTGGCTGGCCGCCGCGACGCAGTACTCGGCATAGCCGCCGCCGGGAGTGAGCGCCGTGACGCCAGCGCCGACTTTCCATTCGGTGACGCCGGCGCCCAGCGCCGCGACGCGCCCGGCGACTTCGAGCCCAAGCACCGGCGACGCATCCGGCGGCGGCGGGTAGCGTCCCGAGCGTTGCAGCAGGTCGGGCCGGTTCACTCCGGCGCAGACCACTTCGATCAGAATCTGGCCGGGGCCTGGCTGTGGCGCCGAACCTTCGGCCAGCCGCATGCAGTCGGCGTCGCCGCCCGCGCCGTGGTCGATGTATTTCATTTTGTTCTACTCCGTCGAAAGCCAGTGGCGAGTCTAGCAGTACCATCACCTCGGCGCAGGCGTGCGGCGCAGTGGCGACGATCCGCTACCATGGCGCAAGCGCCGCCATGCGCGGCAAATTGGCGTCAAATGTGCGGAGGAAGGACATGGAAAACGTACTGATCGTTACCGGTGGCGGCAGGGGCATCGGCGCGGCCGTTGCCCGGCTGGCCGCCGGGCAGGGCTATGCGGTCTGCATCAGCTACCTGAACAATCACGCCGCGGCGGAGGAGGTGGTCGCTTCGATCACCGGCAAAGGCGGCCGCGCCATCGCGGTGCAGGCCGATGTTGCCGTCGAGGAGCAGGTGGTGCGGCTTTTCGAACAGGCGGATTCGGCGCTGGGACGCCTCACCGCCCTGGTCAATAACGCCGGAATCCTCGAGCGGCAGGCGCGTGTCGAGGACATGGATGCGGCACGGATCGGCCGGGTTTTTGCGACCAACGTGGTCGGCAGCTTCATCTGTGCGCGCGAGGCCGTGCGCCGCATGTCTACGCGGCATGGCGGCAAGGGCGGCGCCATCGTGAACCTGTCATCGCGCGCTGCGCGGCTCGGCTCACCGGGTGAATATGTCGACTACGCGGCCTCCAAGGCGGCGGTCGATACGTTGACCATCGGCCTGGCCAAGGAAGTGGCGGCCGAGGGCATCCGCGTCAATGCGGTATCGCCCGGACTGATCTACACCGACATCCATGCCAGCGGCGGCGAGCCGGGGCGCGTCGATCGGGTCAAGAATGCCGTACCGATGCAGCGCGGCGGCTATCCGGAGGAAGTAGCAGAGGCAGTGCTCTGGCTGTTGTCCGCGCAGGCTTCGTATACGACGGGGGCGACCATCGATGTTTCCGGCGGCCGCTGAGCGGCGCGATCGCGATCAGCCCTGGGTGGCGTGGGTTTCGGCCAGCGGCAGTTCGACCCAGAAGGTGCTGCCGAGGCCTTCGACCGAATCGAAACCGATTTTTCCGCGCATCCTGTCCATGAGCTGCTTGGAGATCGCCAGACTGAGGCCGGCGCCTTGTACGTTGCCGGATTCGGCACCAAGCCGGGAGAAGGGTTCGAACAAATCGTTCCTGCGCTCGGGGGACACGCCGGGACCGGTGTCGGCGATGCTGATGCGCAGGTAGGCGGTTCCTTTACGTTCGCAGGAGACCGTCACCGAGCCACCCGCACGATTGAACGTGATCGCGTTGGAAATCAGGTTCAGCAGTACTTTCTTGATCAGGGCGCGGTCGGCCCAGACCACCCAGCCTGGCATGGCACTGCCTTTGTCGATCAGCTGAATCTGCTTGGCTTGTGCTTCGATTTCCACCAGCGCGAGGCAGGGCAGGATCAGGTCGGTGCAGCGTACCGGTTCCATGTTGAGCCGGAGTTCGCCGGATTCGATGCGGCTCATGTCCAGCACCTGCGTGACCAGGCCGAGCAGGTGCTCGCCGGCGGTCGCGATGCGCTCGACGCTGGCGAGTTGCTCGTTGGTCAGCGGGTTGGCCTTTTCGGTACGCAGCTTTTCGACGAGTTCGCGAATGGCGATCAGCGGGGTGCGGAATTCGTTGCTGACCGAGGTCAGGAATACCGTCTTGGCGCGGCTCGATTGCTCGGCAGCGTGCTGCGCCGAGCGCAGCAAGCGCTTGACCGTCGAACGGTCGCGCGCCACGGTAACGCCGGCGAGGACCACCATGCCGACCGAGCCGAGCATGGCGGTCAGCATCATTCCCGGCATTTCGGCATTGGTGATCATGTTGACCGGCAGCCAGTCCAGTATCGTTGCCGCGTACAGGAAGACCAGGACGGCGGCCAGCAAGGCACCCGTCACCAGCAGAATGGCCGTGTTGCCGAAGGTGCTCTGCAGGGCCAGGTTGGCGAGGAATCCCGGCAGGGCGATCGAGTTGATGCCGCCGCTGAGGAAGGCCCAGACGCCAATGATCACAATGCCGCCGATGTTGGTCAGCACCATTCCCAGGCTGATGTCGCCGGTGGCGCGAATCAGCAGCGCACCCAAGACCGGCGTAATGATGCCGGCGGCGAACAGGGCGTACTCCGCGGCCGGCATCGCCTCACGCACGACGATCAGGCCGAGGAGCATCAGCGACACGACCAGCGAAATGGTCAGCAGGGATTTGGCGATGCCCCGATGGCGCGTGTTCTTGCGCGGATCATCCAGGGCAGCCGGCGGTACGAACCAGCCTATGACATCCATGTTGGGCAGCCGCGCATCCGGTTGATGCCGGGAGTCTGGTGTGGGTCGGAGCAAGTATTCTACATTTCCTCGTCCGCAATAGGCCAGCATCATGGTGCGCGAAACCCAGAGACCATGACCAGGCCATGGAATTGCCGTCGCCGGAGTTGCACCGCCGCGCGGACGGCAAGCGCGTAACATGCAGCCCCATGGCGCCTGACCAGCATCCATCCGCCCATCCGATCGACCTGCTGGTCATCGGCGGCGGCATCAACGGCACGGGGATCGCCCGCGATGCCGCCGGCCGTGGTCTTTCGGTCACCCTGGTGGAACGCGGCGATCTGGCCGGCGCCACCTCATCATGTTCGTCGAAGCTGGTGCATGGCGGGCTGCGTTACCTCGAACAGTATGCTTTCCGCCTGGTGGCCGAAGCCCTCGCCGAGCGCGAAACCCTGTTGCGCATGGCGCCGCATCTGGTCTGGCCGGCGCGCTTCATCATGCCCCACGTACCGTCGCTGCGGCCGCGCTGGATGATCCGCGCCGGACTGTTTCTCTATGACCACCTGGGCGGCCATCACGCCGATTCCCTGTTGCCGGGCTCGGCGTCGGTGCGGCTCGACCGCGGCCCGTTTCATGCCGGCCTGCAGGATTGCTATCGGCACGGCTTCATCTATTCCGATTGTCGTACCGACGACGCCCGGCTGGTGATTGCCAACGCGCGCGATGCCGCCCGGCGCGGCGCCCGCATCCTGCCGCGCAACGAACTGCTTGCCGCGCGGCGCCGCGGCAGCCTCTGGGAGGTGCAACTGGCCGGCGGCGAAATGCTGCAGGCGCGGGCGATCGCCAACGTCGCCGGGCCCTGGGTCAAGGATGTCCTCAATCAGCGCCTCGGTGTGCCCTCCGCGGATTCGGTGCGGCTGGTGCGCGGCAGCCACCTGGTGCTGCCGCGGCTGTATCAGGGGGAGCACGCCTTCATCCTGCAGAACGACGACCGCCGCGTGGTGTTCATGATTCCCTACGAAGGGCGCTTCACCCTGCTCGGCACCACCGACGTGCTGGAAACCGGCGACCCCCTGCAGCCGCGAGTGACGCCGGAGGAGGCCGCCTACCTGTGCCGTGCCGCCGGCCGCTACCTGCTGCAGGCGCCGCAGCCGCAGGATGCCGTATGGCGCTATGCCGGCGTGCGGCCGCTGTACGACGACGGCTCGGGCGATCCTGCGTCGATCACGCGCGACTACAGCCTGCGCCTCGACATGCCGCGGGCGCAAGCAGACCACGCGCCCGTGCTGTCGGTGTTCGGCGGCAAGCTCACTACCTACCGGCGCCTCGCCGAGCAGGTGGTCGATCACCTGGCAGCGGCGCTGGGAGAATCGCGGCCGGCGTGGACCGAACAGTCGACCCTGCCCGGCGGCGCGATGCCGGCAGGCGGCCTCGACCAGTTCATCCGGCAGCAGGTCGCGCCGCCCTATCCCTGGCTGGAGCAACCATTGCGCGATGCGCTGGCGCGCCGTCACGGCAGCGAACTGCCTGAGTTGCTGGGCGACGCGCGCGGGCCGGCAGATCTGGGCGAGGATTTCGGCGGCGGACTCTGCGAACGCGAGCTGGAATGGATGCGTGCCCACGAGTGGGCACGATCGGCGGATGACGTACTGTGGCGCCGCAGTAAATGCGGCTTGCACATGACGCCGGAGCAGAGGGAGCGTGTCCGGCAGCGGCTGGGCGCATAGTGGCAATGGGTCGGCAGCGAAATGAGAGTCGGCGCTGGCGGTACGGCGCCCAAGTGGTGAATCACGCGATTGTTGTCCCGAAGCGGAGGAGATCTAGATGGCATACGACGAAGGATTGGCGGAACGAATTCGCGACGTGTTGCGCGACCGGGTCGGCGTAAGCGAGAGGAAGATGTTCGGCGGCGTGGCCTTCATGCTGGACGGACACATGGCTGTCGGCATCGTCGGCGACACGCTGATGGCCCGTGTCGGGCCGGCGCGTTACGAGGAGGCGCTGCGCCTGCCGCAGGTGCGGCCGATGGATTTCACCGGGCGGCCGATGAAGGGCTACGTCTATGTCGATCCGCCGGGCATCGAATCGGATGCCGCGCTGCAGGACTGGATCCAGGCCTGCGCCGGATTCGTCGGCACGCTGCCGCCGAAATGAGGCTATTCTTGAGCGCCGTGCAGCGCGCTTGCGCGGTGAATCCACGGGCGGCGTCGGAAGGTGTTGCGCGTACACGTGAAAAGGAAACCCCATGCTGAGAGTCATCCTCGTTGTCGTCCTGCTGCTGGTCGCGGTCCTGTTGATCGTCGTCGCGATGCGGCCGGCGAGCTTTCGCGTGCAGCGCTCGCTGCGCATCGGCGTCCCGCGCGAAGCGCTGTTTGCGCTGGTCAGCGATTTCCACCAGTTCGACGCATGGTCGCCCTGGGCCGCGCTGGATCCCGGGATGCAGAAGCGCTTTTCCGGTGCGGAGCGCGGGCAGGGCGCGGTATATGAGTGGCTGGGCAACAGCAAGGTCGGGCAGGGGCGCATGGAGATCATCGATGCCGTTGAACCGGCGCGCGTGGTGATCAAGCTGGATTTCCTCAAACCCTTCGTGGCGCACAACACCGCCGAGTATGTACTGGCGGAAGCCGCCGACGGCACCGAGTTCACCTGGCTCATGCACGGCCCCAACAGCTTTATGTCCAAGCTTATGGGCCTGTTCTTCAGCATGGACAGGATGGTCGGGGCGCAGTTCGAGCAGGGACTGGCCAGTCTCAAGGCGCTGGCCGAAGGACAGCGCCTGATCCGCAACTGACAGGCGAAAGGAGCGGGGCGTGATCGAAGGTGGATGTCTGTGCGGCGGGATTCGCTACCAGTATGACGGCGAGATCGAGGAGATCTCGATCTGCCATTGCTCTCAATGCCGCAAGGCGCAGGGCTCGGCATTCGCCGCGGTGAGTCCGGTCGAGTCGGCCAGGCTCAGGTTCATCGCCGGGACCGAACTGCTCAAGGAGTTCCGCGCCACGCCGGACAAGGCCCGGGTGTTCTGCGCCAACTGCGGCAGCCCGATCTACTCCTCCAAGGACGACCTGCCGCAGCTCAAGCGCCTGCGCCTGGGTACCGTCGATACGCCCTTCGTCTGCGACAATGCATTTCACATATTCGTCGACTCGAAGGCGTCCTGGTGGGATTGCAACGACCGCTATCCGCGCTTCGCCGAGCGCAAGACCTAGGGCCGGGACCGAGATGCTGCCGAAGTCGCTGACGGAACTGGACAGGATTCGCGCATCCTGCAAGACCATGGTCAGGCGCCGCGCCGCAACCTCCGGCGGCATGTCGCTGATCCCGATTCCGGGGGTGGACATTGCCGGCGACGTCGGCCTGTTGCTGCAATTGATTCCCGCGATCAACCAGAAGTTCGGACTGACTCCCGAGCAGATCGACGAACTTGATCCCCGCCACAAGGTGCTGATCTACGCCATGCTGAAGAAGGTGGGCAGCGACCTGGCGGGACGGGCCATCACCAAGCAGCTTGCCGTGGCGGCGCTGCGAAAGGTCGGCGTACGTCTTGCCACCAAGCAGGTGCTCAAGTACGTCCCCTTCGCCGGGCAGGCCGCTGCGGTGGCGCTCAGCGTGACGGCGATGATGTACCTGGGCAACTCGCATATCGATGCCTGCTATGAAATAGCCAGGGGAGCGATCAAGCATGAGCCAGAAGCCTGAGCTTTCGAGCTTCATGATTCCGCAGTTGCTGGAGACCGAGCGCCTGCTGCTGCGGACTTTCGTACACGACGACTGGCGCGCCCTGCACGAGCATTTCTCGGATCCCGAGTGCACACGCTTCACCTATCGCCGCGCCCTGACGGAAGCCGCCACCTGGCGTGCCGTGGCCAGCATGGCCGGGCACTGGCTGCTGCGCGGCTATGGCCCCTATGCGGTCGAGGAGAAGGCCACGGGCACCGTGCTGGGCACGGTCGGTCCCTGGTATCCGATCGAATGGCCGGAGCCGGAAATCAAGTGGTCGCTGGCGCAACGGCACTGGGGCAAGGGCTACGCCAGCGAGGCGGTGCGCGCGGTGCAGCGCATGGCGCACGACTGCCTGCCGCAGTTGCGCCTGATCAGCCTGATCGACAGCCGCAACCAGGCCTCGATCCGGCTGGCGCTGGCGGTCGGCGCCACGCTGGAGCGCGAGATCGAATTCGCCGGCGCGCCCTTCCACATCTACCGTCATCCGCAAAAAGCCTAACGATCGCAAGGGGGAGACAGCCGCATGAAATCACACGTCATCATTATCCTGCTGCCGCTGCTGTTCGCCATCGAGGCGGGGGCCGCCGACTTGCCGGCGGGCAACTGCGCCGCGCCGCAGGCGGCGACCGATCTCTCGCTCTGCGATTTCTCGCGCAAGAAACTGGCTGGCAGGGACTTGCACGGCGCGCGGCTGGCCGGCGCCAAGCTGGAAAGCACCGATTTCAGCCAGGCCAACCTGGCTGGCGCGGATCTGCGCGGCAGCAATGCCAAATGGGCCAAGTTCACCGGGACGGATTTGAAGGGGGCAGACCTGCGCAATGCCGACCTGTTCCATGCGACCTTCGATGACGGCGATCTGAGCGACGCGAAGCTGGCGGGCGCCAACCTGTTCGGCGCCAACCTGATCAACACCCGGGCGCTGCGGGCCGATTTTTCCGGTGCCTATCTGAAGGACGTGCTGATGGAGGGGATCGACCTCTCGGGTGGCTCGATCCGCAACTGCTACGCATTTCGCGGCGTGTTTTCCGGCGCCCGCTTGGTCGGCACCGATCTGTCGGGCGCCGACCTGACCGGAGCGGCGATGGAGCAGGCTGACTTCACCGATGCGAATCTGACGGAGACGCGGTTGAAGGGCGCCACATTGCGCCAGGCGGTGTTCTTCAAGGCGGACATGAAAAGCGCCGACCTGGCCAACGCCGATGTATGGAACGCCAGTTTCGACAAGGCGCTCAACAGGGACGAGTCGGTGCAGGAGGCGCTGGTCGAGCCTTTCGTGGTCAGGGAGCGTCGCTAGCCGCACGGCAATTCCCCGCTACTCGAGCCGAGACGGATATGAATCCCGAAAACCATTCCTTCGAACTGCGCACTGCCGACGGCGTGACGCTTGCCGGTCATGCCTGGCTGCCGCCTGAGTTCTGCGCGGTGATCGCTGTGGTGCACGGTATCGCGGAGCACTCGGGGCGCTACGCCTTTCTCGCCGAACTGGCCAACCGGCAGGGGCTGGGTGTGGTATCGGTCGACTTGCGCGGCCACGGCCGCTCACCGGGCGAACGCTCGTACGTCGAGCGCTTCGATGATTACCTGCTGGACGTCGACACGCTCTGGACGAAGGCGGACGAACTTGCCGCCGGCCGTCCGGTATTCCTCCTCGGCCACAGCATGGGCGGCGCGATTGTTCTGCGCTGGGTAGCACAACGGCGCCAGCCGGTGGCAGGACTGATCCTGTCCTCGGCGGCACTCAAGATCGGCGGCGACGTGCCGCGCCTGCTGGTGTGGCTGGCGCCGTTTCTCTCGCGCTGGTTGCCGCATCTGCGTGGTACGCGCATCGATCCGGCAGTGATCAGCCGCGACCCTGTGGCAGTGGCGGCTTATGTCGGCGATCCGCTGGTGAGCCTGGCGGCGCCACCGGCACGCACCGGGGCTGAATTGCTGCAAGCCATGGCGACCAATCGCGCTGCGGCGGCCAGCTTGACGCTGCCGGTGTATCTGTTTCACGGCGATGCCGACCGCCTCACCGATCCGGCAGGCAGCCGGGAGATCCATGACCTCTGGGGCGGTGCGGATCGTACGCTGCGGCTGTGGCCGGGCAGCCGCCACGAAACCCTCAATGATCTGGATCGCGAGGCGGTAGCCGCGGAACTGTTGCAGTGGGTGCATGCGCGCTGTTCCATGGCGACCGCGGAATGAACTCGGCAAATGCCGAAATAAAATTATCCGCTAGGTCCAGCGGACCGCAAGTCTTATAGTTGACTGGTCACAAACGCCAGAGGCGAAACCCCGCCCCAGGCGTATGCCCGAGCCGGTGCCAACGCGCCGGCTTCCCCTGTAGATCGGGAGCAACTCCCGGCTGCGATGTGATGGGACCGACGGCTTCCGCCCTCAAGGCTGGAAGCCGGCGGTTCTACGATTTCTCCTGCCTTTCGATTGCTTCCGCAGAGGTCATTCCGAATCTCTCTGTCGGCGCCGGAGCGCGGGATGAAAACCATGACATTAAAGCGGTTTTAGTTCAGATTTAAAGCATCAGCGAACCGCGCTGGCGAGGGAGTGGGCAGGCTTGGAGTCGGTGACGAATCTGGCGGTGGCAGGAGGCTTCATGGCGGGGCTGGGCGTGCTCCTGGCGCTGCTGCTGGCCTTTGCCAACAAGAAACTGTTCGTCTATGAAGACCCGCGCATCGGCGAGGTCGAAGAACTGCTGCCGAAATCCAACTGCGGCGCCTGCGGTCAGGCCGGTTGCCGCGACTTCGCGGAAAAGGTGGTCGGCGGTGAAGTGGTACCGGCCAAGTGCACCGTCAGCACACCGCAGCAGCGCCAGGGCATCGCCGACCTGCTCGGCGTTGCCGCCGGCAGCGTGGAAAAGAGCGTGGCGCGCCTGGCCTGCGGCGGCGGCCATCACGTCGCGTTTCTGCGCGCCCGCTACGAGGGGCTGAAAACCTGCCGTGCCGCAGCGGTGGTTTCCGGTGGCGGCAAGGAATGCGCCTGGGGCTGCCTGGGCCTCGCAGACTGCGCCAATGTCTGCACCTTCGATGCGATCGCCATGGATGCCCATGGCCTGCCTGTAGTCGATAGCGACAAATGCACTGCCTGCAACGACTGCGTCGAAGTCTGCCCCAAGGGCCTGTTCAGCCTCGAGCCGGTCAGTCACCGGCTCTGGGTGGCTTGCAAGAACCAGGCGGACGGCGATACCGCAGAGGCCTCCTGCGAGGTGGCCTGCACCGCCTGCGGCAAGTGCGTCGCCGATTCGCCGTTCAAGCTGATGCAACTGGCCAACAACCTGGCAGTGGTCAATTACGACTGGAACGACCGCGCGGGTCGCGCCCCGATCGAGCGCTGCCCGACCGGCGCCATCGTCTGGTTCGAAACCCCGGACCGTCCGGTCAAGGGCGCCGCCGCCAAGAAAATCCTGCGCAACGATCCGTTGCCCCTGCATTATTGAATTCGCATTGAAGGAAGTCGTCATGTCCAAGTCACTGATCAAGAAAATTTTCTCGTTCTCCCTTCTGGAAAGCGGCAGTGCCGGCCAGGCGGCCACGGCGGTGAAATATCCGGGAGTGCGCGATGCCGTCGATGGCAATACCGCGGTCATCCATGTCGAACGCGAGTCGTCCGACGCCGCCGGTGCCTACCCGATCACGCCCTCGACGCAGATGGGCGAGTATTGGGCGGAAGAGGTCGCCAAGGGCCATCTCAATATTTCCGACAAGCCGCTGATCTTCATCGAGCCGGAATCAGAACACGCGGCCGCGGGCGTCACCGCCGGCATGGCCATGACCGGCCTGCGCGCGGTCAACTTCTCTTCCGGCCAGGGCGTCGCCTTCATGCACGAGTCGCTCTACGCCGCGGTCGGCAAGCGCCTGCCCTATGTGCTGAACATGGGTTGTCGCGCCATCACCAAGGTTTCGCTCAACGTCCATGCCGGCCACGACGACTACCATTGCATCGACGACACCGGCTTCATCCAGGTCATGGCCAAGAATGCCACCGAGGCTGCCGACCTCAACCTGATCGCGCGCAAGGTCGCCGAGCTGTCGCTGACGCCGGCCATCATCGGCCAGGACGGCTTTCTCACCACCCACCTGATCGAGTCGGTGCTGCTGCCGGAACGCGAACTGGTGGCCGAATTCCTCGGCAAGCCCGACGACCTGATCGATACGCCGACACCGGCGCAGCAGATGCTCTACGGGCCGAAGCGGCGCCGGGTGCCGGCGATCTGGGATGTGGATACGCCCCTCCTGTCGGGCTCGGTGCAGAACCAGGATGCCTACATGCAGGCCACCGCCGGCCAGCGCCCCTACTTCTTCGATCACATCGAAGCCATCACCGAGGCCTGCCTCGACGAATATGCCGGCCTCACCGGCCGCCGCTACCAGCGCGTCGCCACCTTCAAGGCCGAAGATGCGGACTACCTGATCCTCGGCATGGGCAGCATGATCGTGCAGGCCGAAGCCGTGGCCGATTACCTGCGCGAGACGCGCAAGCTCAAGGTTGGCGTGGTGAACCTGACCATGTTCCGTCCCTTCCCCGGCGACCTGCTGGGCCACGTGCTGCGCGGCAGGAAGGGCGTGGCGGTGCTGGAGCGCACCGACCAGCCGCTGGCCGAGGATCTGCCGCTGATGCGCGAGGTGCGTGCGACGCTGATGAAGTGCCTCGAGAACGGCATGAGCGCCGCCGGCGGAGCGCCGTCCTATGCCGATTACGCGAGTTACGGCGCCGGCGACATGCCGCGCCTGTATTCCGGCTGCTACGGCCTGGGCTCGCGCGACCTGCAGCCCGAGGCGCTGATCGGCGCCGTCGAGAACATGTTGCCCGAGGGCACGCAACGCAAGTTCTATTACCTGTCGATCGACTTCGCCCGCGATCCGCTGAACCCGAAGGACGAGGTGCACCAGCAGGACATCGCCGACAAGTATCCGCACATCCGCGAACTGGGGGTGCGCGGCTCGGAGAATCCCAATCTGCTGCCCAAGGGCGCGATCACCGTGCGCATGCACTCGGTCGGCGGCTGGGGCGCCATCACCACCGGCAAGAACCTGGCGATGACCCTGTTCGAACTGCTCGGCTGGGACATCAAGGCCAATCCTAAGTACGGCTCGGAAAAGAAGGGCCAGCCGACCACCTATTACCTTTCGGCCGCGCCGGAACCGATCCGCATCAACTGCGAATACGTCTATGTCGATGTCGTGCTCTCGCCCGACCCCGCGGTGTTCGGCCACAGCAATCCTCTGTCGGGCCTGAAAAAGGGCGGCTTCTTCATCATCCAGTCGAATCTCGGCGATGAGACCTGGGCCAGCTTTCCGCTCTGGGCGCAGAAGTTCATCGTCGACAACGAGATTCGCGTGTTCCACCTCGACGCCTTCCAGATCGCCCGCGAGGAGGCCGGTGCGGCCGAGCTGCAACTGCGCATGCAGGGCATCGCCTTCCAGGGCGCCTTCTTCGCCGCCAGCCCGACCATGGCCAATGCCGGGCTGACCGAGGATGCGCTGTTTACCGCGATCGAAGCCCAGCTGCAATCCAAGTTCGGCGGCAAGGGTGCCCGCGTGGTGGCCGACAATTTGCGCGTGGTGCGGCGCGGCTTCACCGAACTGACGGAGATCACCGACAAGCAAGTAGGCGTGACGCGCAAGGGCTTCGTCAAGAAGGATGTCGGCCTGCCGGTGATGCTGAAGCAACTGCCGGTCGGTGACGAGATTCGACTGACCAAGGTGGGCGACATCCATCGCTTCTGGGAACAGACCGGGCATTTCTACCTGACCGGCAAGGGCAACGACAACCTGGTCGATCCCTTCATCGGCGCCTCGCTGGTGCCGGCCGCCACCGGTGTGTTCCGCGACATGACCGGCATCCGCTTCGAGCATCCGGAGTGGATCGCGGAGAATTGCACGGCCTGCGGCAACTGCTATGTGGAATGCCCGGACTCGGCGATTCCCGGCCTGGTCAGCTCGATCGGCGACGTACTCGCCACGGCGATCAACCGCATCGAGACCAGCGGCACGCCGACGCGCTACCTGCGCCGCGCCGCGCGTTCGATCGAAAAGAAGCTGCGCGCACTGGTCGACAACGAAGGTGGCTTCGTCCGCCCGCTGATCGACCGCGCCATGGACGCCGTGCTGGCCGACACGCCGGAAGCCGAGCGCGCCGGCCTCGCCGCCGAATTCACGCAGTTGCAGATCCATCTCGGCGGTTTCCAGTTCGCCGCAACCAAGCCCTACTGGTCGCAGAAGGAGAAGAAATCCAAAGGCAGCGGCGGCCTGTTCTCGATCACCGTCAATCCTTACACCTGCAAGGGCTGCGCGCTGTGCGTCACGGTCTGCGAAGACAATGCGCTGAAAATGGTGACCCAGACCGAGGATTCGGTCGAGCGCCTGCGCCGCGACTGGAACACCTGGCTGGAACTGCCGACCACGCCCAAGGAATACAGCCGCATCGACAGCCTCGACGAGAAGATCGGCGCGCTGGAAACCCTGCTGCTGGACAAGCGCAACTACGGTTCGATGAACTGCGGCGACGGCGCCTGCCTCGGCTGCGGCGAGAAGACCGCGATCCACTTGTTCACCTCGACCGTGACTGCGCTGATGCAGCCGCGCGTGGCGGCCTTCGTCGACAAGCTCGACGACCTGATCCTGCGCCTCGAACAGCACATGCGCATCAAGCTGGCCTCCGCCGTGGATCTCAGCGACACCGGCGCCGTGGTGCGCGCCGTGAATTCCACCGGATTGCACGACCTGACGCTGTCCAGCCTGGCCGACAAGCTGAATGCCGACAAGCCATCGCAATTGCTCGATCCGGCCTGGGTCAAGAACACCGCCCAGTTGCTGGAAAAGCTCAAGGACCTGAAGTGGCGCTATGTCGAAGGCCCGACCAAGCGCGGCCGCGCCGAAATGGGCATCGTCAATTCCACGGGCTGCACCTCGGTGTGGGGCTCGACCTATCCCTTCCACCCCTATCCCTTCCCCTGGACCTCGCACCTGTTCCAGGATTCGCCCTCGGTGGCGATGGGCATCTTCGAGGGCCACATGGCGAAGATGGCCGACGGCTTCAAGGCGGTGCGCATCGCCGAGCAGGAGCTGGCGGGCGATTACCTGCCCGATCGCGACGACGATTTCTTCCGCCGCTTCACCTGGAGCAAGTTTACGGCCGACGAGTGGGAGCTTTGTCCGCCGGTGGTAGCTATCGGCGGCGACGGCGCGATGTATGACATCGGCTTCCAGAACCTGTCGCGCGCACTGATGTCCGGCATGCCGATCAAGGTGCTGGTGGTCGACACCCAGGTGTATTCGAACACCGGCGGCCAGGCCTGTACCTCGGGCTTCATCAGCCAGGTGTCCGACATGGCGCCTTTCGGCAGCGCGTCGCGCGGCAAGCAGGAAACGCGCAAGGAAATGTCGCTGATCGGAATGGCGCATCGCACCTCCTACGTCATGCAGGGCACCATCGCCCACGTCAATCACCTGATCGAAAGCTACATCGACGGCCTCAACAGCCGCCGCCCGGCGGTGTTCAACATCTACGCCGTGTGCCCGCCGGAACACGGCGTCGGCGACGACAAGAGCGTGGACCAGAGCAAGCTGGCGGTGGAAGGCCGTGCCTATCCGCTGTTCCGCTTCGATCCCGATGCCGGCACCACCTTCAGCGAATGCGTCAGTCTCGAAGGCAACCCCTCGCTCGACACCGACTGGCCGACCTATACGCTCAAGTATCTCGACGAGGCAGGGGCGGAGCAGAGCATGACGCTGCCGATGACCTTCGCCGACTTCGCCGCGACCGAGGCGCGCTTCCTCAAGCACTTCAAGAAGGCGCCGGCCGATACCTGGAACGAGAACATGCTGCCGATCGCCGAGTTCATCGAACTCGACAAGGATGCGCGCGAAGGCCGCTTCCCCTTCATCTGGGCGGTGGACAAGAAGAACCGCCTGATGCGCCTGCTGGTGACCGAAGAACTGGTGCGCTCGGCCGAGGAGCGGCTGAATTTCTGGCGGCAGCTTCGCGATCTGGCCGGTCTCGGCGTTCAGGCAACCGACGCCGTCGAAGTGACGGAGCGCGTGCGCGCCGAACTGCTGGCGAAGATTTCTGCCAGCCTCGGTCTCGGCGGCCTGGCGGACGCCGCTCCGACGGCAACAGTCGGCGCTGGCGACACGGCGGCGGCGACAGCGGGTGGCGGCGATTACGACCCGGTCTGGATCGAAACCCCCGAATGCACGGCCTGCGACGAGTGCACCACGCTGGCGCCGAA
Source organism: Sulfuritalea sp. (assembly GCA_022842325.1). Classification (GTDB taxonomy): domain Bacteria; phylum Pseudomonadota; class Gammaproteobacteria; order Burkholderiales; family Rhodocyclaceae; genus Sulfuritalea. The sequence goes on along the minus strand of JALHPU010000001.1, from coordinate 191,663 downwards.
GACCTTCGCCTACAACGACCAGAAGCTTGCCATCGTCATCAATCCGAAGGGCGGCAAGTTCGCCGACATCGTCAAGGCCGCGGAGAAGTGCACGGCCGGCTGCATCCATCCCGGCACGCCCTGGAACATGAGCGAGCCGGGCATCGAGAAGCTCATGACGCGGGCGGCGAAGTTCAACTGACCCTATCCGGCATGAAGCTGATTTCCTACTTTCGCGGCGGCGCCTTTCAGCGCGGCGTGCATCCGCCGTCCTGCAAGCTGACGGCGGACAGCAAGATCCGCCGCCTGCCGTTTCCGCCCAAGGTGACGGTGCCGCTGTCGCAGCACATCGGCAAGGCGCCGCGGCCCATCGTCCGGGTCGGTCAGGACGTGGTGCGCGGCCAGCCGATCGCCCGCAGCGACGAGTGGCTGTCGGTGCCGCACCACGCGCCGCTGTCGGGCGTGGTCGAATTCATCGGCCTGCGCCCCGGCATGCGCGGCACCTGGGTCGAGTCGATCGTGATCCGCGCCCATCCCGGCGCGACGCAGGAGGATCTGTGGGGCCAGTCGCGCGACCTGTCGCAGGCCAGCGGCCAGGACATCCTGCAGGCGATCTGGGACACCGGCATGGTCGGCTTGGGCGGCGCCGCCTTCCCGACCCATGCCAAGCTCTCGGTGCCGAAGCAGGCGAAGGTGCACACGCTGGTGGTGAATGGTTGCGAGTGCGAGCCCTACCTGACCTGTGATCATCGCGTCATGGTCGAGCATGCCGACGACCTGATTGCCGGCACACGCTATGCCATGCGCGCCACCGGTGCCGTGCGCGCCATCATCGGCATCGAGGACAACAAGCCCGACGCCGTGGCTACGCTGCGCCAGGCCATCGCCTGGGCCGGCGCCGGCGGTGCGTTTCCGGAAGGCGAAATCCACGTCGAGGCGGTGCCGACCAAGTATCCGCAGGGCGCCGAACGGATGCTGATCATGGCGCTATTCGGCGCCGAGATGCCGGCCGGCGGCCTGCCCATCGCCCTGGGCATGGTGGTCAGCAACGTCGGCACGCTGGCCGCGCTGGGCAAGTTGCTGCCGGCCGGGCAGGGCCTGACCGAGCGCGTGGTGACCGTCACCGGTTCCGGCGTGGCGCGCCCCGGCGACTATCGCGTGATCCTCGGCACGCCGCTCAAGTTCGTGCTCGACTACGCCGGTGTGCCGGCGGTCGATGCGCTCGACGCGCGCCAGGTGATCCTCGGCGGGCCGATGATGGGCCAGGCCGTCGGCTCGCTCGAGGTGCCGATCACCAAGGGCGTTTCCGGCGTGCTGGTATTCCGCCACGAGGACATGGCGGCGCGCGAGGGGCGCCAGACCTATCCCTGCATCAAATGCGGCGAATGCGTCGAATCCTGCCCGATGGGCCTCAATCCGTCGACGCTGGGCATGCTCGCCGCCAAGCGCGAATACGACCTGATGGGCGAGCAGTTTTTCCTCGGCGACTGCTTCGAGTGCGGCTGTTGCACTTACGTCTGCCCGTCCAACATTCCGCTGGTGCAGCAGTTCCGCGTCGCCAAGCAGATCCTGCGCGAGAAGGCCGCATGAACCAGCCGCTCATTGAAATCCGTTCCGCGCCGCATGTACAGGCGGCGAAGACCGTCGAGACCATCATGCGCCACGTGGTGTACTCGCTGCTGCCGATCTGCGCCTTCTATGTCTTCCAGTACGGAATCTCGGCGCTGGCATCGATCCTTGTCGTCACTGCCGCCTGCCTGCTGACCGAGCGCCTCTTCGTCGGCACCGGGACGCAGGCCGGACGCCTGTCGGATTACTCCGCCGTGATCACCGGCCTGCTGCTGGCGCTGACGCTGCCGCCCGGCTTCCCGCTGTGGATGGGCACGGTCGCCGGCATGGTCGCCATCGCGCTGGGCAAGGCGTTGTTCGGCGGCATCGGTTTCAATGTTTTCAACCCGGCGCTGGTCGGCCGCGCCTTCGTCCAGGCCGCGTTTCCCACGGCAATTGCCACCTATACGCCGTCCTTCCTCGCCGGCCGCTTCACCGAGTTCATTCCGTCCACGCTGGCCTGGCCGCTGATGATTCCGGCCGATACCGCGACCTGGCTCAAGGCGAAGAATCTCGATGCCCTGGCCGGTGCGACGCCGCTGGCGAAATGGAAGTTCGATGGCGTCATCGCCAATGCCGACGAACTGCTGACATCGCTCTCCGGCCATATGGCGGTGGGTCCGGCGCCGGTCCTGATCCTGGTCTGCGGCGCCTATCTTGCGGCGCGCCGCTTCATGGACTGGCGCATTCCGCTGGCCATCCTCGGCAGTGCGGCGCTGACCGCCTGGCTGCTGTTCGCGTTCGATCCGACGCGCTATCCGAATCCCTTCTTCATGTTGTTCTCCGGCGGCCTGATCCTCGGTGCGGTGTACATGGCGACCGACATGGCGACCTCGCCGGTGACGCCCAAGGGCATGTGGGTGTATGGCGCGCTGATCGGCCTCCTGACGGTGGTGATCCGCTACTACAGCGGCCTGCCGGAAGGCGTGATGTACGCGATCCTGATCGCCAATGCCGCCTCGCCGCTGATCGAGAAGATCACCCAGCCGGTGCCCTTCGGCCGCGGCGTGCTCGACCGCGTCAGGAAGCGCGCCACCTATCCGCTGAACCCGGGTTACATCTCGCGCGAAGAAGCCGGCGCGGTGACGCCGAAGAAGCGCTTCCTGCCGAAGAAGCCGAAAAAATGAACACGCCAGACAAGCCCACTGAACACAAGGTGATCCCGATCGCGGTCGCGCCTGGCGCTGCGCCGCCGGCCTCGCCGACGGTCGGCATGATCCGCACCCTGGGTCTGGTCTCGGCGATCTGCGGCCTGATCATCGTCGGCGCCTACCAGGGCACCTACGATGCGGTCGCTGCCAACAAGCGCATCGCTACCGAGCGCGCGGTGTTCAAGGTGATTCCGGCGGCGAAGTCGATTGCCGAGTACGTCGCACTTCCCGGTGGGGGCATCGAACCAAGAGTCGGCGCTGGCGACACGGCGAGCGCGCCCGGCGCGGTCAAGTTCTTCGCCGCCTACGACGCGGATGGCAAGCTCGCCGGCATCGCCGCCGAGGGCGGCGCCAAAGGCTATGCCGACACGGTGCGCATCATGTTCGGCTATTCGCCCGACTGCCAGTGCGTGGTCGGCATCGGCGTGGTGGCCATGCGCGAGACGCCGGGCATCGGCGACAAGATCATCACCGACAAGGACTTCCTGGCCAACTTCACGGCGCTGGACGTCAAGCTCAAGGGCGACCTGTCGGCGCTGGCCAACGAGGTCAGGGCGGTCAAGCACGGCGCCAAGACCAGCGCATGGCAGATCGACGCCATCGCCGGCGCGACGATCACTTCGCGCGCCGTGGGCAAGGCCATCAACGATTCGGCGCAGGCTTTGCTGCCGCGCCTGGTTCCAAACATCGACAAGCTCGGGAGCAAATCATGAATCCGTCCACCGTCGCGACCTGGGACGAATTCATGGAGGGCGTCTGGCGCCAGAACCCGGTGTTCGTCATGGTGCTCGGCATGTGCCCGACGCTGGCGGTGACGGTCTCGGCCGTGAATGCGCTGTCGATGGGGTTGGCGACGCTGTTCGTGCTGGTCTGCTCCTGCGGCCTGGTGTCGCTGATGCGCAAGTTCACGCCCAAGGAAGTGCGCATCGCCGTCTACATCGTGATCATTGCCACCTTCGTCACCGTGGTCGACTACGCGATCCAGGCGATCAGCCTGACGCTCTACGATGCGTTGGGCGCCTTCATCCAGCTGATCGTGGTGAACTGCATCATCCTCGGCCGGGCCGAGGCCCACGCCTCGAAGAATCCGCCGTTGCCGGCGATGATCAATGCGCTGGGCATGAGCATCGGCTTCGTCATCGGCCTGCTGGCGCTGGGCGTGGTGCGCGAAATCCTCGGCGCCGGTACCTTGTTCGGCATCGGGCTGTTCGGTGCCGGTTTCCAGCCCTGGGTCATCATGGTGCTGCCGCCGGGCGGCTTCTTCGTGCTCGGTGCCTGGCTGCTGCTGTTCGCCTGGATCGAGCGCAGGAAGTTGCGCAAGCAGCAAGCCAAACTGACGGAGGCGACGCAAAATGCATGAGTCGGCCTTCCAGATTTTTATCAATGCGCTGCTCGCCAACAATTTCGTGCTGGCGATGTTTCTCGGCCTGTGCCCTTTCCTCGGCGTCTCCGGGCGGCTCGATACGGCCTTCCCGATGGGTGTGGCGACCACCTTTGTGATGCTGGTGGCCTCGCTTTGCGCCTACGGCCTGAATCTGCTGCTGGGCTACTTCCACCTCGAGTTCCTGCGCCTGATCTCCTACATCGTGATCATCGCCTCCTCGGTGCAACTGGTCGAGATGGTGCTGAAGAAATACAGCCCGAAACTGTTCCGCGCGCTGGGCATCTACCTGCCGTTGATCACCACCAATTGCGCCGTGCTCGGCGTCGCGCTGTTCCAGACCGCGCGCGAGTACGACTTCATCCAGTCGGTCACCTTCAGCATCGGCGGTGGTGCCGGCTTCACCCTGGCGCTGGTGCTGATGGCCAGTGTGCGCGAGCGCCTGCAATTGTCCAACGTGCCCGATCTGGCGCAGGGCACCGCCCTGTCGCTGATGCTGGCGGGCATCCTGTCGCTGTCCTTCATGGGCTTCGCCGGACTGGGCGGCTGATGGGCCTCTATCTGACCACCATCGCCATCATCTTCGCCGTCCTCTGCGGCGGGATTCTGGTCGACCGCATCTATCAGCGATTTGCGGCACGAAATCCGCAACTCGGTCCCTTTCGCGACAACAGCAAATGCGGCTGCTGCGCGGCCGGCAGCGGCTGCAGCGATGCGTCCTGCGCCGCCGATGCCGCACAGCCTGCCGCGCCTCGCCGCTGATCAACTTTTATCGGAGCCAATGCCATGCAGATCTCGAAGCCACCCTCACCGCCCCCTGCCAAAACCTATGCCGCGGTCCTGACCGAGTCGCGCCGCATTACACCGCCCGCTTCGCGCGAGGAGGTGCGACATCTGGTATTTCGTACCGACGACCTGTCCTTCGACGCCGCCGTCGGCAACTGCGTTCGCGTCATGGCGCCGGGCCAGTTCGGCAACGCCCACCACACGCGCATCTACTCGATCATGGACCTCGAGCGGCGCGGCAATGCGACCGAGTTCGCCATCTGCGTGCGGCGCTGCTCCTACATCGATGATTTCAACGGCGAGGAATACAAGGGTGTCGCCTCGAACTACCTGTGCGACATGCGACCCGACGACGTACTCGCGTTCGCCGGTCCGGTGGGCTATCCGTTCGTGATCCCGGAGGACAAGAACGCCGACATCCTGATGCTCGGCATGGGCACCGGCATCGCGCCCTTTCGCACTCTGATCCGGCAGATCTACGAAAAGATCGGCGGCTGGAAGGGCAAGGTGCGGCTGTTCTACGGCGCCAGGAGTCCGCTCGAAATGCTCTACATGAACGACGAAAACAACGACCTCGCCAACTACTTCGACCAGCCCACCTTCAAGGCCTTCCAGGCGGTCAGCCCGCGTCCGGCTTTCGATGCGCCGGCAACATTGGACGAGGCACTGGAACAGAACGCGGCGGAGGTCTGGGAGATGCTGCAGCGGCCCGACACCCGGGTCTTCATCGCCGGCACCGGAAACATGCTCGCCGCGGTCGACAAGGCCATGGTCGAGCTGGCCGGCTCGGCGCGGGACTGGGCCTCCTTGCACGCCAAGCTGCGCTCCAGCGGACGCTGGAGCGAACTCCTGTACTAGTCCTTGCGGATCATCACCGTGCAGCTGCCCTCGCTGGGGCAAAGCACCGCCCGTACCAGCCGTTCCGGTGTGCCTTCCTGCCAGGACCAGTCGGACGGGTAGGAAAAGATCCGGATGCTCCACACCGAGGGGGACATCCGGATCAGTTCGATGTTTGCCTTGAACATGGTTTCCGCAGCGGCCCCCGACTTGCTGTGAAATTCCTGATGCAGCAGGTGCATCACTTCTTCGGTCTGGGTGTTGCTCAGTTCGACATGCGGCAAATCCCGGTCCGTCATGCAGCGGATGAACCGCGTATGCAGGGGTGGGCCGTTGGAGCCTATCCAGCAGTCGAATCCCGTCGTGGCAGAGGTTGCTTCCGTGGTCTGGCCAAAGGCGATCGCCGCCGCAGCCAGGAGCATCACGAAACCGCCGATGGAGCGTAACCGTTTCATGGCTTCATCACGGATCGTCGGCCGCTTGCGTACAACGCAGGCCTAGTTTTCTGCACCGGTCGCCGGCCGCTTGAGATAGGGCACATATGCCATGTCGGTCTCGGCGATGTGATGGGTCAGCCATTCGGTAAGAAAGTTCACGGTATCTTCCGAAATGTCCTGGGCGATCGACTTCAGCTGGAGTTCTTCGAGCTTGGCGCGAAACTCCGCATGCTTCGCCATGTGCTGAACCAGACCGGGGTAGCCGGCGGCTCGCATCATTGCTTCCTCGGTGGCGAAGTGCTCGCGCATGTAATGCTTCAAGCGGGTAATGACGTACACCCCGAACAAGGTTCGCTCGTCGGCCGTGGCGCTCTGCAATTCGGCGAGCCACTGGAAAATCTCCCTGTGCTGCTCGTCGAGCCTTGGTACACCGGTGCTGAGGTCGGGTGTCCATGTCATCATCAAGGCCATCTTACCAGTTGCCGGCATCGAAAAGAATGCCGGGAGCAAGGCTGCGGCATGCTGGAAAAAATATTCCATTTGCAGGGTGGTGCAATGCGTATCGGCGTTCCCGGCGATATGAATCCGCCGGGTTTTGCATCGGCCCGATTCCGGCCAAGGTGCGCGACCGCTATGGCGCGGGTCACGAAGTCAGCGTGCTGTTGGCCAGGGCCAAGGCGTCGCGGCCGGTTTGTGGCGCGGCCGCAGGGGCTGGTCAGAGAGTTCTACCCGCAGGGCTTGCACTAAAATTGCTTACGTTCTCATTCCGTGTTGCCGTAACCTAGACTGGTCTTCCTTGGTAATTCATTGAAACAAAACATGAATCTTGTCCGCAGCATCAAGGGACTACTGCTCGCTGCCGGCGCGGTTTTCTCGATTGCGATATTTGCCACGACACTTTTCGTGGTTTCGGGAATCTACGACCGTTCGGTACGCGACGATGCGGTCGAGGACGCCTCGGTGTTTGCCGAGCTGACCTTCAACGCCATGTTCGAGCTGATGAGCACCGGATGGAATCGTCAGCAGCTCGAAGGCTACCTGCGGGCCATCCAGAAATCCGTCGATAACACCCAGCGCCAGATCGACATCTATCGTGGGCCCAAGGTCAGCGCGCTGTTCGGCGAGATCGCGCAGAAAACCCCGGATGCCGAGATCCTGCGCGCGCTGAGGGAAGGCAATCGCCAGCATCTCGAAACCGGTGACTTGATCCGCGTGGTGTATCCCCTGCGCGCGCAGGAGGTCTGCCTCAAGTGCCATGTCAATGCCGCGGTCGGCGACGTGCTGGGTGTGATCGACGTGCAGCAGAACGTCGGCGCCGCAATCGAATCGCACCGCGCGCGTTTCAGCTATGCCTTCGCCCCGATCATTCCGGTGATGCTGATCGTGACTTTCCTGATGGTGCTCTACATCCGTCGCCGCCTGGAAGGCCCGATCGAGTCGCTGGCGAAGAGCATCCGTGCGGTGAACCGCATCTCGGACCTGCGCGCGCTGGAAGCCCGGCAGCCCGACCTGGGCTTTGCCGAGTTCGATGCCGTGGCCAGTGAAGTGAGGCAACTCACCGAGCGCATACGGACCATTGCCGTCGACAAGGACATGCTCGAATTCGAGATCCGGCTGCTCGAGAAATTCATCCTCACCACGGAGGTGATCAAGGACTGGCGGGCCTACGTCAGCCGCCTGATCCTCGACATCGACAGCGTGGTGCCGGCCTATGTGATGTTCTCGGTGTTCAAGATCAGCGACGAGGCCTACGACCTGGAGATCTTCTGGCGCGCCCGGCCGTCCGAAGCCACCAGGCAGGTATTCGAGAACTGCCTGCAGCACATCCTCCAGCGCGCCGAGCATTTCGAGGCCGGCCTGGCGATCCGCATCCGCCACAACATCGCCGACATGGCCGGCAACATCGCGGAATTGCGCGAGGAGGACATCGACGTGCAGATCAAGTCGCTGATGGTCGATGCGCCCAAGATCGGCGGCATCGTCGGCATCGGCATGCAGCCGCAGTTCGAGACCGACCCGATGCGCCTGCTGGTGGTGGAAAGCATCCTCACCACGCTGCTCAACGTGGTCGGCTCGGTCAAGGCGATCGACAAATACACCAAGGACCTCGAGTACTACGCGACGCGCGACCCGCTGACCAACCTCTACAACCAGCGCGTATTCTGGGAACTGATCGAGAACGAAGTGTTGCGTTCCTCGCGCCATGGCAACAAGTTCACCCTGCTGGTGATCGACGCCGACAACTTCAAGTCGATCAACGATTCCTACGGCCATGGCATCGGCGATTCGATGTTGCAACTGGTGGTCGGCGGCATCAAGGCGGCGATCCGCGACGACGACCTGCTGTCGCGCTACGGCGGCGACGAGTTCGTTGCGATCCTGCCGGAAACCGATCTGAAAGCCGGCGAGGCGGTGGCGCGGCGCATCATCGAATCGGTCGCCGCGGTGAGCATGACCGCGCCCGACGGTGCGGTGATGTGCGGCTCGGTGTCGATCGGCATGGCCACCTATCCCGATCATGCGCAGGCCATGAAGGACCTGTTCCTGTTCGCCGACAACATGATGTACCGGGCCAAGGCCGAGGGCAAGAATCGTGTGGTGGTACCCGATGCGCAGGACGTGATCGACGTCTTCCGCACCCTCGGCGAGAAGAGCATGCTGATCCTGAATGCGGTCGAAAAGCGCAGCGTGGTGCCTTTCTTCCAGCCCATCGTCAATGTGCTCAGCGGCCAGGTCGAGGCGATCGAGATCCTCTCGCGCATCCGCATGGAGGATGGCAGTTATGTCATCGCCGACGAGTACGTGGCCATCGCCGAAAAGATGGGCGTCATGCACAAGCTGGATTTCATCCAGCTGGAAAAGACCCTGGAAGCGGTGGAGCAGACCGGCTACGGTGGCTACCTGTTCATCAACATGTCGCCGCGCGCGCTGGTGCTCAACGATTTCGTCCAGCAGACGCGGCGCATCGCCAGCCAGTTCAAGATCGATCCGACCCGGCTGGTGTTCGAGATCACCGAACGCGAGACGATCAAGAACATGGCGCTGCTGGAACGCTTCATAGGCACACTGCGCAACGAAGGCTTCAAGCTGGCGATCGACGATTTCGGTTCCGGCTTTTCGTCCTTCCATTACGTCAAGCGCTTCCCGATCGATTTCCTCAAGATCGAAGGCGACTTCATCCTCGGCATGAAGCACAGCGAGAAGGACCGCGCGCTGGTGCGCAGCATCGTCACGCTGAGCAAGGATCTCGGCATCCGCACCGTGGCCGAATATGTCGAGGACCAGGAGGTGCTCGATCAGGTGATCGTGCAGGGCATCGATCTGGCGCAGGGCTTCTACATCCATCGGCCGAACATTTCGATGGCCGAGGCGATGCGGGTCAGGAAGGCCTAGCGACGCACGACTGGTGCCGTGTTGTCAGCGCCGACTTTCGGCACGTCAACGCAGTGGCGGCGCGACGCTTTGGTAGTTGGTCAGGGTCCGTTCCTCGGAACTCCATCGTGGTTGCATCCAGTATCGCGGACTGGCGCTATGTGCCCATTCCGGCCAGTCGCATTTCTCCATACCGGCCAGTCAGCCAAATCCTGACTTTGCGACTTGGATGCTCCGAACCGGCCATTGTCGACCTCAACCTACCGGCCAGGAGCGGTCCTTCATATATATGGCAGTAACCTGCCATTCAGCATGTCAGAGGCATTGTTGTCTCCTCGATTTGTCGGCACAATGTCGATCAAAACGGCGTTGTTCAAAATAAGAATTGGCGTGACATAAAAAAGGAAGCTAGAGCTATGAACGCTGAACGCGTAGTTGCGATACTCGCTGCCTTGATGGCTTTGGGTTTATTCGTATCGGTACCCGGAGCCGTGTCTGATTATCGGCAAAGTTCCGATGCATACAACTGGGAAACAGCATATGGCCGAGTCACTGAACGGACCGACGTTAGATTGCCTTCGTTCTATTGTTTTGTCCGTGATACTCGCTACTCACTTATCCGGTACAACTACACCGACTCAAAGGGCAATTTGAATCTCGGTACCGCCCAGGCACCGATACGGCCAGACATCTATTTAGGAAGTACGATTGAAATTCGATTCAATCAGAAAGAAATGGGTCAGTCATTACCAGTTGATTCAATTTCAGCTTACGTTGCCGCAAGTCGCGGCTTGCTGATTGCCTTCTTACCATTAGGCTTGGCATTTCTCTATGTTGCGCGACGCCTGTGGCATGACGGAACTCAATTCCCCTCTGCGCTATCAAGCCACCAGGTGTCGCGTGATGAAGCCGCGCAGAACCGGTCCACTTCACGTTGACGGCATCGTCAGCTCTACGTTATTGATGTGTTTGTAGCGGGCCATGATTACATCTGCGCAATAACTCATGCTTCGAGTATTGATATTCCATTTGGTTCGCGGCACGATGCGACTATGAAAAGACTTTTTCTACAGCTTCGTTAGCCATCTGACATGAACCCGCGGCTCTTTTATTGGTTGAAGGTACGTGGCGTTATCGCGGGTGTTGTCGCTGGCCTTGTTGCTTTGGCCGTCACCGCATTCTCGCTTCTCGTTCCGGATCTCTGCGGAAATTCCATCCTTGCTGAGTCTGGCGCTCCCGGTGGCCAAATCAATGCTGTTGTTTTCAGTCGCGACTGTGGCGCCACCACGGATTTTTCAACTCAGGTTTCCATTCTCAGGGGTACTGACTCGCTCCCTAATGAAGGAGGAAACATCTTCGTCGCAGACCGCGATCACGGCAAAGCCCCCGCTGGTCCAAGTGGTGGGCCAGCTATCGCCGTAAGTTGGGTTTCTGACCATCACTTGCGTATTGAGCATCATCCGCTCGTCCGCCTTTTCAAAGCCGAGCCTCTCCGTCGAGACGTCAAGGTTGAATATGTCTCCGTCAAATCCGATGGCTAACCCTGCGGTTGGTCCCGTTCGCTTCGATCTCTGGACGCTGCGCGATGAAGCCGCGCAGCGCCGGTCGCCTCACGGTAAGCCCTGTGTTGCCTTTGGTATATCTCCACAGTCATCTCCCAATGAACACTAAACCCTTTCAAAGCGAACACATGCTCGTGGAGACCGAATCTTTCCGTAAAGAACTCCACGCACTTCCGGATAACCCTGAAAAGCAAGAAATGTTAGCTGCGGTTGACGAAATGATAAGAAGCATGGCGACTTCTGATCGCCTTGATTCTGCCATTGAAAGTTATGACCGCAGGAAGGCTTCAGGCTTACAACGTGGGGGCAGAACTGCCGTAGTGGCTGGCCTTGGCATGGTGGCTATTGCCATTTCTATCGTAAGCGTGCAGTCAGCGGCTCGAATTTCTTCAATTTCGATGTTGGTGGTCCTGATTGGCTTGGTAGTTTTCATGTCTGGGGTGTTTGTATTGGTAAAACGTAGGAGTGTTCGAAATCTGTTTTCGCGCCGTGAGTGGCAGGCTGTTTCCCTCGTTGAAGCGCTAAAGGAGCGCAGCCAGCCGAGAACTATCAATCCTCTTCCAATATGGCGCAATAAGAGTTCAGATCATCGTATTGTTAGTCGAGCTTCTGACTACGAAACAACTATCCAGCCGTTGATCTGTGAATTAGTTGCTGCGCTCCCACAATCTTGGCGTGGCGCCGAACTAGTTGTCGACTGCGATGGGATTTCAATTCGATGCCAAATTAACGGTGACGGTGGTTCCGCGGAACGAATCGAGCCTTCCTTGGCACTTCACTACTTCTGCGCCCGCCTATATGCACATATGGGAAGGATTGGTGATAGATGGAGTACGTGTTCATTCACCTGTAAAAGACATCGCCAGTCATGGTCATTTGAAGCAGTATTCGTCTACCTAGGCCCGTTCCCGACACTTGGCTATAGCACTCCTCGGGCATTATCTGATCAAGAACTGGAAGGTCTTATTAGCTACTTCGAGAGGCATAGGACGACTAAGAACTGATACCAGGTTTCGGCGTAGCCCATCATTCCACCGGACCAGCGCTAAAAATCCTCGCTGGCCTGTGAATTAATTCTGCCCTATGAGACTAACTTCGCTCGTCTTGCCACTGATTTTGTTATTAGGGTGTTCCAGTGGTAGCTCGCCCATAAGTAAGCAGATCGCAATGCAATTTGAGGCCAGCAAGACTGCCCCGATTGATTTGTCACTCGTCGGGCCAGCGTCGTGGGAGCGTGTTTGTGTGTTGTCGCCGTACACAACCAACCAAACTGCCGAACAGGTTCTGGGCTTCAGGTGGGACGCAGAATCAAAAACATCAATTGCTGGAAGCGATGGAATTAACGTGCTTGTCTTCGTTCAGAAACAACAAGTCGTTGCATATACGGAGCACCCAAGAAACAAGGGTGACTTCTCGAAACTTCAGCCGCGGTGCCTTCCTCGTTCGCAGGCCACTGTAAAGCGTGAGCCTGCTGGTGGCTGGGTCTATCTTGTCGCTACAAAGGCATAACGAATCATTCCCCCGGATGCTACGCGACGATGCCGCGAAGCGCAGATCATGTTTACGTTTGGCGTCTCCAAAATGAGTAACCAAGTCCCAGTCCAAGATTGCCAGGCTCGTCTGCCGGACAAACCACTTAATGACTTGGATGGGAACGCAAATGCAGCCTTTAAGCGTGCATCTGCCGAAATGGAGGCTGTCTTTCGAGAAGGATCGGAACTTGAGCGCCAAGGAAAACTCGACGCGGACGCCACAAAGCGCATAGAGGCCCGGTTACAGTCGATCTCGGACCGTTTGGACAAGGAGGTAGCCGATAGTATTGCTGAAATCAAAACGCAGCATCCAACGACTCCGCGTCCTGGTGTGTGGCAGAAAACAGCATTAGTGCTTGCGTTGTTCGCCTTCCTAAGCGTTCCTCTTGAGTTCACCGTTGGGGAAAATTTTGTCTTTTCGTACACCAACCAATACCGCGTCGCATTGCCATATCTGTTTGCTGTTCTATTGCCGGCATTCGCGATCATGTGGTTTCGACTTGAACGGAAACAACGCACCCTGGCTTACCGATACCCTACTTGGCTGGTGCGATGGCTGCTTATGTTTCCGCTGGTTGTCGTTATGTCGTCAGCTATGGTGATCTTCTCGCCGTTGGGATGGTCGGCATTGGCAGGTTGGGCAATCGGAACTCGTTCAGCGCCTAAAGCAGCGAAAGTAGTGTCAGTGGAGGTGATGCGCGAACCACGCAGAAGCATGAAATGCGACCAAACGGCGAAAATTAGTATTGAAGGAATTGATGTAAAAATTTGTATTGAAGGGCGAGTCATTGGCCGTACTCCAAAAATCGGCGACTCGATCACAGTTGCAGGGAGAAGTTCTCTCTTTGGTTTCCTCATAGAAGAGATACGAGTTAACTAGGTGCAAGCGGAAGCCGGCTTCGCACCTCTGCGCTAGCACGTTGAGCCTCATGATCTGTCCGAACTGCCACTTAATGGTCTCATTGGGTGCGTCAGATTGCGCTAAGTGCGGGGCTGCCTTTTTGTCCGCGCCGGCCACACCAACCACAGCCCCCCCCGACGCCCATTTCAGTCGCGGCAAAGCACTTCCCAGATAGCATGGAAGATAAACGTCTAATTGCCGAAGTGCTTGACTCATTGCTGCCGTTCCATCACCGCGCATTGCCCCAGCGCGCGGGCCACTGCGGAAGGCATTTCGGCGGATTCAGATGCTTCTCCGTGTGGAATCGACGATTGACTGCGGCATACGGCATCAGCCATACTTCCTGAATGCCCACTGTATTTTCTATCCTTTAGAGGTTTGTTTTCGCCATTGGACTTTGGGACTGAATGTCCAGAACAATTCCCGCCCATTGGGCACGAAGTCTTCTGACGTATTCCTCATTCCATTTACTTTCGTAAGGCCGATCCTATGTTTGAATTTCTTGTTCCGTTGTTGCTTTTACTAGTCCTCGCACTGGCATTTGCGGGTTTCCTCGTTGCCATGATGTTGCGTCGGGTGGTGCCTACCAACATGGTGCACATTGTCCAGTCGTCGTCCAGTACCACACCCTACGGGCGCGGCAAAGCTTCCGGCAATTCTTACTACGCCTGGCCGACGCGCGTGCCCAGTCTTGGCGTGTCGATCATCGAGTTCCCGGAGTCTATATTTCAGATCAACCTCGATGCGTACGAAGCCTACGATCAGGCACGGCTGCCTTTCACGGTCGATGTCTCGGCATTCTTTCGTGTTGAGTTGGCGGAGACCGCGGCACAGCGTGTGGCATCGTTTGGCGAACTTCAGAGCCAACTGACATCAGTGCTACAGGGCGCTGTTCGCCGCATCCTTGCGACCAATCCTCTTGAGATCATTCTTCAGTCGCGTTCCGACCTTGGTAACCAATTCACGATGGAAGTAAAGAACCAGATCGCGGAGTGGGGAGTGCTTCCAGTCAAGACCATTGAGTTCATGGATATCCGTGATTCGAGCAAAGGGCAAGTGATCGCCAATATCATGGAGAAAGAGAAGTCCCGTATCGAGAAGGAAAGTCGGATCGCCGTCGCTAGCAATCATCAGGCAGCCGAGATGGCAGAGATCGATGCCAAGCGTACGGTTGAAGTACAACGCCAAGACGCCGAGCAACAGGTGGGGCTAAGGACGGCGCAGAAGGACCAGGTAGTTGGCATTGCCAACGAGCAGTCGCGCCAACAGATTCAGGTGGAAGCCAAAACCACCGCCGAACGCAACATGTCGGTCAGTCAAGTTGAAAAGGTGCGGGCAGCCGAGATTGGCAAAGAAGTCGCCATAGTGTTGGCGGAGCAAAACAAGCAGGTCAAGATCGTGAATGCCGAAGCCGACCGGCAGGCGCTGGTTGTCGGGGCCGAGGCGGACAGCCGGTCAATGACTGTCAAAGCGGAAGGTGATCTGGCGGCGTCACTAAAAGAAGCGGAAGGCATCAAGGCCAAGGGTGAAGCCCACGCGGCTGCCGAGAAGGCGATGCTGTTGGCGCCTGTTGAAACGCAGATCACGCTGGCCAAGGAAATCGGCAGCAACGAGGGCTACCAGAAGTATTTGGTGACTATCGAACAGGTCAAGGCTGGCAAGGATGTGGGTATCGAGATGGCGAAAGCCATGCAAAGCGCCGAATTGAAAGTCATCGCCAATGCCGGTGACATCCAAGGGGGCGTCGTCAAGCTTGGTGACATGTTCACGCCTCAGGGTGGAACCAACATTTCTGGCATGCTGACGGCCTTGGCTCAGACCGATGAGGGCAAGAGTTTGCTGAACAAAATAACTGCGGTAGCCGGCAGCGGAAAATGAGCACGCTCACCGATACCTCGAATGTCGCCGCATGGATCGTGGCGGTCGCTTTATCCACCGTTTTAGGCTTATCCGAATGGTCGTTGCGCCTGAAGCGCTAATTCAGATCTTTGGGGAAATGTCTTTTGATGGCCGAGTCGGGGCAGTGCAGGTGTCAATTTGCTCGCCGTAAATCTGGACATTCAACACGGGCGGCGGGTGCTTCGCCTGGGGGAACTTGATGACTACTTTGACCGGCCAAAGGCGGACCTAAATGATTGCTACCCCTGCGCGGACACTCGTCCCCGTACTCCCGCATTCGGAAAACTATCCACAGGTGTCAGGCATATAGGAGTTGTCATACTGACCGTAAAAATACCATGTGACTGAAAATAATGTAACGATCTTCGGAGAAGGGGTTAAAAATGCGCTGCCTCTCACCCGAAGAAGAAATGCGCGATGAGGCCGCGCAGCGCCGGCCATCTCCACGTTTAGATTCCTCTGTTCCGCCATACGATGACTTTCTCACAACCCGAACAGGAAGCACTTTTGCCGGATGGCTCGATATACGTGGGCGAAGTTGCCAACGGCCTATTTAACGGCCGTGGTGTTCTCCGATGGCCTGACGGTACGGTGTATGAGGGTACATTCCTAAATGGACTGATGCATGGATCAGGGAAGACCACATTTGCTTCTGGGGATGTATATCTTGGCGCAATGACGAACGGCGCAAGAACCGGAAAGGGCTCGTATACCTTCGCTTCTGGCAGCCATTACGAAGGCGATTTTCGGAACGGCCAATACCATGGCGCGGGGAAAATATGGTCGGAAACTGGCCAAGTCTATGAAGGGGAGTTCAAGAACGACTACTGTGATGGAAAGGGCGTCGTGGTTACTGCGGCGGGAGATAGGTACGAGGGCGATTTCTTCCGTGGAGCAGTTCATGGCCGCGGAACATGGACTTACAGAGACGGGACGGTTCTTTCTGGAAACTTTGACTCAGGCGTTTGTCAGGGAGTCGCGACTGCATTATTTCCAAACGCCGATCGCTACGACGGCGAATTCAAAGGGGGGCTTTGGCATGGGCAAGGACGCCATATCAACGCCCTCGGAGACATCTACGAGGGTACTTTTGAGTACGGCTTCTTTCACGGGCATGGCCAATTGAAGCGTGCCAATGGCGAGCTATATGTCGGTGATTTCAGTAGAGGGGAGTTTTCTGGACAAGGGCGGTTGAGTTACGTGAACGGAGATTGGTATAAAGGCAACTTCTCGAGAGGTTCTTTTGACGGCCCGGGCACCTATTTCGACGCTGATTCACAAGTTGTCCACGAGGGCTACTGGCGGCAAGGCGAGTACGTCGGAAGTATTGTTCCGCAAGATGAAACGATCCGTCATTAAGGCCATGGCAGCGCCGGAATCTAACCCTGCGTTCGAGGCGACCTGCGCGAAAGGCCGCGCAGGTGGCTTATCTCCACGTTAAACATCATGAGTACCTACGTTCCTTTCATCACCATTGACGACGCAGACGATCTGGTCGTTTCGTTCGGTCTTGGAGAGCATTCGAGTACAAGTCTTACGTTGCTTCGCACTCCGAAGTATGAGTCTCTGATTCCTGAGGAAGAACGGGGTGTTTCCGTTAGAACTGAGGCTTCGAGCTTTTCCGAACCGGAGATGCTTCTCTCTGTGCGCTGGAGTGGCATCGAAGTTCAAATTCAAACAACCGTACGGCGCTACGTTCTCGATGTCGGCTCTGTGAACAAGGGTGAAATGAAGGAAGCCAGGGTAGTGCTAGCCAAAATGAATTTTGACCGGTGCTTTGCATTTACCGATGTCTAACCCCCTACGCTCAACCTCGCCCCCTTCGGTCGCTGGGCGCTGCGCGATAAAGCCGCGCTGCGCCGGTCACCTCTACGTTCCTGAGCGTCCGCTTTCTCAAATCGCCTACGTCTGCTAAGGGCACCGATGCGACCGTCGCCTTCCACAATTCATTGCCGAAAAGCGGCCTGTGCGATTTCACTTCCTGGAAGCGGTCGGTTGTTTTTGCTCGATGCACAGACAGTCATACCGCCATCGCTATGGTGAAGGGACGTGCAAGGGTTTCGCAATCTCGATCAATGCAACCCAACAATTTAGTGACTCTTCGACATCTTGAGACCTACGGAGGCAACACGGTTGCCGCTTACCGCACGCACCGTGAGTTCCATGCTCCCAATCCCGACGCGGTCACCAACCACCGGGCGACGCCCCAGTCGTTTCGCCAACAGTTCGCCAATGCTGCCCTCAGATTCGGCAGCGTCGAGTTCCAAGCCATAGGTCGCAGCAAGTGCGGCCGCCGATGAGTCGGCGTCGAGCACGAATTCGCCGAAGAAGTTGCGCACCGCGAGGTGGCCGCTTTGTTCTTGGCGACTAAATAGCGCGGTGAGGTTGTCAACCTGTTCGGGCGAAGCCAGCAGCCAGACAACATCGTCGACCTTGAGCGCCGTCGCACTGGGCGCGAGCAGGGGACGCCCCTGACGCACAAGGGCCGCACACCGCATGGGCCGACCGCGCAGATCTGTGAGCGAGCTTGGCAACATGCCGATGGCCAGCGACTGCGTCTCGACACGGAAGGCGACCAGCGCCAGCACGGTTTCCCGTCCGATCCATACTTCCTTCGATTCGAGCGGTTCGGCGCTATGTGGAACTTCCACGTCAAGTCGGCGCGCGGCCCACGGCACTGTAGCGCCTTGCACCAGCAGCGAAAACAGCACCACGGCAAAGGTGACGTCGAACAGCAGGCGCGACTCCGGAATGCCCGCCATGACTGGAAACACGGCCAGCACGATGGGCACCGCGCCACGCAGGCCGACCCAGGAGATATAGGCGATTTCTCGATTGGGAAAGTGGAAAGGCTTCAGTGTCACGGCAACCACCAGCGGCCGCGCGACGAAGGTCAGAAACAGCGCGACGGCGAGCGACTCCCAGAAATAATTGACCAGGTGGGAAGGCGTCACCAGCAGGCCGAGCAGCAGGAACATGCCGGCCTGCGCCAGCCAGGCCATGCCGTCCATTACCTTCAGCACGTGCGAGGTGGCGCGCGTGCGCCGGTTGCCAACGATCACACCGGCAAGATAAATGGCAAGGAAGCCGCTGCCGCCCAGTTGGTTGGTGGCGGCGAATACCGTCAGCCCGCCCGAGACGATTAACAAGGCGGAAAGCCCCTCGGCCAGGCGCACGCGCCGCAGCAACTCGGCGAGCAAGCGCCCAGCGCCGATGCCGAGCGCGGCGCCGATCACGAACTGCGTTATCAGTTGCAGAAGCACACCCTCCGGCGTGGTCACGCCGGTGCCGGCGATGATGCCCACCAGCACCGTAACCAGCAAGATGGCCATCGGATCATTGGCACCGGATTCGATTTCCAGCGTAGCGCCGACCCGCTCGTTAAGGCGTACGCCGCTGTGGCGCAAAAGGTTGAAGACGGCGGCGGAATCGGTCGACCCGACGATGGACCCCATCAGTAGTCCATAGCGCCAGTCCACGCCGAGCAGCCAGGTGCAGAAGGCCCCCAGCAGTGCGGCGGTGGCGATCACGCCCCAGGTGGCGAGTGCCGTCGCCGGCCAGAGCGCGACGCGAAAGGTAGAGATACGCGTGCGCAGGCCGCCATCGAGCAGGATGATCGCCAGCGCCAGATTGCCGACAAAAAACGAGACCCCGAAATCGTCGAAGCGGATGCCCCCTGGACCATCTTCGCCGGCCAGCATGCCGACGACAAGAAAGATCAGCAGGAAGGGAAGGCCGAGGCGCGCTGACAGCGTACTGGCCAGCACGCCGAGAAACAGCAGGACGCCCGAAAGCAGCAGCAGGGTATTGACTTGATCCACGTCAGAAGGCTCTTGGGCTTTGGGAATGTAGGCGGTATTGCATGGTGGTAACGACGGGAATGCTTTTTAGCCAATGGTAGCCTATCTGCGCTACCGCTCTCGGTCAGGTCCGCACTATCCATCTACCTGGCACGGAAGTGTCATTGCGACACGAAGATTGACGCCTCGTACCGCCAGTAGACCGGGCATTTGATCGCTTCAATTGTGTTTAACAGCGTTGGCCGCTTCTGCCGAGTCGAAGCAGTGTCGACGTCAATTTGCTCGCCGTAATCCGGACATTCAGCGGCGGCAGATGGGGCCTCGCTTGTAGAAATTGGATGATTACCTTGACCGGCTGGTTGTGGCCGGGTCAAGCCAGACCGGGTTCCAGTTTCATCGCCGTAAAGCCGCCGTTCCCTGGCGCAGTGCGGGACAAATTTCGAGCGCGTGACGAGGGACCGCTTGTGGCCGAAAGTGCGCCCCCACCTTGCGTGCCAAAGGCTGGCGCAAACAACATTGCGGTGGGGCGCGTTCGGCGCCGTAGTGTCGGCGCCGACTCCCGGCATTCCGCCGTGATGGCGGTGCCGTGCTTCAGTCGCTGGCTTCGGCGAACCAGCGCAGCTTGTCGCGCAGGGTGACCACTTCGCCGACGATGATCAGGGTCGGTGCGCGCAGGTTGGCGGCCTTGGCCAGTTCAGGCAGGGTGGTCAGGGTGCCGGTGACGGTACGTTGGGTGGGTTGCGTGCCGTGCTGCACGATGGCGGCCGGCCAGTCGGGCGGCAGGCCGTGCTCCATGAGTTTTTCGCACAGGTAGGACAGGCCCGACAGGCCCATGTAGATCACCACCGTCTGGCGCCGCCGGGCAAGACCGGGCCAGTCGAGGTTCATGCTGCCGTCCTTGAGGTGGCCGGTGACGAAGACGCAGGCCTGGGCGTGATTGCGATGGGTCAGCGGAATGCCGGCATAGGAGCCGACGCCGGCCGCCGCGGTGATGCCGGGCACGACTTCGAAATTGACGCCATCGGCGTGGAGGGTTTCGACTTCCTCGCCGCCGCGACCGAAGATGTAGGGGTCGCCGCCCTTGAGCCGCACCACGCGCTTGCCGGTCTTGGCCAGACGCACCAGCAGCTGATTGATCTGTTCCTGCGGTATCGAGTGGTTGCCACGTTCCTTGCCGGCGTAGATGCACTCGGCGTCGGGGCGGGCCAGGCCGAGCACGGCCTTGGAGACGAGATTGTCATAGACCAGGACATCGGCCTCGCCGATCAGGCGCGCGGCTTTCATGGTCAACAATTCGGGGTCGCCGGGACCGGCGCCGACCAGGTAGACCCAGCCGGGTTGAGCAGGAATTGGTTTCATGGACGGGAATGCTAGCGCAGCTTTTGGGCTCGCTACTTGATCAGGAACAACCGCCGCCGCAACTTCCGCAGCCGCTCTTGGGGGCCGGGCTGCTGCAGCCGCCGCGGAAAATGAACTGGAATTCGCCGGGCTGCACCTCGGTAAAGTCCAGCGTGGTGTTCTCCAGCAGGGGCTGGCTGGGCGGCGAGATCAGGATCTTGATGCCGCCGGTCTCGATGGCCAGGTCGTCTTCGCGTTCGTCGTCGAAGCCCATGCCATAGACCAGCTCGCCGTCGTCTTCGTCGTACTTGGCGGCAATGCGCAACAGGGGTTTGCCGTCGGGTTGTTCGGCGGCGGCGCGCGCGATCTGCTCGGCCGCGGTCGGGGTCAGTGTGAACATGGGATGGCTTCCTTGATGTTGATGTTCTGGCAATTGCGCACGTACTGGACGAACTTGGCCGGCCAGTCACAGCCGCTGGTGGCGCGCAAGTGGGTGTAGGAGGCGAGCATGCGATGCAGCAGGACGCCGTCGTGCCTGCCGTCGATGCCGTGGCCGCGGCGCACCGCATAGGCATAACGGGTGTCGGCCGGCAGGGCGGACAGGCTCGAGTAGTGGAATTCGTGGGCGTGCAGCGGGGCGCCGCCGAGCGCCTGGTCGGTCGAGCGCCAGGGATGGCTGGGCTGCGCTTCGAGGATCACGTAGCCGCGGCCGACGGGCTTGGGGTGCATGGTGACGTCGCCGGGAATCACGCCGACCATGTCCGCGCGCCGCCCATGCCATTCGATGCTGCGCGAAAGGTACATCAGGCCACCGCATTCGGCATAAGTCGGCAGGCCGCCTTCGATGGCCTGGCGAATATCGGCACGCAAAGCGGCATTGGCTTCCAGACCGTCGACGAAACATTCGGGAAAGCCGCCGCCGATCAGCAGGCCGTCGCAGGGCGGCAGCTTCGGGTCCTTCAGGGTGTCGAAGAACACGGCTTGCGCGCCGGCGGCGGCCAGTGCGTCGAGGTCGTCGGCATAGTAGAAGCCGAAGGCGGCATCGCGCGCGATGGCGATGCGCACCGGGGTTTCCTGGCTGGGTCGGCGTGTCGCCGGCGCCGACAGTTGATGGTCGGTATGGCTGATCGCCAGCAGGCGCTCGAGATCGACCTGGTCGGCGATGCGCTGGCCGATGGTGGCGATGTGGCGCGCGGCCTCGGCGGTTTCATTGACCGGCATCAGGCCCAGGTGGCGCTCGACCAGGGCCAGGTCGGCGTCTTCCTGCACCGCGCCGATCACCGGCACGTCGGTGTAGTGCTCGATCACGGCGCGCAGCTTGGCTTCGTGGCGGCGGCCGCCGAGGCGGTTGAGGATCACGCCGGCGATGCGGATGTTGCGATCGAAGGCCTGGTAGCCGAGGATCAGCGGCGCGATGCCGCGCGTCATGCCGCGCGCGTCGAGCACCAGCACCACCGGCAGGTCGAGCAGGTGCGCCAGCGCGGCATTGCTGTTGGAGCCTTCGAGGTCGAGCCCGTCGTAGAGGCCCTTGTTGCCCTCGACCAGGCAGACGTCGGCGTCGTGACCCTGGCGTGCGAACTGGTCGCGCAGTTCGGCATCCGGCGAGAGGAAGAAATCCAGGTTGTAGCAGGGGCGTCCGGCGGCAACCGACAGCCACAGCGGATCGATGTAGTCGGGGCCCTTCTTGAACGGCTGCACGGACCGCGCCGGCAGTCCGTGCGCGCCGGAACTCAGCGCCGCGGCCAGACCGATGCTGACGGTGGTCTTGCCCGAGGACTTGTGTGCGGCCGAGATCAGGAAGCGATGCATGGCGCGCGCGCCGGGCGACAGGTCAATCCGTGACGCGGCCGGCGGCGTCCAGCTCGGCGAGATCGTCCTGCGGCAGGAAGTGCAGGATGCGCACGCCGATCGTGGTCATGGTGAAGGCGACGCCCAAGCCGCCGACGGCGAGCAGGAATTCCGGCAGGCTCGCACTGTAATGATCGACGGCGCCATCCATGAAGCTGCTCTTGACGTCGTAGCCGGGGAAGATGTCGAGCGGGAACGCCTGGCCGCCGATGATGAAGACATAGAGCTGGAAATAGGCGCCGAGGATCACCAGCAGGGCCGCGACATTGACCCAGAGCACCTTGTCGCGGGTGCCCGGGCTGAACAGCAGGACCAGCGGCAGCAGGCTGCCGAGCAGCACCTGGCCGATCCAGAACTGGCTGGCGAACTCGCTGTCGAACAGGATGAAATATTCGAAGGCGATGTTCTTGGCGAAATAGGCGTTGACCAGGTGCAGCATGAAGGTGAAATACAGTACGGCGGCGACGAAGGTCGCCAGCAGGTTCTTCATGCGCTTGAGGATCAGCGGCGGCAGCTGCATGTTGTTCCAGGCGTACATGGTGGTCTGCACCACGAGGAATACGGCCAGGCCCCAGGAGAAGGACATGATGATGAACATCGGTGCCAGCAGGGCGCTGCCGTAGGCCTGGCGCGCGACCAGGAAGGCAAAGATGGAGCCGGTGCCGCTGGTGAGCACCACGCGCCAGATGAAGGTCGCCAGGCCCGCCACCTTGGACCAGGGGTTCATGCGGCGTTCCATCATGGTCCATAGATAGACGCCGACCAGGGCGTAGAACACCGGATAGAGGATCACGTTCCAGCCGAATACCGAGGTCGGGTTGAAGTGCGTCGCGGCGACGATCAGGCGGTCGGCGCGGCCGAGGTCGAGCATGATGACGAACAGGCCGCCGCTGAGCATGGCGATCGCCAGCAGGCCGGACAGCGGCGCGCGCGACTTGTAGAGCACGCGGCCGAACACCGAGCCCATCGAGGCGACGTTGAGCACGCCCGAGGCGGCGACGATCAAAAAGATGGCGATGACGTGCGGCAGGCCCCAGACGATCTGGTTGTTCATGCCGGTCACGACATGGCCCGAATGTTCCATGTAGAGCGCGGCGGCGAAGCCGATGGCCGAAACCAGGCCGCCGATGCCGGCCAGCAGGTAGAAGAAGCCTTCTTCGTGGCGAGGATTGAGGACGGCCATGATCAGATTCCCTGGTAGCGCACGGCTTGGTTGAGGCGCAGGTCGGCACGAACCTGGGTGGTGGGCACGCTGGCGATGCGTTTGGCGATGTCGCTGGCGGGGTCGTTGAGGTCGCCGAAGGTCATTGCGCCCGTCGGGCAGGATTCGACGCAGGCCGGGGTCTGGCCCTTGTCCACGCGATGCACGCAGAGGGTACAGCTCTCGACGCAGCCCTGGCCGCGCGGCACTTCGGGGTTCTGCTCGGTCAGCGGCGCATGGACGAAGGAGCGCGCCTTGTACGGGCAGGCCATCATGCAGTAGCGGCAACCGATGCAGGTGTGGCGATCGACCAGTACGATGCCGTCGGCACGCTTCATCGAGGCGCCGGTGGGGCAGACATCGACACAGGGCGGTTCGGCGCAGTGCTGGCACATCATCGGCAATTCGGTCTTGCGACCGTCGCGGCGATCGACCAGCTCGATCTTGCGGATCCACTGTGCGTTCTGCCGCGCGTCGGGCAGCTTTTCGCTGACGCCGTTTTCGGTGTGGCAGGCGTCGATGCACTTGGTGCAGCCGGGGGTGCACTTGTTGGCGTCAATCAGCAGGCCCCAGCGCACGGCGGGCGAGGCGGCCGTGCCGGCCTTGCGCGCTTCGGTCGCCGCGTTAGCCTGGCCGACAGCCATCAGGTGCAGGCCCGGCGCAATCACGGTGAAGCCGAGGCCGGCAACGCCGGCGCCGGCGGCGGCGATGAATTTGCGGCGCGGGTTGGTATCGGGGGTACTCATGGCTTCAATCCTGCGGCCTTGAATTTGGCCTTGGGCTGGTGGCAATCCCAGCAGTCGAGCTTGACCGCGACGTAGCTGTGGCAGCTTTCGCAGAAGTTTTCCTTGCCGCCCAGCACCGAGCCGGTGGTCTTGCTGGCATGGCATTCGATGCAGGCATTGAGCGAGGCCGGTTCGCCGCGGATGCCGGCGCGCATGGTGCGGTCGCGCTGGTGCTTGAGCATTTCCATGTGGTTGCGGCGCATCTCCTCGGCCGGCGCCACGCACTTGCCGGGGTTGGCGATCTCGATGACCGGCTTCGCGGTGCGCCCGCCTTCGCCGGCAAGAGTCGGCGCTGGTGACACGGCGATGAAAGCCGTGAAGGCGGTGACGAGGAGGCGCAGCAGCTTCATGGGGTGTTTACTCGCCCAAACCCATCTGGATGTAGCCGGTCGGACAGACGTCGGCACAAATGTGGCAGCCGATGCACTTGTCGTAGTCGGTGGCGACGTAGCGGCCGGTCATGGTCTCGGTTTTCTTGACCTTGTACACGGCGGTCTGCGGGCAATACACGACGCAGTTGTCGCACTCGAAACACTGGCCGCAACTCATGCAGCGCTTGGCTTCGGCGATTACCTCGGCTTCGGAGAGGGCGTCGATGCGCTCGTCGAAGTTGCCCAGCGCCGAATCCTTGTTCAGGTGCGTGACGTGGCGCTTGTTGCGGTCGGTGTATTGGAAGTGGCCGAGGAACAGCTGGTCGTGCGGGATCACGTAGCGCTCGGAGCGGTTCTCGTAGTTGTGCACCACGCCCTTGTTGCTGTCGGTGCCGTGGGTCGCGCCCTTGACTTCGCCCAGCTGGACGCCCTTTTCGACGTACTTGCGCATCAGGTCGAAGGAATGCACGTCGATCTTCGGCCGGCGCTGCATTTCCTGGCCGGCGAGGAACTGGTCGATGCCGTCGGCGGCGATCGCGCCATGGCCCACGGCGGTGGTCAGCAGGTGCGGGCGGATCACGTCGCCGCCGGCGAACACGCCCGGCTTGCCGCTCACCTGGTAGTTCTTGTCGGCCGCGATCATGCCCTTGCCGGCGTTGAATTCCTCGATGCCGGTGAAATCCACGGCCTGGCCGATGGCGGAAACGATCAGGTCGGCCGGCAGTTCCTTTTCCGTGCCTTCGATCTTCTTGATGTCGAGGCGACCGGAGATCATCTTGGCTTCGCATTGCATGACGCGCAGCGCGGTGGCGCGGCCGTCGGGGCCCTTGACCACACCGATCGGCATCCAGCCGCCCATGATGGTGATGCCTTCCGCTTCGGCATGCTCGATTTCGGGCTTGCTGGCGGTCATATAGACGGAGGTCAGGGTGACTTCGGCACCCTGGCGCAGTGAAATGTCGGCTACATCCTGGGCCAGGTGGCCGGCGATGGCGCCTTCGAAATCGGTCGGATTGACCTTCTCGATGTGGCCGAGGCGACGCGCCACGGTGGCGACGTCCATCGAGGTGTCGCCGCCGCCGACCACCACCACACGGTGGCCAACGGTCTTCAGGCGGCCATCGTTGAAGGCCTTGAGGAAGGACGTGGCGGTCACCACGTTAGGCGCGGCATGGTCAGCCGGGTCGCCGGGCAGCGGCAGGGCGCGGCCGGCCTGGGCGCCGAGGCCGAGGAAGATCGCGTCATAACTTTCGCGCAACTGTTCGAGGGTGACATCGGTGCCGATGCGCGTCTTCAGATGCACTTCGACGCCGAGGTCGAGGATGCGCTGGATTTCGGCGTCGAGCGTTTCGCGCGGCGTGCGGTAACCCGGGATGCCGTAGCGCATCATGCCGCCGAGGAATTCGTGCTCGTCGAAAATGGTGCAGCTGTGGCCCTTGAGCGTCAGGTGGTAGGCCGCCGAGAGCCCGGCCGGTCCGCCGCCGATGATCGCGACCTTCTTGCCGGTCTTGTGTTCCGGCGCCTTGAATTGCAGCTTGTTCGCAATCGCCCAGTCGCCGAGGTAATGCTCGACCGAGTTGATGCCGACGTGGTCTTCGACTTCATTGCGGTTGCAACCGGTTTCGCAGGGCGCGGGGCAGACGCGGCCCATCACCGAAGGCAGCGGATTGGCTTCGGTCAGGCGACGCCAGGCGTATTCCTGCCAGCTCATGGTCGGCTTGCCATCAGCGCCGACCGGGGGCTTTTCGATGCCGCGCACGATGTTGAGGTAGCCGCGGATGTCCTCGCCGGACGGGCAGGAACCCTGGCAGGGAGGTGTCGACTGGACGTAGGTCGGGCACTTGTAGGTGTAGCTGGCCTGGAAGATCTGTTCCTGCCAGCGTTTGACCTTGGTCTCGCCTTCCTTGTAGCGGCGGAAGGTCAGTTTTTCAGTGGTGATTTCAGGCGTGGCGGACATGAGGGGTCTCCATATAAGTCTTGTTCGTCATTGCTCGCTGTTGAGCACGATCGCGGTACTGACCAGTTGGTGCACGCCGCCGACCATGCTCATCTTGAAGCCGTAGTAGGGCAGCACCTTGGTGAATTGGGCCTTGCAGATGGCGCAGATGGTGGCCATGAAATTGACGCCGTTGTGCTGGACGATTTCGTTGAGCGCTTCCATGCGCGGCAGGGCACCCTTGACCCGCAGGTCGAGCAGTTCGTCGGTCAGCAGGCCGCCGCCGCCGCCGCAGCAGAAAGTCTTTTCGCGCGTGGTGGCTTCCGACATGTCGACGTAGTGGTTGGCGACGGCGCGGATGATGTTGCGCGGAATGTCGAACTGGCCGCCGGCGTAATCGCCCATGCGCGAGCCGCGCGCGACGTTGCAGGAATCGTGGAAGGTGACGATGCGGTGATCGTTGGCTTCCTTGTTGAATTTCAGGCGTCCGGCCTGGATCAGGTCCCAGGTCACTTCGCAGATGTGCGAGGGCTGCTTGTAGTTCGGGTCGAGCTGCTTTTGCAGCTGGATCGCGAAGGGATCGTCGGCGCCGGCACCGATGCCGGTCAGGGTGTTCCAGAAGGCATAGGCGACGCGCCAGGCGTGGCCGCATTCGCCGACTACGATGCGCTTGACGCCGAGTTCCAGTGCGGCTTCGCGCACGCGCATGGCGATCTTCTGCATCTGCTCGTAGTTGCCGATGAACATGCCGAAGTTGCCGGCCTCGGAGGCCTTCGACGATAGCGTCCAGGAAATGCCGGCGGCGTGGAAGACCTTGCCGTAGCCGATCAGGCTGTCGACGTGCGGCTCGGCGAAGAAATCAGCCGAGGGGGTAACCAGCAATACCTCGGCGCCCTTGACGTCGAGCGGGTACTTGACCGCGGCGCCGGTATCTTCCAGCACGTCCTCTTCCAGGCCTTCCAGCGTGTTTTCCAGCGCCGGGCCGGGCAGGCCGAGGTTGTTGCCGATCTTGTGCACCTTGCCGATGATCTCGTTCACATACTTGTGGCCGAGACCGACGCTGTGCATGATTTCCTTGGCCGCCATGGTGACTTCGGCGGTGTCGATGCCGTAGGGGCAGAACACCGAGCAGCGGCGGCACTCGGAACACTGGTTGTAGTAGCGGAACCAGTCGTCGAGCACGTCCTTGGTCATGTCGCGCGCGCCGACCAGCTTGGGGAACAGCTTGCCCGGGAGGGTGTAGTAACGGCGATATACCGAGCGCATCAAGTCCTGGCGCGCCACCGGCATGTTCTTCGGATCGCCGGTGCCGATGAAATAGTGGCACTTGTCGGTGCAGGCGCCGCAATGTACGCAGCTGTCCATGTACACCTTGAGCGAGCGGTACTTGCCCAGCAGTTCGCCCATCTTGGCGACGGCCTTCTGCTCCCAGCCATCGACCAGGGTGCCGGGGAAGCCGACCGACTCGTTATGCACGGCAGCGGAAACATAGGGATTGGACTCGACCATCGAGTCGATCTGCAGCGCCGGGATGGTCGGATACTCGCGGAAGGCCGGCGCGACGACCTTGGCCTTCTCGGTTGGCTTGGCGGGCGGTGCAGGAGTCGGCGCTGGTGCGACGGCGACGGGTGTGGTTTCGTCGGCCATGTCAGTCCTTCGTTCCGAGAGTGGCTGCCCAGGGTGCCAGATGGCGTGTTTCGCGCGGGTTGTCGACCTGGTTGCGGGTCGGCGAGAAGAACAGGCCGGGCGCGTGCAGCAGCTTGCTGACGGGGAAGATGATCATCAGCAGTACGACCATGCCCAGATGCAGATAGAGGCCGGGGTCGGCTGGCAGCGGCTGGACCTCAAAGGCCATCAGGCCGAGGAAGAAAGTCTTCACCGCGACGACATCGGTATGCATGACGAATTTCATCAGCAGGCCGGTGACGGCGATGCCGAGCAGCAGTGCCAGCATCAAATGATCGGATGGGGTCGAAATGTAGCGGATACGCTCGACCAGGAAGCGTCGCGCCCAGAGCCCGGCCAGGCCAGCGGCCATGGCGAAGCCGGCATACATGCCGAAAGGCTGGATGAAGGCGATGATGAAATTCACCGGCTCGGTGAAGTAGCGCAGGTGGCGCAGCAGCACCAGTGCGAGGGCGACATGGAACAGCCAGCCGAATGCCCAGATCCACAGGTTGGACTTGAACAGGCTTTCGAAAAACACCACTTCGCGGAACATGCGGAAGGCCACGCCGCCGCTGGTGGTCGGTGCCGGGGTGGTGGGAATCTTCAGTGGCGCCGGCGTGCGTGCGTAGTCGTAGACCCGGTAGGCGATACCGCCCACCAGGATCAGCGTGGCAACGTAGAACAGCAGGGCGAAGAGAAGATTCATCGGTCAGCGCGGGCGCAGGTCGGTTTCGGTAGGGTGAGGAAGGCCGGGGAAAAAAGAGGCGCCGGGCGGCACAAGGAGGACCATATGCCGGCGCCTACCCCAATCAATCCAATTCCGTTCAGACGCAGCCGGTCGGCTTCGGCAGGCCGGCGATCTTGCACGCCTGTTTGGCCGGGCCGTAGGGGAACAGGTCGTACAGGTATTGGCTGGTGCCCTTTTCCGGGCCGAGCTTCTTGCCGATGGCCTTGGTCAGCACGCGCACGGCCGGGGCAATCTGGAATTCGTTGTAGTAGTCGCGCAGGAAGTTGATGACTTCCCAGTGCTGGTCGGTCATCTCGACGCTTTCCGTTTGCGCGAGGTAGGTACCGACGTCCTCGTTCCATTCGGCGAGGTTGACCAGATAGCCTTCTTCGTCGGTTTCGTAGGACTTGCCGTTGACTTCGATGCTGGACATGAATGTCTCCTTGGTGTGGTGCGGGGTAATGGAAAGTTGGCGATTACAGCCAGGACTGGCAGTTCTTGTGTTCTGCAACGAGGTCGACGAAGCCGCCGTAATCCACGGTGGTGACGCCTTCCATGACGCGCTCGTGCATGCCGCGCGCTTCGAGATCCGGCGCCAGGGCGTAGACCTTGAAGCGCGACAAAGCCTGGCGCAGCCTGGCTTCCGCCTCGTTGCCGCGAGTGGCGGCATACACGGCGTCCTCGATCAGCAGGATGGCGCCGCCGTCCTGTGCCACGTGCAGGCATGAATCCAGCGCATTGCGTTCGGCCGGCGATTTATTGACGATGTGCAACATGAATTCTTATCTCCCTTAGAAGCTGAGGACGACGTCCATCTCGTCCATCAGCTTGCCCAGTTCGGCGCGCGACATGACGGTGACGTCGACCAGCAGGTCGTCTTCGGACAGGCCGCGGGCAGCCAGCGCTTCTTCTTCGACATAGAGCTTCTCGATGTCGTAGCCGTCCAGCGCGCGGTAGGTCGGCGAGAAGTTCTTGTTCTCGATGCCCTTGGTTTGCTGGCCCTTCTTCAGCTGGAACACGCCGTCGTCCATGAAGACGAGGCTGACGTCCTGGTCGAAGGCCGCCGTGATCAGCACCACTTCCAGCGATTCGAGCGCGTAGATGGTGCCGTAGGGCGCCTTGCGATTGACGAACATGAACTTCTTGATGGTTCCTTCGCTCATGTCAGTCTCCGAAGGTTACAAGGCGGTCGGCTTCGATGCCGGCTTCGACCAACTGGCCGAGGCCGGAGATGCGAAAGCCGGCAGCCAGGTTCTCGTCGCGGATGCCGCGGCGCAGGGCTGCGGCAACGCAGACCACGAGGTCCAGCTTGTGCTCATCGGCGAGTTTGGACCAGCGCGTGACGATGTTGCGGTCGTCCTGCGGCGGCTCGGTCAGCGAGGAGGCGTTGTTCACACCGTCGTTGTAGAAGAACACGCGACGGATCTCGTGACCCTTTTCCAGCGCGGCCTTGCAGAACAGGTAAGCGGAATCGCTGGCCTGGTGCTGGTAGGGCCCTTCGTTGATGGTGACTGCAAATTTCATGAGCTGACTATCCTAAATTCCACTCAGAAGCGGATGTGGGTCGAGGCGTTGAGATTGGCACGCGAACCACGCCAGTCATCGATCAGGTACTTGGTGAAAGGCAGGCCGGTCTTTTCGAAGAAACGCGGCCAGCCGATGCGGTCGATCCAGTCGGCGAGGCGTTCCCAGGGGCGGGCGTCGGCCTTGTAGGTGCGCAGGATGTTGCCGACCACGGCATTGACTTCGGGCCAGCGCGGGGCGTTGTTGGGCAGGCCGGAAGCGACCATCTTCATGAAGGTGGGCTTGCCGCGGGCGTTGGAGTTCTTGCCGCCAACCCAGATCGCCAGCTTGGAATGCTCCGGATCGTTGATCTGCATCGGCGGGCAGGGGGGATAGCAGGCGCCGCAGCAGATGCACTTCTTTTCATCGACTTCGAGCGAGGGCTTGCCATTGACCAGTGCCGGACGGATCGCGGCGACCGGGCAGCGGGCGACGACGGTGGGGCGCTCGCAGACGTTGGCGACCAGATCGTGGTTGATCTTGGGCGGCTTGGTGTGCTGGATGATCACGGCGATATCGGCCTGGCCGCCGCAATTGATCTCGCAGCAGGAGGTGGACATATGCACGCGGTTGGGCATTTCCTCGTTCTTGAACTCGGCGTAGAGCTCGTCCATCATCGACTTGACCACGCCCGAGGCGTCGGTGCCCGGGATGTCACAATGCAGCCAGCCCTGGGTGTGCGAGACCATCGACACCGAGTTGCCGGTGCCGCCGACGGGGAAGCCGTTCTTTTCCAGTTCGGCGATCATCGGATCGACCTTCTTCGGGTCGGCGACCATGAACTCGATGTTGGAGCGGATGGTGAAGCGGACAAAGCCTTCGGCGAACTTGTCGGCGATGTCGCACAGCGTGCGGATGGTCCAAACGTCCATCTGGCGCTGGGTGCCGGCGCGAACCGTCCAGATTTCATCGCCGGTATGCGACACATGGTGCAGCACGCCGGGACGGGGCCGGTCGTGATACTTCCAGTTGCCGTAGTTCTTCAGCAACGTCGGGTGCAGGTGCGGCTTGTTGTCCGGCACGCCGCATTCAATGGCTTTGCGCAGCGGGGCGGCGGGGGTAGGTGCATTCATGCTCGATATCTCCTCAGGCGGCAGCTTTTTTGGCGTTGATCTTGGCGACTTCGTCGTCCCAGCCAATGGTATTGACGTAGGGATTCATGCGTGGCGTCGAGACCATGTTGGCGTCGATATCAACCTCGATGCCTTCGAGGAAGTTGACCAGGCCGATGCGTTCGATCATTTCGCCGGTGCGCTCGTGCTCCAGTGCGTTCTCGGCGAAGAAGTCGATGGTCTTCTGGCCCAGTTCGACCAGCTTCTCGTAGTCCTCATCGGTCTTCAGGGGCATGAAGGGAACCACCACGGTGCCCATCAGGTCGCCGATCTTCAGGGTGCGCTTGCCGCCCATCAGGATCGTCGCACCCTTGTCGGTGCCGGTCGCCAGGGCGCCGGTCATGACGTTGATGCAGTGCATGCAGCGCACGCAGTCCTTGTTGTCGATTTCCAGTGCCTGGGTGTCATTGACGGCGACGCTGCTGAAGTTGTCAGCCTTGCGTACATCCTTGATTTCCTTGATCTGGATGGCCTTGGTCGGGCAGCGGGCGACGACGTCGTTCACCAGTTCGTTCATGCCGTGCTTGGCGAACCACTTCTTCGCCAGCGCTTCGTCGGTGCGGATGTTGTCGCGCCAGGTGCCGATCACGGCCATGTCCGAACGCTGGATGGAGTTCATGCAGTCGTTGGGGCAGCCGGAGAACTTGAACTTGAACTTGTAGGGCAGGGCCGGACGGTGGATGTCGTCGAGGAAGGTGTTGAGCACTTCGCGGTGTGCCTTGGCTTCGTCGTAGCAGGACTGCTCGCAGCGCGAGGCGCCGACGCAGGACATCGAGGTGCGCACGGCCGGGCCGGCGCCGCCGAGGTCGAAGCCCATGTCGTTGATTTCGTCAAAGGCCTTCTGCACGTTTTCCGTGGTGGCGCCCTGGAACATGATGTCGCCCGACTGGCCGTGGAAGGCGATCAGGCCGGAGCCGTGCTTTTCCCAGATGTCGCAGAACTGGCGCAGCGTCGCGGTGTTGTAGTGCATGCCGGGGGGCGGCATGACGCGCAGGGTGTGGAATTCGGCAGCGTCCTTGAAAACCGGGTTGCCGGCCTCATCCTTGATCTCGGTGAAACGCGGGATGATGCCGCCGCCGTAGCCGCGCACACCCACCGTGCCGCCCTTCCAGTAGCCCTTGCGGGTCTGGTAGGAATGCTCGAGGTGGCCGAGAATGTCGACCACATAGTCCTTGTCCTTGGCCAGGCGCTTGAGGCCGGTGACGAAACTCGGCCAGGGGCCGCTTTCCAGTTGATCCAGGTTCGGTGTTGGGTGCATGGGCTTGGCCATGGTTTATCTCCTCGTGGTCGGGGGTGAAACTCGATGGAGCGATCATAGAGATGTGTGCGGTGCACAAACCATACTCCCGGTAGGTAAATGGACCTACCCCAAAGGGTTATATGCTTGCACTCCCACGCGGTGATGGCTGATGCCCGTCGCTGATGCCATAGTCCGCCCCCACATAGAGGAATAGTTTTGGATACCGTCACCTCGCTCGACAAGTTTCGCGTGCCCATCGGCAACCAGGAGATCGAACTGCAGCAGTTCATCTTCGAGGCCGGCGGCATGCCATTGCTGCGCACGCGGATTCGCGAACGCAGCCGCTTCACCATTTTCGACATCGATCCGGCCACGGCGGCCCGCTGGGGCAAGGTGCTGAGCGATTGGGCCGCGACGCAGCCGGGCGGCGCCGAGGCACAAGGAGAGGCCGATTGAATTATTCGCCGGACGAGGCGTCGACCGTTATGGTGGACGTGGTGTTTTCGCTCGAGGAGGGAAGCTTCCGCGACGACCACGCCGATGCCTTGTCGCTGGCGGTGCGGCGTGCGCTGCCCTGGTTCGACGACGAAGCGGACGCCGGCATCCTGCCGTTGTCCGGCGTGGCGCACGGCAACAACGGCGTGTGCTTCGTCGGCCGCCGCAGCCGCCTGGCTTTGCGCCTGCCGATTCACCGTAGCGCCAGCGCCGACTCTTTGGCCGGCACCCGGCTCGACCTCGATGGCAGTTGGCTGACGCTGGGCAAGTGCAGCGTGCGTCGGTTGTATCCGGCGCGCGGCGTGGTCTATTCGCATCTCGTCAGCGTCGGTGCCGACGACGAAATCGAATTTCTTGCCCGCTGCCGCGCGCTGCTGGCAGAGCGTGGCCTCGCGCCGCAGCTTATCAGCGGCAAGGCGCAGGAGCTGCGCCTGGCGCAGGGCGTGGTGCGCGGCTTCAGCCTGATGCTGCACGGACTGGCTGCCGCCGAATCGCTGGCCGTGCAGGAATCCGGCCTGGGTACGCATCGCGCGCTGGGCTGCGGGCTGTTCATACCCCATAAATCGGTCGTCGCTGTCGGCGACTAAACACTACCTACTACTCAAACGAGGAGACGCCTCATGTCCGAAGTTGCCACCGTTACGCTCGATGTCTGCGGCCTGCCCTGTCCGGCGCCGCTGCTCGGCGCCAAGAAACTGATCGACGACCTGCAGCCGGGCCAGACCCTGCGCCTGATTTCCGATTGCCCCGGCACCGCCGACGACCTGTTCGCCTGGGCCAAGGTCACCGGCAACGTGGTGCTTGGCAGCGAAAAGCTGGGCGGCCACAAGAGCGCCTACATGATCCAGCGCGCCGGCGGCGCCAACGCTACGCCGGTCGCCCACGTCACGCTGGACATGCGCGGCGTGTCCTGCCCCGGCCCCATCGTCCAGGCCAAGAAACTGCTCGACGGCATGAAGGCCGGCGAAGTGCTGCAACTGGTCAGCGATTGCCCCGGCTCGGCCGACGACATCACGTCCTGGGCCAAGGCCGGCGCGGCGGACCTGCTGTTTACCCATGAGTCCGGACGCGGGGTCCATGAGTTTTACCTGCGTCGAAAATAATTCAAGTTAGCCCGAAAAAGGAGATCCCCATGAGCTACACCATCAACGGCGTCGAAAAGGAAGTGAACGAATACGGCTACCTGCTGGAGCCGGATTTCAGCGAGGAGGCGGTGCACGTGATTTCCGCCGCCTGCGGCATCACCATGACCGATCAGCACTGGAAGGTCGTCAATTTTCTGCGCGAGAAATACAAGGAAGACGGCCACACGCCGAACATGCGCAACCTGATCAAGGGCCTGCAGGAAGAAGGCGACATGCCCGAGGCCGACAGCGCGCTGCTGTTCGAACTGTTCCCGGATGGCGGCGCGGCCAAGGAAGGCTGCAAGGTCGGTGGCCTGCCGATGCCCTTAGGCAAAGGCGGGTACTGACGTACCCGCCCTTGCCTTCGGCAAGGGCAATTAATCGCCCCCCACCCCCTGGCCCCCGCCCCGGGGCGGGGGTAACCAGTTAGCTCGCTGCGCTCGTATGTTTGAGGGCGCCTCAACGGTGTAATTCATGGCCATCCGCATACGATCCAGTTTCCACGCCGGCGGCAAGCCGCGGTCGATGACCGAACTCGCCGGCGTGATTGCGATGTTGGCCTGGAAACTGGCGATCGATTCGATCAAGCGCATGCGCGAGGCCGAGTACGACATCGACCTGGGCAGCGCCTATTTCGATTTCGTCTGTGAGTTCATGGTGTTCCTGGCGCTGGCGGCGGATCGCATCGCCTACCGCGAACTGACGCCGGAGCAGCGCCTGGAATTCACCACCGCGCTGGCGCAGCGCATCGCCGCCGCGATCGACGACAACCGCGACATGCTGCTCTACGACGTGGCGCCGGGCAAGGTGCAGCAGCACGTGCTCGACCTCTTCAACCAGCGGGGTGCGGAATACGCCGATCACGGCTACACCGAGGAGGGTCCGGACTTCGGCTTCCGCCGCTGCTTTGCGGCCTGCCTGAAAGAGGTGTTGCCGGAAAAGGACCAACTCTGGGCCGTCGATCAGGTCATGGAAATCGAATCGCCGGAGGCCATCAAGGCGCTGGACAAGACACTGGCCGGCCTGTTTCATCCCGGCGAGGCCAAGAGTCGGCGCCCGCGCCACGGCGCAACGACAGGCGACTAGGGGCACCCCGATGTCCAGCCCCTTCGATCTTGCCGACAACGCCAGCTACCAGCGCTGGCGCGAGCACAAGCTAGACAGCGCGCCGCGCCGCATCGAGGATATCGTGGTCGCGCTCGACGATCCGCGCGCCCTGAGCGAGGCCGAACGCAATGCCCTGCTGCAGCGCTGCGCCATCGCCAACATGGCGATCTACACCAGCAATACCGTCGGCGACGCGGACAAGGAAATTCCGCGCGGGCTGGGCCGGCAGCTCGGGCTGGTCCATCTCGACAGCCACTGGCTGACCGACGACGACGCGATCTCGCCGATCTCGGTGCGCGGCGCCGAGGAGCGCGGCGAGCGCAAGGAATTCATTCCCTACACCGACAAGCCGATCAAGTGGCACACCGACGGTTACTACAACGTCCCCGAGCGCACCGTGCGCGGCATGGTCCTGCATTGCGTGGAAAGCGCCGCGAGCGGCGGCGAGAACCAGCTGCTCGACCACGAGATCGCCTACATCCTGCTGCGCGACGAGAATCCGGACTTCATCCGCGCCCTGTCGCGCGACGACGCCATGACCATCCCGCCGCGTCTGGACGACACCGGCGTCGCCCGCGCCGCGCAGCCCGGCCCGGTGTTTTCGGTCGATGGTCAGGGCTTCCTGCACATGCGCTACACGGCACGCAGCATCAGCATCGAATGGCGCAATGACTCCGCGACGCAGGCCGCCATCGCGGCATTGGCCAGGCTGCTGGCGACGCCGACGCCGTGGACCCTGCACGGGCGCCTGGAGCCGGGCATGGGCCTGGCCTGCAACAACGTGTTGCACGACCGTTCCGGCTTCACCGAGACGCCGCAAAAGCGTCGCCTGCTTTACCGCGCGCGCTACCACGAGCGCGTCACGCCGCTCCCGGCCTGACCGAGGGCGCCTGAGCGGCGCCCTTCTCAATTCGGCGTACAGTCAATGCTTGCCCTTGGTCGAGCAGGGTTTTCTGCCGGCCAAATGCTTGAAGTTTCGATTGACAAGATTTAAGTGATACACTATCATTTAATGAGTTATTAAAAAATGTATCACATTGGCGGCGCCGGAATGTGCCGCGAACGACCCCTACAGCAGCAGAAAGGACCGAGCCATGTACACCCAAGCCATGGACACCATGCGCGACGAAGGCGGCGACAAGCCGGCCTTGCGCACGGCCGAGGAAGCGCAACTGCAGCAGCGCTTCGACAATCGCATCGACGCCGGCGACTTCATCGAAGCCAAAGACTGGATGCCGGAAAACTACCGCAAGACGCTGCTGCGCCAGATCAGCCAGCACGCGCATTCCGAGATCGTCGGCATGCTGCCAGAGGGCAACTGGATCACCCGCGCACCGACGCTGAAGCGCAAGTCCATCCTGCTGGCCAAGGTGCAGGACGAGGGCGGCCACGGCCTCTACCTCTACGCCGCGGCCGAGACGCTGGGTACCAGCCGCGACCAGATGCTCGACGCGCTGCATAGGGGCAAGGCCAAGTACAGCTCGATCTTCAACTACCCGACCCTGACCTGGGCCGACGTCGGCGCCATCGGCTGGCTGGTCGACGGCGCGGCGATCATGAACCAGGTGCCGATCTGCCGCTGCTCGTTCGCGCCCTACGCGCGCGCCATGGTGCGTATCTGCCGCGAGGAAAGCTTCCACCAGCGCCAGGGCTTCGACAGCCTGCTGGTGATGATGAAGGACGGCACCGACGCGCAGCGCGCGATGGTGCAGGAAGCGGTGAATCGCTGGTGGTGGCCCTGCCTGATGATGTTCGGCCCGCCCGACGACCAGAGCCCGAATTCGGCGCAGGGCATGCGCTGGGGCATCAAGCGCGTCAGCAACGACACGCTGCGCCAGAAGTTCGTCGACGCCGCCATACAGCAGGCCGAAGTGCTCGGCGTTTCTTTCCCCGATCCGGACCTGCGCTGGAACGAGGAAACCCAGCACTGGGACTACGGCGTGATCGACTGGTCCGAATTCTGGCGAGTGGTCGGCGGCGACGGCCCCTGCAACCGCGAACGCCTGGCGGCGCGGGTCAAGGCCTGGGAAGAGGGCGAATGGGTGCGTGAAGCCGCGCTGGCCCACGCCCGTAAAGTTGAATTGAAGGAGGCAGCATGAAACCTGAAAACGAATGGCCCTTGTGGGAAGTCTTCGTCCGCACCAAGGCCGGCCTCGACCACAAGCATTGCGGCAGCCTGCACGCCGCCGACCCGAAGATGGCGGTGCAGATGGCGCGCGACGTGTATACCCGGCGCCAGGAGGGCAGCAGCGTCTGGGTGGTGCGTTCCGACCAGATCGTTGCCAGTGACCCGAGCGACAAGGACATGTACTTCGATCCCGCCGAGGACAAGGTGTATCGCCATCCCACCTTCTACAAGCTGCCGGATTCGGTAGACCACATGTAATGGAGATCTGAATGGTCGCTTCCATCCGCATTCCTGCCGCACCCGAATTTCAGTACCTGCTGCGCCTCTCCGACACCTGCCTGATCTTGGGCCAGCGCCTCGGCGAGTGGTGCGGCCACGCGCCCATCCTCGAAGAGGACATCGCGCTGTCCAACATGGCGCTCGACCTGATCGGCCAGTCGCGCGCGCTGCTCACGCTGGCGGGCCAGCGCAGCGGCGAGGGTTATGACGAAGATCAGCTCGCCTTCCTGCGCGACGAAATCGACTACCGCAATCCGACGCTGGCCGAACTGCCTCGCGGCGACTTTGCCTTCACCGTGCTGCGCAACACCGTGCTCGCCACCTGGCTCAAGCTGATGTGGGAACGGCTGCGCGATTCCAGCGATAGCGAACTCGCCGCCATCGCCGGCAAGGCCCTCAAGGAAGCCCGCTACCACCAGCAGCACGCCGCCGACTGGGCGGTGCGCCTCGGCGACGGCACCGATGAATCACGCCGTCGCAGCGAAGCCGCGCTAGCCCAGGTCTGGCTCTATACGCCCGAGCTGTTCGAGGACGACGCGGTGGATGCCGCCGCCAACGCCGCCGGCCTCGGCCCGGCCTGGTCGCAACTGCGCGAGCCCTGGCTGGCCGAGATGAGCGAAATCCTCGGCGAGGCAAAGCTGACGATTCCCGGCGAAGCGGCTTTCCGCAGCAGCGGCAAGCGCGGCCTGCACAGCGAGCACATGGGTTACCTGCTGGTCGAGATGCAATACCTGCAGCGCACTTATCCCGGTGGCGCGTGGTGACGGTCGCCGTCGCTTCGCGCACGGACAGCGCCTGGGCCGCGCTCAATGAGGTGCTCGATCCCGAGGTACCGGCGCTGTCCGTGGTCGACCTGGGCCTGGTGCGCGAAGTCATCGAACATGACGACGGCCTGGAGATCGTGCTGACGCCGACCTACAGCGGCTGCCCGGCGACCGAAGTCATCACCCGCAGCGTGCTCGATGCCATCGATGCCGCCGGCCTCGGCCCGGCGCGGGTCACGATGCGCCGGGCGCCGGCCTGGAGCAGCGACTGGATCAGCGCCGAGGGCAAGCGCAAGTTGCTGGAATACGGCATCGCGCCGCCCGGTCCGGCACTCGCCGATGGCGCGGTTCCGATCCGCATCGTCGGTCGTCGCCAGGCCGCAGTGCCCTGTCCGCGCTGCGGCAGTGCGCATACCGAGCGCCTGTCCGCCTTTGGTTCCACCGCCTGCAAGTCGCTGCACCGCTGCCTCGACTGCCGCGAGCCCTTCGAACACTTCAAGCCGATATGAGCACACTCTTCCACGACCTGCGCGTGCGCAGCATCGAGCCCGATACCGCCGAGGCCTCCATCGTTTCCTTCGACGTGCCGCCCGAGTTGCGCGCGGTGTTCGGCTTCACCCAGGGTCAGTACCTGACGCTGCGCGCCAGCATCGACGGCCAGGACTTGCGCCGCTCGTATTCGATCTGCGCCGGCGTCGATGACGGCGAGCTGCGCGTCGGCGTGCGCCGCGTCAAGGGCGGGGCCTTCTCCAACTGGATCAACGAACACCTGCGTCCCGGCGACCGCATCAGCGCCATGGCGCCGCAGGGCCGATTCTTCGTTCCCATCGAGCCGACGGCCAGGCGCCACCACGTCGGCATCGCCGGCGGTAGCGGCATCACGCCGATACTTTCGATCATGAAAACCGTGCTGGCGCGCGAACCGCTCAGCCGCTTCACGCTGATCTACGGCAACCGCATGCTCCGTTCGACCATGTTCAAGGAAGAACTGGAAGACCTGAAGAACCGCTACATGACGCGCCTGGCCCTGCAGCACGTGTTTTCCGACGAGCCGACCGATTCACCGCTCAACATGGGCGTGATGAACCGCGACAAGATCGGCGAGTTCCTTGCCACCGTGGTGCCAGCGCCGACTATCGACCATGTGTATGTCTGCGGCCCGTTCCAGATGAACGACGAGGCCGAGGCCGCGCTGCTGGCGGCCGGCGTGCCGGAGGCCGCGATCCACATCGAACGCTTCGGTGTCGCGCTGCCGGCCGGTGCACCGGTGGGTGCGGTGGTGCACGAGGCGCTGCCGGGCGACGCCGAGCAGGCCAAGGTGGTCATCATCCGCGACGGCATGCGGCGCGAAATCGACTTCCGCAAGGACCAGCCGAGCATCCTCGACGCCGCCTCGGCGGCCGGGCTGGAAGTGCCCTTCTCCTGCACCTCGGGCGTGTGCGGTACCTGCCGCTGCAAGGTGATGGAGGGACAGGTGCGCATGGAGCGCAACTTCGCGCTGGACAAGGTCGAGGTCGCCAACGGCTTCGTCCTTGCCTGCCAGGCCCATCCGCTGACCGAGCGCGTGGTGCTGTCTTTCGACGAACGCTGACATGGTCATGGCCGGCTGAAGCCGGCCTTACAGGAGCTTCACCTCCATGGGCGGACTTCAGTCCGCCAGCCACCTCTGGCCGACTGAAGTCGGCCCTACACCGCCATCCACCCCTGGCCGACTGAAGTTGGCCCTGCATGCCGCCGCGGGCGCCACGGCCACGTATAATTGCGCATGAATCCTACCCCCGCAGTCGCCGCCGAAGGCGCACCCGCAGCCGCTCCCAGCCTGTCGTTCGCCTCCCTGCCGCTGGCTCCGGCGACACTGGTCAACCTCGAACAGCTCGGTTACCGGCAGATGACGCCGATCCAGGCCGCCAGCCTGCCGCTGGCCCTGGCCGGCCATGACCTGATCGCGCAGGCCAAGACCGGCAGCGGCAAGACCGCCGCCTTCGCCCTGAGCCTGCTGGCCAGACTCAATCCGCGCCGCTTCGCGGTGCAGGCCTTGGTGCTGTGCCCGACGCGCGAACTGGCCGACCAGGTGACCCAGGAAATCCGTCGCCTGGCGCGCGGCGCCGACAACATCAAGGTGCTGACCCTGTGCGGCGGCAGCCAGATGCGGCCGCAGATTTCCAGTCTCGAGCACGGCGCCCATGTCGTGGTCGGCACGCCGGGACGCATCATGGATCACCTGCAGCGCGAAAGCCTCGACCTGTCGGCGCTGGATACCCTAGTGCTGGACGAGGCCGACCGTATGCTGGACATGGGCTTCTACGACGACATCGCCTTCGTCGCCAAGGCCTGCCCGAAGCAACGGCAGACGCTGTTGTTCTCCGCCACTTATCCCGAAAGCATCGCCGGCCTGAGCCGGGCTTTCCTGCGTCAGCCGCAGCGCATCACGCTGACCGAGCAGCACGAGGCGGGCAAGATCCGCCAGCGCTTCTATGAGGTGGAGTCCGAGCAGAAGCTGGCGGCCGTCGGCCTGTTGCTCAAGCACTACCGGCCGGTCAGCACGCTGGCCTTCTGCAACACCCGGCAGCAATGCCGCGAGCTGCTGCAGGTGCTGCGCGCCGAGGGCTTCGTCGCCCTGGCCCTGCATGGCGAACTGGAACAGCGCGAGCGCGACCAGGTGCTGATCCAGTTCGCCAACCGCAGCTGCTCGGTACTGGTCGCCACCGACGTCGCCGCGCGCGGCCTCGACATCGACCAGCTCGAAGCCGTGATCAATGTTGACGTGACGCCGGACACCGAGGTGCATGTGCATCGCATCGGCCGCACCGGGCGCGTGGATCAGGCGGGCTGGGCCTTCAGCCTGGTCAGCGGCAACCAGATGACGCGCGTGGACAACATCGAGAAGGCCCTCGGTCACGAGATCGAGTGGCACTCCCTGAGCGAACTCGAGGCGACGTCCGGCAAGCCCCTGCAACCGCCGATGGCGACCCTGCTGATCCTCGGCGGACGCAAGGAAAAGATCCGCCCCGGCGACGTGCTGGGCGCGCTGACCGGCGACGCCGGTTTCAGCAAGGAACAGATCGGCAAGATCAACGTCACCGATACCAGCACCTACGTCGCCGTCGAGCGCAGCATCGCCCGCGACGCGGTGCGCAAGCTGTCGGCGGGGACGGTCAAGGGCAAGCGGGTCAAGGTGCATTTGCTGCAGGACCGCGCCGAGTGAGCGCGCCGCCGTGAAGACGCCAAAACGACTGCAGCCGCTGGTCAGCGAAGGCCTGGTCGATGAAGTGCTGCGCCAGTTGATGAGCGGCAAGGAAGCGACCGTGTATATCGTGCGCTGCGGCGAGCACATCCGCTGCGCCAAGGTGTACAAGGACGCCACGCAGCGCAGCTTCCGCAAGGCCGTGTCCTACCAGGAAGGCCGCAAGACCAAGAATAGCCGGCAGGCGCGGGCCATGGACAAGGGCTCGCGCTACGGGCGTCAGATGCAGGAAGAGGCCTGGCAAAGCGCCGAAGTCGACGCCCTGTATCGCCTTGCCGCCGCCGGGGTGGCGGTGCCGCAGCCCTACCTCTGTCACGAGGGCGTGCTGCTGATGGAGCTGGTGACCGATGCCGACGGCCAGCCGGCGCCGCGCCTCAACGACATCGAACTCTCCGCCGAACTGGCCCTGGAGTTCCATGCAGGACTGCTGCGACAGGTGGTGCGCATGCTCGGCGCCGGGATCATCCATGGCGACCTCTCCGAGTACAACATCCTGGTCGGCAGCGACGGGCCGGTGATCATCGACCTGCCGCAGGCGGTCGACGCCGCCGGCAACAGCAGCGCCGGCGCCATGCTGGAGCGCGACGTCGCCAACCTCGCCAGCTACTTCGGCCGTTTCGCGCCGGAACTGCTGGAGCGCGACTATGGCAAGGAAATCTGGAAGCTCTACCAGGCCGGCAGCCTCACCGTGGACAGCGAACTCACCGGCCGCATCGAGGTCGAGCATCGCATCGCCGACGTCGGCGCCGTGCTCGAAGAAGTCAAGCTCGCGCTGCAGGCGGAAGAGCGCCGGCTGC
Organism: Sulfuritalea sp.; assembly: GCA_022842325.1. Classification (GTDB taxonomy): domain Bacteria; phylum Pseudomonadota; class Gammaproteobacteria; order Burkholderiales; family Rhodocyclaceae; genus Sulfuritalea. The sequence goes on along the minus strand of JALHPU010000001.1, from coordinate 148,691 downwards.
TGTACCAGGCCGGCTGAGCGCCGCAGCGCCAGCGCCGACTCCTGATGTCAGCCGATCGCGACGACGAAATCATTGCCGCCACGCGCACCTGGCTGGAGCGTGCGGTGATCGGCCTCAACCTCTGTCCCTTCGCCAAGAGCGTGCATGTCAAGGGCCAGATCCGCTATTGCGTCAGCGCGGCGCAGACCGAAAATGCACTGCTCGACGATCTCGAACGGGAGCTGAAATTCCTCAGCGAAGTGGCTCCCGAGGAGATCGACACCACACTGCTGATCACCCCCGATGTGTTAGCCGATTTCGATGAATTCGCGAGCTTCCTCGACCTGGTCGAGGTCGTGCTGCGCACCCAGGGGCTGGTCGGCACGCTGCAGGTGGCGAGCTTTCATCCGGACTACGTGTTTGCCGATGCCGAGGCGGAGGACGTCGCCAACTGCAGCAACCGCTCGCCCTTTCCGACGCTGCACCTGCTGCGCGAGGCCAGCCTGGAGCGGGCGACGGCCGCCTTCCCGGATGCGGCGGAGATCTACCAGCGCAACATCGATACGCTGCGCGAACTGGGACCCGACGGCTGGCGGGCGCTCGGCGTCGGCCAGCCGAAAAAGCCCTGACGCTGCGGGTATACTGCCGTCTGGCCGGTCGTTGCCGACCTTCAACCAATCACAGGAGTTTTTGATGAGGATTTTTTCCGTCGTGGTCGCTGCCTTCGTCGGCAGCCTGGGTCTGGCGTCCTTCAACGCCGCCGCCGAGACCGTCGCCGTACTGAACCAGAACAAGGCTGGCCTGGCCGGCAAGACCATCAGCGCCCAGGGCAAGGTGGTCAAGGTCAATAACGGCATCATGGGCCGCAACTTCGTCCATGTGCAGGACGGCACGGGCGAGGCCGGCAAGGGTACCAACAACCTGATCGTCACCAGCAAGCAGACCGCCGCCGTGGGCGACCAGGTTTCGATCTCCGGCGTGGTGGTGGTGAACCGTGACTTCGGCGCCGGTTATTCCTATCCGCTGCTGATCGAAGACGCCAGCATCACCAAGAAGTAAGTCAGGTCTCAGGGCCTGGGTCAGGCCCTAGTGACTCAGCTTGGCGTAAGCCGCGAGCAGCGCCTGGTGCAGATCGCAGCCCTTGAGCGCCAGTCCCGGCGCCTCGATGCCGAAGCAGCGCTGCTCGCCGCGCAGCATGGCCTCCGCGGTGGCCAGCGTGGCGTTGCCGTAGAGGTGTTCGAGGGCCTTGCGGTGTCCGTCGGCGCTGCCCAGTTCGAGCAGGGTTTCGACGCAGCGATAGACCAGGCGGCGCGCCGGGTCGATCTGCTCGAAGTGGCGTACCCATTCGCAGCCTTCGCGGATCGCCTCGTCGTCGCCGACGGCCAGCGCCAGGATGGTCTTCAGTTCGCCCACCCGCAGGTCGGCCCAGAATGAATCGGCCTCCGCTGCCAGCCCGATCAGGGTGCTGATCGGCCGCTGGTCCGGCAAATCGAACTCGTTGAGCGTCTCCAGCAGGTCGGCGCATTCGTCCTCGTCAAGCTCCGGCAGATGCAGGATGGCCTCGCGGATCAGGTTGCCGACGCTGTTGTTCTCCCACTCCAGTTCGTCCAGCGGATAGATTTCCGACATGCCCGGCACCAGGATGCGGCAGGCATAGACGCCGAGGTGGGTGAAGTCGGCAATGTAGATGTCGTGGCCGCAGCGATGGATGCGCTCCACCAGCCAGTGATAGTCATCGGCTGTGGTGTCGCTGAAGTTCCAGTCGACGAACTCGAAGTCGGGCACGGCGCCGAGGAAGTTCCAGCTGATGATGCCGCTGGAATCGACGAAGTGGATTTCGATGTTGGGCGAGGCGGCGATTTCGTCGAGGTCGAAGCCGGGCGGGGGAAAGCCGGCCAGCGCATCGAGGCCGCGGCCCTGCAGCAGTTCGGTCAGCGCGCGCTCGAGGGCGATCTCGAAACGCGGGTGGGCGCCGAAGCTGGAGAAGCAGCCCTGATCCTCGGGGTGGAGCAGGGTGACGTTCATCACCGGGTATTCGCCGCCGAGCGAGGCATCCTTGACCAGGATGCCGAAGCCGGCCTCGCGCAGGCCGCGGATGCCGGCCGCGATGCGCGGATGGCGGGCGATCACGTCCTCGGGCACGTCGGGCAGGCACAGGCCTTCGCTGATGATGCGGAACTTGATGTGGCGTTCGAGGATTTCCGACAGGGCCTGGCTGCGCGCCTCCATCTCGGTATTGCCGGCCGACATGCCGTTGCTGACATACAGGTTGCCGATGATGTTGACCGGGAACCAGACCGTCGCGCCGTCGCGCTGGCGCACATAGGGCAGGGCGCAGATACCGCGTTCGGCGTCGCCCGAGTTGAGGTCCACCAGGGTGTTGGCGTCGATGCTGGCGTCGGGGTTGTACAGTTGGCGCAGTTCGGGGCTCAGCAACTGCTCCGGCCATGCGCCATCGGGGCCGGGCTGAAACCACTGCTCGCGCGGGTAGTGGGCGAAATCGCGGCGGGCGAACTGGTCGCCGAGGTAGTAGTGGGTCCAGAAATAATTGCAGGACAGGCGCTCGAAGAATTCGCCCAGCGCGCTCGCTAAAGCGGCCAGGCGCGAGCCGCCCTTGCCGTTGGTGAACAGCAGCGGGCAATCGCGGTCACGCACATGCACCGACCAGACGCCATCCACGGGATTGAGCCAGGAGCGCTGCTCGACGTGGAAGTCGAGCTTTTCGAGCTCGGCCAGCATGGTGGCGATCGAGGATTCGAGCGAGGCGTCCTTGCCCGGGATGAAGCTTTCTGTCTGCATGGGGATTACCTCTGGGTGCGGCGGCGGGGGGCTGTGCTGCATGGCGCGAGGGGCGCAGCATAGCGGGGCGGCGGCTGGGTGTCCATGGCGGGGCGGACTTCATCTGCCATGGCCGGCTGAAGCCGGCCCTGCAGGCGGCTAGCCTGGCGCGGTTTCGCGGGACAGCTCGGTGAAATCGTGTATCAGGTCGTCCAGCTTGGAGCGGGCATGCTCGCGCTGCGCCGGCGTCATCAGGGCGTGGATCGCCACGGCCAGTTCCGCCGAAGCACGGCGCAGGGTGATGGCCTGCGCCAGCCGCGCCGGTTCGGTCGGCTGGTCGAAGCGCGCCGCGTAGTCGCGCAACATCTGGATCACGCGCTCGCGCGGCAGCCGTTCGCGCTGCACCTGGCGCACCAGGCTCAGCCAGTCGCGCTGGCGCCGCAGCCTTTCCTCGTACCAGAACTGGCTGCCGGGATCCTGCGCGTCGACCATGCGCCGCAGCGCCGCTTCCTGTTCGTTGCTGAAGTCGCCGAACCAGTATTCGGCGCGTTCCAGCAGGCGCTTGTAGCGCGCCTTGCGCTGCCCGGCCTCACCCTCGGCGAGTCGCGCCTCCTTGGCGTAGTCGGCGTTCTTTTCCGCCTGGCGCGCCGCCATGCGCTCGACCTGCGCCGGCGTCAGGGTCGGCAGCAGGTCGGCGATGTCCGGTGTGGCCTGCTCGGCGAGGATGCGTCCGCGGCGGATCAGTTCGTCGCCCAGGCTCAGGGCATCGGCGACCGTGGTCTGCGCGGTGGCGAGTTTCTGGCCCTGACGCATCAGGGTCACGTAGTCCGCTAACTGGGTTTTGCGGTGCCAGGCGAAATAGCGTCCGAGCCGTTCGCGCACCAGTACGTCCTGCTCCGGCGCGAGGTCGAGGTACTGGTCGATCCACCAGCGCGCCAGGCTGTCGGCATTGCCGTAGCCGAGGCGCACGGCGCTGCAGCCGGCGAGCAGCAGGACGGCGAGGATCAGGAGCAGGGAGCGGATCGGCAGGCGCATGGCGAATCGGGTGTGGTGATATTGCTCAGAGTAGCAGAGGTCGTGCGGTGCCAGCGGAGCGGGTTGCAGAAGTCGGCGCTGGCGATACGGCGCTACACTGCGCGCTCGATGCCATTCCGGAACTTTGCACGCTTGAATCCGAACCTGCTCGCCGATCTCCGCCGCAAGCCGCTTGCGGGTGCTGCGCTGGGCGTCGCCGGCCTGCTGCTGGCAATGCTGGCGATCTATGTCGGTACCGGCCTGCACGACGGCTTTGGCGACTGGGACTTGCATCGCCTCGGCCGCCGCCTGCGTCGCGCGCTGATCTGGTCTCTGCCGCTCGCCGTGCTGGGCGGGCTGCTGCTGCATGCCTACTACGAACGCCTGCTGCAGGGTGGCATGTCCGGCTGGGTGTTGCTCGGGTCGGTGCTGCGTGCCTTCGCGCATTTCCCGCTGTTCGGCGGCCTGGCACTATTTGCCGTGATGTGGAGCTTTGTGCTCGCCGGCTGGCGGCTGCTGGCGCGCCTGTGGCGTCGCCGTGAGCCGGCGGCGGAAGACGCGGATGCGTCCCTGCAGCGCTGGATCGGGCCGCCGGTGTGGTTCATCGCGCTGCCCTTCATCATGCTCAAGTTGCCGATGGAAGGCGATATGGAGCTTCCCCAAACCGTGTCGCGGCGCCGCCTGCTGCGCTGGTTGCCGGCCTTGCTCGCGATGATTTTCCTTTACACCGACGCGGTATCCGAGGACACCGGCGAGCGCGTCGATCCGTATTGGCTGACGCTGGCCGCAAGCTTCTGGCTGATGGACTATCTGATCGTTGCGTTCCAGGTTGCACCGGAATTGCGGGCGCGGCGCAGGCGGGAGTCTTCAGCCGATGCGTAAGCGGGGTCGCCCGCGGCCGGCGATTGGTCCCTGAATTCGCCGATCGCTAGCCGCGGCGCCGGTGTGCGACAACGCACAGATTGCCGGTGCCCGGGCGCGTAGCGTGATGCACGTGATTGACGCTTCGGCCAGTGTGTGCGAGTCCTTCACGTAACCACACAGAGGTAATCCCATGAACAGCATCATTTACATCGTCGGCCTGATTGTCATCGTCATGGTGGTCCTGTCGCTGCTCGGCCTGCGTTAAGCGTTCGGGAACGAAGTCCGAACTTCCGATTGACGCATCACGGAGTGGTTTGCGCCAGCGCATCGAGCTCATTCCACGACCAGACGGAACTGGGCGCCCCCATGCCCGCCAAAGAAAATGGTATCGCCGTGAATCAGCGCGACTTCGTTCACCAGCGAGTCGAGATCGGCATTGAGGAAGGTGCCATTGGTGGATTCGAGGTCGCGCAACACCACCTTGCGGTCGACGATGCCGATCCAGGCGTGGTGGTAGGAGACCCGGGGATCGTGAATGACGATATCGTTCTTCGTGTCGCGTCCCACGGTAATGCCGCCGGCCCTGACGTGAAAGTTCTCGCCTTTCTGGTGGCCGCCAACGCAAACCAGCCTGACGGATGCATTGACCGGAAGGATCGCGTTTTCGCGGTTCTGCAAGGCAACTGATTCGCTGGCCGGCGACGCCCGGACATGAATTCGCGTCGCATTGGGATCGTACGGAGCAGCCGCTACGTCGGCAGCAACGGGAGTCGCGGGAATGACCCTGGCAGTGGATTTCGCCGCCGCATTACGATTATTCTGACGCCGGATGTGCTGACTGAGCAGGGTCAGGCCCACTCCGATCAGGACGAGGACGAATGTACCCCAGAAAATGTACAGCTTGAGCACGTTCAAATCTCCATGATGCTGGCCGAACAAGGACCGAACTACACCCGGCTGGCGCCTGGAACTCGCGTCGCCGAAGGGCTCGTCGGGTCATGGCGGCCACCCCATGTGAATAGGATACTACTTTGGCCAGCGATTATGACCCAGGAATTCTTCCCAGGCGAGATAGCCGTCCTTGTCGGCGTCGAGTTTGTCGAAGTTGTCGGTCAGGTAGCGGGAGTGTTTGCCGACTTCCGTTCTGGACAACCTGCCATCCTTGTCTTCGTCCGTTGCATCGAATTGGGTGGCGGACCTCTGCTTTGCCGCACGGGCCAGGTCGCCTTTGCGGCCGGGTTCGTCGAGACTCGGAATCATGGTCTGAGCCTGGAGCGTTCCCGTTGTGGCACAGAGCGCCAACAACACCAGTGCAAGATATCGCATGATTTCCCCGCTCAGAATGATCCAACTTCGACCAATGAACGATGCGCCTGTTCGGCGCAAATTGAAATCCGACGAAAGTAGTAGGCCGGCGTCAATCTGCAGATTGTTTGACCTGGATCAACGGTCGCCGGTGCCTGGAGCGACGCGCCACCCCAGTTGGCGCGAGATTGTCCGGGCTGCGGTGAGTATCGCCTTGGGCATAGGGCCTTTCCAGTTCGGCGGGAAAAGTCCGGCGGGGCCGAGGCCGGTAATCGCCGCCGCCATCTTGCCGTCGTGATTGAAGATCGGGGCGGAGAAGGCATTGATGCCGGGAATCACCGATCCTACGACACGCGACAGGCCATTTTCGCGGGCCTCGGCGGTCAGTGCGTCGAGCTGGGCGCGCGTCATCGGCGCCCGGATATTTTCGCCGCGGGCGTTGATCCTGAGCTCTTCATCGATCCGGCCTTGCAGCAGCGGCGAATCGAAGAAGGCGACAAAGCACAGGCCTATGGCGGAATGCAGCAAGGGCATCACGGCGCCGGTGCGAAGATTGACGCTGATCGGCCGCCGCGAGTCGACCCAGCGCACGATGGTCGGCCCCATGTTGCCCCATACCGCGAGGGCCACGGTTTCCCCGATCTCCTCGCCGAGCGCGTCGAGCACCGGGGTCGCCACGCGCACCGCATCGAGCCGGGCGAGGCTGGCCAGGCCGAGGTCCAGCGCAAAATGGCCGAGATCGTAGCGGCCCGACAGCGGGTCCTGGGTCACCAGGCCGGTGCGCACGAAGCTGACCAGGTAGCGATGAGCCTTGGCCGCCGGCATGCCGGCGACGGCTGCGAGATCGCGCAGCATCATGGGGGCGCCGTGATCGGCCAGCACGCGCAGCAGCGGCACGCCGACCTCGATCGACTGGATGCCCTGGCGGCCGTCGTCGTCTTTTTCTTCACCTGACATGGAGCGGGATTATAGAATCGGCGGGTTGCCAGCGCCGACTCTTTGCGGACATATCGCTTTTCCACCGGAACCCAGCCCATGACCCCCGTTCTCGTCTTCGATATCGAGACCATCCCGGACATCGCCGGACTGCGCACGCTGCACGAACTGCCGGCGTCCTTGCCCGACGCGGAAGTGGCCGAGTTCGCTTTCCAGCGCCAGCGGGCCAAGAATGGCAGCGATTTCCTGCCGCTGCATCTGCAGCGCGTGGTGGTGATTTCCTGCGCCTTGCGCAACGATGAGGGCTTTCGCGTCTGGTCGCTGGCCGAACCGAAGTCGGCCGAGGGCGAAATCATCCAGCGCTTCTTCGATGGCGTCGAAAAGTTAACGCCGCAGATCGTGTCCTGGAACGGCGGCGGCTTCGACCTGCCGGTGCTGCACTACCGCGGCCTGATCCACCGCGTCACCGCGCCGCGCTACTGGGACATGGGCGAGGGCGACTACCGCGACTCGAAGGACTTCAAGTGGAACAACTACATCAGCCGTTACCACTCGCGCCACCTCGACCTGATGGACCTGCTGGCGATGTACCAGCCGCGCGGCAGCGCGCCGCTCGACCAGCTGGCACGCCTGATGGGCCTGCCGGGCAAGCTCGGCATGGACGGCTCCGCGGTCTGGGGCGCCTGGCTGGAAGGGCGCATCGCCGAGATCCGCGACTATTGCGAAACCGACGTGGTCAATACCTGGCTGGTGTTCCTGCGCTTTCAGCTGATGCGCGGCCTGCTGACGCCGGTGGAACATGACGGTGAACTGGCGCTGGTAAAAAGTACCCTGGCGGCCACCGGGCTGCCCCACTGGAAGGAATTCATTGCCGCATGGGAGGCATCATGTTGATCGACGCACAACGTTCTGCGCTGCTGGTGGTCGATGTTCAGGGCCGGCTGGTACCGGCGATTGCCGGCTGGCAGGCTTTGCTGGATCAGGTGATCTGGCTGATCCGCGTCGCGCGCCGCATGGATATCCCGGTACTGGCCTGCGAGCAGTATCCGCAGGGCCTGGGGCCGACCCACCCGGCGGTGGCAGCCGAACTGCCGCCGGGCTGCATCGCCGGCAAGCTGCATTTCTCGGCCGTGGCCGGCGCGTGTCATGGGCTGGATCAGCAGGGAGGTCCTAGCCAGTACGTGGTCTGCGGCATGGAAACCCACGTCTGCGTGCTGCAGACGGTGATGGAATTGCTGGTCGTCGGCAAGCAGGTGTTCGTCGTCGACGAGGCGGTCGGCTCGCGCCGCGACTCGGACAAGGCCCTGGCGCTGGCCCGCATGCGCGACGCGGGCGCCAGCATCGTCACTCGCGAGATGGTGGCTTTCGAGTGGCTGCGCAAGGCCGATTCCGACCTGTTCCGCGAAATCAGCCGCAACTTCCTGCGCTGAAATGCGTTGGGCGGCCGCAGCGAGCGCCGCCGCATGTATCTGCTCCCCTGAATTAGAGGCGTGCGACTACACGCGATCGCCAAACTGCGTTATCATTAAAACGTTTGTTTGAAACGGCCGTTCTTTTCCGGCGGCTGCAAGTAGCCAATAAGACACAGGAGGACCTCATGGGTCAGTACAACGCGCCCTTGCGCGACATGCACTTCGTGCTGCACGAACTGCTCGACGTGACAAACGAGCTCAAGGCCTTGCCGGCGCATGCCGAGGTCGATGCCGACACCATCAACCAGATCCTGGAGGAAGGCGCCAAGTTCACCTCCAAGGTGCTGTTCCCGCTCAACCATGTCGGCGATCACGAGGGCTGCAAGCTCGATCCGGCCACCCACGAAGTAACGACGCCGACCGGCTTCAAGGAGGCCTACCGCCAGTTCGTCGAGGCCGGCTGGCCTGCCCTGACCTGCGATCCGCAGTACGGCGGGCAGGGGCTGCCCGTGGTGGTCTATAACTCATTTTCGGAAATGCTCAATGCCTCGAGCCAGGCCTGGTACATGTACCCCGGCCTGTCGCACGGCGCCTATGAGTGCCTGCACGAGCACGGCACCCCGGAGCAGAAGGCGCTTTACCTGCCGAAGCTGGTCTCGGGCCAATGGACCGGCACCATGTGCCTGACCGAGCCGCATTGCGGCACCGACCTCGGTTTGCTGCGCTCGAAGGCCCAGCCGCAAGCCGATGGCAGCTACAAGATCACCGGCGGCAAGATTTTCATCTCCGCCGGCGAACACGACATGGCGGAGAACATCGTGCATCTGGTGCTGGCGCGGCTGCCCGATGCGCCGTCCGGTACCAAGGGAATTTCCCTGTTCATCGTGCCGAAGTTCATTCCCGATGCCGACGGAAAGCTGGGTGCGCGCAACGCCATCACCTGCGGCGCGCTTGAGGAAAAGATGGGCATCCACGGCAATGCCACCTGCCAGATGAACCTGGACGACGCCACCGGCTGGCTGATCGGCCAGCCGAACAAGGGCCTCAACGCCATGTTCGTCATGATGAACGCGGCGCGTCTCGGCGTCGGCATGCAGTCGCTGGGCCTGACCGAGGTGGCCTTCCAGAACGCGCTGGCCTACGCCAGGGAGCGCCTGCAGATGCGCAGTCTCTCGGGCCCCAAGGCGCCGGACAAGCCGGCCGATCCGATCATCGTGCACCCGGATGTGCGGCGCATGCTGCTGACGGCCAAAGCCTATGCCGAAGGCGGCCGCGCATTTTCCTCCTTCGTCGCGCTGCAGATCGACCGCGAACTGAATCATCCGGACGAAGAAGTGCGCAAGGATGCCGCCGATCTCGTTACGCTGCTGACGCCGATCATCAAGGCTTTCATGACCGACAACGGCTGGATCGCTACTTCCGAGGCCATGCAGGTCTATGGTGGCATGGGTTTCATCCGCGAAACCGGCGCCGAGCAGTATGTGCGCGACGCCCGCATCAACATGATCTACGAAGGCACCAACACCATCCAGTCGCTCGACTTGCTGGGGCGCAAGATCCTGATGGACAACGGCGCCAAACTGAAAAAGTTCGGCGCGCTGATGCAGGCCTTCGTCGAAGAGAACGGCACCGACGAAGCCATGAGCGAATTCGTCACGCCGCTCGCCGATCTCGGCGACAAGGTGACCAAGCTGACCATGGAAATCGGCATGAAGGCCTTCCAGAACCAGGACGAGGTCGGTGCCGCCGCGGTGCCCTATCTGCGCGTGGTCGGCCATCTGGTCTACAGTTACTTCTTCGCCCGCATGGCCAAGATCGCCCTGGCCAAGCAGGATTCCGGCGATACGTTCTACAAGGCCAAGCTCGCCACTGCGCGTTTCTACTTCGCCCGCCTGCTGCCCGAGACGGCGATGCTGATTCGTCAGGCCCGCTCCGGCGCCAAGTCGCTGCTCGATCTCGAAGCCGAACTGTTCTAACAAGGGAAAATCATGAGCAATTTCATCGTCAGGAAAGTCGCCGTCCTCGGCGCCGGCGTGATGGGCGCGCAGATCGCCGCCCACTGCGTCAATGCCAAGGTCCCCGTGGTGCTGTTCGACCTGCCGGCCAAGGAAGGTGCAAAGAACTCCATCGTCCTGAAGGCCATCGAAGGCCTCAAGAAACTCAGCCCGGCGCCGCTGGGCAACAAGGACGACGCCGCCTGCATCGAAGTCGCCAACTACGACGACAACCTTGAACTGCTCAAGGGCTGCGACCTGATCATTGAAGCCATCGCCGAGCGCATGGACTGGAAGCACGACCTGTACAAGAAGGTCGCACCCTTCATCGCGCCGAATGCGATCTTCGCCTCGAACACCTCGGGCCTGTCGATCACGGAGCTGTCCGAAGGCTTCGATGCCGGCCTGAAAGAGCGCTTCTGCGGCGTGCACTTCTTCAACCCGCCGCGCTACATGCATCTGGTCGAACTGATCCCGACCGCGGCGACGCGGCCGGAAATCCTCGACCAGCTCGAGGGCTTCCTCGTCACCACGCTCGGCAAGGGTGTGGTGCGGGCCAAGGACACACCCAACTTCATCGCCAACCGCGTCGGCGTGTTCAGCATGATGGCGACGATCCACGAGGCAGAGAAATTCGGCCTGTCATGCGACGTGGTGGATGACCTGACCGGCTCCAAGCTCGGCCGCGCCAAGTCCGGCACCTTCCGTACCGCCGACGTGGTGGGCCTCGACACCATGGGCCACGTGATCAAGACCATGCAGGACACGCTGCCCGACGATCCCTTCGCCGCCATCTACAAGACGCCCGACGTGCTGACCAAGCTCGTCGCCGCCGGAGCGCTGGGCCAGAAAACCGGCGCCGGCTTCTACAAGAAAGTCGGCAAGGAAGTTCAGCGCCTGGATTTCGCCACGGGCCAGTATGTGGCCGGCGGCGGCAAGGCCGACGATCTGGTGGCGCGCATCCTCAAGGAAAAGGACCCGGCCAAGCGCATGAAGGCGCTGCACGATTCGACCAACCCGCAGGCGCAATTCCTCTGGGCCATTTTCCGCGACGCCTTCCATTACATTGCCGTGCATTTGGAAGCCATTGCCGACAATGCGCGCGACATCGATTTCGCGATGCGCTGGGGTTTCGGCCAGAAGCTCGGCCCCTTCGAGACTTGGCAGGCCGCCGGCTGGCATCAGGTCGCCGGCTGGGTCAAGGAAGACATCGACGCCGGCAAGGCGCTGTGTGCCGCGCCGCTGCCGGCCTGGGTGTTCGACGGGCGCAACGGCGTGCATGGCGCCGACGGTTCCTGGTCGCCGGTCCGCCGGGCCAATGTGCCGCGCGCCGAGCTGCCGGTGTATCAGCGCCAGATCTTCCGCGCCCCGGTGCTGGGCGAAGGCGCTGCGGACGGCACGAAGGCCGGCACCACGGTGTTCGAAGACGAGTCGGTGCGCATCTGGCACCAGGGCGACGAGATATTGATCCTGTCGCTCAAGACCAAGCTGCACGTGATCGGCGCCGGCGTGATCGCCGGCTTGAGCAAGGCCATCGCCGAGGCCGAAGCCAACTACAAGGGCCTGGTGATCTGGAGTGCCGATGCGGCCGAAGGCGGCGCCTTCTCCGCCGGCGCCGATTTGCAGTCGATGCTGCCGCTGTTCATGTCGGGCGGCGTCAAGGCCATCGGGCCGGAAGTGGCCAAGCTGCAACAGGCGCACCAGGCCATGAAGTACGCCAACGTGCCGGTGGTCGCCGCGGTGGCCGGCCTGGCGCTGGGCGGCGGCTGCGAGCTGGCGCTGCACGCGGCCAAGCGCGTCGCCTCGATCGAGTCCTACATCGGCCTGGTCGAAGTCGGCGTCGGCCTGATCCCGGCCGGCGGCGGCCTCAAGGAAGCGGCGCTGCGCGCGGCGGCCGATGCCAAGGGCAACGACCTGCTGCAGTTCCTCAAGAACAACTTCATCAACGCCGCCACGGCCGTCGTTTCAAAGTCAGCCCTGGAAGCACGGCAAATGGGTTACCTGAAGCCCGACGACGTGATCGTCTTCAACCCCTACGAGCTGCTGCACGTGGCCAAGGTCGAAGCGCGCGCCATGGCCGACGCCGGCTACCGACCGCCGCTGCAGAAGCTGGTGCCGGTTGCCGGGCGCTATGCCATCGGCACCATCATGATGCAGCTGGTCAACATGCGCGACGGCGGCTTCATCTCGGCCCACGACTTCAAGCTGGGGCAGATGATCGCCACGGTGGTGTCCGGCGGCGACGTCGATCAGGGCAGCCTGGTCAGCGAGCAATGGCTGCTCGACCTGGAGCGCAAGGCCTTCATGGAACTGCTGAACCATCCCAAGACCCAGGAACGCATCATGGGCATGATGCAGACCGGCAAGCCGGTGAGAAACTGAGGAGATCGAAATGACAAAACAACTTCAAGACGCCTACATCGTTGCCGCTACCCGCACCCCGATCGGCAAGGCGCCGCGCGGCATGTTCCGCAATACGCGTCCCGACGACCTGCTGGTGTACGCGATCCAGTCCGCCATGGCCCAGGTGCCAGGCCTCGACCCGAAGCTGATCGAGGACGCCATCATCGGCTGCTCCTTCCCCGAAGGCGAATCCGGACTCAACATGGCGCGCAATGCCGTGCTGCTGGCCGGCCTGCCCAACACCGTGGGCGGCGTCACCGTCAATCGCTTCTGCGCCTCAGGCATCACCGCGGTGGCGATGGCCGCCGACCGCATCCGCGTCGGCCAGGCCGACGTCATGATCGCGGGCGGCGCCGAGTCGATGTCCATGGTGCCGATGGGCGGCAACCATCCCTCGATCAACATGGGCGTGTTCAAGGACGAAAACGTCGGCATGGCCTATGGCATGGGCCTCACCGCCGAGAAGGTGGCCAACCAGTGGAAGATCACGCGCGAGATGCAGGACGAATTCGCACTGCAGTCGCACCTGCGGGCGATCGCCGGCCAGCAGGCGGGCGAGTTCGACAATGAGACCACGGCGGTCGAGATCATCGATCGCGTGCCGAATCTCTCGACCGGCGAGATCGAACTGAAGAAGCGCAGCGTCAATCGCGACGAAGGCGCGCGCGCCGATTCCAATCTGGCCGCGCTGGCCAGGCTGAAACCGGTGTTCGCCGCCAAGGGTTCGGTCACGGCCGGCAACAGCTCGCAGACCTCGGACGGCGCCGGTGCGCTGATCCTGGTCAGCGAGAAAATCCTCAAACAGTTCAACCTGACGCCGCTGGCGCGCTTCGTCTCCTTCGCCGTGCGCGGCGTGCCGCCCGAGATCATGGGCATCGGCCCCAAGGAAGCGATTCCGGTCGCCTGCCGCGCGGCCGGCATCACCCAGGACCAGCTCGACTGGATCGAACTCAACGAGGCCTTCGCCGCGCAGTCGCTGGCGGTGATCAAGGATCTCGGCCTCGATCCGGCCAAGGTCAATCCAATCGGCGGCGCCATCGCGCTGGGCCATCCGCTCGGCGCCACCGGCGCGATCCGCGCCGCCACGGTGATCCACGCCCTGCGCCGGCGCAATCTCAAGTACGGCATGGTCACCATGTGCGTCGGCACCGGCATGGGCGCGGCGGGGATCTTCGAACGCATGTAATCGGCCGGCGATAAGCGGCTGCCGCGCCGGGGTCGGTGCGGCAGCCGTTTTTATTTGTGCTGCCGCAGGCGTCGCGGCGGCGGGATGAGGCGAAGGCTGGCGGTTGGGATGGCCGTTCCTCGCCCGCAATGGTTGTCCAGTCCAATGCAAAGAGTCGGCGCTGGCGATACGGCGGCAGTTTGGCCTTTGTTGCCGTTGGCCTCGGGTCAGGTGGAGTGCTCTGTGCCCTTTGCGGCCGATCAGGGTTTTTCAGCCTACGGCAGCAATGCAGCGGTTCCGGACATTCAGATCGTCGGCAGCAAATGACAATGGCTCAAGTCCATCTCTGAATTGAAGAGCCCAGCGCTCGTGAGACGATTTGCGTTAAGCACGGCATTGGCAACCAGAAATCGGCAGCGTTACTCTAGCGTTGCTGCAAGTTTCTCCAGGCACTTCCACAGTCGAGGCATTCGAATACTTCGTCGGTTTCGTCCAGTTCTGCGTAGTACTTTGTGGTGCCGACTTCGTTGTCCCTGTCGCACCGATCCACAATCATGATCCCGCCGCATTTGGCACAGCTAGGCGAGAACGCTCGCCCAACTCGCCCATCATTCCCAAAAGAATACTTGTGCAGTTCGCTGTATACAATAACTTCAAGAAGGAATGTTCCAACAAGAACAACACCAATTGTCGTGCCTGACGTTTCCAGCCAGATCAGCAGTTGCAGAGCGCCGAACAAGAGCGGAAGGCCGATACAGAGACTGACTTGGGCGAGCCTTCGCCTTAGAACAAGGTAGCGCTCGACTGTAACGATTGCGAGTGGTCTCATTCGGCCATTGTATCGACGAGAGCCCATGGCCTTGAAAGCCTAAGCAACCATTGATAGCAGGGAAAAGCATTCTCCCGTATATAGATGGCCGTCCGGTGACAGTCTGTTGCTGACGTAGGCCCCGCACATCCCAATGACCAGACCTGGCCAAGTCGGGGCAGTGCAGATGTCAATTCGCTCGCCGCAGTCCAGACATTCAGCGGGGACAAAGGGTGTCTCGCCTGATGAATCCTTGACCGGCTGGTTGAGGCCGCAACTGAGCCTGGAACTCGCCGGGAAGCGCATCGCGCTCGCGGCACTGCCATAATTTTCAGGAGGACTCCCCGGCACCGCCGCGGCCGATCACTAAAATGGCAGCCATGCCCGCCCGCGCCCTGCCGCTCCCTGCCCCATGAGCTCCGTATCGATGATGACGGAGCTCATCAATCCGCGTACCTTCCTGCTCGTTGCAAACCTGCTGGGGTTCTTCTGCGCACTGGTACTGTGGGTGCAGCAGCGCAGCTTCCCCGACGACATCAAGGGACTGGGTGAATGGGCTGCCGCCGTGGTTCTGATCGGCGTGGCCTCGGGCCTGTCCTCGATGCGCGGCCTGCTCTCCGATTTCCTGACCATCGTGATCCCCAGCGCCGCGCTCCTCCTTGGCCAGTTCCTCCTGATCGTGGGCCTGCAGCGCTATTCCGGACGGCAACCGAAGTGGCGTCCCGCACTGGACGGGATCGCGGTGGTGGTGATCCTGATCACCTTCCTGACGTACGTCACCCACCACTACCAGGGCCGGATCTTCCTGATGGCGCTGGCCCACATCGTGCTGTTTTCCGCCGGTGCCGTGCTGGCGTGGCAGGCCAAACCCAGGGGACTCGGAAGCGGCTTCCTGCTCCTGTTCTTCCTCCTTGGCGCCGGGGTGGCCGTGTGGCGCATCACCACGCTCACCGGCGGGATCACCGAGAATGAGGACAGCTTCGACCGTAACCTGATTCAGCAGGCCTTCCTCGCGATGTATTCGCTGGGTGTACTGGGACTATCCATCGGCTTTCTTCTCATCACCAACGAACGCCTGCGCGCCGAACTCGAATTCATGGCAACCCGGGATCCCATGACCGGCGCACTGAACCGGCGCGCCTTTTTCTCACAGGCGGCCGTGGAATGGGCGCGCTGCACTCGCTCCCACCGACCCCTGTCCGTGCTGGCCTCGGATATCGACTTCTTCAAGAAGGTCAACGATACCCACGGCCATCACGTCGGCGACCTCGTCATCAAGGACTTCGCAACCCGGGCGCAGCAGATGCTGCGCCTGCCGGACATCCTGGCGCGCTTTGGCGGCGAGGAATTCACCATCCTCCTGCCGGACACCGGAATCACCGAGGCGAGAAACGTCGCCGAGCGTATCCGGCGCGAGATCGAGCACCATCGCAACAAGGCGCTACCTCGCTATACGGTGAGTATCGGCCTGGCCGTCACGCACGGAAAAGCGGGAGATGCCGCCGACATCGAAGCCCTGATTGCGGAAGCCGACGCCGGACTCTATCGAGCGAAACAAGGAGGCCGAAACCGCGTGGAAGGCTGACAACGGCCATTCACCTGACCCGAGACCAACAGCGGCAAAGGCCGAACCGCCGCCGTCCCCCCCCACGGCAGGCTTTGCACAGCCTGCCGGCTTCGCGGGCGCAGAGCAGTGCTCTGCGAAACCCCCGCTACGCCCAGCGCCGACTCTTGCGACATACGCTCCGCCGCGCTCAGCGCGCAATCCGCTCCGCGATCCAGGCTTTCAGCGACTCGATGTTGCTGGTGAATCCGCCGCAGCGCATCAGGCTGACGCCGAAGACGTAGGCGTATAGCAGCAGGCTGCGCGCCTGCGCTTCTTCCTCCTTGATGCCGCAGGCGAGGAACAGGCGGCAGGCGCAGGCCAGGCGTTCAGCGTCGACTGCCTCCACGACGGCTGCGGCCTGCGGGTCGCGGCGCGCCCAGTCGCGCACGGCGGCTTCGATGGCGATGCCCTTGCGGTTGCGCGCCGAACCATAAACCTCGATGGTATGGAGCAGGGCGGCGGCCTCGCCGCCGGGCTGGGCCTGAGTCTGCTTGCGGATGTCGCGGATGCGGCCTTCCTTCCAGAAGTCCAGTACCGCGTCCTGCAGGTCGCGCCGGTCCTTGAAGTGCCAGTAGAAGCTACCCTTGGTCACGCCCAGGCGTTTGGCCAGGACTTCCACGCGCAGGCGCTCGGCGCCGTGTTCGGCCAGGATGGCGATCGCTCCCTTGATCCAGGCGTCGCGGTCCAGCGCGGTGCGCGGGGGCTTGGTCGGCTTGTTTTCCATACGGTAGGGTATTGAATTTCGTTTTGCGCTGCGGTAGTATCTCACATTCCATACCGTAGCGTATGGGAAAGCGGCCGTCGAATAGCCGCTACAATGCATTTTTAGAGCAGACAAACATAAGGAGAGCCGCTTGAAAATCCTCGTCCCGGTCAAGCGCGTGATTGACTACAACGTCAAGGTTCGCGTCAAGGCAGACGGCACTGGTGTCGATCTGGCGAATGTGAAAATGTCGATGAATCCCTTCGACGAAATCGCGGTCGAAGAAGCCATGCGGCTCAAGGAAGCCGGCAAGGCGACCGAAGTCGTTGCCGTCTCCTGCGGCGTCACTGCCTGCCAGGAAACCCTGCGCACCGCGATGGCCATCGGCGCCGATCGTTCGATCCTGGTCGAAACCGACGTTGAACTGCAGCCCTTGGCGGTGGCCAAGCTGCTCGCTGCCGTGGCCAAGAAGGAAGGTCCGCAACTGATCATCCTCGGCAAGCAGGCGATCGACGATGACGCCAACCAGACCGGCCAGATGCTGGCCGCGCTGCTGGGCTGGTCGCAGGCCACCTTCGCTTCCAAGGTGGTGATCGGCGAAGGCAAGGCGACCGTGACGCGCGAAGTGGATGGCGGCCTGGAAACCATCGAGATCAGCCTGCCGGCCATCGTCACCACTGACTTGCGCCTCAATGAGCCGCGCTACGCGACGCTGCCCAACATCATGAAGGCGAAAAAGAAGCCGCTGGAAGTGGTCAAGCCGGCCGATCTCGCCGTGGACGTGGCGCCGCGCCTGGCCACCGTCACGGTCACCGAACCGCCCAAGCGCAGCGCCGGCATCAAGGTGGCCGACGTCGCCGCGCTGGTCGACAAACTCAAGAACGAAGCCAAGGTGATCACATGAGCCTCCTCGTCATCGCAGAACACGACAACGCCGTCCTCAAGACCGCGACCCTGAATGCCGTCACTGCAGCGGCCAAGATTGGCGGCGAGATTCATATCCTCGTCGCCGGCGCCGCTTGCGGCGCGGTGGCCGAGCAGGCCGCGAAAGTCGCCGGCGTGAGCAAGGTCAAAGTCGCCGATGCCGCCCATTACGGCGACCAGACCGCGGAGAACCTCGCCGCGCTGATCGTTGCCAATGCCAGTGGCTACACGCACATCATCGCCCCGGCCACCAGCAACGGCAAGAACACCCTGCCGCGCGTGGCGGCCCTGCTCGACGTGGCGCAGATTTCCGAAATCATCAGCGTGGTCGACGCCGATACCTTCGTGCGTCCGATCTACGCCGGCAATGCGCTGGCGACGGTCAAGTCGAGCGATGCGACCAAGGTGATCACGGTGCGCACCACGGGCTTCGATGCCGCCGCAAACTCGGGTGGCAGTGCGGCCGTCGAGGCGCTGGCGGCTGGTGCCGATCTGGGCCAGTCGAAATTGCTGGGCCGCGAACTGACCAAGTCGGCGCGGCCGGAACTCGGTGCGGCGAAGATCATCGTCTCCGGCGGGCGCGGCATGGGCAGCGGCGAGAACTACCACAAGGTGCTGGAGCCCCTGGCCGACAAGCTCGGCGCGGCCATGGGCGCTTCGCGCGCCGCGGTCGATGCCGGCTTTGTGCCCAACGACTACCAGGTCGGCCAGACCGGCAAGATCGTCGCGCCGCAGCTCTACATTGCGATCGGCATTTCCGGCGCGATCCAGCACCTGGCCGGCATGAAGGATTCCAAGGTGATCGTGGCGATCAACAAGGACCCCGACGCGCCGATCTTCCAGGTGGCCGATTACGGCCTGGTTGCCGACCTGTTCACCGTCGTACCGGAACTGACGGCGGCACTGTAAGACTGGCCTGTTGTGAACTTCCCCGACGCCCTGTTTCCGCAAGCCTGGGCGCTCGGGGCGTTTCTGCCGCTGCTGGCGATCTGGGCGTGGTGCTTTGCCACCGCACCCTGGAAACGACTGACCGATTCCGCCCAGCTCAATGTCTGGCTCGGCACCATCGTGCTGCTGGTGCTGGTCTGGAGCATGAAGGCCGGCGTCAAGCCCGGCCTCGACCTGCATCTGCTCGGCGCCACGATGTTCACCCTGATGTTCGGCCGGCAGTTGGCGATCGTCGGCCTCTCGCTGGTGCTGGCCGGGGTGACGGCGAACAACAGCCTGCAGGGAAACGACGCCTGGCTGGCCTACGGCCTCAATGCGCTGGTGCTGGCGGTGTTCCCGCCGTTGCTGGCCGATGCCATCCGCCGCGGCGTCGAGCGAGCGCTGCCCGATCATTTCTTCACCTACGTTTTCGTCATCGCCTTTTTCGGCGCGGCGGCCACCGTCATGGCCACCGGGCTGCTAGCCAGCGCGCTGCTGTGGCTGGCCGGCGTCTATCCGGCGCCGACTTTGCTCGATGACTATCTGCCGTATTACCTTCTGCTCGGTTTCGCCGAGGCCTGGCTCAACGGCGCCATGATCACCCTGATGGTGGTCTATGCGCCGCATTGGGTCGGCAGCTTCGACGACCGGCGCCATCTTCCGCACTAACGCTCATGGCTCCGGCAAGTCATCCCACATTGGAAATCCCGCACCTTCGATGGGCCCCAGGCTGGCATATGGGCCCGCCCCTCCCATCCTCCCCTCGCGGGGAGGCTACTGATCGGCTCGCTGCGCTCGAA
The DNA here is from genome assembly GCA_022842325.1 of Sulfuritalea sp. GTDB lineage: Bacteria > Pseudomonadota > Gammaproteobacteria > Burkholderiales > Rhodocyclaceae > Sulfuritalea. Next base: position 129,073 of record JALHPU010000001.1, on the reverse strand, counting down.
CCTGACACGGTGTGCTGGCGACCAATTTCACGTTAATGACACTGGAGTAATCCCATGAGTTCCTACGTTGCCCCGCTGAAGGACATGATGTTCGTGCTGACCGAGCTCGCCGGTCTGGACAAGGTTGCCGCACTGCCCGGCTACGAGGAAGCCAGCACCGACGTGGTCGAAGCGATCCTCGACGAGTCGGCCAAGTTCACCGGCGGCGTGCTGGACCCGCTCAATTACAGCGGCGACCAGGAAGGCGCGACCTGGGCCGACAAGTCGGTGACCATGCCCAAGGGTTTCAAGGAAGCCTATGCGCAGTTCGTCGACAACGGCTGGAACGCGCTCTCGGGCAATCCCGAGCACGGAGGCCAGGGCCTGCCCAAGGTGGTCTCGGCGGCGGTGCAGGAAATGTGGAAGTCCGCCAACATTTCCTTTTCGCTGTGCCCGCTGCTGACGCTGGGTGCCATCGAGGCGCTGGAGCTGGCGGGCACCGATGCGCAGAAAGCCATGTACCTGCCCAACATGATCTCGGGCAAATGGACCGGCACCATGAACATCACCGAGCCGCAGGCCGGCTCCGACCTCGCTGCGATCCGCTCGCGCGCCGAGCCGCAGGGCGACGGCAGCTATCGCATCTTCGGCAGCAAGATCTTCATCACCTACGGCGACCACGACATGGCGGAGAACACCATCCACCTCGTGCTGGCCCGCACGCCGGGCGCGCCGGAAGGCGTCAAGGGCATCTCGCTGTTCGTGGTGCCCAAGTTCCTGGTCAATGCCGATGGCACGCTGGGCGCGCGCAACGATGTCTATTGCGTGTCGATCGAGCACAAGCTCGGCATCCACGCCAGCCCGACCTGCGTCATGGTCCATGGCGACAACGGCGGCGCCATCGGCACCATGGTGGGCAAGGAGAACGAAGGCCTCAAGTACATGTTCGTCATGATGAACGCGGCGCGCTTCGCGGTTGGCCTCGAAGGTCTGGCGATCGCCGAGCGCGCCTACCAGCACGCCGCGGCCTACGCCAGGGAGCGGGTGCAGGGGCGCGCCATCGAAGGTTCCGCCACCGGCGTGGCCATCATCAAGCATCCCGACATCCGCCGCATGCTGCTGACGATGCGCGCCAACGTCGAAGCCATGCGCGCGCTGGCCTATTCGGTGGCGGCGGCGCACGATGCCGCGGCCAACCATCCCGATGCCGCCGAACGTGCGCAGAACCAGGCTTACGTCGACCTGATGATTCCGGTGGTCAAGGGCTGGAGCACCGAGACCGGCAACGAAATGGCCTACCTCGGCGTGCAGGTGCATGGCGGCATGGGCTTCGTCGAGGAGACCGGCGCCGCGCAGTACATGCGCGATGCGCGCATCACCACCATCTACGAGGGGACCACCGGCATCCAGGCCAACGACCTGATGGGCCGCAAGATCGCGCGCGAAGGCGGCGCCACGATCAAGGCCGTGATCGGCATGATGCAGCAGACGCGCCGCGAGATGGTGCAGCACAAGGGCGCCGAGTTCGTGGCGATCGTAGCCGCACTCGGTCAGGGCATAGAGGCGCTGCAGAAGGCGACCGATTACATCGTCGCCCACTACGGCGGCGATGTCCGCGCGGTGGCTGCCGGCGCCGTGCCATTCCTGCGTCTGCTGGGCATCGTCGCCGGCGGCTGGATGATGGCGCGCGCCGCACGTGTGGCGCACGCCAAGATCGCTGCCGGAAACGCCGATCCCTTCTATCCGGCCAAGATCGCCACCGCCTGGTTCTACGCCGAATGCATCATGGCCGCCGCGCCGGGCCTGGCGCAGCAGGTGGTGCAGGGCGGCGCCAGTGTCTTGGCGCTGGACGAAGCGATGTTCTGATTTCGCTTTCGCCGAGATGAAAAACGGGAACCCGCGGGTTCCCGTTTGCGTTGCGGCGCCGTGTCCCCCAAGGGGACTTCCTTCGGGGCGTCGCCGGCGCCGTCCCAAGGGATACCGCTTCGCATAACTTTTACATCTGGGTGTAGATCGGTCCTTCGCCGCCTTGCGGCACCACCCAGTTGATGTTCTGCGTCGGATCCTTTATGTCACAGGTCTTGCAATGCACGCAGTTCTGCGCGTTGATCTGCAGCCGCGGATTGCTGCCGCTCTCGTCGCGCACGATCTCGTACACGCCGGCCGGGCAGTAGCGCTGCTCGGGGGCATCGTAGAGCGCGAGGTTGGTGCTGATCGGCACGCTGGCATCCTTCAGCTGCAGATGACAGGGCTGGTCTTCCTCGTGATTGGTATTGGAAAGAAACACGGAAGAAAGCCGGTCGAAGGTCAGCACGCCATCGGGCTTGTCATAGGCGATCGGCGTGCATTCGGCAGCGGGCTTCAGCTTGAGGTGGTCGGCCGTGTTGTGCAGGGTCCACGGCGCCTTGCCGCGCAGCAGTACCTGGTCGATGCCGAACATGATCGAGCCGGTCCACAGGCCCTTGGCCATCCACGGCTTGAAGTTGCGCGCGGTGTGCAGTTCTTCGTGGAGCCACGAATCGCGGAAGGCTTCCGGGTATTCGCTCAGCGAGTCGTTGGCGCGGCCCGTGGCCAGCGCGGCGGCGGCGGCCTCGGCCGCCAGCATGCCGCTCTTGATCGCGGCGTGGCTGCCCTTGATGCGCGAGGCGACCAGCATGCCGGCGTCGTCGCCGATCAGCGCGCCGCCCGGGAAGTCCAGTTTCGGCATGGACTGCAGGCCGCCGGCGGCCAGGGCGCGCGCACCGTAGGCCAGGCGCTTGGCACCCTTGAACAGCGGCGCGATCTGCGGATGGGTCTTCATGCGCTGCATTTCCTCGAAGGGTGAGAGGAAGGGATTTTTGTAGCCGAGTCCGACCACCAGGCCGGCGGATACCAGGTTCTCGCCGAAGTGGTAGATGAAGCCGCCGCCATAGGTGTCGGATTTCATCGGCCAGCCGAAGGTGTGCATCACCAGGCCTTTTTCAAAATGCTCGGGATCGACTTCCCAGAGTTCCTTGACGCCGAGGGCATAGGTCTGCGGATCGGAATCGGCGCGCAGATCGAACTTCGCCTCGACCTGTTTGCCCAGGTGACCGCGGCAGCCTTCGGCAAACAGCGTGTACTTGGCCAGCAGTTCCATGCCGGGCTGGTGATTGGGCCCGGGCTGTCCGTCGCGCGTGAGTCCCATGTCGCCGGTGGCGACGCCGCGCACCGCGCCCTTGTCGTCATAGAGCACTTCGGCGCCGGCAAAGCCGGGATAGACCTCGATGCCCAGCGCTTCGGCCTGGGCGCCGAGCCAGCGGCAGAGCTGGCCGAGGCTGATGACGTAATTGCCGTGGTTCTGGAAGCAGCCGGGCAGCAGCAGGGTGGGCAGGTCGACGAAGCCGTGCTGCGTCAGGAAGGCGAAGCGGTCGCGGGTCACGGCGGTGTCCAGCGGCGCGCCCTGCGCCTGCCAGTCGGGTAACAGTTCGGTCAGCGCGCGCGGATCCATGACCGCGCCGGAGAGGATGTGGGCGCCGATTTCGGAGCCCTTCTCGATCAGGCAGACGTTGATTTCGGCATTGATCTGCTTGAGGCGGATCGCCGCCGCCAGCCCGGCCGGACCGCCGCCGACAATGACGACATCGAACTCCATGGATTCGCGCTGCATGCTGACCTCGATCGATTGATTTGATCGCACGATTATAATCGTGAAGTCTTCTATAACACTCAGGACTTCCGGCCCATGGAACACCATCGCAAGCTCGTTTACAGCAACCGGATGCCGATCCGCTGGGGCGACCAGGACGCCATGGGACACGTCAACAACACCGTTTATTTCCGCTACATGGAACAGACCCGCATCGAGTGGCTGGAGAGCTTCGGTTTCGGTACCTCGTGGACGCAGACCGAGGGCCCGGTCATCGTCAATGCCAGCTGCACCTTCCAGATTCCCTTCACCTATCCCGGCATCATCGACTGCCGCATGTTCTGCGGCATGCCGGGGCGCAGCAGCGTGCCGACTTTTTACGAAATGCGCCTGGTGGGCGACGAGCGCATTTACTCGGAGGGCGCGGCGAAGCTGGTGTGGATCAATCCCTCGACCGGCAAGTCGATCCCGCTGCCCGAGGCCATGCGCGCCAGCTGTCTATAACAGGAACCCATGATGAGCACATCCCTCGCACCGATCTGGCAGCCCTCGGCAAGGCGCATCGCCGCCACGCGCCTGACCGCTTTCATGAAAGACGCCGAAAAGCGCTGGAAGCGCCGTCTCGCCAGCGCCGACTATCAGACATTGCACGCGTGGTCGATCGACCATCCGGAAGAATTCTGGGCCACGGTCTGGGAGTTTGGCGACGTGCGCGGCGAGATGGGTTCCACCGTGGTCGTCGACCGCGAAAAGATGCCCGGCGCGCAATGGTTCCCGCAGGCGCGGCTGAACTTCGCCGAGAATCTGCTGCGCCGACGCGACACGTCGGACGCGCTGGTGTTCTGGGGCGAGGACAAGGTCAAGGGACGCGCCAGCCACGCCGAGCTGTATCGCGCCGTGGCGCAGACCGCGGCGGCCCTGCGCGCGATAGGTGTGGTCAAGGGCGACCGCGTCGCCGCCTACCTGCCCAATCTGCCGGCTGCCGTGGTGGCGATGCTGGCCACGGCTTCGATCGGCGCCATCTTCTCATCGGCCTCGCCGGACTTCGGCGTGCAAGGCGTGCTCGACCGCTTCGGCCAGATCGAGCCGAAGGTTTTGTTCGCCTGCGACGGCTACTGGTACAACGGCAAGGTCATCGACTGCCTCGGCAAAGTGGCGGAGATCGCCGCGCGCCTGCCTTCGCTCCAGCGCGTGGTCGTCGTGCCGTATGCGGGCAGCGGGGAAAGCATGGCGGTGACGCACGGCGTGTCGCTGGCCGACTTCCTGGCCCCCTTTGCCGGCGAGACCGAAATCCGCTTCGAGCGGCTGCCCTTCGGCCACCCGCTCTACATCATGTATTCCTCGGGCACCACCGGCGTGCCCAAGTGCATCGTGCATTGTGCCGGCGGCGCGCTGCTGCAGCACCTCAAGGAGCACCAGCTGCAGGCCGACGTAAAGCCCGGCGACCGCCTGTTCTACTTCACCACCTGCGGCTGGATGATGTGGAACTGGCTGGTGTCGGGCCTCGCCTCGGGCGCGACGCTGCTGCTCTATGACGGTTCGCCTTTCGTCGGCCGCGGCAGCATCCTGTTCGACTACGCCGATGCCGAGGGCATGACGCATTTCGGTACCTCGGCCAAGTTCATCGACGCCATCGCCAAGATCGCTTTGCAGCCGCGCCGGACGCACCAGCTGAAGCACTTGCGCGCGATGTTCTCGACCGGCAGCCCGCTGGTAGCCGAGGGCTTCGATTACGTCTATGCCAACATCAAGCCGGACCTGCAGCTGGCCTCGATTTCCGGCGGCACCGACATCATTTCCTGCTTCGTCCTCGGCAATCCGAACGGGCCGGTGTATCGCGGCGAGATCCAGTGCGCCGGACTGGGCATGGCGGTCGACGTGTTCGACGACGACGGGCGGCCGGTGCGCGGCGAAAAGGGTGAGTTGGTCTGCACCCGCAGCTTCCCGGTGATGCCGATCGGCTTCTGGAACGATGCCGATGGAGCTAGGTACCGCGCCGCCTACTTCGAGCGCTTCGACAATATCTGGTGCCACGGTGACTTCGCCGAGCGCACGCAGCATGACGGTTTCATCATCTACGGCCGCTCCGATGCCACGCTGAATCCCGGCGGGGTGCGCATCGGCACGGCGGAAATCTATCGCCAGGTGGAAAAGCTGGTCGAAGTGGTCGAGTCGCTGGTGATCGGCCAGGACTGGCCGCCCGGCAACAGCGGCGACGTGCGCGTGGTGCTGTTCGTCAAGCTGCGCGAGGGGCTGCTACACGACGACGCGCTGGAAGGGCGCATCAAGCAGGTGATCAGGGACAACACCACGCCGCGCCATGTGCCGGCCAAGATACTGCAGGTGGCGGACATCCCGCGCACCAAGAGCGGCAAGATCGTCGAGCTCGCGGTGCGCAACGTGGTGCATGGACATCCGGTGAAGAATGTCGAGGCGCTGGCCAATCCGGAAGCGCTGGAGCACTTCCGCAACCGGACGGAGTTAAGCAGCTAGGGACGTTTCAATCCGCGCGCGGCTTTGCGGTTCCGGCAGGCGATACCTCTACCGTCCAATCTGCCTTCTCGTCCAGCGCCAGCACCTGCACCAGCCAGGGCAGCGATTCCTCCAGCGCATTCTTGAGCGTCCATGGGGGGTTCACGATAAACATCGCGCTGCCGCTCATGCCATGGCCCTTGGTCGCCGGGCCGCGCACGCTGAGGCTGGCGTAGAGCCAGTCAGCCGGCAGCTTTTTGAGCTTCTCGGGCAGGGCGCGCGCCTCGATGCTGGGCAGGAAGGGCAGCCAGACCAGATAGCTGCCGGTGGCAAAACGCTTGAGGCCGTCCCTGATGGCGGCTATGGCCTTCAGATAGTCGCTCTTGATTTCGTAGGAGGGGTCGATCAGCACCAGGCCACGACGCGAAGGGGGCGGCAGGGCTGCCTTCATGGCTTCGAAGCCGTCGTGCTGCTCGACCTTGACGCGGCGTCCGCCGTCGCGGAACTGGCGCCGCAGCAGGGCGAAGTCGGTCGAGTGCAATTCGCAAAAGCGCAGCGTATCGATTTCGCGCGCAAAGTGCGCGGCAAGCCAGGGCGAGCCGGGGTAGCGGCGCAGCTTCAGTCCGCCGCTGCAGACCTGCAGGGCATCCATGTAGGGCTTCATTGGCGCCGGCAGGTCGTTGCGGTTCCATAGCCGGGCAATGCCGTCGAGGTATTCGCCGGTTTTCTTCGCCTGCTCCGAATCGATCGTGTAGACGCCGGCACCGGCGTGGGTGTCGAGCACCAGATAGGGTTTGTCCTTGCTGTTCATGTGCTGCAGGCACAGCGTCAGCACCAGGTGCTTGAGGATGTCGGCGTGGTTGCCGGCGTGGAAGGCGTGACGATAGCTGAGCATGGGAGCGGGATAGAATGCGCGACCATGAATGATACGCAGGGTACCCGGGTTTCCAAACTGCTGGCCGAGCGCGGTCTGTGCTCGCGTCGCGAGGCCGATGCCTATATCGAGCGCGGGCTGGTGTTCGTCGATGGCCAGCGGGTCACGCAGCTGGGCACCCGCGCTGCCGCCGACGCGGTGATCACCCTGGCGCCGGAAGCGCGCGCGACCCAGGCGCGGCAGGCGACGATTCTGCTGCACAAGCCGATGAGCTACGTCTCCGGCCAGGCCGAAGACGGCCATCAGCCGGCGGTCAGCCTGATCTCGCCAAAAACCCAGATGGCGGGGGATCATCAGCGCTTCCAGTCCACGCACCTGAAAGGCCTCGCCCCCGCCGGACGGCTCGATATCGATTCCACCGGTTTGCTGGTTCTGACCCAGGACGGTCGCGTTGCGCGCCTGTTGATCGGCGACGATTCCAGGGTGGAGAAGGAATACCTGGTGCGCGTCGAAGGCACGCTCGATGCGCGCGGGCTGGCACTGCTCAATCACGGCCTCGAACTGGATGGCAAGCAACTGCGTCCGGCCAAGGTCGCCTGGGCCAATCCGGATCAACTCAGCTTCGTCCTGACCGAAGGCCGCAAACGGCAGATTCGCCGCATGTGCGAACTGGTGGGCCTGCGCGTCACCGGATTGAAGCGGGTGCGCATCGGCCGTGTCCGCCTGGGCGATCTGCCGCTTGGGCAGTGGCGTTTCCTGCGCGAAGGCGAAGTGTTCTAGCTGCCGATTTTCGTCGGGGCAACGGGCTTGACTTGGCGGGCAAGCTTGCCGAGTATGCGCGGATGGACCTGACCAACGACCTGACTCCTCCCCCCGAGGCGCCGCCATCGCCGTCGCGGCTGGATCGCTCGCGTCGCGTCCTCTGGGTGATCGCCCTGCTGGCGGTGGTGCTGGTTACGGCGCTGGCCTTTGGCGCCTATCGGCAGCCGGAACTGCTGCTGAACATTCTGGGATTGCGCTACTGCGGCTAGCTTGGGCGCGGAGCGGGCCAGCTCTTAACTGCGGGCGGAACTGTTTAAATAACAAATACATGTCAATCAATAACCATTTCATCGTTGTTGCTATTGGTGGAGTGTAGCGGCTAAAATTCCCCGTTTTTAGGGGGATCAAGATGAGTATTCTAGGGTGGCTAAAAGGGGCGCTGGCTGGCGAGTCGACGACGAAAATGGAATTTGCGCCCAATGAACAGCACCTCCATGGGCTCGACATGAAAGCCGCGCTGGAGGCTCATGCCGCATGGAAGGCTCGGCTGGAAGCGCAGATTCGCGGCGATGCCGGGGAAATGTTGAGCATGGCGACCGTCGCCGCCGACAGCAATTGTGCCTTGGGAAAATGGATCCACGGCGCCGGCAAGATCCAGTTCGCCGACTTTCCTGAATATGCTCAACTGCGCAAGATCCACGCCGATTTCCATATTTGTGCCGGCAGCATTCTGGGTGATGCCCACGATGGCAATACCATTGCGGCGGCAGATGCCCTGAAAAAGGATTTTCGGCATCACTCGGATGCCGTTCAGCTGGCGCTGGTGCGGCTCTACGCGAAGGCGACCGAGCGCAGCTGAAGGTGTTCCGGTTGCGGCGACCTCGTCGCCGTCGAACCGGTCGTGATCAGCGGGGCATCCTGACGGCGGAACGGCGGCGCAGGGCAAGCCGCACGGGTCCTCGGGTGAGCTGACAGCCATTGTTTCCGGCCGTTCAGCATGTTAGAATGCTCGGCTTCCCTTGCTCCACCCGTTACGCATGCGGGGGGGCTGCCACTCAACCACAAGGAGATTGCATGCGCCATTATGAAGTCGTATTTATCGTCCACCCGGACCAGTCCGAGCAGGTTCCGGCGATGATCGAGCGTTACAAGACGCTGGTCACTGCCCGCAACGGAGCCATTCACCGCCTCGAGGACTGGGGTCGTCGTCAGATGGCTTATCCGATCCAGAAGGTACACAAGGCCCACTACGTACTCATGAACATCGAGTGCGACGGTGAGACCCTGGAAGAGCTCGAGCACGCGTTCAAGTTCAACGATGCCGTATTGCGCCACCTGACGGTGAAAACCCGCAAGGCGGTGGTGACTCCTTCCCCGATGATGAAGGAAGAGAAGTCGCGTTCGTTGACCCAGGGCGATGCCAAGGTGGAGGCTCCGGCTGCTGCCGTTGCCGCCTGAGGATAAGCCGAGCAACCTGACGCAGTTGTCGGGTCGCCTGCTTGAGCGCGGCGCGTTGCGCCGCACCCCTGCCGGAATACCGGTTCTCGAATTTCTCCTCGCGCATGTCTCGACCCAGGTCGAAGCCGATGTCGAGCGCAGAGTGGAATGCGAGATGGCCTGTGTAGCCATGGGCCGGCCGGCGCAAGTGCTGCTTGCAGCCAAGCCGGGAGACGGAATCAGGGTGGCTGGCTTTATCGCCGCCAGGAGCCTCAAGCGACGCACTCCGCTACTGCATGTGAATACAGTCGAATTCGTGGAAGGAACTGAAAATGGCATTCAAGCCTAAGAGCAAGACCGGTGTAAAGCGCAAGGACGACAAGGGCCGCAGCCTGTTCAAGCGTCGCAAGTTCTGCCGCTTCACCGCAGAGAAGATCGAAGAGATCGACTACAAGGACGTCGAGATCCTCAAGGATTTCATCGCTGAAAACGCCAAGATCATGCCGGCGCGCATCACCGGTACCAAGACCGGCTACCAGCGCCAGCTGTCGACGGCCATCAAGCGTGCGCGTTTCCTGGCGCTGATGCCCTACACCGATCTGCACCAGTAAGCGAGGACGAGACCATGCAAATCATTCTGATGGAAAAAGTGGTTAACCTCGGCGGCCTCGGCGACGTGGTCAAGGTCAAGGACGGCTATGCCCGCAACTTCCTGATCCCGCAAGGCAAGGCCAAGCGTGCGACGGAAGCCAACCGCAAGGTGTTCGAAGAAAAGCGCGCGGAACTCGAGCGCGTCCAGGCCGAGGCGATTGCCGCAGCCCAGGCCGAAGCCGGCAAGCTCGAAGGGCTGATGCTGCAGATCACGCGCAAGACCGGCGTCGATGGCCGTCTGTTCGGTTCCGTATCGGCGCATGACATCACCGAGGCACTCGCGGCCCAGGGCATCCAGATCGACAAGGCGGCGATTCGTCTGCCCGACGGTCCGCTCAAGGCCATTGGCGACACGCCGGTGCAGATCGTCCTGCATAGCGACGTGGTGGCTACGGTCACGGTGTCGGTGCTCGGCGAACACTGAGCCCGGCAACATCCCGAAAACGGGCCGCCGATGATTCATCGGCGGCCCGTTTCATTTATGTCCCGCCCGGAAGTGGCGGGACGGTATCCCCCGGCGGGATTGTGTGCCGCATGAATCGATCCACTGCATTTGCACAGCTTGTCCACAGCATTTCCACAAGTTGTGCACTTACCTTGAGGCGTCCCGAGGGGTAGACTCAGCGCTTAAATTTTGGAGACCGCGATGGCCCAGGTACGTGCCTTCAATCCCCCGCAGCCTGTCGATTCCGAGGTCGCTGCGCTCAAGCTGCCCCCGCATTCCATCGAGGCCGAACAGTCGCTGATTGGCGGCCTGCTGATCGACAACGCTGCCTGGGACCGCATCGGCGACGTGGTGCGCGAGACGGACTTCTATCGCGACGATCACCGCCGCATCTTCCGCCATATCGGCAAGCTGATCCAGATGGGCCGGCCGGCCGACGTGGTGACCGTTTACGAATCGATCGAGCAATCGAACGAAGTCGATCAGACCGGCGGCCTGGGCTACCTTGGCGAAATCGCCAATGCCACGCCGTCGGCGGCGAACATCCGGCGCTATGCCGAGATCGTGCGCGAGCGCGCGATCCTGCGTCAGCTGGTCACAGTCGGCGATGAGATCGCCGGCAATGCGCTGAATCCCGCCGGGCGCGACGTCAAGCAGCTGCTCGACGACGCCGAGCAGCGGATTTTCCAGATTGCCGAAGCCGGCAATCGCAGCAACAATGGCTTCGTCGCGATCCAGCCGTTGCTGGGCGAAGTCGTCGAGCGCATGGAAACCCTGCTGGCGCGCGATAGCCAGTCGGACATCACCGGCGTCGCCACCGGCTTTGCCGATCTCGATCGCCTGACCTCGGGCCTGCAGCCGGGCGACATGATCGTCGTCGCCGGTCGCCCGTCGATGGGCAAAACCGCGTTTGCGCTCAACATCGCCGAGCATGTGGGCGTCGAACTGCGCCTGCCGGTGGCGATTTTCAGCCTGGAAATGTCCGGTCCGCAACTTGCCACGCGCTTCCTTTCCTCGGTCGGCCGCATCGACCAGAGCAAACTGCGCACCGGCCGCCTCACCGATGACGAATGGGATCGCATGACGGTGGCGCTGGGCAAGCTGCACGAGGCGCCGATCCATATCGACGAGACCGGCGCGATCAACTCGACCGACCTGCGCGCCCGTGCCCGACGTCTGCACCGGCAGTTCGGCAAGCTCGGCCTGATCATCATCGACTACCTGCAGTTGATGAGTTCGAACCGCATGGGCGAAAACCGCGCTACCGAAATTTCCGAGATCTCGCGTTCGATCAAGGCCCTGGCCAAGGAATTGCAGGTGCCGATCATCGCCCTGTCGCAGCTCTCGCGCAAAGTCGAGGAACGCACCGACAAGCGCCCGCTGATGAGCGACCTGCGCGAATCCGGCGCCATCGAGCAGGATGCCGACATCATCATGATGATGTACCGCGAGGAGTACTACAAGCCAGATACCCAGGACAAGGGCACGGCCGAAGCCATCATCGGCAAGCACCGTAACGGCCCGGTCGGCACGGTGCGCCTGACCTTCCTTGGCGAATACACCAAGTTCGAGAATTTCGCATCGGGCTCGTCTTACAGAGCCTGATGCAAAATCTGTAGGGCCGACTTCAGTCGGCCAAAGGTGGATGGCGTTTGTAGGGCCGACTTCAGTCGGCCAGAGTGGATGGCGTTTGTAGGGCCGACTTCAGTCGGCCAGAGTGGATGGCGGACTGAAGTCCGTCCCACGGTCCGTCCAACGATGGAAAGCCCTACAGCACTTCCGCCGCGTGATCGGCCAGGCGCGAGCGTTCGCCGCGCTGCAGCGTAACGTGGCCCGAATGCGTCCAGCCCTTGAAGCGATCCACCACGTAAGTCAGGCCTGAACTGCCTTCGGTCAGGTAGGGCGTGTCGATCTGGGCGATGTTGCCCAGGCAGACCACCTTGGTGCCGGGGCCGGCACGGGTGATCAGGGTCTTCATCTGCTTCGGCGTCAGGTTCTGCGCCTCGTCGATGATCAGGAACTTGTTCATGAAGGTGCGGCCGCGCATGAAGTTGAGCGACTTGATCTTGATCCGGCTGCGGATCAGGTCCATGGTCGCGGCACGTCCCCAGTCGCCACCGTAGGTGCCGGCGCTGCCACCTGGCCCGGCCGGGGTTTCGGCCGGTTTGTTGAGCACGTCGAGGTTGTCTTCCAGCGCACCCATCCACGGCGTCATTTTTTCCTCTTCGGTGCCGGGCAGGAAGCCGATGTCCTCGCCGACGGGAACCGTGACGCGGGTGATGATGACTTCGGCGAAGAGCTTGGTTTCCAGCGTCTGCGTCAGGGCGGCAGCCAGCGTCAGCAAGGTCTTGCCGGTGCCGGCTTGACCGAGCAGGGTGACGAAATCGATGTCCGGGTTCATCAGCAGGTTGAGGGCGAAGTTTTGTTCGCGGTTGCGCGCGGTGATGCCCCAGACGGCATTCTTGGCGTGGCTGTAGTCGATCAGCGTCTCGAGTTCCGCCGTCTTGCCGGCGCCGACTCTTACCCAGGCCTGAAGCGGTTGCGCGCCCTCCTGCCAGACGAACTCATTGACCAGCAGGTCAGGGCAGAGCGGACCCTTGATGCGGTAATAGGTGCGGCTGTCCTTTTTCCATGACTCCAGACCCTTGGCGTGGGTATCCCAGAAATCGGGCGGCAGTTCCAGGGTTCCGGTGTAGAGGAGATCGGTATCCTCCAGCACCTTGTCATTGAAGTAGTCCTGTGCTTCGAGGCCCAGCGCGCGGGCCTTGATGCGCATGTTGATGTCTTTGGAAACCAGAATGACCGGGCGCTTGGGAAACTTCTGGCCCAGATGCATGACGACGCCGATGATCTGGTTGTCGGCCTTGGCGGTCGGCAGCGAAATCGGCAGGATGCCGTTGATGGCTTCGGTCTGGAAAAACAGGTGACCGGTCGCCAGCGCGCGCGAGGGACCGGTGAGATCGATGCCGGCGGCCATGTTGTGCTCGGCGCCGGTGACGATCTCGTCCATCAGACGGCTGGCCTGGCGCGCATTGCGCGCGACTTCCGACATGCCCTTCTTGTTCGCGTCGAGCTCCTCCAGCGTCATCATCGGCACGTAGATGTCGTGCTCTTCGAAGCGGAACAGGCTCAAGGGATCGTGCATCAGCACATTGGTGTCGAGCACGAACAGCTTGGTGATCGAGTTCTTGGAAGTCTTGGCGCGCTTGGCGTTCATGAAAGCCTCGGGGCAGGGGAGGGGGCAGGCTCAAGATAGCCGCCGCCCTGTTGGGAAAGACCGAAGGAAAGGCCCGAAACCGGGCGCTGTTCCCGATTACAGCTTGCGCACGGCTTCCAGTACGGTGGCGGCGTTGCCGTCGGCCTTGGTCGAGCGCCATTCCTGATGCAGCAGGCCATTGGCGTCGATCAGGAAAGTGCTGCGCTGGATGCCCAGCACTTTCTTGCCGTAGAGCATCTTGTTCTTGACCACGTCGAACATGCGGCAAAGCACGCCTTCGATGTCCGAGATCAGTTCGAAAGGCAGTCCCAGCTTGGCCTTGAAGCTTTCATGCGACTTCAGGTCGTCGCGCGAGACACCGACCACGACGCAGCCGGCCTTGACGAATTCCGCGTGCAGGTCGCGAAACTGCTGGGCCTGGGTGGTGCAGCCCGGCGTATTGTCCTTGGGGTAGAAGTACAGCACCACGGGCTTGCCGAGGCAGGCCGCCAGGGTGAACTCTCCGCCAGTGGCGGGAACCGTGAAATCGGGAACACGCAGCCCCAGGGCCGAGGGGGCTACGGGATTGGATTGGAACGTTTCGGTCATGCAGCTTCCTTCCATGTTGACAGAAATTCCTCGCCCTGCAGCATCAACTGGCCTGCGCGGCCGGGGATTTCGCCCCGGATCATTTCGTGGCGAGGCAGCGTCGCCGGATCGAGCGCATCGCGCATCTTTCCCAGCGATACCAGGTCGTAGCCCTGTTCGCGCCAGCCTGTCAGCAGGCGCTCCAGGGTGTCGCCGAATTTGAGGCCTTCGAGTTCGGCATGCAGCGTGAAGACGTGGTCCCGGTTGTCCGCTACGGTGAGCCGCAGCAGGTGCAGATGTACGTTGTCGGGCGTCAGATCGTCCGTGCCGACCAGTTCGTCCAGTGTCGGCAGGGTCGTCGGTAACTGCGGGCAGGTGACGATTTCTCCGTTCCAGACCGGGACGAAAGCATGTGTGCCACGGCAGTCGGAGGCCCAGCGATAGCCCAGGCGCTGCGTCAGGCGCAGGGCATGCGCGTTCATCTGCCAGCCGGCGGCACCATGGCCGGGAGAGTCGCTGCCGAAGATGTCGACATAGCGCTGGTGGGCCCGGCGCATTTCGCGATCGGTCCAGGCGGCGTCGGCCTGCTCGACGCCGTCCTGCCACTTGACATGATCCCAGCAGTGGATTGCCGTTTCGAAGCCGGCATCGCGTGTGGCGCGCATGATGTCGGCGCCGCGCAGGCCGATGTCGGGTCCGGGCAGCAGCGTCCCGTACATCAGTGTCTTGAGGCCGTAGTGCGCGACCACCGAGGTGCGCTGCACCTTTTTCATGAAGCCGGGGCGAAAGGCGCGCTTGATGGCGCGACCCGTGTGATCGGGGCCGAGCGAAAACAGGAAACTTGCCTCCGCATCATGGCGACGCAGGATCTCCACCAGTCGCGGCACGCCTTGCAGGGTGCCGCGCCAGGTATCGACGTCGATTTTCAGTGCGAGCTTCATGGGGAAGCTCAATCCATCAGCTTGCGCGCTTCGGCCACGTCGTTGCGATAGGCCTCGAAAATGCTGCGCAGGGCTTCTTCGAAGGTGATGCGCGGCTCCCAGTCGAGATCGGCCATGGTGTTGGTGATCTTCGGCACGCGGTGCTGCGTGTCCTGGTAGCCCTTGCCGTAATACTCGCCGGAGGTGGTTTCGAGAACCTTCACCTGGGCGACGCTTGCTGCATATTCGGGATACTGTTTCGCCAGGTCGAGCATCAGTGTGGCGAGTTCGCGGATCGAGTAGTTGTTCTTCGGATTGCCGATGTTGTAGATCTTGCCGCTGGCGATGCCGTTCCTGTTGTCGATGATCTTCATCAGCGCATCGATGCCGTCCGAGACATAGGTGAAGGAGCGCTTCTGCGCGCCGCCGTCCACCAGCTTGATCGGTTCGCCGCGCACGATGTGGCCGAGGAACTGGGTGATCACGCGCGAACTGCCTTCCTTCGGCGTATGGATCGAATCGAGGCCCGGGCCGATCCAGTTGAAGGGGCGGAACAGGGTGTATTCGAGGCCTTCCTGCTGGCCGTAGGCATGGATCACGCGGTCCATCATCTGCTTGGCGCAGGAGTAGATCCAGCGCGGCTTGTTGATCGGGCCCAGCACCAGGTTGGAGTTTTCCGGATCGAACTCGGGATCTTGGCTCATGCCATAGACCTCGGAGGTGGAGGGAAAAATCACGCGCTTCTTGTACTTGACCGCCTGGCGGATGATCGGCAGGTTGGCCTCGAAGTCGAGCTCGAAGACGCGCAGCGGTTCCTTGACGTAGGTGGCCGGCGTGGCGATGGCGACCAGCGGCAGGATCACGTCGCATTTCTTGACGTGGTACTCGATCCACTCCTTGTTGATCATGATGTCGCCTTCGAAGAAATGAAAGCGGGGGTTCTGCATCAGATCGGTGACGCGCTCGGAGTTCATGTCCATGCCGTACACCTCCCAGTCGGTGGTGTTCAGGATGCGCTGGGACAGGTGGTGGCCGATGAAGCCGTTGACGCCGAGGATGAGGATCTTTTTCATGACAGGGAGAGTGCCGGGGTTCCGAAAATTGCGTTGAACTGGTCGCCTGCTGAGGCTGGCGCCAGCGGTAAACCATCTAATTCTACCGCGAGCAGGCGCAAAAGCCGTCCGTCGCCGCATTCTGCATGCAGATGCCCGTTGCGTACGAACAGGGTGGGCCGGCCGCCGTAGGGACCGGTTTCATGCGTCGGGTGCAGGGAGCACAGCACCCTGAGCCGGCCCCTGGCGGTGTCCGAGTAGGCCCCCGGATAAGGCGGCGCGACGGCGCGAATCAGGTTGTGCACCCTCGATGCCGCCTGGGTCCAGTCGATGCGGCCGTCTTCGGCCTTGCGCCCGCCGAAATAGCTGCCCGCTGCTAGGTTTTGCGGCTTGGCAATCGCACGGCCGGCCAGCAGGTCGGGAAGCACGCGGTCCAGCGCCATTTCGGCCGCCAGCGTGACCTTGTTGAATACATCGAAGGCCGTGTCGTCAGGCAGGATGGGCACCGGCTGTTGCACCAGGATGCCGCCCGCGTCGGGCTTTTCGACCATTTCGTGCAGCGTGGCGCCGGTTTCGCGCTCGCCGTGGATGATGGCCCAATTCACCGGCACCCGGCCGCGATACTTCGGCAGCAGCGAGCCGTGCATGTTCCACGCACCGCGTTTCGGCAGGGCCAGCAGCGGCGCCTTGAGCATCAGCCGGTAATAGAAGGAGAACAGGAAATCGGGCTGCAGCGCGGCCAATTCCGCAACGACCGCGGGATCGTTGGGATCCTCGGGCGTAATGACCGGAATCCCGTGGCGCGCGGCCAGTTCGGCGACGCTGTCGAACCAGATGGTTTCGGTCGGACTGTCCTTGTGCGTCACCACGCGCAGCACCTCCACGCCGTGCGCCAGAAGCACGGAAAGGCAGCGCACGCCTACGTTGTGGTAGGCGAATACAACTGCGCTGCTCATTCCTTCTGTTCCAGGATCGCCTCGACCAGATAACGCGGACGGTGGCGCACCTGCTGGTAGATGCGGCCGATGTATTCGCCGAGCAGACCGATGCCGAACAGGGCCAGGCCGATCAGGAAGAACATCAGCGCAAACAGAGTGAACAGGCCCTCGGCTTCCGGGCCGACGATCAGGCGACGCACGATCAGCAGCACGAACAGTGCGGCCGAACCCAACGAGACGAGGATGCCGAGCATCGAGAACCACTGCAGCGGCACCAGCGAAAAGCCGGTCATCAGGTCGAAATTGAGCCGGATCAGGCTGTAGAGCGAATACTTCGATTCTCCGGCAGCGCGTTCCTCGTGCTCGACCACGACTTCGGCCGGGTTGCGGGCGAAGGTGTAGGCCAGCGCCGGTATGAAGGTCGCGACTTCCTTGCAGCTGTTGATGGCATTCACCACGCTGCGCGAATAGGCGCGCAGCATGTTGCCCTGGTCGGTGATCTTGATCCGGGTAATTTTTTCGCGCAGCTGGTTCATGGCCTTCGAAGCCCAGGTGCGGAACAGGCTGTCCTGGCGCTTGCGGCGGATGCTGCCGACGTAATCGTGGCCTTCGCGCATCTTGGCGATCAGCTTGCCGATTTCCTCGGGCGGGTTCTGCAGGTCGGCATCCAGGGTGACGACGATCTCGCCGCGGCAATGCTCGAAGCCGGCCATGATGGCCATGTGCTGGCCGGCGTTGGCGGCAAACAGGATGACGCGGGTGACGTCGGGCCGCGCCTCGAACTGCTGGCGCAGGATCGCCGCCGAGCGGTCGCGGCTGCCGTCGTTGATGAAGATTACTTCATACGACTCTCCCAGCGCATCGAGCGCAGGATAGAGGCGGGCGAAAAGCGTTTCGAGACCGGCTTCCTCGTTGTAGACAGGGATGACGATGGAGAGTGAAAGGGTGGGCATGAGCCGGGATATTAACGAGGAGAAATCAGCGCCCAACAATCAGGGACAGACCAAGAACAATCAGGGACAGACCACGGTTTCACGATGCGAGCGGATCGCGGGCTTTGGCGCCGATCGCTTTGGCGGCGGCCATTAGCTGCTTATCGCAGGTCACCAAGGTGGCTTGAACATGCTGGCTGATCGCCAGATGCAAGGCATCGCCGGAACGCAAGGGCAGATCGAAGCGCGTCAGCAGTCCCTGGGCTTCCCTCTGGTGGTGGCCGGCGCAGGCAATGAGTTCGCAGGATTCGTTGGCAAACGAGGCGATTGCCTGGAAGGCGCGACCAGCGAAGTTGGCGTCAAGCTCGCCGCGACGCAGCTTGACGCCGAGGGCGGAAGCGCATTCCGTCAGACCCCAGTCACTGAAGGCGAGTGGCTGGCGACGGGATGCAATCCACTTGCCGACGGATTCCGACATCGGTTCGCGTACGAACAGGGTCAGGACCACCGCGGTGTCCAGATAAAGCATCAGTAGCCGGCGTCGCGCATTTCGCGAACCAGGTCGGTGGCCGATGCTGCCGTAACGGGCATCGATTCGCGAAACGCGCTTATGGCTTGCCAGTCGGGTGCGCGCTTGATCGGCCGGATGGGCGAGAGTTGTGCCACCGGGAGCCCGCGACGGGTGATGATGAGTTCCTCGCCGCTTTCGACGCGCGCCAGCAACTCCGAAAGATGGGCCTTGGCTTCGGCGACGGTGCAGGTGGTCATGATCTTGAAGTGGTCACGTAGATGACCATATGGTAGCCGTTCAGGAGGCAGATCGCAAGTTCGACGCCAGCGACTCGGCAAGTGCCGCGCAGACGCGCTCGATGTCGCTGTCCGACATCGCGGGGAACAGCGGCAAGGTGACGGTGGTGGCGCCGACGCGCTCGGCCTCGGGAAAATCGCCTTCCCTGAAACCGAGGGCGCGATACAGCGAGAACAAGTGCAGCGCCGGGTAGTGCACGCCGACGCCGATGCCGCGCTGCTTCATCGCCGCGATGAAATGGCCGCGGTCGGTGCCGGCCGGCAGCAGGACCTGGAACATGTGCCAGTTGGACTGGGTGAAGTCGGCGACCGGCAGTTCCAGCCCCAGGGACGGATCGATGCGCCGGAAATACTCGCGCGCCAGCAGGCGGCGTCGCGCCGTGAAGCCTTCGAGGTGCTTCAGCTGGCCGAGGCCGATGGTGGCGGCGATGTCGGTCAGGTTGAATTTGCCGCCCAGCACGTCGACGTCCATGCCGCCGTCGGGAAAACGCCGCACGCCCTGCAGGCGCAGGCGTTCGCACAGGCCCGGGTCGATGTCGTCAGGCAGCACCAGGGCGCCGCCCTCGCCGGTGGTCAGGTTCTTGTTGGCGTGAAAGCTGAAGGAAACGAAATCGCGGCCGTCGCCGAAAGAAGTGCCGATACGCCGGTCCTGCCAGGAGGCGCCGAAGGATTGCGCGGCGTCCTCGATGACGCGCACGCCGTGCTTGCCGGCGATGGCGTATAGCCGCTCGCGGTCGACCGGCAGGCCGGCGAGATCCACCGGAATGATGGCCCTGGTCTGCGGCGTGATCGCGGCTTCGAGTCGGTCGAGGTCGATGTTGCGCGTGACCGGATCGATATCGACGAATACCGGCGTCGCCCCGACCTCGAGAATCACGTTGGCGGTGGCGACCCAGGTCAGCGGCGTGGTGATCACCGTGTCGCCCGCATTTTTGTCACCTCCGACTCCCGCGAGACGCAGCGCGACTTCGAGCGTCGCCGTCCCGGAATTGAAGGCGCGCACCGGCCGGCCGCCGCAATAGTCGGACAGCGCCGCCTCGAAGGCCGCCACCTTGGGGCCGCTGGTGATCCAGCCGGAGCGCAGCACATTGGCGACTTTGGCAATCGTGTCCTCGTCGATCGAGGGGCGGGTAAAAGGAAGGAACGGAACGCTCATGACCTCGCCACCAAAAACACGCCGACCACGATGAAGCCGATGCCGAGCAGCTTCTGCGCCGCCAGCGCTTCGCCGAACCAGTGCCAGGCGATGAAGGCGTTGATCACGTAGCCGATCGACAGCATCGGGTAGGCGATCGACACGGGCACCCTCGAGAGCGCCATGATCCAGACCACCAGGCTCACCGCGTAGCAGGCCATGCCGGTCATGATGTAAGGCTGGAAGGCCAACTTGAGGCCGATCGGCAGGATGTTGTCGGCATGGAACTCGAAATGGCCGACTACGTTGGTGCCGGCCTTGAGCAGCAGTTGTGCGGCGGCGTTGAGCAGCACGCCGGCGAGGATCAGGGAAAAGCTGACGGCATTCATGGCTTGCGCACAATGACACGGCGGGTGTCGCGGATCACCACGATCATGGGTAGACCTTTCTTTTGCATTTCCTGCCAGAGCGCCGGCGCCATCAAGGCCCAGGCGACCGGAGCGGCATTCCAGGCGCGCTCGAAGCCGGCGACGTCGGGAATGAACTTGTGCGGTTCCTGGCTGATGCCGAAGCCCAGTTCGTCGCGATAGGCCACCATCGTGGTGGTGCGCTTGAGATAGAACTGCAGGGTCTGGTCGTAGGTGTCGACGCTGAAGAACGGGGCGTCGGCCGGCACCTGGGTGCGGATCGCTGCGGCCACGTCGTGGGCCGAGTGCACCGAGCCGAGCGTGTCGTGCCCGAGCAGGAAGCCCTGGCCGAAGGCGAAGCCGCCGAAGGCCAGGCTGAATGCCGCCGCCACGCTGCGCCCCTGGCGTCCCAGCCAGAACGCCAGCAGGCCGCCGAGCAGCAGGGCCGCAGAGCCGCCATACAGCCAGGGTTGATAGTCTTCGTAGAGCGCCACCGGCACCTTGTCGCTGGCAAAGCGGGTGACGAAAGGCACCAGGAACAGGCAGGCCGCGCCGACGATGATGGCCGGCAGCGCATGCCACTCGATGCGGCGCGAGGCGGCATAGCCCGTCAGGTGCAGGCCGATCAGGGCGGCGAGCGCCGGGAAGATCGGCAGGATGTAGGACGCCAGTTTGGAACTGGAGACCGAGAAGAAGACAAACACCAGGACCGCCCACACCAGCAGGAAGCGGCGCGGCTGGAAACGCCGGCCCGCTTCGCTGCGGGTTCCGGCCGCCAGTCCCTGGGCCAGGCTGCCGAGCCAGGGCAGCATGCCGATCAGCAGGATCGGGATGAAGTACCACATCGGCTGATAGCGGCCGTGGGCCTTGGTCAGGAAGCGTTGGAAATGCTCGTGGATGAAAAAGAAATGGGCGAACTCCGGGTTGGCCAGCGATACCGCGATGAACCAGGGCGCCGTGATCGCCAGCAGGATCAGCACGCCGCGCAGCGGACGGATGCGCAGGATGAAGCCCCAGTCGCGCTGCCACAGGGCGTAGGCGACTACCGTGGCGGCCGGCAGCACCAGCCCGATCAACCCCTTGGAGAGTATCGCCAGCGCCAGCAGGACCCAGGCGGCGTCCTGCCAGCGCCGACTTTCAGCCGGCGCGGCGTCGTCGCGTTGGCCCAGGCAGAGGGCGAACACGGCGGCAGCGAGGAAGAAGCTGACGCCCATGTCCAGCGTATTGACGTGGCCGATGACATTCCACAGCACGCTGCCGCCCAGCACCGCGCCCGCTATCAGACCGGCCTGGAGGCCGAACAGCCGCGCCGTGGCAAAGGCCGTGAAAAGTATGCCGAGGAAGCCGGTCAGGGCCGGCCAGAGGCGCGCGGTCCAGTGGTGTTCGCCGAACACGGTGAAGGCGGCGGCGGTGGCCCAGTATTGCAGCGCCGGCTTCTCGAAATATTTGATGTTGTTGAGGCGCGGCGTCAACCAGTCGCCGCTGGCCACCATTTCGCGCGGAATTTCGGAATAGCGGCCCTCGTCGGGGTTGATCAGGCGGCGATGTTCCAGGGTGCCGAACCAGACCAGGACGAAGGCCAGCAGCAGGATCAGCAGCGTCCCGCGGCGCAGTTCGCGCGCTTGAGCTAGGTCGCGCATTCGATGATCAGAGCCGCCGCGACGTCGCGTCCTTCGGCCATCAGGATGTTGTAGGTGCGGCAGGCGGCATGGCTGTCCATGACCTCGACGCCGATTCGCCGCTGGATCAGCGGCCGTAGCAGGGCTGTGGCGGGGAAGCGCTGGCGCGGTCCGGTGCCCAGCAGGACGATCGGGCAGCCGAGTTCAGCGATGGCCTGCAGGTCGGCCTCGGTCAGGCTATCGACCGATGCAGGCGGCCAGTCCTCGATCAGTTGGTGGGGCGTCAGCAGGAAGCTCTGCGTCAGCCGCCGTCCGTTCACGGCGATGGACTCGGCGTCGTAAGCGGTGATCGCGAGCAGACCGGCGGTGTCGGAGGAATGCAGCTTCATTCAGGGCGCGAGTTTGGCAACGAGATCGGCAACTGGATTGGCAAAGGACATGCAGGGTCGGGGGTGGCCGAAAGCCGCATCAAATCTGGATTTGCGGTGCAGCATTGGCTTGGGTAACATTATACATTTTACCGACGCGGCCCGAACCGGGCTGCATCACGCAGAAAGGACGGTTGCAGATGCAACCCGTAAATAAATCCGCCAAACTCGCCAACGTCTGTTACGACATTCGCGGCCCCGTGCTCGCCCGCGCCCGGCAGATGGAAGAGGAAGGCCACAAGATCATCAAGCTGAACATCGGCAATCTCGCCGCCTTCGGTTTCGATTCCCCCGAGGAAATCCAGCAGGACATGATCCGCAATCTGCCCGGCGCGGCCGGCTATGTCGATTCCAAGGGCATCTTTTCGGCGCGCAAGGCGGTAATGCATTATTCGCAGCAGAAGCACATCAAGGGCGTCGGCATCGAGGACATCTACATCGGCAACGGCGTCTCCGAACTGATCGTGATGGCCATGAATGCCCTGCTCGATACCGGCGACGAAGTGCTGGTGCCGGCCCCCGACTATCCGCTGTGGACCGCGGCCGTGAGCCTGTCCGGCGGCACGCCGCGACACTACCTGTGCGACGAGGGCGCCGGCTGGATGCCGGATCTGGCCGACATCCGCGCCAAGATCACGCCGCAGACGCGGGCCATCGTCATCATCAATCCCAACAACCCGACCGGAG
The DNA here is from genome assembly GCA_022842325.1 of Sulfuritalea sp. Taxonomy (GTDB): domain Bacteria; phylum Pseudomonadota; class Gammaproteobacteria; order Burkholderiales; family Rhodocyclaceae; genus Sulfuritalea. The sequence continues at coordinate 106,137 of JALHPU010000001.1, read as the reverse complement.
CCGTGTATCCGGACGAGGTGCTCAGGGAAATCATCGAAATCGCGCGCCAGAACGACCTGATCATCTATGCCGACGAGGTCTATGACAAGGTGCTCTACGATGGCGTGACCCACACCTCGATCGGCGCGTTGTCGGAAGACGTGCTGACCATCACCTTCAACGGCCTGTCGAAGAACTATCGTTCCTGCGGCTACCGCTCGGGCTGGATGATCGTCTCCGGCGAGAAGAAGCATGCGCGCGACTACATCGACGGCCTCGACATGCTGGCCTCGATGCGCCTGTGCGCCAATGTGCCCGGCCAGTGGGGCATCCAGACCGCCCTCGGCGGCTACCAGAGCATCGACGACCTGGTCGCCCCGGGCGGACGCATGTGTCGCCAGCGCGATGTCGCCCATGAGCTGATCACGGCAATTCCCGGGGTCAGCTGCGTCAAGCCCCAGGCCACGCTGTACATGTTTCCGCGCCTCGACCCGAAGATGTATCCGATCACGGACGACCAGGACTTCATCGGTGAGCTGCTGATCGCGGAAAAAGTGCTGCTGGTGCAGGGCACCGGTTTCAACTGGCCGCATCCCGACCACTTCCGCCTGGTGTTCCTCCCGCACGAGGACGACCTGCGCGAAGCCATCGGCCGCATTGCGCGCTTTCTCGACGGCTATCGAAGGCGTTATGGCAACTGATTGAACTTGTACTGCCGGCGGCTTTGCAGGGGCACAACGCGTTCCTGGATTGCGGCCGGCGGCGACCCGTCGTCTGCATTCTAGGAACCCCCCGAAATGAAACCCATCAACGTAGGACTCCTCGGCATCGGCACCGTCGGTGGCGGCACCTTTAATGTACTGGCCCGCAACGAAGCCGAAATCACGCGCCGCGCCGGCCGTCCGATCCGCATCACCAAGGTGGCGGACAAGAACCTCGAACTGGCGCGGCAGGTCACCGCCGGCCGGGCGCAGGTCACCGACGATGCCGTCGCCGTGGTCAGCGATCCCGAGATCGACATCGTCATCGAGCTGATCGGCGGCTATGGCATCGCCAAGGAACTGGTGCTGAAGGCCATCGCCAACGGCAAGCACGTGGTGACGGCCAACAAGGCGCTGCTGGCGGTGCATGGCAACGAGATCTTCGCCGCAGCGCACGCGAAGGGCGTCATGGTCGCCTTCGAGGCGGCGGTGGCCGGCGGCATCCCGATCATCAAGGCGCTGCGCGAGGGCCTCTCGGCCAACCGCATCCAGTGGATCGCCGGCATCATCAACGGCACCACCAACTTCATCCTCTCCGAGATGCGCGACAAGGGCCTGCCCTTCGACGTCGTGCTGAAAGAAGCGCAGCGCCTGGGCTATGCCGAGGCCGATCCGACCTTCGACATCGAGGGCGTCGACGCCGCGCACAAGATAACCATACTTTCCGCTCTGGCCTTCGGCATTCCGATGCAGTTCGACAAGGCCCACGTCGAAGGCATCAGCCAGCTCGACGCCGACGACATCAAGTACGCCGAGCAGCTCGGTTACCGGATCAAGCTGCTCGGCATCACGCGTCGCCGCCCGGACGGAGTGGAGCTGCGCGTGCATCCGACCCTGATCCCGGCCAAGCGCCTGATCGCCAACGTCGAAGGCGCGATGAACGCCGTGCTGGTGCAGGGCGACGCGGTCGGCGCCACGCTGTATTACGGCAAGGGTGCCGGCGCCGAACCGACCGCCTCGGCGGTGATCGCCGACCTGGTCGATGTCACCCGCCTGCATACCTCGGACCCCGAGCATCGCGTACCGCACCTGGCCTTCCAGCCCGATGCGATGGAAGACACGCCGATCCTGCCCATGTCCGAGGTCGAAACCAGCTACTACCTGCGCCTGCGCGTGGAGGACAAGCCCGGTGTGCTGGCCGACATCACGCGCATCCTCGCCGATCAGCAGATTTCCACCGCTGCCATGATCCAGCGTGAGCCGGGTGAGGGCGAAGACCAGACCGATATCATCATGCTGACCCACGTCACGCGGGAGAAGAATGTCGATGCCGCGATCGTGAAGATCGAGGCGCTGCCGGTGGTGAAGAAGAAGGTGATCCGGCTGCGCATGGAGGAACTGGGTTGAACTACGTTTCCACGCGTGGCGGCGCAGAGCCGCAGGAGTTCTGCGATATCCTGCTCGGCGGCCTGGCGCCGGACGGCGGGCTGTATCTGCCGGAAAGCTATCCGCAGGTGGCCGACCGGCTCGACGAATGGCGCGGTCTTTCCTATGCGGAACTCGCTTTCCGCATCCTGAGCCTGTTCATCACCGACATTCCGCCGGCCGACCTCAGGGTCATCTGCGACAAGACCTATACGGCGCAGACCTATCGCTGGTGTCGTCCCGGCCGCGATGCCGCCGACATCGTGCCGCTGACCATGCTGGAACCGGGCTTTCATCTGCTGGAACTGTCCAACGGGCCGACGCTGGCCTTCAAGGACATGGCCATGCAGCTGCTCGGCAACCTGTTCGAGTACGTGCTCGAAAAGCGCGGTGAAACCATCAACATCCTTGGCGCGACCTCGGGCGATACCGGCTCGGCCGCGGAATACGCCATGCGCGGCAAGCACAACGTGCGTGTCTTCATGCTCTCGCCGGAAGGCAAGATGAGCGCCTTCCAGCGCGCCCAGATGTATTCGCTGCAGGACGAGAATATTTTCAATATCGCCGTGCGCGGCATGTTCGACGACGCCCAGGACATCGTCAAGGCGGTGTCCAACGACGCCGGGTTCAAGGCGAAGTTCAAGATCGGCGCGGTGAATTCGATCAACTGGGGACGCGTTGCGGCGCAGATCGTGTATTACTTCAAGGGCTATTTCGAAGCTACCCGGTCGAGCGACGAAAAGGTGGCCTTCTGCGTGCCGTCCGGCAACTTCGGCAACATCTGCGCCGGCCACATCGCACGCATGATGGGCCTGCCGATCGAGCGCCTGGTGCTGGCGACCAACGAGAATGACGTGCTCGACGAGTTTTTCCGCACCGGTGTCTATCGGCCGCGGGCGACTGCCGAGACCCATGTCACGTCGAGTCCGTCGATGGATATTTCCAAGGCCTCGAATTTCGAACGTTTCGTTTTCGATCTGGTCGGGCGCGACGCTACGATCGTGCGCCAGTTGTGGCGCGAGGTCGATGCCGGCGGCAGTTTCAGCCTGGCCGGCGGTCCGTTTGCTGCGCGCCTGCCGGACTATGGCATCGTTTCCGGTTGCAGTTCACATGCCGATCGCCTGGCGACGATACGCGACGTCTGGCAGCGCTACGGGCAGATGATCGACACGCACACCGCCGACGGCGTCAAAGTGGCGCGGGAGCATCGTGTCGCGGGGCTGCCGATGATCGTGCTGGAAACGGCGCAACCGGTGAAGTTCGCCGAGACGATACGGGAGGCGCTCGGTCGCGATCCGGCGCGGCCGGCGGAACTGGAAGGAATCGAAAATCTGCCGCAGAGAGTCGAGGTGGTCGACGCGGCCGTGGCTCAGGTCAAGGACATCATCGTTCGCCACTGCTAGAACGAGCGCGGCGCCGCTTGTTCAACAGTCGGCGCCGGCAATACGGCGCTCATGCTACAGATGCTACAGGTAGATGACCGCCGGAAACACCGTCACGGCGAGTACCAGGATCAGCCACTCGAGGTTGTAGCGCGCCAGCATTCCAGTGAAATGCATGACCAGTACGACAATGGCGACGATGTAGTAAACGATGAAAAGCATTTTATTCTCCGAGTACCGCAACCATTCGCGAGAAATACAAGAGGATACCGGCAAGCCAATTTCTTGAAGATTCTAGCATCAATGAGTGCCTGTCAAGATCAGGCTGGCGGGTTTTAGTTTGAACGGAATTTCCTGGCCACGTCGGGCCCGGGCGCCGCGGAAAGCGGCCTGTGTACGGGCATCCAGCAACTGCTGGACCGGCTTGCCGCCGCGGCCGCTGCCGCCGATCAGCAGCGTCTCGCCACCGGTGACGGCGACGCCGACGACCTCATCGTTCTTGGCCAGATCGATCAGCATCAGGCCCTTGCCCTTGGCCATTTCCTTGAGTTCGGCCAGCGGGAACAGCAACAGCCGTCCGCCCTGAGTGATCACGGCCGCGGTGTCGCCGATCACGGGCGCGGGCGGCAGCGGCTTTTCGCCCTTTTCCAGCGTCAGGAAGGCCTTGCCGGCCTTGTTGCGCGCGATCATGTCGGCGACGCTGGCGACGAAGCCGTAGCCGCCGGAACCGGCTACCAGATACTTGTTCTCCGGCGCAGTGGTCAGCACCTGTGCCAGCTTGCCGCCTTCCTGGAACTCGATCATGGTGTTCAGCGGCGCGCCGTCGCCGCGGCCGCCGGGCAGGTCGGAGACCCGGACGCTGTAACTGCGGCCGTTGCCGTCGATCACGATCAGCGGCCACACCGTGCGCGTTTCCGCCACCAGCCAGGGGAAGTCGCCGGTCTTGTAGGTGATGCTCGATGGATCGATGCCGTGGCCTTGACGCGAGCGCACCCAGCCGTTCTTCGAAATTATCACCGTTACGGGTTCGTCAAGTACGGCAATCTCGCCCTGTGTGATCGGGGTCACGGCCTCCATCAGGGTGCGGCGATCGTCGCCGAAGCGCTTGGCATCTTCGGCGATCTCCTTCTGGATCAGTTTGGTCATCTCGTGGCGCGAGTCGAGCAATTTGGTGAGCTGACCGTGCTCAACGCGCAGCTCGCCGAGTTCTTTCTCGATACGGATGCCTTCGAGACGCGCCAATTGGCGCAGACGGATTTCGAGGATGTCCTCGGCCTGGATTTCGGTGAGGCCGAAGCGTGCCATGAGGTCCGGCTTGGGTTCGTCGGATTCGCGGATGCAGTGAATCACTTCGTCGATGCGCAGGAACACCGTCATGCGCCCTTCGAGGATGTGCACGCGGCGCAGCACTTCGGCCAGGCGGTGGCGGGTGCGGCGCTCCACGGTGGCGAAGCGGAAAGCGATCCATTCGTGGAGGATGGTCAGCAGGTTCTTCTGCTGCGGCCTTCCATCGCGGCCGACCATGGTCAGGTTCACCGAGACGCTGGACTCGAGGCTGGTATGGGCCAGCAGCACGGCCATGAATTCGTCCTGCGGGATGCGTGAACTCTTTGGCTCCAGCATGATGCGCACCGCCTGCTGGTCGCTGGATTCGTCGCGCACGCTGTCGAGCACGCCAAGCACCAGCGCCTTGAGGTTCTTCTGCTCCTGGCTGACATCCTTCTTGCCGGCGCGCGGCTGCGGGTTGGTCAGGCCTTCGATTTCCGACAGCACCTGCGCGACCGAAACGCCGTGCGGCAGTTCATAGACGATGACGCGCCACTGGCCGCGCGCGAGCTCCTCGATGCGCCAGCGGGCGCGCATGCGCAAGCTGCCGCGGCCATTGGCATAGGCGTCGCGGATGTCAGCAGGCGTCGATATGAGCTGGCCGCCGCCGGGGAAATCCGGTCCCGGCAGCACCGCGAGGACTTCTTCGAGCACGGCTTCCGGCTTCTTGATCAGCAGGCGCGCGGCCTCGGCGACTTCGCGCAGGTTGTGCGGCGGAATTTCCGTCGCCATACCCACCGCGATGCCCGAGGCGCCGTTGAGCAGCACGATCGGCAGGCGCGCCGGCATCAGTTGCGGCTCGGTCATCGAGCCGTCGTAGTTGGCGATGAAATCCACCGTGCCGCGATCGATCTCGCCCAGCAGCAGCTCGGCGAAGGGCGTCAGGCGGCACTCCGTGTAGCGCATCGCCGCGGCACCGTCGCCGTCGCGCGAACCGAAGTTGCCCTGGCCATCGACCAGCGGATAACGCAGCGTGAAATCCTGAGCCACGCGCACCATGGCGTCATAGACGCTGGTGTCGCCGTGCGGGTGGTATTTGCCGATCACGTCGCCGACCACGCGCGCGCTCTTGACGTGCTTGGCGCTGGACGCCAGGCGCATCTCGTTCATGGCGTGCAGGATGCGGCGCTGCACCGGCTTCAGGCCGTCCTCGACCTGCGGCAGGGCGCGCGCCCGCACCACGCTCATGGCATAGGCGAGGTAGGCGCGCTCGGCATAACCGGCCAGCGGCAGCGAACCGTCGTCGCCGCTGCCGGAGAACAGAGTCGGCGCTGGTGGCACGGTGGGAGGGGGCGGCGGGTTGGCCGACGGTACTTCGGTGGCGACGGGTTCGTCGAACAGGTCTGGGGTGTCGTTGTTCATGATTTACGGCGCAGCAGCGTCTCAGATATCAGCTTCGATCAAATGGCCCTTTTCTTCCATCCAGGCGCGGCGCGAGGAGGCCTCGCCCTTGCCCATCAGCAGATTGAAAAGTTTCGAGGTCAGTTCATGGGACTCGGGCAGGTCGGTGACCGGCACCACGCGGCGCGTCGCCGGCGCCATCGCGGTCTCGCGCAACTGGTCGGGGTTCATTTCGCCCAGGCCCTTGAAGCGGCCGACCTCGACGGCATCCTCGCGGATGCCTTCCTTGATCAGGCGGTCCTTGATGGCCACCAGTTCGCCCTCGTCCAGCGCATAAAGCCTGCGCGCCGGCCTTTTCTTGCCCGAGGCCGGGACGTCGACGCGGTACAGCGGCGGCTGGGCGATGTAGATGTGGCCGTGGCGGATCAGGGCCGGGAAGTGGCGATAGAACAGCGTCAGCAGCAGGGTCTGGATGTGGGCGCCGTCAACGTCGGCGTCGGACATGATGATCAGCTTGCCGTAGCGCAGGTTGGACAGATCGGGCGTGGCGTCCGCCGTATGCGGATCGATGCCCAGCGCTACCGCGATGTCGTGGATCTCGTTGTTGGCGAACAGGCGCCCGGCCTCGACTTCCCAGGAGTTGAGCACCTTGCCGCGCAGCGGCAGGATGGCCTGGGTTTCCTTGTTGCGCGCCATCTTGGCCGAGCCGCCGGCGGAATCGCCCTCGACCAGGAACAGTTCGTTCTCGGCGATGTCGGTCGACTCGCAATCCGAGAGCTTGCCCGGCAGCACGGCGACGCCGGACTGCTTGCGCTTCTCGACCTTCTGCGCGTTCTTCTGCCGCGCCAGGGCCTGTTTGATCGACAGTTCGGCAATCGCCTTGCCGGCTTCGACGTGCTGGTTGAGCCATATCTCGAAGGGATCGCGAATCATGCTGGAAACCAGCTTCACCGCCTCGCGCGAGTTGAGCTTTTCCTTGACCTGGCCCTGGAACTGCGGATCGAGGATGCGCGCCGAGAGCACGAAGGCCATGCGGCTGCAGACGTCGTCCTGCTGCAGCTTGACGCCGCGCGGCAGTAGCGCGCGGTGCTCGATGAAGGACTTGACGGCTTCGAAGGCGCCGGCGCGCAGGCCGGATTCGTGGGTGCCGCCGGCCACGGTCGGAATCAGATTGACGAAGGACTCGGAGGCCACGGCATCGACATGCCAGCCAATGGCCCAAGCCGCGCCTTCGCCGGGCGCGAAATCGGCATGGTCGGCGTCGGCGTATTTCTCGGCGGCATACAGGGGCGCCACCGCTTCCGCGTTGCCGGCCTGTTCCGTCAGGTAGCCGGCGAGGCCTGTGGGATAACTCCAGGTTTTGGATTGGACGCTGCCGTCGGTCTGCTCGATGTCGAGCCGCACCTTGACTCCGGGCAGCAGCACGGCCTTGGAGCGCAGCAGGCGTTCCAGTTCGGCCGGCGGCACCTTGGGCGCGTCGAAGTATTTCGGGTCGGGCCAGACGCGCACGCGCGTGCCGCTCTGGCGGCCGCAACTGCCCATGTCCAGCAGGGGGCCGACCTTTTCGCCGCCGCCGGAGAATTCGATGGCCCAGATCTTTCCTTCGCGCCGCACCTCGACCGAGACGCGGGTGGACAGCGCGTTGGTGACGGCAACACCGACGCCGTGCAGGCCGCCGGAAAAAGCATAGGCGGAATTGCCGGTGCTCTTGTCGAACTTGCCGCCGGCATGCAAGCGCGTAAAGGCCAGCACCACCACCGGAATCTTCTCGTCGGGATGCAGGCCGACCGGAATGCCGCGGCCGTCGTCGGTGACGGTGGTCGAGCCGTCGAGGTGCAGCAGCACGTGAAGATTTTTCGCGTGTCCGCCGAGCGCTTCGTCGGCCGAGTTGTCGATGACTTCCTGGATGATGTGCGCCGGGGAGTCGGTGCGGGTGTACATGCCGGGGCGCTCGCGCACCGGCTCCAGGCCCTTGAGGACGCGGAAGGAGGATTCGTCGTAAGTGGGGGTGACAGCCATGGTTCGTATTATTTTTAGAAGCGTGAGTCGGCGAGGCAGTCGATCAGTCCCGTGCGCCAGTCGGGCAGGGCCAGATCGAAGTCGTGTTGGAAGCGCGCGCAGTCCAGCCGGGAGTTGGCCGGGCGCGGGGCCGGCAAAGGATAGTCGGCGCTGGCGATACGGTGCACCACCGGCGATTTCTCGAGCAAGCCGACGCGCAGCGCCTCGGCAAAGATTGCCTCGGCATAGCCATGCCAGCTGGTTTCGCCCGCGGCGGCGAGGTGATACAGGCCATTGGGCAGATCGCGGCGGGCCAGGATCAGGGCCGTGACGTCGGCAAGGTGGCGGGTCCAGGTCGGGGCACCGACCTGATCGCCGACCACCCGCAATTCGTCGCGTTCTCTGCCCAGACGCAGCATGGTTTTCATGAAATTGGCGCCATGCAGGCCGTAGACCCAGCTGGTGCGAAAAATCAGGTGGCGGGCGCCCGAGGCGGCGATCGCCCGCTCACCAGCCAGCTTGCTGCGACCGTAGGCGGACAGCGGTGCGGGAACGTCGATCTCGGTGTAGGGCGTGGCCTTGCTGCCGTCGAAGACGTAGTCGCTCGAATAGTGGATCAGCAGCGCGCCCAAGCGCTGCGCTTCTTCGGCGAGGATGGCGGGGGCCAAGGCGTTGATCGCGTCGGCCACGGCCGGCTCGGTTTCCGCCTTGTCCACCGCAGTGTAGGCGGCGGCGTTGACGATAACCGTGGGCGCCGACGTGCGCACCGCCGTACGCAGGGCATCGGGCCGGGCCAGATCGAGTTGGCGGCGGTCGCAGGCGACCACTTCGCCGAGGCTGGCCAGCGAACGCTTGAGCTCGCGGCCGAGTTGTCCGGCAGCGCCTGTGAGCAGGATCTTCATGCGAAGGTTTCGGCCTCGGCCAGTGGCGTGCCGGCCTTGTCCTTGGCGGCCAGCAGCGGCTCGCCGGCCAGCGGCCAGGGTATCGCCAGTTGCGGATCGTTCCACAGCAGCGTGCGCTCGTGCGCCGGGCTGTAGTAGTCGGTGGTCTTGTAGAGGAACTCGGCGGAGTCGGACGTGACACAGAAGCCGTGGGCGAAGCCGGGCGGGATCCAGGCCATGCGTTTGTCTTCGGCGCAGAGCGTGAAGCCGACCCACTGCCCGAAGCTCGGCGAAGAACGGCGCAGGTCGACCGCTACGTCATACACGGCACCGGCGGTGACGCGGACCAGTTTGCCCTGGGCGTTTTCGATCTGGTAGTGCAGGCCGCGCAGCACGTTCTTCTGCGACTTGGAGTGGTTGTCCTGCACGAAGTCGGCCGGGATGCCGAGTTCGGCAAAGGTCCGCTTGTTCCAGCTCTCGAAGAAGAAGCCGCGATCGTCGCCGAACACCTTCGGCTCCAGCAGCACGACTTCCGGGATCGAGGTGGGAATGATTTTCATCCTTGTACCCCGTGCTGCAGCAGATTCTGCAGGTACTGGCCATACTGGCTCTTGGCCAGCGGCTCGGCCAGTTTTGCCAGTTGCGCATCGCTGATCCATTTCTGCCGCCAGGCCACTTCCTCGGGGCAGGCGACCTTGAGGCCCTGGCGCTTCTCGATGACCTCGATGAATTGGCCGGCTTCGAGCAGCGATTCGTGGGTGCCGGTGTCGAGCCAGGCCATGCCGCGGCCCATGATCTCGACCTTGAGCTGGCCCTTTTCGAGATAGATGCGGTTGAGGTCGGTGATCTCCAGTTCGCCGCGTGGCGACGGTTTCAGCTTGGCCGCGATGTCGCAGACCTGGTTGTCGTAAAAGTACAGCCCGGTCACGGCATAGCGCGACTTCGGCGCCTTCGGCTTTTCCTCGATGCTGATGGCACGGCCCGTCGCATCGAACTCGACCACGCCGTAGCGTTCCGGATCGCTCACCGCATAGGCGAACACCGTGGCGCCGGCGCCGACTCCTGTGCCATCCCCGGCAGCACCCTGCAGTTGCGTCGCAAAGTCGTGGCCGTAGAACAGGTTGTCGCCCAGCACCAGCGCCGACGGGTGGTCGCCGACGAAATCGCGGCCGATGATGAAGGCCTGCGCCAGTCCGTCCGGGCTGGGCTGCACCGCGTACTTGATGCTGATGCCCCATTGCGCGCCGTCGCCCAGCAGCTGTTCGAAGCGCGGCGTGTCGAGCGGGGTCGAGATCAGCAGGATCTCGCGAATGCCGGCCAGCATCAGCGTGGTCAGCGGGTAGTAGATCATCGGCTTGTCGTAGATCGGCAAGAGCTGCTTGGACACGGCCAGCGTCACCGGATGCAGCCGGGTGCCGGAGCCGCCGGCGAGGATGATGCCGCGGGTGTTGGTCATGTGCGGTCTCCGTAGTTGCGCTCCATCCACTGCCGGTATTCGCCGGAGACGACGTGCGCGACCCAGTCCGCGTGGTCCAGGTACCACTGCACGGTCTTGCGCATGCCGGTTTCGAAGGTCTCGCGCGGCGCCCAGCCCAGTTCGCGCTCGATCTTCGTCGCGTCGATGGCGTAGCGCTTGTCGTGGCCGGGACGATCGGCCACCGATATCTTCTGTTCGCGGTAGCTTTTGCCGTCGGCGCGGGGCTTGAGTTCGTCGAGCAGGGCGCACAGAGTGTCGACCACCTCGAGGTTGGTCTTCTCGTTTTGGCCGCCGATGTTGTAGGTCTCGCCGGGCAGGCCGCGTTCGAACACCAGGCGCAGCGCGCGGGCGTGGTCATCGACGTAAAGCCAGTCGCGCACGTTGTCGCCCTTGCCGTAGATCGGCAGGGGCTTGTCCGATACCGCGTTGTGGATCATCAGCGGGATCAGTTTTTCGGGAAACTGGCAGGGGCCGTAGTTGTTCGAGCAGTTGGTGATCACCGTCGCCATGCCATAGGTGTGGTGCCAGGCGCGCACCAGGTGGTCGGAGGCGGCTTTCGACGCCGAGTAGGGCGAGTTCGGCTGGTAGGGACTGGATTCGACGAACAGGCCGGCCTCGCCCAGCGAGCCGAAGACCTCGTCGGTCGAGACGTGATGGAAACGGAAGCCGGTCTTGGCCTCCGGCTCCAGCACCGACCAGTAGGCGCGCGCGGCTTCGAGCAGGGTGTAGGTACCGTGGATGTTGGTCGCGATGAAGTCGCCGGGACCGTGGATCGAGCGGTCGACATGCGACTCGGCGGCCAGGTGGATCACGCCGCAGGGGTGATAATCGACGAACAGGCTGTCCAGCGCGGCGCGGTCGCAGATGTCGGTGCGGCTGAAGACATGGCGCGGGTGGTCCGCCAGATCGGCCAGGGATTCGAGATTGCCGGCATAGGTCAGCTTGTCGATATTGATTACGCGGTAATCGCTTTCGGCGATCAGCAGGCGCACCAGCGCCGAGCCGATGAAGCCGGCGCCGCCGGTAACAAGGATGGTTTTCATTTATGTTCGGAACTGGCGCAGGAAGATGCAGGCAGAGGGGAAAACGCTGAGGCGCTATTGTATTCGATCGAAATTCGCTGCCGGAGACTGTCGCGCGAGCCGTGTCGCAGCAGCCATTGCGCTAGCGCTTGACAGAAAAAATCCTTTAGACCTAAAATAAAACAAATGCAGGTAATGTCGTCAAACAAGGAGATTGCAATGCGCATCGTGTGTCTGGGCGGTGGCCCCGCCGGCCTGTATTTCTCGATCCTGATGAAACAGGCCAATCCGGCCAGCGACATCACGGTCATCGAACGCAATCAGGCCGACAGCACCTTCGGCTGGGGCATCGTGTTTTCCGACAAGACCATGGACGGCTTTCGCCAGGACGACCCCGTGGTCGTGGCCGAGATCGAGCGCAATTTCCATCACTGGGACGATGTCGACGTCTTCTTCAAGGGTCGTCGCATCGTGTCCGGCGGCCATGGCTTCTGCGGCATTGGCCGCCTCAAGCTGCTGCAGATCTTCCAGGCGCGCGCCAGGGAGCTCGGCGTCCAGCTCAAGTTCGAGACCGAATTCCGCGATCCGGACGACTACTCGCGCGAATACGACCTGGTGATTGGTGCCGATGGCGTCAATTCCACCACGCGCAGCAAGTACGAGAGCCATTTCAATCCGCGCATCGATGTGCGCAAGTGCCGCTTCATCTGGCTCGGCACCAAGAAGAAGCTCGATGCCTTCACCTTCGGCTTCAAGGAAACGCAATGGGGCTGGTTCAATCTGCACGCCTACCAGTTCAACGAGGAGTGGGCCACCTTCATCGTCGAGACGCCGGAGGAAACCTGGCTCAAGGCCGGCATCGACAAGATGGATCCGGACCAGTCGATCGCCTTCTGCGAGGAATTGTTCGCCGACATGCTGAACGGCGCCAAGCTGATTTCGAACGCCCGCCATCTGCGCGGCTCGGCGGTCTGGCTGAAGTTCAATCGAGTGCTCTGCGAGCGCTGGTTCAAGGACAACATCGTGCTGCTCGGCGATGCGGCGCACACCGCGCATTTCACCATCGGCTCCGGCACCAAGCTGGCGATGGAGGACGCCCGTGCGCTGGTCAATGTGCTCAACAGCAGCGACGGCGACGTGCCGACGCGCCTGGCGCGCTACCAGTCGGAGCGCGAAATCGAGGCGCTCAAGCTGCAAAGCGCGGCGCGCAACCGCATGACCTGGTTCGAGCAGGTCGATCGCTACGTCGACATGGAGCCGGAACAGTTCGCCTTTGCGGTACTGACCGGCAGCCAGCGTGTCGGCCACGCCAACCAGAAGCTGCGCGACCCGGGCTACATGGAGGACTTCGACCGCTGGTTCGCCGCGCGCTGCGGCGTCGCGACCCCGCCCGGCGCGACGCCGGTGCCGCCGATGTTCACCCCGTTCCGGCTGCGCAACATGACGCTCGCCAACCGCGTCGTGGTGTCGCCGATGTGTACCTACTCGGCGACCGACGGCATGCCCGGCGATTTCCATTTCCAGCATTACACGGCGCGCGGCCTGGGCGGTGCGGCGCTGGTGATCACCGAAATGAGCTGCGTCGCCGCCGATGCGCGCATCACGCCGGGCTGTGCCGGCATCTGGAACGACGCGCAAACCGCGGCCTGGAAGCGCATCGTCGATTTCGTCCATGCCAACAGCCAGGCAAAGATGGCGATGCAGATTGGCCACGCCGGGCGCAAGGGCTCGACCAAGCTGGCCTGGGACGGCATCGACCAGCCGCTCGACGCGGGCAACTGGCCACTGATCGCGCCCTCGCCGCTGCCTTACGTGGCCGGCGTCTCGCAAATCCCGCGCGAGATGACGCGTGCCGACATGGACCGGGTCAAGGCCGAGTTCGTCGCCGCCACGCGCCGTGCCGCCAGCGCCGACTTTGACATGGTCGAGTTCCACGCCGCGCACGGCTACCTGATGTCGTCCTTCATCTCGCCGCTGACCAATCAGCGCTCGGATCAATACGGCGGCAGCCTGGAAAACCGTTGCCGCTATCCGCTGGAGGTGTTCCAGGCCATGCGCGAGGTCTGGCCGGCGGAGAAACCGATGTCGGTGCGCATTTCCGCCCACGACTGGGTGCCCGGGGGAATCACGCCCGACGACTCGGTCGAGGTCGCCAAACTCTTCAAGGCCGCCGGCGCCGACATCATCCATGTCTCGTCGGGTCAGGTCAGCAAGGAAGAAGCACCGGTCTACGGCCGCATGTTCCAGGTGCCATTCTCCGACCAGATCCGCAACGAGCTCGATGTGCCGACCATCGCCGTCGGCAACATCTTCGAGGCCGACCACGTCAACACCATCATCGCCGCCGGCCGCGCCGACCTCTGCGCGCTGGCCCGTCCGCACCTGGCCGATCCGGCCTGGACGCTGCATGCCGCGGCCGAGCAGGGCGTCAGGGACGTGTTCTGGCCCAAGCCTTATCAGGGCGGCAAGGTCCAGCTCGAACGCAATCTGGAGCGCGCGGCGCAGCTCGCGCTGGTGGCGTGAGCGCCGCCGACAATTTCGTCGCGCGACATGCGCTGGTGACCGGTGGCGGCCGCGGCATCGGCGCCGCCGTCGCGGCCGCGCTGATCGCTGCGGGTCATCGCGTCACCGTGACCGGACGCGACAGCCAGACGCTGCAGGCCATGGTGCGGCAGCATGCCGCGTCCGGGCGCTGCCAGGCGGTGGCCATGGATGTCACGGATAGCGAATCCGTGGCGCGCGGCATGGCGCAAGCGCGTGCGGCCTTCGGTCCGATCGCGATCCTGGTGAACAACGCCGGCCAGGCCGAAAGCGCGCCGTTTCTGAAGACCGATGCCGAACTCTTCGAGCGCATGCTGGCCGTCAATCTGCACGGCGTGTTTCATTGCACCCAGGCGGCGCTGGCCGACATGCTCGTCGGATCGTGGGGCCGCATCGTCAATATCGCCAGCACCGCCGGGCTGGTCGGCTATGCCTATGTCGCGGCCTACTGCGCGGCCAAGCACGGCGTCGTCGGCCTGACCCGCGCGCTGGCTTTGGAATATGCGAGCAAGGGCATCACGGTCAACGCCGTCTGCCCCGGTTACACGGAAACCGACATCGTGCGCAAGGCGGTGGCGAACATCGTCGCCAAGACCGGGCGCGACGAAGCGCAGGCGCGCAGCGAGCTGGCGAAGGGCAATCCGATGCAGCGCCTGGTCACGCCAGAGGAAGTCGCCGACAGCGTGCTCTGGCTGTGCGGCGCAGGTGCCGCCAGCATCAATGGACAATCGATCGCCGTCGCGGGCGGCGAAGTCATGTGAGGAACATCCGATGAAACATCTCCCCGGCAAGCCGCACGAACTGCCCGGCAATCGCCAACACTTCCAGGCCTACCAGGCGCGACATTTCAGCTATCGCGTCGAAGGCACGGTGGCGGTAGTCAGCCTCAACCGGCCGGAGCGCAAGAATCCCTTGACCTTCGATTCCTATGCCGAGCTGCGCGACCTGTTCCGCAACCTGGTCTATGCCGACGACGTCAAGGCTGTCGTGCTGACGGGCGAGGGCGGCAACTTCTGCTCCGGTGGCGACGTGCACGACATCATCGGCCCGCTGACCCAGCTCGATATGCCCGGCCTGCTCGCCTTCACGCGCATGACCGGCGACGTGATCAAGGCCATGCGCGCCTGTCCGCAGCCGATCGTCGCCGCCATCGACGGCATTTGCGCCGGGGCCGGCGCACTGCTGGCACTGGGTTCCGACCTGCGCCTGGGTACGGCGCGCGCGAAGACCGCTTTCCTGTTTTCCCGCGTCGGTCTCGCCGGCTGCGACATGGGCGCCTGCGCCATGCTGCCGCGCATGATCGGCCAGGGCCGTGCCAGCGAGCTGCTGATGACCGGCCGTGCCATGGGCGGCGAGGAAGGCGAGCGCTGGGGTTTCTTCAACCGCCTGTGCGACCCGGAGGCCTTGCTCGCCGAGGCGACCCGGCTGGCGCAGGACCTGGCCACCGGCCCGACCTTCGCCCACGCCATGACCAAGAAAATGCTACAGCAGGAATGGAACATGGGCGTCGACGAAGCGATCGAGGCCGAGGCCCAGGCCCAGGCCATCTGCATGGCGACCAACGATTTCCATCGCGCCTACCATGCCTTCGTCGCCAAGCAGAAGCCCGAGTTCGAAGGAGACTGAGCATGGCCGATACCTCCTACCTCGACTGGCCCTTCCTCGAACCGCACCACCGGGCCCTGGCGCTCGAGCTTGAGCGTTGGGCGCGAGAAAACATTCACGATGCGCCGCATGCGCGCGGCCAGGAAACCGACGACGCCTGTGTCGGCCTGGTGCGCAAGCTGGGCGCGGCGAACTGGATTCGCTATGCCGTCGGCGGCAAGGACTGGGGCGGCAGCGCCGAGACCATCGACACGCGCGCCATTTGCCTGATCCGCGAGACCTTGGCGCGCCACTCGGGTCTGGCCGACTTCGCGTTCGCCATGCAGGGCCTGGGCAGCGGCGCCATCACGCTGCACGGCAGCGCGGCGCAAAAGCGCAGCTACCTGCCGCGCGTTGCCGCGGGAACCGCCATCGCGGCCTTCGCGCTGTCCGAGCCGGAGGCCGGCTCCGACGTCGGTGCGATGCGCTGTGCAGCGCACGAGGACGGCGACAGTTATGTGCTCAACGGTGAAAAGACCTGGATCTCCAACGGCGGCATTGCGGATTTTTACGTGGTGTTCGCCCGGACTGGCGAAGCGCCGGGGGCGCGCGGCATCAGCGCCTTCATTGTCGACGCGGCGACGCCGGGTCTGGAAATCGCCGAGCGCATCGAGGTCATCGCGCCGCATCCGCTGGCGCGCCTGCGCTTCAGCCACTGCCGGATTCTTGCCAGCCAGCGACTGGGAGCGGTGGGCGAAGGCTTCAAGGTGGCGATGCGCACGCTCGACATCTTCCGCACCTCGGTGGCCGCCGCCGCACTGGGTTTCGCCCGCCGCGCGCTCGACGAAGCCGTACAGCGGGCCACGGCGCGCAAAATGTTCGGCCACACCCTGGCCGATTTCCAGCTGACCCAGGCCAGGCTGGCGGACATGGCGGCCGCGATCGACGCCGCGGCCCTGCTGGTGTATCGCGCGGCCTGGCTGCGCGACCAGGGCCGGACGGTGACCAAGGAGGCGGCGATGGCCAAGATGGTTGCCACCGAGTCGGCGCAGCAGGTGATCGACTCCGCCGTGCAGATATTCGGCGGTCTGGGCGTCGTCAGCGAGGTACCGGTCGAGCGCCTCTACCGCGACATTCGCGCGCTGCGCATCTATGAAGGCGCCACCGAAGTGCAGAAATTGATCATCGCCCGCGAACTGCTCAAAGAAGCTGCCGCAAACGTCGTCGCATGAAACGCCCCAAGGAGACCATAGTGAAGATGAGCCAGCAGGAAGTCATACCCGAATCGGGACTCCAGATACTGCAGCCCGCCGGCTGGGCTGCCCCCAAGGGTTATTCGAACGGAATCGCCGCGCGCGGCCGCACCGTGGTGGTCGGCGGCCAGATCGGCTGGGACAGCCAGTGCCGCTTTCACAGCAGCGATTTTGCCGAGCAGGCCAAACAGGCGCTGCAGAACATCGTCGCGGTGCTGGCCGAGGCCGGCGGCAAGCCCGAGCACATCATCCGCATGACCTGGTATGTGATCGACAAGCGCGAATACCTGGCGTCGTACCCGGCGCTCGGCCGCGCCTACCGCGAGGTGATCGGCCGCAATTTCCCGGCCATGACCGCAGTGCAGGTCGCCGGCCTGATGGAAGACGCGGCCCGGGTCGAGATCGAGGCGACGGCCGTCATTCCCGATTGAATGCGGCATTGGGCGCGGTCGCGCTGAATTAAAATGCCCGCATGAAAGTCTCCGAATCGCAATTCCTCGATATTCGCGGCCGCCGCCTGCATGTGCGCCTCTGGGGCCCCGAGACGGCACCCATGCTGGTGCTGCTGCACGGCTGGTGCGATGTGTCGGCCTCCTGGCAATTCGTGGTCGATGCCCTGGCCAGGGACTGGCGCATCGTCGCGCCCGACTGGCGCGGCTTTGGCCTGTCCGAATGGAACAATGACGTTTATTGGTTCCCCGACTACATGGCTGATCTCGATGCCTTGCTCTTGCACTATTCGCCGCAGGCGCCGGTGCGACTGGTCGGGCACAGCCTGGGCGGCAATGCGGCCTGCCTCTACGCGGGGATTCGCCCGGCACGGGTGGCGCAGCTGATCAATCTTGAGGGGCTGGGACTGCGCCGCTACGCGCCGGACGAGGCCCCCGAACGCTACGCCAACTGGCTGGACCAGCTGCGCGATACGCCGAGTTTCCGTTCCTACCCCGATCGGTCTGCGTTCGCCGCGCGGCTGCAGAAGGAAAACCCGCGCCTGTCGGACGAAAAGGCCGGCTTTCTTGCTCAGCAGATGGGCGAAGACGACGGCGCCGGCGGGATACATCTGGCCGCGGATCCCTTCCATCGCTGGGTCAATCCGACGATCTACCGCGTCGAGGAGGCGAAGGCGATCTGGCGCCAGGTGACGGCGCCGGTGCTGTGGGTCACGGCAGCCGACTCCGCCATCTTCAAGCAGCTGTTCGCCATCGATTCGGAGGAGTACCGTAGCCGGATCGCCTGCTTTCGCGAAGTGCGCGAGGTGATGCTGCAGGACTGCGGGCACAATCTGCATCACGACCAGCCGCAGCAGGTGGCCCAATTGATCGAGGAATTCTTCATCGCATGAAACCGCTCAACGCCGACCTCCATTGCCATTCGACCGTATCCGACGGCCTGCTCGCACCGGGCGACTTGGTGCGGCGTGCCCACGGCAATGGCGTCGAACTGCTGGCCCTGACCGATCACGACGAGCTGGGCGGACTGGCCGAAGCGCGCGCGGCGGCCGACGAACTCTCGCTGCGTTTTGTCGATGGCGTGGAAATATCGATTTCCTGGGGCGACGACCAGACGGTGCATATCGTCGGCCTCGCCATCGATCCGGCGAATCCGGCGCTGGCGGAGGGATTGCAGCAGGTGCGCAGCGGCCGCGACGCGCGTGCCGGACGCATGGCGGCGGAACTCGACAAGGCGGGCATCCATGGCGCCTACGAGGGCGCCTTGCGCCACGCCGGCAATCCGGCGATGGTCAGCCGTTCGCATTTCGCGCGCTACATCGTCGAGCAGGGCCACGCGAAGGACGTCAAGTCGGTATTCGATTACTGGCTGGCCAAGGGCAAGCCAGGCTATGTCGAGCATTGCTGGGCCTCGCTGGAGGAAGCCTTGCGGTGGATCATCGGCGCCGGCGGCATCGGCGTGATCGCCCATCCCGGCCGCTATAGGCTGTCGCGCACCGAGCGGCACGAATTGTTCGGCGCCTTCAAGGAGCTCGGCGGGCGCGGCATTGAAGTGCTGTCGGGAGCGCACAAGGACGAAGAAGTGCGCGAATTTGCCCGCATCGCCCGCGAATTTGGCTTCCTCGCATCGCGCGCCTCCGACTTCCACGGTCCTGGCGAAAGCTGGATCGACCTGGGCAAGATGCCCGATCTGCCTGCCGATCTGACGCCGGTGTGGACACAGCTCTGATGGCTGCGACCTGAAGACATTCATGCCGGCGGCGCAAAGGGCCGTTAGAATTCCGCGCTTCGTCTTCCGCCTTCGGTTCCCGGCATGGCCCAGCTATTCCACATTCATCCCGAGCATCCGCAGCCGCGCCTGATCAAGCAGGCCGCGGAGATCGCCAAGAGCGGCGGACTCATCGCGCTGCCCACCGACGCGGCCTACTCGCTGGCCGGCGTGGCCGGTTATGCCCCGCTGCTGGATCGGATCCGGCGGATTCGCGGCGTCGATGAGCGCCATCACTTTACCCTGATGGTGCGCGATCTTTCCGAGATCGCCACCTACGCCCGCGTGGACAACAGCCAGTATCGCCTGCTCAAGGCCACCACGCCCGGCAGCTATACCTTCATCCTCGAGGGCACCAAGGAACTGCCGCGCCGCCTGCTGCATCCCAAGCGCAAGACCATCGGGCTGCGCGTGCCGAATCATCCCCTGGCGCTGGCGCTGCTGGAAGAACTGGATGAACCGCTGCTGACCTCGACCCTGATCCTGCCGGGTTTCGAGGCGCCGCTGGCGGATGCCGACCAGATCCGCGAGCACCTGGAAAAGTTGCTCGATCTGGTGATCGATGCCGGTCAATGCGGCACGGCGATGACCACGGTGATCAACCTGACCAGTGCCCAGCCGGAACTGGTGCGGGCCGGCCAGGGACCCCTGGCGCCCTTCGGGCTCGGATGACGCCGTCTGCTAACGCTCATACCTGTAGTCAGCCACCCTCGGCGCATGAAAGTCGCGTTAGCCCTTTTCAAGGCCCGCCCCCTCCCATCCTCCCCCTCGCGGGGGAGGCTACTAATTAGCTCGCTGGGCTCGATATCACGAGCGACCCATCCGGGTGTTTCACGTTAAAATCGGCCCTTCCCATGAATTTCATCCAGACGCTGGCGATTTCCGCCCTGCCGATCATCTTTGCCATCACGCTGCACGAGGCGGCGCACGGCTATGCGGCAAGGCATTTCGGCGATCCGACGGCCTGGCAGATGGGACGCATCAGCCTGAACCCGCTGCGGCATGTCGATCTGGTGGGAACCCTGCTGGTTCCGGCGCTGATCCTGCTGGTTTCGTCGGGCGGCCTGTTGTTCGGCTGGGCCAAGCCGGTGCCGGTTAACTTCGGCAACCTGCGGCGTCCCAAGCAGGACATGCTCTGGGTCGCGGCCGCCGGGCCGGGGGCGAACCTGGCGATGGCGCTGGGCTGGGCACTGGTCCTGAAACTGGTGGTCGGCAGTCCGGACATGATGTATGCGGAGGCACTCAAGGAAATGGCGCGGATCGGCATCAGCATCAATGGCGTGTTGATGGTGCTGAATTTGTTGCCGCTGCCTCCGCTGGACGGCGGGCGCATCGCGGTTAGCCTCCTGCCGTCGCGCGCCGCCTGGAAATTCGCGAAGCTGGAACCCTGGGGTTTCCCGATCCTGCTGGCGCTGCTGTTCCTGGGTGTGCTGGATACGATCCTGCGGCCCCTGTTGCGGGTGTTCAACACCCTGATTCGAACCCTTTTCGGTTTTTGACATGTACGCAGAAAAAGTTCTTTCCGGCATGCGCCCCACCGGGCGCCTCCACCTCGGGCACTACCATGGCGTGCTGGCCAACTGGATCAAGCTCCAGCACGAGTATCCCTGCCTGTTCTTCGTCGCCGACTGGCATGCGCTGACCACCGCCTACGACGAGCCCGGCACCATCGTGGACAACGCCACCGACATGGTCATCGACTGGCTGGCGGCCGGCGTCGATCCCTCGCAGGCGACCATCTTCATCCAGTCCAAGGTGCCCGAGCATGCCGAACTGCACCTGCTGCTGTCGATGATGACGCCGTTGGGCTGGCTGGAACGCGTGCCGACCTACAAGGATCAGCAGGAGAAGCTGTCGCACAAGGATCTGACCACTTATGGCTTTCTCGGCTATCCATTGCTGCAGGCCGCCGATATCCTGATCTATCGCGCCAATCGCGTGCCGGTGGGCGACGACCAGGTGCCCCACGTCGAATTCACGCGCGAGATCGCGCGCCGCTTCAACCACCTGTATGGCCGCGAACCCGACTTCGAGGACAAGGCGCGCGAGGCCGTGAAGAAGCTCGGCAGCAAGCGCGCCAAGCTCTATGACGAGTTGCGCACGCGCTACCAGGAACGGGGTGAGGGCGAGGCGCTGGAGCAGGCCCACGAACTGCTGAACGAGGCACAAAGCCTTTCCCTCGGCGATCGCGAGCGGCTGTTCGGCTGGCTCGAAGGCACACGCAAGATGATCCTGGTCGAACCCGACGCCCTGCTGACCCATGCCTCGCGCATGCCCGGACTGGACGGCCAGAAGATGTCCAAGTCGTACGGCAACACCATCATGCTGCGCGAAGACACCGAGACGGTCGGCAAGAAGATCCGCACCATGCAGACCGATCCGGCGCGCGTGCGGCGCACCGATCCCGGCGATCCCGACAAGTGCCCGGTGTGGCAGTTCCACCTGATCTACTCCGGCGAAGACGTCCGCAGCTGGGTCCAGACCGGCTGCCGCTCGGCGGGCATCGGTTGCATCGAGTGCAAGCAGCCGGTGATCGACGGCGTGTTGCGCGAGCAGGAGCCGATGCGCGAGCGGGCCAGGATGTACGAGGAAGATCCGCAACTGGTCAAGAACATCATCGCCGACGGCTGCGAACGGGCGCGCAAGCTGGCCCAGGACACCATGCGCGACGTGCGCGAAGCGATCGGACTCGACTACACGTGATCGAAAACGCCAATCCGGATCAGCCGGGCGCGCCTGCCGTCGCCCAGATGGCTGTCCACTTCGCCGTAGCGCCAGCGCCGACTCTTGCGCCGGGCGAGACGCTCGAGCATCACTTTCCCAAAGTCTATGGCGAAGTGATGGCCGAGATGCCGCGCGACCTGTACATCCCGCCGGATGCGCTGGAAATCATTCTCGATTCCTTCGAAGGTCCGCTTGACCTGCTGCTGTACCTGATCCGCCGCGCCAACATCAGCGTGCTCGACATTCCGATGGCGCCGCTCACGGCGCAGTACCTGGTTTACGTCGAGGCGATGCGCAAGGGCAACCTGGAACTGGCCGCCGAATACCTGCTGATGGCGGCCATGCTGATCGAGATCAAGTCGCGCATGTTGCTGCCGCGCCCGCCCAAGGCGGAAAACGGCGAGCCCGAAGATCCGCGTGCCGAACTGGTGCGCCGCCTGATCGAGTACGAACGCATGAAGGCCTCGGCGGCAAAGCTCGACGAAATGCCGCAGGTCGGGCGCGATTACGAATGGATCACCGTATGGATCGCCGACAAGGTCGTCGAACGTCAGCCCGAAGTCAGTCTGCACGACCTGCAGGTGGCGTGGCTGTCGCTGATGAAACAGGCGCGAATCCATCAGCACCACAAGATCCATCGCGAGGAACTGTCCGTACGCGAACACATGAGCATCATCCTGCGGCGTCTGCAGGGCCGCGGTTATGTGGTGTTCGACCAGTTGTTCGACCTGACGCTCGGTGCACAGGGGCTGGTGGTGAGCTTTCTGGCCATGCTGGAGCTGGCCCGCGAATCCCTGATCGAGATTACCCAGAACGAGGCCATGGCGCCCATTTACGTGAAGCTGCCCGATGCTGCCGCTGTATAAACCCGAAGACTACAAGCGTGTACTGGAAACGGCGCTGCTGGTTGCCAGCGAGCCCTTGCCACTGTCCGAGCTGAAAAAGCTGTTCGACCAGGAGTTCGATGACGATACCTGGCGTACACTGCTTGATGATCTGCGCCGCGACTGGTCGAACCGGGGCGCCGAGCTGGTACAGCTGGCCTCGGGCTGGCGTTTCCAGACCCGTCCGGAATACCAGTCCTACATCGACCGGCTGAAGAACGACAAGCCGCCGAAGTATTCGCGGGCGGTCATGGAAACGCTGGCGATCATCGCCTATCGCCAGCCGGTAACCCGCGGCGACATAGAAGACATTCGGGGTGTGGCGGTGTCGCCCAATATCCTGAAGACGCTGGAAGGGCGTGGCTGGATCGATGCCGTGGGCCACCGCGATGCACCGGGCCGGCCGGCACTGTATGCGACCACACGAAAGTTCCTCGATGACCTCGGCTTGCGCAGTCTCACCGAACTGCCGCCATTGACTGAAATTGAAAGGGTGATCGACCTTGGACAATCCGCACTCGCCGAAGCCCCCCCGCAGCAGGCGCCGGGCATCGCAGCTTCCACCGCCGGAGACGCAGGATCCGGCGAGCCGTCGGCGCAGCAGCCCGCCGAGCCCGGCGAACCCGCCGACGGACAACTCCTCCTCGCCGAAGGGGAAGCGGACCCCGCCGCCGCACAAGGCCCCGCGCAAGGCTAGTCCGTTCCGGCCGCCGCAAGGGCCGGTGCGGCCCAAGGCCGATGCGCGCCGCTCCGCGGGCGGTCCGGTGGCGCCGAGTCAGGGCAAGCGCCGCCACGAACCCGCCGTCATCGATCCGCCCAAGCTGCAAAAGGCGCTGGCCGATGCAGGCTTCGGCTCGCGGCGCGAACTCGAAGAATGGATCGCCGCCGGACGCGTCAGCGTGAATGGCGAGCCCGCGCACACCGGACAGCGCGTCGGACCGGAGGACAGGATTCGGGTCAATGGCAAGCTGGTGCAGCTCAAGTTCCAGCTGCGCCTGCCGCGCGTGCTGGTCTATCACAAGCCCGAAGGCGAGATTGTTTCCCGCGACGATCCCGATGGCCGTCCCAGCGTGTTCGCCAAACTGCCGCGGCTCAAGAGCGGGCGCTGGATTTCCATCGGCCGCCTGGATTTCAATTCCTGCGGCCTGCTGTTATTCACCAACGACGGCAGTCTGGCCAACCGCATGATGCATCCGCGTTACGAAATCGAACGCGAATACGCCGTGCGCGTGCTGGGTGAGGCGACGCCGGAAATGCTGGAACGCTTGCGCCAGGGCGTACACCTCGAAGACGGCCTGGCCAGTTTCAGCCTGATAGCCGAGGCCGGCGGCGAGGGAACCAATCGCTGGTATCGGGTGATTCTGAACGAAGGGCGCAATCGCGAAGTGCGGCGCATGTTCGAGGCGGTCGGCCTGATGGTCAGCCGGCTGATGCGCGTGCGCTACGGGCCGGTGCACCTCTCGCCGCGGCTCAAGCGCGGCCAGTGCCGCGACTTGGAGCCGGGCGAAGTCCAGGCGCTGCTGAAACTGCTGCCGCCGGACCAGAAGACCACCCCGCGCGGCGGGTTTCCCGACCAGGTTGGCGATGACGATGAATTCGACGCCGGCGATGACGTCGATCGATTTGATTTGGCAAGGAAATGAGGCCTCTGCTATAATCTTTTGGCTTTGGTTGGTGCCGTTCTTGGGAGATGGGCTTTTTGGCCCATTTTCTATTTGTGCGATGTGTTTGTGAGTTTGTATGCAACTGCTTGATTTGATTGAGACGACTGTGACGGGTTTGGGCTATGAACTGGTTGAATTCGAGACCAGTCCGCGGGCTCGGCTGTTGCGCGTCTTCATCGACAGGCCGGAGGCGGCGCAGACGGACAAGAGCGGCATCAGCGTGCAGGATTGTGCTGAAGTGAGCAACCAGCTCAGTCGCGTGTTCATGGTCGAGAACGTCGATTATGACCGGCTCGAAGTTTCCTCTCCCGGACTCGATCGTCCGCTGGTCAAGCCGGCTGACTATCGCCGCTTCGCCGGACAGGAAGTGCAACTCAAGTTGCGCGTGCCGCTGGGCAACCAGCGCAACTTCAGCGGTGTGCTGGAAGGGTTGCAGGAGGAGGGCGGAGTGGAGATGGTCTGCCTGCGAGTGGATGAAACACTGCAGCAGTTCGCGCTCGAGAATATCGATCGGGCGCGCCTGGTGCCGAAGTTCTGATTAATGCTGGAGGACTCACATGAGCCGTGAATTGCTGCTGTTGGTCGATGCCCTGGCCCGCGAAAAGAATGTTCCGCGGGACATCGTCTTTGGCGCCCTTGAGTTGGCGTTGGCGTCCGCGACAAAGAAGCGCACCAACGACGAAGCCGATGTGCGCGTGGACATCGATCGCGAAACGGGCGAATACGAGTCCTTCCGCCGCTGGCTGGTGGTGGCCGACGATATGGTAGAGAACCCGGAACAGCAGATCGGGATCACCGCTGCACAGCAGCAGCTGCCCGACATCGTGCTCGACGACTTCATCGAGGAAGGCCTTGAGCCCATCGATTTCGGCCGCATCGGCGCCCAGGCGGCCAAGCAGGTGATCCTGCAGAAGATCCGTGATGCCGAACGCGAGCAGTTGCTCAACGACTTCCTCGATCGCAAGGAATTCCTCGTCAGCGGCACCGTCAAGCGCATGGAGCGCGGCAGCGCCATCATCGAGGCCGGCCGCATCGAAGCCCTGTTGCCGCGCGACCAGATGATCCCGAAGGAAAACCTGCGTCCCGGCGACCGCGTGCGGGCCTGGCTGGCGAAGGTCGATCGGCAGGCGCGGGGTCCGCAGCTGATCCTGTCGCGCACGGCCCCCGAATTCATCATGAAGCTGTTCGAGCTGGAAGTGCCCGAAATCGAAGACGGCCTGCTCGAAATCAAGGCCGCGGCACGCGACGCCGGCATGCGCGCCAAGATCGCGGTCAAGTCGAACGATCCGCGCGTCGACCCGATCGGTACCTGTGTCGGCATGCGCGGTTCGCGCGTCACCGCGGTGACCAACGAACTGTCCGGCGAACGCGTCGATATCATCCTCTGGTCGGCTGATCCGGCGCAGTTCGTGATCGGTGCGCTGGCGCCGGCCGAAGTGCAGAGCATCGTGGTCGATGAAGAAAAGCATGCGATGGATGTCGTGGTGGACGAGGACAACCTTGCCATTGCCATCGGTCGTGGCGGGCAGAACGTACGCCTGGCGTCCGAACTCACCGGCTGGACCATCAATCTGATGACCATCGAGGAGTCGCAGAAGCGCTCCGAGACCGAACACGGCACGATCCGCACCCTGTTCATCGAAAAGCTCGACGTCGACGAGGAAGTCGCCAACATCCTGATCGAAGAAGGCTTCTCGACGCTGGAGGAAATCGCTTACGTTCCCCTTGCCGAGATGCTTGAAATCGACGCCTTCGACGAAGCCACTGTCACCGAGCTGCGCGAACGCGCACGCAACGTGCTGCTGACCGAAGCCATCGTCGATGAAGAGCAGATGGAAAAGGTTGCCGATGACCTGCTGTCGCTCGAGGGCATGGACAAGCCGCTGGCCGCCAAGCTGGCAAAGAACGGCGTTATCGACCGCGAAGGACTGGCGGACCTGGCGACCGACGAGTTGATGGAAATGACCGGCATCGATGCCGAGCGGGCGACGGCGCTGATTACTGTTGCGCGCGCCCACTGGTTCGCCGAAGAAGAATGAGAGGTGCGGCATGGCTTTGATGACAGTTTCGCAATTCGCTACCGAGCTGAAAATGCCGGCGCCTGCCCTGCTCGAACAACTGGCCAAGGCCGGCGTCAGCAAGCAGGCCTCCAACGACACGCTGTCCGAACAGGACAAGACGCGTCTGCTTGACTATTTGCGCAAGGCGCACGGCGACACGGCCCCCAAGGCCAAGATCACCCTGACCCGCAAGCAGACCAGCGAGATTCGCGCCTCCGATTCCACCGGCAAGGCGCGCACGATTCAGGTCGAGGTGCGCAAGAAGCGGGTTTTCGTCAAGCGCGATGCCAGCGAACTGGCGGCCGAGGCCGCTGCCGCCGAGGCGGTTGTCGAAGCCCCGGTCGAAGAAGTCGTGCCCGAACCCGTTGTGGTGGTAGTTGAGCCGGAACCGGCTCCCGTTCCCGAAGTCGTGGCGGCGCCGGTGGTAGAGGAACCGGTGGCGGAAACTGTAATGAGTGAAGCTGCGGTCAGTGAAGCGGCTCCCGCGGCCGCGCCGAGGTCGGTGATCGATCCGGCGCAGCGCGCCTTGCGCGAAGCGGAATCGAAGCGTCAGGGCAAGCTTTCCGCGATCCAGGCGGCGGAGTTCAAGGAAAAGAACGAACGCGAAGCCCGGGCACGCGCCGAAGCCGAGGCACGTCTCGCGGAGCAGGCGGCCCTGCTGGCCGCCGCAGAAGCGAAGAAGGCCAAGGAAGCCGCGGCAGCCGCCGGCGTTTCCGGCACCATTCACAAGCCGGCCGCGAAGCCGGAAGACGGCAAGGCCAAGCCGGCCAAGAAGGACGCCTGGAAGGACGACGCCGCCAAGCGGCGTGCGATCAAGACCCGCGGCGACGCGGGCACCTCCGGGTGGCGCGGTTCCAAGGGCGGCGGCCGCCATGGCCGTCACGGTCATGCCGAGGAAATGCAGCCACAGCAGCCGGTCGAGGCCATCGTGCGCGAAGTGCATGTGCCGGAAACCATTTCCGTTGCCGACCTGGCGCACAAGATGACCGTCAAGGCCACCGAGGTCATCAAGACCCTGATGAAGATGGGCTCCATGGTGACCATCAATCAGGTACTCGATCAGGAAACCGCAATGATCCTGGTCGAGGAAATGGGGCACAAGGCCTTCGCCGCCAAGCTTGACGACCCGGATGCATACCTCGTCGACGAAGGCGAGCACAAGGATGCGGTACAACTGCCGCGTGCGCCGGTGGTTACCGTCATGGGCCACGTCGACCACGGCAAGACCTCGCTGCTCGACTACATCCGCAAGAGCCGCGTCGCTCACGGCGAAGCCGGCGGCATCACGCAGCACATCGGCGCCTATCACGTCGAAACGCCGCGCGGCATGATCACCTTCCTCGACACCCCGGGTCACGAGGCCTTCACGGCCATGCGTGCTCGCGGCGCCAAGGCGACCGACCTAGTCATTCTCGTGGTGGCCGCCGACGACGGCGTCATGCCGCAGACCAAGGAAGCCATTCATCATGCCAAGGCCGCCAATGTACCCATGATCGTGGCGGTCACCAAGATCGACAAACCCGATGCCAATCTGGATCGGGTCAAGCAGGAACTGATTGCAGAAGGCGTGGTGCCCGAAGAATACGGTGGCGAGTCGCCCTTCGTCGGCGTCTCGGCCAAAACCGGACAGGGCATCGATGACTTGCTGGAGCAGGTGCTGTTGCAGGCCGAGGTGCTGGAACTGGTTGCGCCCGTGGAATCGCCGGCCAAGGGTCTGGTGATCGAAGCACGCCTGGACAAGGGCAAGGGCCCGGTGGCGACCATCCTGGTGCTGTCGGGTACCTTGCGCCGCGGCGACGTGCTGCTGGCGGGCGCGGTATTCGGACGGGTGCGTGCCATGATCGACGAAAACGGCAAGTCGATCGACGCCGCCGGTCCCTCGATTCCGGTGGAGATTCAGGGCCTCACCGACGTGCCGGCCGCCGGCGACGAAGTCATGGTCATTCTCGACGAACGCAAGGCTCGCGAAATCGCCTTGTTCCGCCAGGGCAAGTTCCGTGACGTCAAGCTTGCCAAGCAACAGGCCGCCAAGCTCGAGAACATGTTCGAACAGCTGGCCGAAGGCGAAATCAGGACCTTGCCGCTGATCATCAAGGCCGACGTGCAGGGTTCGCAGGAAGCCCTGGTGCAGTCCCTGAACAAGCTGTCCACGGCTGAGGTCAAGGTCACGGTGATTCATGCCGGTGTCGGCGGCATCAGCGAATCCGACATCAATCTGGCCGCTGCCTCGAAGGCGGTGGTAATCGGCTTCAATACCCGTGCCGATGTGGGCGCGCGCAAGGCGGCCGAGAGCCTCGGGGTCGATATCCGCTACTACAACATCATCTATGCTGCGGTGGACGAAGTGAAGGCTGCGCTGTCCGGCATGCTGGCGCCGGAGAAGCGGGAAGTCGTCATCGGCCTGGTCGAGATTCGCCAGGTGTTCCGGATCTCCCGCATCGGTGCGGTGGCCGGCTGCATGGTGCTGTCCGGGGTGGTCCGGCGCAACGCCTCGGTGCGACTGCTGCGCAACAATACGGTGGTGCACACCGGGGAACTGGATTCCCTCAAGCGTTTCAAGGATGACGTCCGCGAAGTCAAGGAAGGTTTTGAGTGCGGCTTGAGCCTCAAGAATTTCAATGACATCAACGAAGGCGATCAACTCGAAGTGTTCGAGGTCCAGGAAATCGCCCGCACCCTGAACTGATCCGCGATGGCAACAAAGCGCGGCTCGGCTCATGGCTATGCACGTTCCGACCGCGTCGCCGAGCAGATTCGCCGTGAACTGGCGGATCTGCTGCGCTTTCACATCAAGGATCTGCGCATTGCGCCCAAGCTGACCCTGGTCACGCTGACCGCCGTCGAAGTCACCGCCGATTACGCACACGCCAAGGTCTTTTACACCTCGCTGGCGGATCCGGCCGCCAACCAGATGATCGACGAGGGGCTCAAGCATTCAGCCAGCTTCCTGCGCCGCGAACTGGGCCGCCGGGTGCGCATTCATCATGTTCCTGAACTGCATTTCGTGTTTGACCCCTCGGTGCAGGAGGGCGCCCGCCTGTCGAAGCTGATCGACGAAGCGGTCGAATCGGACAAGAAACCGAACGACGAGTGAACGCGCCGCGCAAGCCCGCGCGTCGTCGGCTCGATGGCGTGCTGCTGCTCGACAAGCCCCTCGGGCTGTCGTCGAATCACGCACTGCAGGCCGCACGCCGGCTCTACAGCGCCGAAAAGGCGGGCCATACCGGCACCCTCGATCCGCTGGCCACCGGTCTGTTGCCGCTGTGCTTTGGCGAGGCGACCAAGTTCTCCGGCGAGCTGCTCAATGCCGACAAGTGCTACCTGGCGACGGTGCAACTCGGCGTCACCACTGACACCGCCGATGCCGAGGGTGCCGTGCTGGAACATCGTCCGGTGTCCGTCACCCGAGAGCAGATCGAACTGGCGCTGGCTGCCTTTGTCGGCCAGATCGAGCAGGTGCCGCCGATGTACTCGGCACTGAAGCGGGACGGCAAGCCCCTGTATGAATACGCCCGTGCCGGGATCGAAGTGGAGCGGGTGGCGCGCCGGGTCACCATCCACCAGCTGCATCCGGTCAATGGCGACGCTGGCCTGGCCGATGGCCGCTTCGATTTCGAAGTCCGCTGCAGCAAGGGAACCTATGTGCGCACGCTGGCCGCCGACATCGGCGAGCGGCTGGGCTGTGGCGCGCATCTGGCCGCCTTGCGCCGCACCGGCATCGGCACCCTCGATGTCGCCCAGGCGCATACGCTCGCCATCCTCGAAGAGCTCACGGTTGAAGCGCGGGATGCCTTGCTGGCGCCTCCTGACGCCCTGCTGGCCGATCTGGCCGAAGCGCGGCTGGGTGCCGCAGATTCCGCCCGGCTGCGGCACGGGCAGGCGGTTCGCTGGTCCGCCGAGGAGGGCGCGCGACTGCGCGTGTATGACAGCGAGCAGCACTTCATAGGCGTTTGCCGGCAGCAGGCGGACGGCTGGTTGCAGCCGCAGCGGCTGGTCGCCGGGGCCTGAGCGCAGAATTCGCACTTGGCCCTTGATCAGACTGCATTCGAGACGCTATAATCCACGGTTCTCCAAGAGCCCAATATCACAGGATCAGCAAGGAAACCACAATGGCAATTTCCACTATCGACAAAGCCAAGATCGTCACCGACTACCAGCGTGCGCAGGGTGACACCGGCTCTCCCGAAGTCCAGGTGGCGCTGCTTACGGCGCGCATCAACGACCTGACGGGTCATTTCAAGGCACATACCAAGGATCATCACTCACGTCGCGGCCTGCTCATGATGGTCAGCCAGCGCCGCAAGTTGCTGGACTATCTCAAGCGCAAGAATGCGGACGGCTATCGTTCGCTGATCGAGCGCCTTGGTCTGCGCAAGTAATTTTTACCAAGCGTCGTTCCGGGTCATCCCCAACGCGCGATGCGCTTTGCGCCAGATACTGCGCAGGCTTGCTGAACAGGCCGGTACAGCCGTGATGGCTGTACCGGCTTTTATTTATTGCCGAAAGGAATTGTCGTGCTGAATCCGATCAAGAAGAGCTTTGCCTATGGTGACCACACCGTCACCCTCGAAACCGCCGAAATCGCCCGCCAGGCGGGTGGTGCCGTCCTCGTCACCATGGATGACACCGTCGTGCTGGCCACCGTGGTCGGTGCCCTGAACGCCAAGCCCGGCCAGGATTTCTTTCCCCTGACCGTCGATTATCAGGAACGCGCCTATGCCGCAGGTCGCATCCCCGGCGGCTTCTTCAAGCGCGAGGGACGTCCGTCGGAAAAGGAAATTCTCACCTGCCGCCTGATCGACCGTCCGCTGCGTCCCCTGTTCCCCGATGCCTTCTACAATGAAGTGCAGGTGGTCTGTACCGTGATGTCGTGCAACCCCGAAATCGATCCGGATATTCCGGCGATGCTCGGCGCATCGGCTGCCATGGCGATTTCCGGCATTCCGTTCAGCGGCCCGATCGGCGCTGCCCGTGTCGGCTACATCGACGGCAAGTACGTGCTGTGCCCGACCAAGACCCAGCTTACGACGACCCAGCTTGATCTGGTGGTGGCCGGTACCGAAGGCGCCGTATTGATGGTCGAGTCCGAAGCCAAGCAGCTTTCCGAAGAAATCATGCTGGGTGCCGTGGTGTTCGGCCATGACCAGATGCAGGCCGCGATCAAGGCCATCAACGAACTGGTCGAAGCGGCCGGCAAGCCGGAATGGGACTGGAAGGCTCCTGCCAAGAACGAGCCGCTGATCGCCCGCGTCGCCGAACTGGCCGAAGCCGACCTGCGCGAAGCCTATCGCATCACCAGCAAGCAGGCGCGCACCCAGAAGACCCGTGAGATCACCAAGAAGACCATCGCCGCCCTGACCGAGGGTGTGGACAATCCTCCGGATTCCAACCTGGTCGGCAATACCGTGTTCGACCTTGAAGCCAAGATCGTGCGCAACCAGATACTCAATGGCGAGCCGCGCATCGACGGTCGCGACACGCGCACCGTGCGTCCGATCGTGATCCGCAACGGTGTCCTGCCGCGCACCCACGGCTCCGCGCTGTTCACCCGTGGCGAAACCCAGGCACTGGTCATCGCCACGCTGGGCACCGGCCGCGACGAGCAGATCATCGACGCGCTGCAGGGCGAGTATCGCGATCGCTTCATGCTCCACTACAACATGCCTCCCTACGCCACCGGCGAAACCGGCCGCGTCGGTACGCCGAAGCGTCGCGAAATCGGCCATGGCCGCCTTGCCAAGCGCGCACTGTTGGCCGTGCTGCCGTCGCCCGAGGAATTCGGCTACTCGATGCGCGTCGTTTCCGAAATCACCGAGTCCAACGGCTCGTCGTCGATGGCGTCCGTCTGCGGCGGTTCGCTGGCCCTGATGGATGCCGGCGTGCCGCTCAAGGCGCACGTGGCAGGCATTGCCATGGGCCTGATCAAGGACGGTCCCCGCTTTGCGGTGCTGACCGACATCCTCGGCGACGAGGATCACCTCGGCGACATGGACTTCAAGGTGGCCGGTACCGAAGAAGGCATCACGGCTCTGCAGATGGACATCAAGATCCAGGGCATCACCAAGGAAATCATGCAGGTCGCGCTGGCGCAAGCCAAGGAAGCCCGCTTGCTGATCCTGGACAAGATGAAGGGCTCCATGACCGGGCATCGCGAAGAGGTGTCCACCTTCGCGCCGCGCATGATCCACATCAAGATCAATCCGGAAAAGATTCGCGACGTCATCGGCAAGGGCGGCGCCGTGATCCGTGCGCTGACTGAGGAAACCGGTTGCGTCATCGACATCGAGGACGACGGCTCGATCACCATTTCGTCGGTTAATGCCGATGCGGCGCAGGTCGCCAAGAAGCGCATCGAAGACATCACCGCCGAAGTCGAAGTCGGTCGCATCTACGAAGGCACGGTGCTGCGCCTGCTCGATTTCGGCGCCATCGTCAGCCTGCTGCCGGGCAAGGACGGTCTGCTGCACATCTCGCAGATCGCCAGCGAGCGAGTGAATGCGGTTGCCGATTACCTCAAGGAAGGCCAGGTCGTGAAGGTCAAGGTCATCGAGACCGACGACAAGGGCCGTGTCCGCCTGTCGATGAAGGCCATCGCCGCGGAAGCCGCACCGGCCGCCACCGCCCAGTAGGGCCGACGTCAGTCGGCCAGAGACGGATGGCGCTGTAGGGCCGGCTTCAGCCGGCCAAGGCGGACTGAAATCCGCCCTACGGAGTCAGGTCGGCCTGCAACAACGCAGGCAACAAAAAAGGACGCCGTAGCGTCCTTTTTTGTTGCTCGGCTTGCGCCGGCGAATTACTTGCCCACCAGCTTTTGGCTTCGTCCGCTACGCTTGACGTTCGCTGCGCTCACGGTAGCCTGCGCCGAAAACAGGCTGGAATTACTTCCCAACCTGTTTTTCGCGGTGTTCTTCCAGCGTCTTGCAGTCGATGCACAAAGTCGCCGTCGGGCGCGCTTCCAGGCGCTTGAGGCCGATCTCGACGCCGCAGGAATCGCAATAGCCGTATTCGCCGCCTTCGATGCGGGCGATCGATTCGTCGATCTTCTTGATCAGCTTGCGCTCGCGGTCGCGATTGCGCAGTTCGAGGGCAATGTCGGATTCCTGGCTGGCGCGATCATTCGGGTCGGCGAACACGGTGGCCTCGTCCTGCATGGTATGCACGGTACGCTCGATATCCTCGCTCAATTCATCCTTGAGCGAGACCAGAATGTCGCGGAAATGGGCGAGTTGCTTCGTGCTCATGTACTCCTCGCCCTTCTTCGGGGCGTAGGGCGGGAATTGCTTCTTGTGCAGCAGATCTTCAGCCATTGCAGGGATTCCGTAATTTCGGAGAACCGGCTTTATAAACGAAACGGGGCCTGATCGCAAGTCGGGTATTTGTCGTCCCCATCAGGGTAATCGATTGACCGTCATGTAGACCCTTCGGTAAAATTGCGCCCGTTCGGGGTGTGGCGCAGCCCGGTAGCGCGCTTGCTTTGGGAGCAAGATGTCGAGAGTTCGAATCCCTCCACCCCGACCAGTTGATCCAAAAGGGTTTCCGTCGCAAGGCCGGAACCCTTTTTTTTGGCCTCTTTTTGCGGTAACGGGATTGCGGACCCAGCAGCTAGAATAGGCAAAATGGGTTGCAGGCGGGCTGGGGCGCCGCACCAAACCGCCTTGGTGCGCGCCGCTGTCGGCCGCCGTGGGGTACAAAAAAGGGGACGCATGCCTGATTTTTCCGCACAGGTACAGTTGATCGCTGTGGTGCTGGCCCCCGCCGTCGCGGCAGGCCTGACCCGTGCGCTGATGATCCAGGCTCCACGCTGGGGCCTGATCGATCACCCCGGACATCGCAAGGTACATGAGCATCCGACGCCGCTGGTCGGCGGACTGGCCATGTTGCTGACCTTGCTGGTCCTGCAGGCCGCGGTTGGCCGCGTGCCCTTCGAGAGTTGGAGTCTGCTGGCGGCCGTGCTGTTGGTCACCGGAGTTGGCGTCGCCGACGATGCGCACGAACTGAGTCACCGTGCGAAATTCGTGGCACAGGCCTTGGGTGCGGCCATCATTGTTTCCGGCACATCGGTCTGGGTTACCAATTTAGGCGACCTGGTGGGGCTCGGCGCCATTGACCTGGGCAAGTGGTCGGTGCTGGTGACGATCATTGCGATAGTCGGCGTCATGAATGCGATCAACATGATCGACGGTCTGGACGGGCTGGCCGGCAGCGTCTCCCTGGTTCCGCTGGTGTTCATGATCTTTCTGGCGATGACCGGCGATGGGGCAGGAATATTGTTCGAATTGCTGCTGCTTGCCGGCGCGATCCTCGGCTTCCTCTCGCTCAACCTCAGGCTGTCGGGGCGACCCAAAGCACTGGTGTTCATGGGCGATACGGGAGGCATGGTGCTCGGCATGCTGCTGGCCTGGTATTCGATCAAGCTCGCCGGAACATCGACATCGGTGATCAACCCGATCACGGCTGTGTGGATTCTCGCGATGCCGCTGCTCGAAATGGGCAGCGTCATGCTGCTGCGCTTGTCGCAACGCAAGAGCCCGTTCCATGCGGATCAGCAGCACATGCACCACCTCCTGCTCAAGGCCGGTTATTCGGTGAATCAGGTCGTCGCAATAATGGCCGGTCTTTCACTCCTTTGCGGTGTGATCGCCCTTGCCGCCGAGCGCAACGGGGTAGCTGAAGTAGTGATGTTCATTGTATTTCTAGGGCTTTGGGGCGCATATGTCACCGCACTCAGAAAGCCGCAGCGCCTGCAGGCACTCGCCCGGCGCCTGATTCCCCCGTTGTCCGCGCGGTCCGGCTCCGGCCCGGCATGAAGGTCGTCTCGGCGCTGATCGGTAGTCTGCTGACATTCTGGTGGATGCTCGCCCCGGCGCAGGCAGCCGAAGCGACAAAAGCCAAGGCTGGCGCCAAGACCGGCATCAAGGCCAAGGCTGGCGCAACGGCCGCGGCCAAGACCAGGATCAAGGCCCCACCAAAAGCCAGGCCCAAGACACCGGGCGCCGCAACGGCTGCTGCGCTTCCTCATCGGGCCGAGCCTGTGGACGAACGGAGTCTGGCCGCCGAAGTGGCTGCTGCACGACAGATACTTGCCGCCGACTCTCGCGATGGCGAAGCACGCGAGCGCCTGGCGCGGGCTGCCGTGACGCTCATTGATATGTTGCTGGGTGCGGAGGCGGTCGGCGATACGGAAAAGGTCGAACGCCTGGTGCAAATGCTCCGCAAGGATCTGCATGACATGGGCTGGCGCGTGCAGATGATGTCGCAGAAAGGTGATCTCAAGGCCAGTCAGGCAACTGGATTTTTGCTTGCGCACGGCATTTTTCTGCAGAAGGATGCGAACAAGGCCTGCGGCGAGTTCGTCGCCGCCGCAGAAAAACTCCCGTCTGCCGGTTGGCATGCCGCCCAGTGCCTGATGGAAGCCTTGCCCGAGAAGGCTTGGGAAAATATGGAACGTGCAGCGCAGCGGGGGCACGCGGCAGCGCTGGAGTGGATGGGGCGCCGCTGCCTTGGGGAGTTCGGCGCAAAAGGCAAGGACTTCGCTTGCGCCAGGAACCATTTGAGTGCATCCGCGAGCCAGGGCCGGCCGCGTGCCCAGACACTGCTGGCCTACCTGCTGGCAAGCGGTCAAGGCGGGGAGGTCGACCAGTCGCGAGCCATCCGCCTTTACAAACTGGCTGCCGGGCACGGGGATGCCGATGCACAGAACAATCTGGGCGAGATCTACGAAACGGGCCGCGGCACCGACCGGAATCTGGACGAAGCCCTGCGCTGGTACGAAAGCGCTGCGGCGCGCGGGCTGGGCTCGGCCCAGTTCAATGCGGGCAGGCTCTGGGCGGTCGGCGTCGGCGAACGGAAGGATCCGGCAAGGGCGCGCGCCTTGCTCGTCCAGGCCGAAGGCAATGGCGTGCCCCAGGCAAGGCAGGTACTCGACTGGCTTGATCGACAGGGTCCGCCCGCGTCGACAGCAGCGTCCGACAAGGCCCCCGCGGCGGCAGGCAACACGACGAAAAAGGACTGAGAAGCGTATAATCCCGCCTCCTTTCCAGCAGGCGGCCGCATGACCCGACTCTTCCTCGCGCTGGTGGTTTTTCTGCTTGTATCGATGGGCGCCGCCTGGGCGGGCGACGACAGCGGACTGCATCCGCAGCGCTTCGCCTACCATCCCCTGGTATTGGAAGAAATGGGTCCCGGGCTCAAGCCCGAAGTGACGATCGGTCCGGTCGTCGACCGCAGCCGGGCCTATTTGCTCGATATCACCGAAGACGAGTTTGCCGGCAAGCCGGACCGCGTAGTGCGTAATGTGTGGGACCGGATTCGCTATGGATTTGCCATGCCGCCGTTGCGCGGCCCCCTGGTTGCCGAGCGGGAACTCTGGTACGGCCAGCGCAAAGACCTCGTCGCCAATATCAGCCAGAAGGCCCGGCGCTATCTCTTCCACATCGTAGAAGCGGTCGAGAAGCGCGGCCTGCCGATGGAACTGGCGCTGTTGCCCATCGTCGAAAGCGGATTCGAACCGGGCGCGTTATCGACGGCCCAGGCCGCGGGGTTGTGGCAGTTCATTCCCGGTACGGCGCAACGCTATCGCCTGAAACTCACCGAACACTACGACGCCCGGCGCGACATCGTGGCCTCGACCGAGGCGGCGCTGGACTACCTTGAATTTCTGCATCGCATGTTCAACGACTGGCAACTCGCGCTCGCTGCCTACAACTGGGGTGAAGAGGCGGTTCTGCGCGCCGTTCAGCGCAACCAGGCGAAGGGCCTGCCGACCGATTACGAAAGCCTCACCGTGCCGGAGGAGACCCGGTATTACGTGCCGAAGCTGATGGCGATCCGGAACATCGTGCTGAGTCCGGAACTGCACGGCGTCGAATTGGCCGATATCCCGAATGCCCCGTATTTCGCCGGGATCGATGTGCCCATGGCGCTCGATCTCCAGTCCGTGGCGCGTCTTGCCGGCTTGCCCGCCGCCGAAGTACTGGCCTTGAATCCCTCGCACAAATCCTCGTTCATTTCCGGCAAGGGCAAACCGGCGCTGCTGCTGCCGACGGACCGGATCGAGGCCTTCGCGCAAAAAATCGCCAACTATCCCGTAAAGACGCGCGAAATGCGCAAGCGTGAAGCGGCGAGAGGCGTCCAGAAATCTCTGATCGGCTTCGAGTTGCCCGAGGCAAAGCCGCTATGAGGCGATCCCGGCAAGCGTCCGCCGTGGCTTGCTTGCTGCTCGCCGTGGCAGCAGCGCCGACTGTTGCCACCGAGCCGGAAAAGCCTGCGCTCAGCTACGAACAGGCCGAAGACAAGGCCGGCTTCATCGCCCTGGTGCGAAAGGCCCGCAAGGGCGATACCGAATCGCAGTGGCAAGTCGGGCAGACCTACGCCCGGCTGGGCGAACCGGCGCGCGCCTTGCCCATGCTTCATTCGGCCGCCGCGACAGGCCATCCGCGTGCCGCGGCCTTGTTGGGGACGCTGCATGAAGAGGCAGGCGGTACCGCGAAAAACCGCGAAGAGGCCATGCGCTGGTATCGATTGGCTGCCGAACAGGGCCAGCCCGAGGCCATGGCCGCGCTCGGCCGCCTGCTGCTGCAGGAACCCGGGCCCGAGGCACGCGAATCCGCCTGGCAGTGGTTGCGGCAGGCCGCCCGCCTGAATGACCGCGACGGTCAATACCATCTCGGCCGGCTGCTGGCACAGGCCGGTGCAGCGCAGGACGATGCGCAAGCCTGCCAGTTGTTCCTCAAGGCTGCCGAACAGGGACATGTCGGTGCTCAAGTAGCGGCAGCGACCCATCTGCTGGCAGGGCGCGGAGCGGCCAGGGACCGGAAAGCGGCCGCCGACTGGCTGGCGCGCGCGGCCGCCACGCAGGATCCTGTCGCCAATTATCTGCTCGGCCGCATGCGGGAAGAGGCCGACGAAACCGGGCGTACCGAGGCGCAAAAATCCTATCGGACCGCGGCCACCGCCGGCCACCGCGAGGCGCAGTTCGCATTGGCCACCCTGTTGGTGAAGTCCCGTGTCGAGGCGGACCGCAAGGAAGCCGCTGACTGGTTCGCCAGGGCCCATGAAGCCGGCCACAAGGCAGCCGCCAACAGCCTCGGTCAGCTTTTTCGGGATGGCGTTGGCGTCAAGCAACACCATGAAAAGGCCAGAGCGTATTTTCAGTGGGCGGCTGAGCAGGGCAATGCGAATGCCATGTATAATTTGGCTCAAATGCAGAATGATGGTATCGGTGGTGCGCGGGATATCGATCGGGCACTCAAGTGGTATGTCAGTGCGGCGGAAAACGGGCACGAGGAAGCTGCTGCGGCGGTGGATGGATTGCTGAATAGCTCGGTCAAGACCTCCGCCTTGGGCTTGAAGGGATTCTGGCAATAGGCTAGGCTTTGCCATGATTGTGGCGTTTTAGCGACAAAAACATGTCGCGCAGCTTGTTTCCGATTGACTGCCGGGCGGTCTTGAGTATGCTCGCAGGAAAGCGGCACAGATCCTAAGGGGTTAGATCATGAAGTTTAGGCAACTTATTGTTGCATCAGTAATTTCGTTGATGGCGCTTTCGGCGAATGCGGCGTTCGTGGCGAACATGACCCGAGACCAGATTCAGGCCGAAATTGCCGCGCAGCAGGCGGCCGGTGCAGCCCTTGGTGCGATCGCGGCAAGCGCGGCGGCGGCTGGTTTGAATATGGGTTCATTCGTTTCTGTCCTGGTCACGATGCCAGGCGTCAGTCCGGCGGCGGCAGTGACTGCCGCGGTGCGCGCAGCGCCCGCGGCGGCTGCCGCTATCGCATCGGCGGCGGCTACGGCGGCTCCGGCATCGGCGGCCGCGATCGCATCGGCGGCGGCAACGGCAGCCCCGGCATTGGCGGCAGCTATCGCTTCAGCCGTGGTTGCTGCAGTTCCCGGCTCGGCGACAGCGGTTCAGGCCGCGGTCGTCGCCGCGGTTCCGTCATCGGCAACGGTGGTTGCGGCGGCTGTTTCTGCCGTCGTGGAAACGCAGCCGGTTACCGTCTTGAGCACGCCAGTCGCCACACCGACCACGACCACGCTTTGTTCTGTCAGTTGCAGCTGAGCGTTTGCCTT
The DNA here is from genome assembly GCA_022842325.1 of Sulfuritalea sp. Classification (GTDB taxonomy): domain Bacteria; phylum Pseudomonadota; class Gammaproteobacteria; order Burkholderiales; family Rhodocyclaceae; genus Sulfuritalea. The sequence continues at coordinate 66,610 of JALHPU010000001.1, read as the reverse complement.
CAGGTTTCGAACATTGGGATAGTGAATGATGATGAAAAATAAGCGACTCGACGCCAACCTCCTTAGCGCAGTGATTGCCTCGCTGTTTGCTGCCACCGCGATGCCTGTGACTGCGCAAGATGCCGGCTTCGGTAAACCGGCCGGGATTCCATGGGGGCCGGTGACGGTGTATCCCGAAGCGGATCTGACCTTCAAGTCGAACGACAATATCTATTCCCAGTCCAACAACAAGAAAAGTGCAACCATCACGGTGCTGGCGCCGAAGGTGAAAATCGAAGCCAAGGACGGCCCGCATACCTACGACGCCACCTACCGCGTCGAGCACGGTTCCTATAGCGGCGTATCGTCGGCGAACTATACCGACAAAGGTCTCACCGGCAACGCAACCTGGGTGTTTTCCGGTCGTTCCGGCCTGAAGCTTTCCGCCGAGTATCTGAAGGGTCACGATGACCAGGGTGCGGTACCAGGGGCCGCCACCCACGACAATCCGGACAAGTGGCACCAATCCTCGTTCAAGGGCGTTGCTGGCTATGGTGCCGAAGGCGCTCAGGGGCGCGTCGAACTCGAAGGCGGCTGGATTTCCAAGCGCTATGACAATTTCCAGTCGGATGCTTTCGGCAATCCGGACAACACCAAGCGCGATCACGACGACACCGTGATCGGCGCCACCTTCTTTTGGCGCATCATGCCGAAGACCCAGCTTCTGTTCCAGGCCACCCAGACCAAGATCGACTACAGGCAGGGTTCCTTTGTCGGTGTGGGCGGTGCCGCCAACTGGACTACGCTCGACAGCACCGATCGCAAATACCTGGTCGGTGTGACCTGGGAAGCCGCGGCCAAGACCACCGGCATATTCAAGGTCGGTACCATGAAGAAGGATTTCACCGACGGCAGCCTGCGCGACTTCTCCGGATCGAGCTGGGACGGCACGATCAAGTGGAGCCCGCTGACCTACTCCAATTTCGATTTCACTGCCAGCAGAGGCACCAACGAAGCAACGATCGGCAACGCCTCGATCGACAGCAAGTACGGAATCGCCTGGAACCATGCCTGGAACAGCCGGCTTTCCAGCGTCGCCACCTACAGCAATACCAAGACCGATTATCAGTACAACGCCGGCGTGGCGGTTCCTCAAACCGACAAGATCAACGCCTACGGCCTGAAACTGAATTACCAATGGACCCGCAACTTCCGGGTTGGTGCAGGCTATGACTACACCGACAAGGACTCCAACGTCGCCACTTCGGCCTACAAGCGCAACATCTATAGCATCTTCCTCAACGCGGCTATCTGACGCCGGCACGCTGGTCGTCCCGAAAGTCCTTTGATAGAATTAGAGGGGGAGATTTCCCCCTCTAATTTTTTTGCGTTGCTTATTTCCTAACGAGGCATTTTTCAATGAGTCGACTGTACCAATGCCTGCTCCTGGCAGGCTTTTGGATAATGTCATTTGGGTCGCTTGCGCAGGCGGCCGCAAGCGGTGAAAACCTTTTGTCGTCCTATCGACTGGCCTCCGGCGATGTCGTCAGCATTCGTGTGCTGGGCGAGGATGACCTGAAGCGCGAAAAGATCCGTCTCAGCGATGCCGGCACCATTTCATTTCCCATCATTGGCGAGATTCGGGTACTGGGAAAACGGGTCGTCGAACTGGAAGCCCTGATCGCAGATGGCCTGCGCGGCAAATATCTGCTCAATCCCGTGGTGTCGGTCACCATCGAGGAATATCGCCCATTCTTTGTGAACGGCCAGGTCGAAAAGTCCGGCGCCTATCCCTACCAGCCGGGCCTGACCATACGCAAGGCGATTTCGCTGGCCGGTGGTTTCAAGGAGCGGGCTTCGAAAGAGAAGATTTTCGTCATTCGTGAAGACGACAAGACGCAAAAGCCCGTGAAGGTCGACCAATCCGCTCTCGTCAGTCCGGGCGACATCATCACCGTCGAAGAAAGCTTCTTCTGACCATGAATCATCCAGTCACCCCCGTTCAGGTTGTTCCCTCTTTGGCGCAGCCCGTGTTCGTGCCGGTCGACAGGCTTGAGCACGATGCCGATCGCCTGGCGGAGCAACTGCGTTTCTGGCGTCGGAGCATTTCGAAGCACAAGTGGAGTGCTCTGGGGCTGGCCGGCGCCATCGCACTACTCACCACCTTGATCGTATTCGTCATCCAGCCCACCTACCGGTCGACCGCGACGTTGATGCTCGAATCGAACAAGAGCAAAGTGGTCAATATCGAAGAAGTCTACAGCTCGATGAGCGGCAATCGCGAGTACTACCAGACCCAGGCCGAGATCCTCAAGTCGCAGGAACTGGCGCGTCGCATCGTGGCCAAGATGAAGCTGGTCGATCATCCCGTGATGGATCCGCGGCAACAGCAGGAAACAGGCTTTTCGCTCAAGAAACTGTTGCCGGAGGCATGGCTGGGGGCGGACGACGGTGAAAAGTTTTCCCCGGCCAATCTGGAAGCCGCGGTGGTGGCACGGTTCAAGAAAGAACTTACCGTCGAACTGGTACGCAACAGCCAGTTGATAAAAATAAGCTATGAAAGCCACGACAAGGAATTTGCCGCCAATGCCGCAAACTGGGTTGCTGACGGCTTTATCGACGCCGACATGGACGCGCGGCTCGCCATGACGCAGAAAGCCGGCGCTTGGCTGACCGACCGGCTGAGCGGATTGCGCAAGAAGCTGGAAGAATCCGAGCGCGCGCTGCAACAGTTCCGCGAGCGCGAGCGCATCATTGACGCCAAGGGAGTCGCCCAAAGCGGAGCCTCCAAGCAACTCGAGCAGCTATCAGGCGGTCTGGTTGCCGCGCGGCAGAAAAAGGCCGAGGCCGAAGCGGCATATTTACAGGTGCAGAGCGCACAGCAGTCGAAGATCGACATCGAATCGATACCCGCGATCCAGAAAAGTCCGATCTACATTCAGCTTAAAAGCGTTGAGTCCGCGGCGGAAAGCCGGCTCGCCGACGCTGCCAAGAAATACGGCCCCGAGCATCCCAAACGCCAGACCGGGGATGCCGAGTTGCGTGCGGCCAGGGAAAACACCAAGCGCCAAATCGACACCATCGTCACCAGCATTACCCGGGAATACGAACTGGCCCGTGCACAGGAGACATCGGTCGAACGCGCGCTGGCCCAAAGCAAGGGCGATATCCTCGGCATGAACCGCAAGGAATACGAGCTTGGCGTACTCGAGCGCGAAGTGGCGTCGAACAAGAGCCTGTATGAAATGTTCACCACCCGCATGAAGGAAACCAACGTCGCCGGCGACTTGCAGTCGCCGATTGCCCGTGTCGTCGACCCTGCCGTCATCAGTAGCACAGCCTACAGTCCGAAAAAGCTAAGAATCATTGGCATCGCCACTGTTGTCGGGCTGATTCTCGGCATCATGCTTGCATTGTTGCTGGAATACCTGGACAACACTATCAAGAATGCCGAGGATGTCGATACCAAATTGCGCCAGTCAATGCTGGGCCAGTTGCCGCGCATCAAGGGCAAGGTCGAGTCGGGGGATCTGCAGATCGCCTTCATCAAGGACAAGGATCCCGGATTTTCCGAAGAGATACGTTCGATTCGAACGGGCGTAATGCTCTCCTCGATCGATGCGCCGCACAAAGTGCTTCTGGTGACGTCCTCGGTTCCCGGCGAAGGCAAGACATCTGTCGCGACCAACATTGCACTGGCCTTGGGACAAGTGCGCAAGGTCTGCCTGATTGATGCCGACATGCGGCGTCCCACGGTGGCCAAGGTGCTTGGCGTTGATACCACCAGCAAGGGCCTGTCCAATCTGGTTTCGGGCTCCGATCCGACCTCGGAATGCCTGCACTACAACAAGGAACTCGGCATCCATATCATTCCCAGCGGTGTCGTGCCGCCGAATCCGCTGGAACTGCTGTCCTCGATACGCTTTGCCGAGGCGATGAAATGGCTCGAGGAAAGCTTTGATGTCGTCATCATCGACAGCCCGCCGCTGCAATTGGTCAGCGATCCCTTGATCCTCTCGCAGTTTGCCCATTCTGTGATTTTTGTCGTGAAGGCAGATTCCACCCCCTACCAGGTGGCGCTGGGCGGCCTTGAACGCCTGCGCGAAGCCAAGGCGCATATTCTCGGTGTAGTCATAAATCAGATCGACCGTGAAAAGTCCGATCGCTATTACGGGTACGGAAAATACAGTGCCTACGGCTATGGCAAGAAATATAGCTACAGCAGCGGGTATTCTTCCAAGCCGGCGTGATTGATCTTCATTGCCACCTGCTTCCCGGTATCGATGACGGTCCGGAGGATCTGGCAACCGCCCTGCGCCTTGCCCGGCATGCCGTCGCAGCGGGCATCCGCACTTCGGTCGTAACCCCCCACATGCATCCCGGCCGCTACGACAACCGGGCCGCCAACATTCGCGCTGCGGCGCTGGCGTTCCAGCAGGTTCTCGACACCGAGGGCATTGCATTGCGGATCCTCTGCGCGGCGGAAGTCCGGCTCGATCACGAAATCCTCTCCTGGGTCGGCGAAGAGCACATTCCGTATCTGGGCCACTGGCACGGCGAGCGCGTCATGCTGCTCGAGTTTCCGCACAGCCACGTTCCGGTCGGGGCCGACAAGCTGGTTGGCTGGCTGCTGAAGCAAGGCATCCGGCCGATGATCGCCCATCCCGAACGCAACAAGGACATCCTGCGCAGCATCGACAAGCTGATTCCCTTCGTCCGCATGGGTTGCCTGCTGCAAGTCACCGCCGGGGCGGCGGCCGGCAGCTTCGGCGAATTCGCGCGCGCGCGCGCCATCGATCTGCTTTCGCGCGGCTGGGTGACAGTGCTCGCCTCCGATGCTCACAACATGGAAGCCCGGCCGCCGGAACTCGAACCCGGGCGCGCCGCCGCGGCAAAGATCGTGGGTGACGAGGAGTCCTGGAAATTGGTCCGCGATCGCCCGGCCGAGATCATCGGCGCCGCCTCGCCATGAGACCCGTTTGGCGGCGGACTGAAGTCCGCCCCACAGACAAGTTACCCGGGTTTCGTGGGGCCGACTTCGGTCGGCCAGCCACATGAGCCGCCCGAACTCCGCCGGCAGCTTTCTCGCCATGATCATGCTGGTCATGCTGCCCTTGGTCATCTACTGGGCTGCTCAGCGCGGTCTGGCCGAGGTGGCGGTGCAGGAACCCCGATACGTCGTCAATCTCTGGCGCAGCGGCAAGCTGCAGCCCGATGCAGCAAAACTCGATGCGATGCTGGCCGAAATGACCAAGGCACACGATCTCGATCCATCGAACCCGAATCTGCTTGAGGATCTCGGGCGTTTCCATGCCTTTCGCGTGGAGCGCGGCAACCCCTATGATCCGGAAGTCCGCGCCGTGCGCCAGCAGGCGCTGGAACGCTTTCGTCAGGTGCTGCAACTGCGCCCGACCTCCGGCCATGCCTGGGTCAACGTCGCACTGATGAAATTCCGCCTGGGAGAAGTCGATCAGGAATATTCGGCCGCACTTGAACAGGCCCTGCGCCGCGGCCCGTGGGAGCCCGCGCTGCAATTGCTCGCCATCGAACTCGGCGTGGCTACCTGGCAGGTTCTCACCGCACCCATGCAGCAGACGCTGGAGCGGAACATCCGTGCCCAGGGCGGATGGCGCCTGGCCAACCAGAAGCCGGCCTTGATGGCACTGTTCAAGCGCTACAAACGGCCCGACCTGGTCTGCCTTCTCGAAGAGCGCTCAGCGACGCCCTGCGGTGCTTCCTGAGCCTTGCTCCGCACCGAGGCCGCTACCCAGGCCAGTGCCAGCAACACGGTCAGGGTGAAGGCATTGGCCGGTATCTGCATGTTGAAATCCACCGTACTGTGGATCGCCAGCCAACAGATAGCCAGTGCCACGCCGAAAGCGGCGCCGCGCATCAGCGGGTCGTGGCGACGGCGCAGGACGCGCAGCGCCTGCCAGGCCGCCAGCCCCGCGATCAGAACGCACAGGCCCAGGCCGATCACGCCGGTTTCCGTCAGCAACTGCAGATAGTCGTTGTGCGCGTGGTCGTAGAATCCGGTCACGCCGCTGCTGCTGTAGGCGGGAAATGTGACGTAGAAGGTGCCGCCGCCCGATCCGGTCAGCCAGTAGTCGCCGGCATACTTCAGGGCCAGCTGGTCTACCTCGTCCCGGTGTTCCGCGGGCAGGAGGTTGTCGGTCGTGGTGCTGACCTCCGTCTGCTGGATGCGTTTTGCCACCTGATCCACGCCGAACCAGGTGCCGACGATCAGGATATCGAGCACCACCAGGCTGGTCAGGAACAGCATCGTCGAGCGCGGGGCGTTGCGCATCAGCAACAGGCCGATGGCGCCGACGATCAGCGTACCCGCGAAAAACGCCGTATTGCCCATGCGCGAGCGCGTCAGCACCAGCGCGATCACCATCACGATCAGATAGATGCGCAGCCGCGTCTTCTCGCCCAGCAACAGGCGCACGATGGAGCGCAACCGCTGCCGCCAGCTATACACCGCCTCGCCGCCCAGCTTGGCGATCATCAGGCCGATGCCGGCGGCGAGGCAAAGGTTCAGGTAGCCGGCCAAGTGGTTGCGATTGACGAAGGTGCCGGTGGCAGTGCCATGACCGATGAGTTTCTTGATGAAGAATCCATACTCCAGTCCCGACAGCACCATCACGCTGGCATAGATCGCTTGCAGGGTTCCCGAAATCACCAGCGTCTTCAGCAGCAGTTCCGTCCGTCGCCGCGTATCCACCGTGAGCAAGGTCAGGCAGAAGGCACAGCCGTAGGCCGCGCTCTTGAACCAGAAATCCCGCGTTGCATGCGGATCCACGCTGAGAGTCAGCGTGGCGGCGAGCGGGCGGCCCATCGCCGCCGCAACCAGGGTATGGGCTTCGTGGGCGGCCGGCGAAAGAGCCAGCACCCAACCGGGGGGCAGGGGAGCGAGTTGCAGCCCGAGCAGCAACAGCCACAGCACCCCGGCGGCCAACGCCCAGCGCGCACGGCGAAAAGCCGCTGGCAGCTCCAAGTGACCACGCAGATAGCCTGCCAGCCAAAGCATGGCCAACAGGCCGCCGCCGATCGCCAGTATCGGCCAGGCCCATGCCCGGTTGCTGCCCAAAGGCAGCGGAGCCCATGCCAGCAGGGCCAGCAAGCCGTAGAAGATCGAGTTCGTGGAAGGCAAGGAATTACGTCATGCAGTGGCTATCGGGGGTCAAAAAATCGGGGCCGGAGCTCGAATTTTAATCCCATACAATCTGGCAAACAGACGGCAATGAATAGTATGGCGAATTAGCAGGCGAATTCCAGGCCTCAATTGATCCCCCGGGCCGGCAACGAATCGCAGGCCCGACTTCAGTCGGCCAGCCCGCCGCAAATCCAACACCCTAACCTGTAGTTTTGTTGCCGGGCCGCCGTCCCGCCAGCGCCGACTTTCTGCGCCGCCGGCCCCTTCGTTGCAGCATACCCTTATAGAATAGTGAGGCTTCGTCGCACCCTACCCAAACCGTCCCGCACAAACCGCCATGCCTCTGCCCAACGACCTCAAGATCGCCATCATCGGCCTCGGCTACGTCGGCCTGCCGCTCGCCGTCGAATTCGGCAAGAAATATCCCGTCACCGGCTTCGACATCAAGCAAGGTCGCATAACCGAACTTGAATCCGGCCGCGATAGCACCCGCGAAGTCGAACCCGCCGAACTCGCCGCAGCCAGCCAGCTCAGCTTTACCGCCGACCCCGAACAACTGCGCCGCTGCAATGTCTTCATCGTTACCGTGCCCACCCCGGTCGACAGCGCCCAGCGCCCAGATCTCACCCCCCTGATCAAGGCCTCGGAAGCCGTCGGCAAGGTCATGCCCAAAGGCGCCATCGTCATCTACGAATCCACCGTCTACCCCGGCGCCACTGAAGAAGTCTGCGTGCCCCTGCTGGAAAAGCACTCCGGCCAAACCTTCAACCGCGACTTCTTCGCCGGCTACAGCCCCGAGCGCATCAACCCCGGCGACAAGCAGCACCGTCTGCCCACCATCAAGAAAGTCACCTCCGGTTCCACGCCCGAAATCGCCGATTTCGTCGACGCCCTCTACCGCAGCATCATCACCGCCGGCACCCACAAGGCCGGCTCGATCAAGGTGGCCGAAGCCGCCAAAGTCATCGAGAACACCCAGCGCGACCTCAACATCGCACTGATGAACGAGCTCGCATTGATCTTCCACCGCCTCGGCATCGACACCCTGGAAGTGCTCGAAGCCGCCGGCAGCAAGTGGAACTTCCTGCCCTTTCGTCCCGGCCTGGTCGGCGGCCACTGCATCGGCGTCGACCCCTACTACCTGACCCACAAAGCACAGGAGATCGGCTATCACCCGGAAGTCATCCTCGCCGGCAGGCGCATCAACGACAGCATGGCGGGATATGTGGCCGACGAAGTCATCAAGCTCATGACGCGGCGCAAGATGCAGGTAGTCGATTCGCGCATCCTCGTCCTCGGCCTTACCTTCAAGGAAGGCTGCCCCGACCTGCGCAACACCAAGGTGATCGACATCGTGCGTGAACTCACCGGCTACCACGCCATAGTCGACATCTACGACCCGTGGATCGACGTCGCCGAAGCCGAACACGAATACGGCGTCACGCCGCTCGCGGCAAAGCCGCAAGCCAACACCTACGACGCCATCATCCTCGCCGTGGCGCATCCCGAATTCCTCCAACTCGGCGCCGCCGGGATTCATGCCTTCGGCAAGCCGGGGCATGTGCTCTATGACGTCAAGTCGCTGCTTGGCCGGTCAGCGTCGGACGGCCGCCTGTAAGCAGTGCGAGTAACCGCCGTCTCGCCGGTGCCGACTTTCTGGTTTCGGCGGGTGGAATTCAGTCCGCCAGCCGATTAGCTGCGATGAACCTTCTATTGCTTCACCAGAATTTCCCGGCGCAGTTCCGCCACATTGCCGCCCATATCGCCGCGGATCCGGCGCACAAGGTCGTCGCTATTGGTGACGCCGGCAACCTCAAGCGGGCCACCGGCCTGCACCCGCGAATCGAGCTCCGCCCTTACCCTGCGCCGCCGCCGGCGGGTACCTCGAGCCACCGCTATCTGCAGGGCTACGAAGCAGCCATTCATCGCGGCCTGCAGTGCGCGCGCATTGCGTCGCAGCTCAAGGCCGAGGGGTTCCGGCCCGATCTCGTGGTTGCCCATCCGGGCTGGGGCGAGTCGCTGTTCGTCCCTGACGTATTTCCCGCAGCCAGGCTGATCCTCCATGCCGAATACTTCTATCATGCAAACGGCGCCGACGTCGGCTTCGACCCTGAATTCCCGCCGGCCGCCGACGACGCGTTTCGCCTCCGGATCAAGAACACCACGCAATTGATGAGCATGGAAAATGCGGAACTGCTGCTGGCGCCGACGCGCTGGCAGCAAAGCCGCTTTCCCGACATCGTCCAGCCTCGCATCCGAGTCGTGCATGATGGCATCGATACCCGCCTGGTGACACCCGATGCAACAGCACGGATCACTCTCGCCAGGGCGGGCATAACCCTTGGTGAAGCAGATGAAATCGTTACCTATGTCGCGCGCAACCTGGAGCCCTATCGCGGGTTCCACATCTTCATGCGCGCGTTGCCAGCCCTGCTCAGGGAGCGACCGAAGGCGAGGGTGCTTATCGTCGGCGGCGACCAGGTCAGTTATGGCAGCAAGCCGGCAGGTGGCAAGACGTGGCGGCAGATGCTGCAGGACGAAGTCCGTGGCCAGCTCGATCCCGCGCGGGTACATTTCCTTGGCCGCATTCCCTACGCCGACTATTTGCGTCTGTTGCAGATATCCACCGTACATGCCTACCTGACCTACCCATTTGTACTATCGTGGTCCTTGCTCGAGGCCATGTCCGCCGGCTGCATGGTGGTCGCGTCAAATACCGCTCCGGTCGCGGAAGTCATCCGGCACGGCGAAAACGGCTGGCTGGCGGATTTCTTCGACCACCGGGCGCTGGCCGAAATGCTGGCGCAAGCCATTGAGCAGCGTGCTCAACTGATCCCGATTCGCGCTGCCGCGCGCCAGACCATCATCGACGGTTACGACCTGCATACCGTATGCCTGCCGCGCCAATTGGCCTTGCTGCAAACCCGGACCTCGTAGGAGCGAACTTGCTTGCGATGCAGCCTCAGGTCTCCCGCATCGCCTTGCGTATCCCGCCGATCAGCGGATCGAGCCACAGGTCAAGCGGCGTGCGCATGCGGGTCTGGATGTAGGCCGCCACCGGCAGGCCGGGCCTTACTTCGAAATTCAGCTGAGCCTCGGGCTTCAGCTCGATGTGCACCGTGAAATACTTGACCTGGGCATTCGCCGGATCGGTAATCAGGTCCGACGACACCATCGCCACCCGGCCGTGGATCAGCGGCGTGACGCGGCGGTTCATGCCGCTGAACTCCACTTCCACCATCTGCCCGACGCGAACCTCGTCGATATCGCCGGGACTTACCCGCGTCTCGGCGATCATCGACGACGTATCCGGCGTGATTTCCAGGATGGTTTCGCGCGGACCGACCACGCCGCCTTCGGTATGGATTCGCGTGGCATTGACCGTGCCGCTGGCCGGCGCCGTGAGGATGCGCTTCTTCAGGCTGTCCTTGAACGGCAGCTGGCGCTCCTGCAGGTTGAGGATGCGCGTCTGCGTCTCCACCATGTCGCGCGAATTTTCCGCATAGCGGTTGGTCGTCACCTGGCTCAACCGCAACTGCACGTCGGAAAGTTTCTGCCGCGCCTGCGAGCGCAAGGCCTCGTACTCGAACTTCTTTTCTTCCTTTTCCGATACCGAACGATGCACATCCAGCATCCGTGCCGGAGCGATGAAGTTCTTCTCGACCAGCCCCTGGTAGGACTTCTGCTGGTCACGCAGGTAGCCCAGCGAGGCCTCGGCCGCCACCATCTGCCGGTCGTAGCTGGCGATCTCCGCCTCGGCCTGCTGCCGCTGCTCGTTTAGCTTGGCGATCTGTTCGCGCACCAGCGCATGGCGCGCCTTGAAATGGTCCTCCTCGCGCTGCAGGATGCGCTGCAGGCTGGGATCGCTCTTGCGCGCCAGCAGCGCATCCGGAAAGCGGATGCGCTGCGCATTGTCGATCTCCGCCTGCAGCCGCGCCAGCTTGGCCAGTTCCGCGTCGAGCTGATCGTTCACGATCGACAGCGATGCGCTGGCCTCGGTGTCTTCGAGCTCGACCACCGGCTGCCCGGCCGCCACGCGGTCGCCGTCCTTCACGAGGATGCGGCGCACCACGCCGCCTTCCAGATGCTGCACCAGCTTGGTATTGGCCTCGACCTTGATCACGCCCTGCGCGATCACCGCACCCGACAGCGTCGCCAGCACCGACCACAGGCCGCCGATGCCGAAAGTCACCGCCAGCGCAATGGCGGCAACGCGTACCAGGCGCTTCAGCTCGCGCTCGGTATCGGGAAGCGAGAAACTCTGCTCGGAAATTGTGCTGGGTGTCTCTGGCGTCATGGCAAATCCGGGTTCGGCTTCATGCGGACAGGGCCTTCGGTTCCGGCGCTGCAGCCCGCGGCTGGCGCGCCAGCTGCTTGGCCGTGCCGTCCTGCAGCAGCAGCAGGCGGTCCATGCGATCGACCAGCGCCGGCGTATGCGAAATGACGATCAGGGTCGCCAGGCGCTTTTCGCGAATTTCGGTCAGCAGCTTCAGCAACTGCTCCTTCCCGGTCTGGTCCAGGTTGGCATCCGGTTCGTCGAGCACGATCAGCTTCGGCGCGCCGAACAAGGCACGCGCCAGCCCGACCATCTGCCGCTGCCCGCCCGAAAGATTCAGGCCGCTCTCCGTCAGCATCGCCTGAAATCCCCCCGGCAGACGCGCCACCAGCGGCGTCAGTCCCACCAGTTCGCTGACCCGGGTAATTTCCTCGGAATGCTCGGCGGGGTCCTGCATGCGGGCGATGTTCTGCGCCAGGGTGCCGGCGAACAGCTCCACGTCCTGCGGCAGATAGCCCAACTGCATGCCCAGCGCGCTGCGCTCGTACTGCCGCACGTCGTAGCCGTCGAGCCGCACCTTGCCCTGCACCGGCGGCACCAGCCCCAGCATGATGCGCGCCAGCGTCGATTTGCCGGCGCCGCTCGGCCCTACCAGACCCAGCGCCTGTCCCGCTTCGAGCCGGACCGAGACACCCGAAAACAGCATCGCATTCGGGCCGAAGCCGAAGCTCACCTGCTCGGCTTCGATGGCGCCCTCGATCGCCGGCAGCGCCACTTCGGTGGTGGCGTCGGCGGCGGGCGCGTTCTTGATCAGCAGCGCCTCCAGCCGGGCATAGGCATTGCGCGCCTCGACAAAGCCCTTCCAGCCGGAAATCGCCGTTTCCACCGGGCCGATTGCGCGCGCCACGATGATCGTCGCCGCGATCATGATGCCCGGCGAAAGATTCTGCGAAATCACCAGCCAGGCGCCGACGCCCAGCATCGCCACCTGGATCAGCGTGCGCGTCGCCTTGGTGGCCGCCACGATCCCGTGCGAGCGATCCAGCGCGAACTTGAGCTGGCCCAGCGCCTTCTCCGCCAGGTCCTGCCACAGCTTCAGCATCGCCGGCTTCATGCCCAGGGCATGGACGATCTCCGCATTGCGCACCGAAGTCACCGCCATCTGCTGCGCCTTCGCCGCCGCCACGTTGGCGCGCGTGAATGAATCGAAAGTCACCCGCTCGTCGAGCAGCGCCAGCGCCAGCAATATTGCGATGCCGACCAGCGTCACCACCCCCAGCACCCACGAAAACGCAAAAATCAGCGCCGTGAACACCGGCGCCCAGGGCGAATCGAAAATCGACAGCAGATGCGGGCTGGCCACGTAATTGCGCAGCGTCGACACGTCGCGCATCATTTCCGCGCCGCGTCCCGACTGCGCCTGCAGCTGGAAATCATGCACCCGGTCCAGTACCTGCGGCCCCAGGTCCTGCTCCAGCACATAGCCAGCGCGCGACAGCAGGCTGGAGCGGATCAGGTCGAAGAACGTCTGTGCCGCCACCATCACCACCGTGATCAGCGTCAACATGCCGAGCGTATGCAGGTTGCCGCCCACCAGCACCCGGTCGAACACCTGCATCATGTAGATCGGCGTCGCCAGGATGAAGAAATTGATGAAAAAGCTCAGGAACCAGGCAAAGCCCAGCCAGCGCTTGATCGGAGCCAACAGCAGGAATCGGGGTGGGGATGTCATGGGTGCTTGGTTAACGGGCCATCAGCGTGCGTATGCAGGCCGGAAGTATAGTGGTTCAGCCCGGGACGCGGGAACCGCAGCCACGCCGAAGTCATCGGTAGCGGCGCCTATCGATCTTCACGAGTATGCCAGATGCGCAAAATATAAATAATGTCGCCCTGTATTTCGTAACGCATTTCGTAATTGCCGACAATAATGCGGCGCACTTCGCGCGCATCGAATTCTTCGAGGCGCTCGCCGATGCGTGGATTGGCGCGCAAACCCGAGGGTGCGGCAGTCAGCGAAAGAACCACGCGCGCGGCAGCGGCAGGATTCACCGGCGCCAGAAAATCGTACAGCCGCGCCAGATCGGACAAGCCCTTGCCGGTCCATTTCAACTCCATCAGCGCGGCACCGACAGCGGATCGGGCGTGCTCAAGCTATCGGCCCAAGCCTGCACGGCCTGATGATCGATGACACGGCCGGCGTCGACGTCGGCCAACGCCTCGCGGGTCAGGCGGCTGCGTTCTTCCTCCTGGTCGATCCAGGCGGATAGCGCCTGCTTGACGATCCACCCTCGCGATCGCTCCAGGCGCGCGGCAATCTGGTCGACCTTTTCAGCGAGAGGCAGCGGAACATGCGCGGTGAGCACCTTGGTTGCAGCCTGGGACATGGCGACCTCCAATCAAAATTAATCAGTAGCAATCATACTGATGCGTTGGCTAAGTCGCAAGCCGTCCCACCCTTAGGAACGAGCTTGCTCGCGATGCCGCCGTCCAGTTCGCCAGTGTTTTGCATGCCGGGGATTCCCCTTCGGGGGCCGGCAAAGCTGGCTCCTACAGAAAAGCATCACCGCTCCCGCCATTCAATCCGGCGCCGAAATTACCAGCACCCCCATCTTCAACAACCATGCCAATGTGCGAACCAGCGCCAGTCGCTGTCGCTGGTCCAGCCCATGGCCCAGTTCGTCTACCGTCACCCCCGGCCGCGCGGCGATGGTCCGGACGATCGCGCGCATGTCCTCCGCCGACAGGCGCCAGGGCGCCGAAAATCGATTCAAGTCCTGCTCGTGCAGCACCCCGATGCGTCCGGCGGCTGCGGCATCGGCGATATCCAGGCGCGATCCGGCTGCCAGCGTTCGGCTTGGATAGGCCGCGAATACCTCGAACGGGTCGCCGCGCAGGGCGCAGGCCGGTCGCCCGGGCTGTCGCGGTGCCGCGGATTCGCCCCGCGCGCGAATCTGCGCCAGCGTCCCGCAAAGCTCCTGATACTGGTCAATCACGCAGCGCCAGTCGAACAGTTCGCGCGCGCGTTGGCGTCCGGCATCGCCCATGCGCCGGCGCAGCCCGGCATCCCGCGCCAGCGCGACCAGCGCCTCCACGCAGCGTTGCAGGTCCACGCTGACCATCTGGCTGGTCACGCCGCAATACGCGCCGTAGGGCAGGGCGCCCGAGCTGTAACCCAGCGCCAGGTCCTCGCCGGCGCCGGCCGCGGGCATCGTCGTCGCAATGCGAAAGCCGTCGATGCCGTCGCGCACCGTGTCGCGATAGCCATCCCAGTCGCTGACCACCACCGGCAGGCCGGCCGCCATCGCTTCGATCGGCGTCAGCCCGAAGGTCTCCTGCAGATTGTCGGAAAGCGACATGAAGATATCCGCCGCGGCCCAGACATCGCGACGAACATCCGGCTCGCGGCCATCCACGTAAATCTGGCGCACACTCGGTGCCAGCGTTTGCGCCGCCTCCTTGAAGCCATTTTCCATCCCGGCATCGGCGAACCATCCGGCCTGCAGGTGCACGATGCGCGCCGGCACCTGCCGTGCCAGCCCTTCCAGCACCAGGCAGGCCGGTATCGGATGGGCCTTGGCGGCATGGTTGAAGCGTCCCATCCAGAGCACCACCACATCGTCCACGCCGATTCCCAGGCGTTCGCGCAGCCTTGTCCGCGCCGCCGCGGCGGCGGCCCCGTCGGCGAATCTCGCCGTATCCACGCCCAGCGGAATGATCGGCAGCTCCGGCCGCGGCAGGCGGCTGGCGCCGAGCCGGCTCGCCAGGTAGTCCTGCCAATGATCGAGCACCCGCTCGTAAGTGCCGCGCACCGCCGTCGAGGTGCACACCACCGCATCCCACGGCTCGATCGGCGCCACCAGCAGGTTGCCGATCGAATCCATCACCGCATGGGTGGCGGTGGTATGCGTGATGCCCAGCAGCGAATAGGCGCGCGAGTCGCCGAAGCGGCGGTTCCACGCCAGCGGACCGAATCCGGGGAAGGGATGCAGCAGCGCACCGACCCGGCCCAGCGCCGCGTTGTCGCCCGGAGCGATGCGGCTGATCGGGAACCCGGCGCCGCGGGCCGCGCCGACGATATTGCCGAAAGCCGCAAACTCCTCGCCGCTGCGGGTGTGGGCAAACAGCCCATCCACCCGGGCATGGCGCACGAAGCCGTCGAGAAACCCCTCGTTGGCGGCGTTCAGCCCCATCAGCTGCGGTCCGCGGCTGGAAAACGAAGAGGGATAAAAATCGATCGCGCAATTGGCCGGCATCACTGTCCCGACATATCTGCCTTACGGCAATGCCCGGATGATAAATGCAAACTCGCGCAACTCAGCTGCCCGCCGGCCGCCCCCCGGTTCGCCAGCAAGCCGGCTCCTGCAGAAAGACCGCATCGCCCCGCCCGCAGGAGCGAGCCTGCTCGCGATGCAGGCACCCGATTCGCCGGAGCGAGCTTGCTCGCGATTTGCCCGGCCGGGACCAGGAGTCGGCGCCGGCGGCACGGCGGTTCCGGACCACCGGAGCGGAGCGTAACGGGTATTGTCAGTCCGCCACAGTGATTGACGTGGATCATCTGGGTCATGTATCGTGAAATCGTGTCCAGTGATTGATGAAACCTGTGAAGCCGTGAAACCATCCTTAGCCCTTGCCGCTCACCGTGAAGCCATCCGCCAGGTAGTGGCGGCTCATCGCGCCCGCAACCCGCGCGTCTTTGGGTCGGTAGCTCATGGCGGCGACACCGAGCACAGTGATCTGGACTTGCTCATCGACCCTACCCCGGAAACGACGCTCTTGGACATCGGCGCGATCCGGCACGAATTGCTGCAATTACTGGGCGTGCCGGTCGATGTACTGACACCCAGGGCCCTGCCGGAGAAATTCCGTGACATTGTGCTCGCCGAAGCGGTACCAGTGTGACTCGAGACCAACAACGGTTGACGGACTACCTTGGACACATTCGGGAAGCCATTGAGCGCGTTGACCGCTACGTCCAGGACATCGACGAAGTGGCGTTCTTGCAGAACGAAATGGCCCAGGATGCCGTAATCCGGAACTTGGAGATCTATTGGCGAGGCCAGCCACAACATCGAGCAGCATTATCCCGAGTTCGCGGTCGGACACCCGGAATTACCCTTGGCGTTTGCCTACCAGATGCGTAATGCCGTCGCCCATGGCTACTTCAAGGTCGACCTGGAAATCGTTTGGAAAACCATTCATAAAGACCTTCCGGGGCTTTACGAACACATCAAGAAGGCTCTTGGAAACCTGGAACGGAGCGGCAACGGCGCCGACGGTTGACGGCCGGTAGAGCGAGCTTGCTCGCGAAGCAACCGCCCATTCGCCGGCAAGCGGGCTCCAGCGATGGCAACCCGTGCCTTAACCGACGCGGGCGACATCGATGCAGCGGGAACCCGCGCCGTCATGGTGATGTTTCCAGACTGTGCGATAGGCCGCCTCCAACTGACGGGCAAAGCGTGGCGCATCGAACAGCGGCGCGGTGTCGCGGGCTTCGGCAAGCTGCCTGCGCACCGCATCGAGTTTGCCCGGCTGCATCGCCAGCGCCACCGCGCGTTCCTCGTAGGCATCGATATCCGCGCAGACCATTTCCGGAATGCCGGCTGCCGCGCACAGGCTGGCGCCCATCCGGCTCATGAAACTTGTGCCGGGCTTCGTCAGCAGCGGCAGGCCCATGCGCAGCGCCCCGGCCGCCGTCGCCCCGGCGTTGTAGGCGAAGGTGTCGAGGAACAGGTCGGCGCAGCGATAGCGCGCCAGGTAAGCGGCCAGCGGAACTCGCGGCGAGAAGTGCAGGCGCGCGGGATCCACGCCCTGCGTCGCGGCGGCGCGCTCCAGGTTGGCCCGTGCGGTCGGCGCGCCTGCCGGCAGCCACAGCACGCTGCCCGGCGTGCGCGCCAGGATCCGCATCCAGGCGGCGAAGCACTCCGCGTCGAGCTTGTGCAGGCCGTTCATGCAGCAGAAGACAAACGCGTCGTCGGGCAGGCCAAGCTCGTCGCGCGATGGCGCCGTACCCGGCGTCGCCTCCGCCGGTGGCGCCGGGGCCAGCGCGAAGCCGTGCGGCAGGCGCACCACGGTTTCGCTGAATTCGTCCTCGCTGCCCGGCGGGATCACCTGCGCATCGGCCAGGATGTAGGGCAGGAAATCCGCGCCCATGCTGTCCAGATAGCCCAGCCAATGCATCTGCACCGGCGCCGGCCGCAGGGCGAAGATCGCGGTTCGGGAATGCGTCGTGTAGCCGGCCAGGTCCACCAGCACGTCGATGCCGTCGGCATGGATGCGGCGGGCGATCGCCGCGTGCGATTCGCGCGACACGTCGGCGAACGCGTCGACCCCGGCACGCACGCTGCGCTGGTAGGGATCGTCGAGCTCCACCAGCGAATAGGCATGCACCGTCACCGCGTCGCGGTCATGGTGGCGGAACAGGTCGTGGATCATCGTGCCCACCGCATGGGTGCGGAAATCCGGCGAGACGTAGCCGATGCGCAGGCGCTCCGTGTCGCGCCGCGCGGCGTGGCGGAAGGCGCAGCGCTCGCGCAGCGCCTGCGTCTCGCGTTCGACGCCGCGCCCGAGGTGGCGTGCCACGGCGAGGCGCAGGGCTGCCGGCACCGGTACCACGTTCAGCGTCAGCAGCGGCAGGCCGCGCCGCGGATCCTCGCCCATGGTCTTTTCGATGCGCGCGCAGAGCGCGGCAACCCGCGCCGGCTCGCCCTCCCAGTCGCAGAAGTGGCGGTGCAACACCGCCAGGTGGCAGGCCGCCTCGGTCGCCAGTCGCGGCACCAGCGCGCTCGCCGCCTCGAGGTCGGCGCGCGCCGCGTCGTCCGGCGAAGTCTCGGCGCGCAGCTTGCCACGGTTGAAGCGGGCCTCGCCCAAGCTGGGATCGAGGTCGAGCGCGCGGCCGAAGCAGGCCAGCGCCAGTTCGCCCAGGCCGCGCAGCATGTACAGGCTGCCGAGGTCGTTATGCGCGCTGGCATCGTCCGGGGTCAGCGCCACCACCCGCCGCAGGCAGGCGATCGCCGCATCGATGCGCCCATGGCGGCGCAACAGCGCGCCCAGCCGCCGCGCCGCCCGCACGTGTGCCGGATCGAGGCGCAAGGCCTGGCGATAGGCCGCGGCCCCGGTCTGCCCCAGCGCGTCCAGTGCGTTGCCCAGGTTGTAGCGGTAGCGGGCGGAATCCGGACGCAGCGCCACGGCCTCGGCCAGCAGGGTGCGGGCGCGATCGGGCTCGCCCGTCGCCAGCCGCGTCAGGCCCAGCCCGTTCAGCGCCGGCGCATACTGCGGCGCCTCGGCCAGGATCGATTCATACCCGGCGCCGGCCTCGGCCAGCCGTCCCGCCCGGTGATCGGCCAGTGCCGCGCGCGCGCGCGACCAGACGCTCCGGCGTCAGGAGTCGGCGCTGGCCGGACGGCGAAACGGAATCCCCGGCAGACAGAGTCCGGGGCGGTGGTGCGGGGGGCTGCTCGGCCATCGCCGCTGCCGCTACTCGACGCTGACCTGACGCTCGATCGCTTCGCCCTGGAAGCCGATCGCCTCGGCCTGGCGCACGCCGGGCAGCACGGCGACGTCGTACAGTTCCTCCACCGTATGGTTGAAGCGCAGCCAGGAGACGGTGGTCCCGCTGACGGTGTCAACCACAATCACCCCGCAGCGCGGCGTCGCATCCTTCGCCTTCAAGCGATCTTGCAGTTCCAGGCCCTCGAAAGTCTGGTTGTGGCGCGGGCGCGAAAGCCCGATCACCGCGTACTTGCCGACAAAAGCCAGGCCGCGCGCGTAGCCGGGGCAGAAGGCCACCGGCGTGAAGCGGCCCGCCGCAATGTCCACGGTGCCGAACTCGCCGGTGCCCGAATTCAGCAGCCACAGGCGGTCGTCATGCCAGCGCGGCGAATGCGGCATCGACAGCCCGCCCAGCACCACCTCGCCGCTGGCCACATCGATCACCACGCCGCCGTCGCGGCGTCGTTCGCGCCAGCCGTCGGCCACGTCCGACTGGCTCACCGCGCTGACAAAGGCCGGCTTGCCCTCGCGCATCGCCAGTCCGTTAAGGTGGCAGCGATCCTCGTTCGCCAGGGCCGAGATGAAGCGCGGCCGCCAGAACTCGCGAAAGCTCGCCGTCTCGCTGACCGTCGCCAGGCAGCTGTAGGCGGTGTTGATGAAGACGGGCTGCGGACGGCCGTCGATCCCGGTCACGCCGATGTCATGGACATCCACACCGCCGGTGATGCGCGTTTCGCGCGGCACGAACAGCCGATCCGCCCCGGTGGGCGTGCGCTCGCCCGCGGCCAGCACATTGCGCATCCGGATCAGGCTGTACAGCCCGCTGACCCAAAGGTCCTCGCCGTCGGTCCACAGCCCCTGGCACTGCTGGATCAGGCGTTCATGCGCGCGCACGCCGCCGGCCGGCTTGCGGCCGACGAACATCAGGCGCCCGCGCTGGTAGGTCGTCAATGCCAGGCAGGCATCCGCCTCGCCCAGCCAGTCCTCGAAACTGCCGGCCAGCATCAGCATGTCGCCGCGGCCCTGCGAGCCGCCGGAAATCGCTGTCGTATTCACTCCAACTCCTTGAAATTCTGCCCACCGCGCCCCGCTTTCAAGCGCTGGCCGCGAATGCTTGACAGTTGAATTTTGCGAGGCCATGATAGCTGCGTTTCCCGTCTTGCGGGTGATCGTGGTTTTGACGCCGAAACCACCCCAAGCCCCGGCCAAGGATCGTATCGCATTCGCAACAATGCCATTAAGGGAGTATCGCCATGCCCAACATCGCCCCCACGCTTTCCGCCCTGACCCAATACGTTTTCGTCGGCGAGGAAGCCGCCAACCTCACGCCGCAACTGCTCGACATCGACATCTACCTGGTCGACCCCGAGCAGAATTTCAATGGCGGTTCGCTGGCGCTCGGCGGCCTGACGCAGACCGACCAGGTGGGCATCCGCCATCAGGGCGTTGGCGTCGGGCAGATCGGCGTAAGTGGCAACAGCATCAGCTACGGCGGCATCGTCATCGGCAGCTTCACCGGCGGCGGAGTGGGCGAGACGCTGGTGGTGAGTTTCAATGCCGCGGCGCATGCGGCGGCGATCGAGGCGGTGATCGAGAACCTGACCTACATGAGCCTCTCGGACAACCAGCAGGTGGCGAACCTGACCCTGGTCGTCACCGACGCGGCCGGCGCCCCGGCCGTAGCGCCGATGCCGACTCCTCTGGCGGATCCCTTGACCGGGATCACAATCGCCAGCGGCTACAGCGCGCCGAGTTTCGGCGATGTCGACGGCGACGGCGATCTGGACCTGGTCGTGGGCAATTTTGCCGGCACGCTGAGCTACTACCGCAACGACGGCGGCATCTTCAACAACCAGACCGGGACGTATAACCCCCTTGACGGCAGCGGCAACCCTTTCGGCAGCATCACCAGTACCGCCTTCGCCATCGGCGGCGGCGCCTACAGCACCCCGAGCCTCGCCGACCTGGACGGCGACGGTGACCTGGATCTGGCGATGGGTGCATTCGGCGGCAAGGTGCGCTACTTCCTGAACACCGATACCAGCCTCGACCACAGCGAACCATTCTATGCGGAGCAAACGGACACCGCCAACCCCTTCAACGCCGTCAATTTTGGTGCTTTTTCATACAGCGCTCCAAGCTTCGCCGACCTCGACGGTGACGGCGATCTGGATGCGGTGATAGGAGACGACTACTCCCTGCACTATTTCCAGAACACCGGCACGAACCTGGCCCCGGCCTTTACCGAACTGAGCGGTACGGCAAATCCCTTCGCTGCCGTCAACAATCAAATCAGCACGACCGGCAGCGCCGCCTTCCTCGACCTCGACGGTGACGGCGATCTGGACGCCGTAGCCGGCGATGAGTATGGCACGGTGAACATACTCGTGAACACCGGCACCAGCACCGCGCCATCCTTTGGCGTGATCGAAGGCTATGACGGCGGAGAAGGCGGGACGCCTCAGCCCGGCAACCCGTTCAACGGCGTCGACGTCGGCGTCTGGGGCGTCGCCACGGTCGCCGACCTCGACGGCAGCGGCCTGCCCGAAATCGTGCTGGGCGCCCAGGACGGCATCCTGCATTACTTCCCCAACGCGAACCAGAACGCCGATCCCAACGTGTCCGTGTATGCCGAGCAAGCCGGCGCCGCCAGCCCGTTCAACGGAATCAGCCTTCCCGTGGGCTCCTATGGCAACGGCGCCGCGCCCGTCTTTGTCAACCTCGATGGTGACGGCGATCTGGACCTGGTCGTGGGCGACTACGACGGGGCGGTGCATTACTACCTGAACACCGGTTCGGCGGCCGCCCCCGTCTATGTCGAGCAGACAGGCGGCGCCAATCCGTTTCTCGGCGTCAACGTCGCTTACTACGCCGCGCCCGCTTTCGCCGATCTCGACCTCGACGGGGACCTGGACATGGCCGTCGGCGGGTATCAAGGCGCCATGGACTACTATCGGAACGACGCCGGCGTCTTCACTCTCCAGTCCGGAGCAGGAAGCGATCCCTTCGCCGGAATCTCGCTCTCCCCATACAGTTCCCTGGCGCCCACCTTCGGCGATCTCGACGGCGACGGCGATATGGATGCCGTCGTGGGTCAGGGCAGCTCCCTGGTGCACCTGATCAACACCAACGACGCCTTGACGCCTCCCGGGACGCTCGCCGTATTCGCTGACGGTGGCGAGGGTGGCATTGGCTCCCTCAGTGTCAATTCCGATGCCAGGCCGAGCCTGATCGACTTCAACGGCGACGGCGACCTCGATCTGGTGGTCGGCAACAGATATGGCTCGCTGCAATATTTCGAGAACACCGGCAGCAGCACGGCGTTCAATTTTGTCGAGCGGATTGACGGAGCTAACCCCCTGGGCAGCATCAGCGTCAGCGCCGGGTACAGCTCGCCGGCCTTGGTCAATCTCGATGGCGATCCCGAACTTGAAGTCGTGGTCGGCGCAGGCGACAGCATGCTGCACGCCTTCGACAGCACCTCCGCCGTCCGTATCGTGGTCGGCATCGCCCAGTACTACAACCCGACGTCGGGCGACGACGTGATGCACGGGCCTTTTGACTCCAACATCATCCTTAATGGCCAGGCCGGCAACGACACGATGTTCGCCCATGGCAATGCCACCCTCTATGGCAATACCGGCAATGACAGCCTCAATGGCGGGGAGGCCGGTGGCTTTATGCCGGGCGGAGCCACGCTCATCGGCGGCGAGGGCAACGACACGCTGAATGGCGGCGACAATGACCCGTTCAACCAGGACCAGGCCTTTTACTCGTCGTACAACGATTCTGCCATCAGCTATCCCGGCAGCCCCGGCATTACGGCAAACCTCGTCGATGGCAGCGGCACGGTGCTGGACGGCCATGGCGGCACCGACACCCTGATCGATATCGACGGCATCGTGGCAACCAATTTTGCCGACACGGTCAACCTTTCCGGCACCCGGTGGATGCAGGTTTTCCTGGCCGGCGGCAACGACAGCTTTGTCGGTAGCGACGGCGGCATCTGGGTCTCGGCCGGTGACGGCGATGACGTCCTGACCGGCGGCAACGGCAACGACGAGATGCAAGGCGGGGCAGGGACCGAAACCATCTCCGGTGGCGCTGGCGATGACCGGCTCCAGGGCGATGAGCTCAACTGGTACAACGCTGAGTACACGACCATCGTCGCGGGCAACGACAGCCTTTCCGGCGGCGACGGCAACGACCTGCTGAAGGCCGACCGGGGCGACGATACCTTGAATGGCGGCGCCGGTATTGACACGGCGGATTTCGAACACGCGATGTCCGGCATTAGCGTGGTCCTGGACGACTTCGGCGCAGCCACCGTGGTCGACAGCGCCTTGAATGGCCTCGGTACCGATACCCTGATCGACATCGAGAACCTGGCTGGCACGCGCTTCGCCGACACCCTCACCGGCAACATTCATGACAACTTCATCGACGGCCGTGGCGCCGAAACCGGCGTCGACACCCTCGACGGTGGCGACGGCTTCGATACCGTCAGTTTTCAGTTTCAGCAAGCCGTAACCATTCAGCTGGGAAGCCCCAACCTGCTCAACTTCGAGGCAGTTCAGGGCAGCCAGCAAGGCGACAGCCTGACCGGCGATGCCAACGACAACAGCTTCGAGGGCATGGGCGGTTCCGACAGCATCGATGGCGGCGCCGGCATTGACACGGTGTCCTACGCCAGTTCGCAGAGCGGTGTTGTCGTTCAGCTTGACGCGGGGGGGAATGCCCTGTCGGGTTACACCGGACGCGCCTCCAACGACGGTTGGGAGTACTGGACAGGCGCTGGATACGCTTTTGGCGACGATGCCCTGAGAAACATCGACAATGCCACCGGATCGAACTTCGCCGACATTCTGCGGGGCGATGTGAACAACAACGTCCTCTCCGGCCTCGATGGCAACGACACCATGTCGGGCGACCTTGGCAATGACACCTACATCGGCGGCGCCGGCTTCGACCTCCTCCAGTTCAGCGACTACCTTGCGAACAACACGATCACCCGTTCCGGTGACGGCAGCTACACACTTGTCGGTCCCGAAGGCACGGATACCCTGATCGGCATCGAGCAAGTCCAGTTTTATGGTACCGGCAACTACAACGGCGGCACGCTGAACCTGACCGGGAACACCATCGATTACGAAGGTCTCGGCAACGGCGCCGCGGTCAATTTCAATCCGCTGGTCGATATCCTCAATGTCAATGACCCCGGCATGGTCGCAACGAATTTCCGCTTCGGACTTTCCGGCGATCAGCAAGGCGTCTTCCTCGAACAGCTCGACCCGGTCAGCCGCAGCGTGGTCAAGACGGTCACTCTGGTGTTCACCCCGGGCGTGCCCGACGGAACCAATCCCTACAAGATCGCCGCCGACATGGTCCGCTTCGCCAGCGGCTCGCTGCTGATCGTTGGCGACGGCACCAGTGGCACCGTTGCCGATGACCTCGGCAGCGACATCCACGACGGCAGCGCCACCTCCGACCTCATGGTCAGCTTTGGCGCCAGCAACACCCTCAATGGCGGCGACGGCGACGACGTGCTCGTCACCATCGGTGCCGCGGGCGGCCAGCTTGGCGGTTCCGGTACCGACGTCTTCAACGGCGGCGCCGGCAACGATACCTTGGCCCTTGAATCGGTTCAAGGCTTGGTCGGCTACACCGTCGATCTGAGCAATCTCGCAGTCGGCGCGCAGGCGATCTCGGCGGGTGCGAATTCATCCAGCTTCACGCTCTCCGGCATCGAAAACGTCGAAGGCTCGGATGGCAATGACATCATCACCGGCGACGCCAACGCCAACCGTCTGGTCGGTATCGACGGCGCCGACAGCCTCTCCGGCGGCGGCGGCAACGACACCCTGGTCGGCGGCAACGGCGCCGACACGCTCATCGGCGGTGCCAATGTCGATACCCTGGATTATTCCGGCGATGCCAATGCCGATGGCAATGCCCTGGGCGTCGTGGTCAACTTGTCGGGAGCCTCCCAAACCAACTCATGGCAGGGCGTCAACTTTGGCCCGGTGGCATCGCAGCGGGCTGTGGACGGCTGGGGTAATACGGACAATCTCGGAAGCGCGTTCGACATCGAGAACGTGATCGGCTCCGCTTACAACGACTGGATCATTGGCAACGGCCAGGGTAATTCCCTGAACGGCGGCGCCGGTAGCGATTTGCTCAACGGGCTGACTGGCAACGACACGCTCGACGGTGGTACCGTCGGTGACAGCATCGATACCGACTGGGCGGGGTTCAGTGCCACCACCGTTGCTGCCGGCGTCATTGTCAACCTGGGGACCGGAATCGCAATCGACAGCATCGACACCGATACCGTGACGGGCGGTATCCAATCCGGGACCGATACCCTGATCAACATCGACGGCGTGTTTGGAAGCAACTTTGGCGACACCCTGACCGGCGGCAGCGACAGCACCGATTTCCGCGGCATCAAGACCGAATGGTTCCAGGGCGGCGCCGGCAATGACCGTATCGATGGCGGCTGGGTCGACCTCAACAGCAACGGCGTGATGGACGCCGATGACTACGAATACAACTGGGCGCGCTACGACGGATCCAGCACCGCAGTCACCGCCAACCTCGCGACCGGGATCGTCACTGTCGGCGCGGGCGGCAACCAGGTCGGCGAAGACACCCTCGTCGGCGGCATCAACGCCCTCTGGGGCGGTTTCGGCAACGACACCCTGACCGGCGGCAATGCCGTGTCCGACTACCGCGAACTCTTCAACGGCGGCTCCGGCGACGACAGCATCATCGGTGGCAGCGGCTTTGACGTGGCCCTGTACCGCAATTCCAACGCCGGCATCAGCGTCTCGCTGACCAGCGGTAACGGCGGCGGCAGCGACGGCATGGGCTACACCGATTTCCTCTGGGATGTCGAAGCCATCGTCGGCTCCAACCACAACGACACCATCACCGGCGGCGCCGGCAACCAGATGTTCCAGGGCCGCCAGGGCGATGACAGCCTGACCGGCGGCGACGACATCGATACCGTCAGCTACGACGGCGACTACGACAGTAACGGCGACGGCTTTGGCGTCGCGGTCAACCTTTCCGCCGGCGCGCTCGGCGGCGGCACCTCGTGGCAGGGCTTCTCCATCGGCGCGCTGGGCGCCGACCGCGCCCTCGACGGCTGGGGCGGCACCGACATCCTCGCCAGCTTCGAGAACATCACCGGCTCCATCTACAACGACTACCTGGTCGGCAGCAGTGGCGTCAACGTCATCGACGCCGGCCGCGGCAACGACCTCGTCTTCGGCGGCGACGGCAACGACACCCTCGACGGCGGTGACGGCAACGACACCCTGAGCTACCGCAGCACCGGCTCCGGCGACCTGATCTATGGCGTCATGGTCGATCTCGGCGCCGGCACGGCCACCGATACCTTCGGCAATATCGACATGGTCACAAATTTCGAGACCGTGGTCGGTTCCGCCTACGCCGATTCCCTCACCGGCGACCCCGGCGTATTCAGCCAGTTCCTCAGCAGCGACCGCACTCAGGTCTTCGAAGGCCGTGAAGGCGCCGATACCATCGATGGCGGCACCAGCGCACCCTCCAGCTTCGCACTTGCCTCCTATTCCAGTTCCACCGGCCCGATCCAGGTCAATCTGGCCCAGGGCTGGGCCTCGGACGGCTTCGGCGCCGGCACCAGCCAGGACCAGTTGCGCAACATCGACGGCATCATCGGCAGCGCCGGAAACGACTCCATCACCGGCGGCAGCCGCAGCGCCTTCATCGTCTCCAGCAACCTGTTCGAACAGTTCGACGGCGGTCTTGGCAACGACACCATCGACGGCGGCAGCGGCACCGATCGCGTCAGCTACGCCGGCGCCAACGGCTCCGTCACGGTCACCCTCGGTGAAGGCTTCATGGCCGGCATGGCCACCGGCGCCGCCGGCAACGATGTCCTGATCAACATCGAGCAGATCCGCGGCTCCAACTTCAACGACGTGCTGACCGGCAACAGCGGCAACAACGCCTTCGAAGGCCGCGGCGGCAACGACATGATCCACGGCGGCGCGGGCTTCGACACCATTCGCTTCGACCAGTCGGCCTCCGCCGTGCAAGTCATGTTCAGCAACGATGTCGCCGGCGAAGGTGGCGCCTATGACGGCGGCTTCGCCGGCATCGGCGGCGGCGTGGACATGTTCACCGGCATCGAGTCCGTGCGCGGTTCGGAATTCAACGACAGCATGCAGGGCGGCATCGGCAACGAGACCTTCGAAGGCATGGCCGGCGACGATTTCATCGACGGCGGAGCAGGCAGCGACACCATCAGCTACGCCAGTTCCCTCAGTGGCGTCGGCGTCGCCTTGTTCGGCGGTTCGGGCGGCGGCATCGACCACTGGGGCGGCACCGACAGCTTCTACAACATCGAGAACGTCACCGGCTCGCATTTCGACGACTACCTGGCCGGCGATGGCGGCAACAACCTGCTTCAGGGTCAGGGCGGCAACGACACCCTGACCGGCGGCCTTGGCAACGACACCATCAACGGCGGTTTCGGTTTCGACACCGCGCATTTCAGCGGCGACATACTCAGCTACACCATTACCGACAACGGCGGCGGCAACTTCACCGTGGCCGGGGCCGACGGCACCGATACCGTTTCCGGCGTCGAGCAGTTTACCTTCGACGTCGGTGGGCCGCAGCTCAACGCCATCACCTACTACTGGTCGCAACTGCCCGACGGCGCGGCCTTCGACTTCGATCCGACCGTAGACTTCCTGGTCTTCGACGCGGGCCTCTCCGCCACCGACATCGATTTCACGCCCATCGAAGACGGCCCCGATGTCGGCCGCGGTGTGCAATTCACGCAATGGAACGAGTTCACCGGGCAGCCGGCCAAGCAGATCTCGCTGCTGTTCACGCCCGGCGATAATCCCGCCAATATGTTCAAGCTGTCCAGCAGCCATTTCAGCTTCGCCAATGGCTCCTTCCTCAAGCTCGGCGACGACACCACGGGCATCAACGACGACAACGTCAATACGGCCCTGAACGGCGGCGCCGGCAACGACGTCCTGGTCAGCATCGGCGGCAGCGACACGCTGAACGGCGGCGCCGGCGACGACTTCCTGGTCACCGTGCAACGCCAGTCCACCCCGGGCTCATCCGGAACCGACGTCTTCATCGGCGGCGACGGCAACGACTGGCTCGGCCTCGATGCCGATCCCATGGGCGGCACCATCGTCCAATACACGGTCGACCTTGCCGGCACCGGCTCGATCACCCACGACGCGCTCAACACCGGCTTCAACTCCAGCTTTACCGTCAGCGGCATCGAAAACGTCGAAGGCTCCGACGTCGCCGACCACATCACCGGCGACGCCGGCAACAACCAGCTCGTCGGCTGGGACGGCAACGACACCCTGCTCGGCGGCGCCGGCAACGACAGCCTCACCGGCGGGCAGGGCAGCGACTACATCGATGGCGGCACCGGCCGCGACCGTATCGATTACTCGCAAGACAGCAACGGCAGTGGCGTCAGCGTCGACCTGGTCGCCGGCACCGCGACGATGGGCAGCGACACCGACACCATCCTCAATGTCGAACACATCGTCGGCACGCACAGCGCCGACACGCTGACCGGTAACGACGCGCAACTGCTGAGCTTCACCCTGGCCGACACCCCAACGACCTTCGAAGGCCTCTCCGGCTACGACACCATCGACGGCGGCAGCAACGCACCGTCCTCCTTCGTCTTCGTCAGCTATGCCGCGGCCCACGGGCCGGTGAATGTGAACCTGGCCACCGGCACCGCCGCCGACGGCATGGGCGGCACCGACACCTTGTCCAATATCGACGGCATCATCGGCAGCAGCTTCAACGACGTCCTCACCGGCGGCGGCGACAGCTCGGTCATGCTCTCCACGCTGCTCTTCGAAAGCTTCGAAGGCGGCATGGGCAATGACACCATCGACGGCGGCAGCGGCGCCGATCGCGTCAGCTACGAAAACAACATGGGGTCCGTCACTGTCACCCTCGACACCGACCAGAACGGCGGCAACGGCTTCAACGGCACCGCCGTCGAAACCGGCGGCATGATGGGCAACACCACCGATACCCTGATCAACATCGAACAGATCCGCGGCTCGATGTTCGCCGACAGCCTCACCGGCAGCAGTGCCAACAACGGCATCGAAGGCATGGGCGGCCACGACACCATCAACGGCGGCTTCGGCTTCGACCAGGCCCGCTACAGTCGCTCCACCGGCGCCATCAACGCCACCTTCACCAGCAATGGCAGCGGCACCGTCCTCGATGGCTTCGGCGGCACCGACACCCTCATCAACATCGAGGAAATCTACGCCTCCGACTTTGCCGACACCCTCACCGGCGGCAGCGGCAACGACTCCTTCATCGGCATGATGGGCAACGACACCATCGACGGCGGCACCGGCTACGACCGCGCCAGCTACGTATTCGGACCAGTCGGCGCTGGCGTTACGGTGACCATGAGCGGCGCCCTCGGCGCCGGCACCGCCACCGACCAGTGGGGCACCAACGACACCCTGACCGGCATCGAAAGCATCCAGGGCTCGCACTTCGCCGACACCCTCACCGGCAACGCCGCCAACATCAACCCCTACCTGCGCACCTACCAGGCCGAAACCTTCGAAGGCATGGGCGGCAACGACACCATCGACGGCGGCACCAACGCCCCGACCCACTTCGCGCAAGTCACCTACGTCAACTCGCCGGGCGCGGTCAGCGTAAACCTCGGTGCCCTCACCAACCACGCCACCGATCCCTGGGGCAACACCGACACCCTGTTGAATATCGACAGCGTCATCGGCACCAACTTCGCCGACACCCTCACCGGCGGCAGCACCAGCTCGCAGATCATCGCCACCGGCTACTTCGAAAACTTCGAAGGCCTGGGCGGCAACGACACCATCAACGGCGGCATGGGCACCGACCGCGTCACCTACAACGGCGGCGCGGTGAATGTGAACTTCACCACCAACCTCGCCTCTGACGGCTACGGCGGCACCGACACCCTGATCAGCATCGAGCAGGTGCGCGCCTCGATGTCCGCCGACGTCCTCACCGGCAACGGCGGCAACAACGCCTTCGAAGGCCGCGGCGGCGACGACGCCATCGACGGCGGCCTCGGCTTTGACACCATCCGCTACGACGGCTCGATCGCCCCGGTAACGGTCACCTTCAGCAACAGCATCATCGGCAGCGGCACCGCCACCGACGGCGGCTTCGTCGGCGTCGCCGTCGGCACCGACACCTTCAGCAACATCGAAGCCGTGCGCGGTTCCGACTACAACGACACCATGCTCGGCGGCATCGGCGACCAGACCTTCGAAGGCATGGCCGGCGACGACAGCATGGATGGCGGCCTGGGCAACGACCGCGTCAGCTATTCCAGCAACCTCAGCGCCGTAACGGTGACACTATCGAGCGGCGCGGCGACCGTCATCGACCACTGGCTCGGCACCGACAGCATCAGCAACATCGAGAACATCACCGGCTCGCAGTTCAACGACACCCTCACCGGCGATGCCTTCGACAACTTCCTCCAGGGCCTGAGCGGCAACGACACCCTGACCGGCGGCCAGGGCAAGGATACGGCGCAGTTCTCGGGACTGAAGAGCGAGTACACCGTGCTCAGGGACCCCGGCGGCTTCTACACCGTAACCGACAACAATGCGGCGAACGGCGATGACGGGGTGGATACGTTGTATGGGATTGAGACGATCCAGTTTGCGGATGGGCTGGTGAATCTTGGGAAGAAGCCGCTCGGCAACGACTATAACGGTGATGGTAAGAGTGACATATTCTGGCGTAACGCTGCTTCAGGGGAGAACTACATCTTCCACATGGATGGTGCCAACATTATCGGAGGCGGCGCCCTGGCCACAGTACCAACGGCTTGGGTGGTCGCGGGGACTGGCGACTACAACGGTGACAGCAAGAACGACATCCTGTGGCGTAACGGTACTACAGGGGAGAACTACATCTTCCAGATGGATGGGGCCAACATTATAGGAGGCGGCGCTCTGGCCACAGTACCAACGGCTTGGACGGTCGCCGATGCCAAGGGCGATTACAACGGTGATGGTAAGAGTGACATATTCTGGCGTAACGCTGCTTCAGGGGAGAACTACATCTTCCAGATGGATGGTGCCAACATTATCGGAGGCGGCGCCCTGGCCACAGTACCAACGGCTTGGGTGGTCGCGGGGACTGGCGACTACAACGGTGACAGCAAGAACGACATCCTGTGGCGTAACGGTACTACAGGGGAGAACTACATCTTCCAGATGGATGGGGCCAACATTATAGGAGGCGGCGCTCTGGCCACAGTACCAACGGCTTGGACGGTCGCCGATGCCAAGGGCGATTACAACGGTGATGGTAAGAGTGACATATTCTGGCGTAACGCTGCTTCAGGGGAGAACTACATCTTCCAGATGGATGGTGCCAACATTATCGGAGGCGGCGCCCTGGCCACAGTACCGGCAGCTTGGATGATTGTGTGATGATCGTCCGGGTAAGAGGTAGGCCGCCTTCTCCGGACGCATTTTTGAGTAGGTTCTATTTAATCGAGGGTTGTCGATCGGAAAAAGACAGCCGATAAGCTAATGCCGTTCAATTAGGGTTTTTCTTGAGGTAAAGGGCGGCATAGCGGTTTGGAAGGGCTTTAACGAGACGGGGGCATTGACGCCCCCGTCTTTTTTCCACGATGGCGAATTGAAGTTGAGTGCGCAAGCGCATCAGATGGGCAGGCAACCCGCCCGGGGCCATGCCAATGGCCCAGATCATCTCGTTCTGCAAGATGTGCAAGGCGCGCAAGAAACTCATATCCGTTGGTTCGACCTTGGCCTGAATCGCGGCCTTGGCCATTTCAAGGCGAACCAGGTTGTAGGCGACCAAGGCGCCCCGGATTTCCTGTGCAATTCCCTCCGGATGTAGAATACAGTTGCTTCCACTATTCGATCAAAGTCGATTAGCATAGGCGACGCATGCTCCTGCCTACATACATCCCC
Organism: Sulfuritalea sp.; assembly: GCA_022842325.1. Taxonomy (GTDB): domain Bacteria; phylum Pseudomonadota; class Gammaproteobacteria; order Burkholderiales; family Rhodocyclaceae; genus Sulfuritalea. The sequence goes on along the minus strand of JALHPU010000001.1, from coordinate 34,686 downwards.
ATTGCATCCGATCGACATTGTCGAAGCAGCCGTCGGCGTATGGAGTTTCCTGATCTTACTCTGCGGCCGGGTCGGTTGCCTCGGTATCGGGGTCGATCTTTACTACCTCACGCACAAGGAGCAGGAGATCGGCAACTATACCGCCGGCATTCTCGCTGGCCGCAGGATCAACGACAGCATGGGCGGCTATGTCCCGACGATATCGTCAAACTCATGACCCTGCGCCTGATGCAGGTCGCCAACTCCAGAATCCTCTTCCTCTACCTGGCTTTCAAGGCGGGTTAGCAGGACTTGAGCAATTTCCACGTCATGGTCTTCGTGCACAAACTCACCAGATGTCATGCCCGCTTCGACATCTACGATCGGTGGATCGACATCGCCACGGCAGAGCGCGAGTACGGAGTTACGCTGCTGGCGGGCAAACCACAGGCCAATACCTACGTCGCATTGATTGTGGCTATTGCGCATTTGAAATTCCCACAACTGCGCGGTGCTGGTATCAATGCCGTCGGCAAGCCGGCGCACGTGCTCTATGACGCTAAGTCGCTGGTGGGGAAGATTGAGTCGGACGGACTGCTATAAATGGTGATTCGCGAGCGCTACATTCGTCTAGCGAAAGAGGGCAGTTGGATTGTCATCGGGCAGATCGTCACGGTAGCTGGAGCATTATTGCTGGTGCGCGTGTTGACAGAGTACCTCGACCCTGAGCACTATGGCCAACTCGCTCTAGGGCTCACCGTTGCGAGTTTGGTGAATCAGATGGTGACGGGTGGTATCGGTAATGCCATTAATCGCTTTTACCCTATCGCTACAGAAAAGCACGACCTTGAAGGTTACCTCTATGCCACTCGTCAGTTGCTGGTCTGGGCCACACTCGTCGTTGCACTTGTCGGGTTGATTATCATTGCGGGTCTGTTGTGGCTCGGGTATTCACATTGGATCGGGCTTGTTGCTGCGGCGTTAGTTTTGGCGGTGTTGACCGGGTATAACGGCGCTTGCAGTGGCATTCAAAATGCCGCTCGGCAAAGGGCGATAGTTGCGTTTCATAGCGGGCTGGATGCATGGCTGAAAATCCTGCTCGCATTAGGTACTATCGCATGCTTAGGTGCAACCAGTTTGGCCGTCGTGATCGGGTACGCTTTGTCTTTATTACTGATCACATTTTCCCAGCTTATCTTTTTGCGTGGCACTCTCTCTCGGCAGCAGCCCGTTATCTCCGATCGCCAGCAGTGGATCCATCAAATGTGGTCCTATTCGTTGCCCTTCTCCATCTTTGGCGGCTTCACCTGGCTACAACTGGTGTCGGATCGATGGGCTCTTCAGGCCTTTGCAACTGGAGAGCAAGTGGGGCAGTATGCCGTTCTGTTTCAGCTAGGTTACAGTCCCATCGCCCTGATCACCGCCATGGCTACGAACTTTCTTGGGCCCATTTTGTATCAGCGCGCTGGCGATGCGACGGATCACGCGCGTAATGCCAATGTCCACCGGCTGAGCTGGGGAATGACGTACATTTCTCTTGCGGCCACCCTAGTTGGCTTTGCGATCACATCTGCAGCCCATGAATGGTTGTTTGGGTTACTGGTTGCACAGGAATATCGCGGCAGTTCCTATTTGTTGCCATGGGTCGTGTTGGCGGGGGGTATTTTTGCCGCTGGACAATTGCTCGCGTTGAAACTTTTGAGCGAAATGAAGTCATCAGCTATGACCAAGGCAAAGATTGTTACTGCCCTAATCGGCCTCATCCTCAATGTCGTGGGGGCTATTTTTGCTGGCATACAAGGGGTTGTAGGCGCACTTGTCGCGTTTTCAGTCACCTATTTTTTTTGGATGGCAATGCTGAGTCGCCGAGTTAAGCATTAATGGCGCAAGTAAAATTAAAACCATCTTATATAAAATTTAACATGCTCCAATTATTCTTGATTGACTTACATTGTTTGGCTCCTACGGTAAATATCTAATGATAAAAAATAATCTAAAATCTATCGTTGAGCTATATTTTCCTACGTTAGCACTTTTTTATCGTAACACGCGTGATTTCTTAGACCAACGCCATCCGCCCAGCAAGACCCCATGGGGATTTACTTTTTCCGGTAGTGATTCCATGGCGCAGGGTAGCTTCGAACCGGAAGAGACTAACGTTGTTCGTCGATTGCTGGCCGATGTGGATGTCCTAGTCAATGTCGGCGCCAATGTCGGGTACTACTGTTGTCACGCGCTTAGTTTGGGAAAGCCAGTAATCGCGATAGAACCAATTGCGCGAAATCTGCACTACCTGCTCAAGAACATTCGCAATAATGATTGGGCAACGGAGGCAGAGATATTTCCTATTGCGCTTGCTGATCATACCGATATTCTGGAAATCTGGGGTGGCGGAACTGGCGCCTCGTTACTTAAGGGGTGGGCAGCCATCCCAGAGAGCTATGTGACGCAGGTGCCCGTACTGAGTCTTGATCGGGTGCTCGGCGAGAGTTTGCGCGGTAAGAAGGCGCTAATTTTGGTTGATATCGAGGGGGCCGAATTTATGATGCTGCAAGGGGCTACACAAACCCTGATAAATGAACCACGCCCTATATGGATGATGGAGATAACTACTACGGAACATCAGCCAGCAGGTACAGTTATAAATCCTTATTTTGAGCAGACCTTCCAGACGTTTCTAGCTAGGAACTATAGGGCGTTTACAGCGAATGAGTTAGCGGAAGAAATAACGATGAAGACCGTGGCTGATGTTGTTGCAGGCCGCTGCCAGTTGTTGACCCACAATTTTGTTTTTCGCTGAATGGCCTAAGCGCTTAGCTATTATCGCTGTTGCCAATATGTCGGTTGGTAGGAATGGAAGAAAATTCTTACGTTTGTCGTGCCGTCAGCGAAGCCATGGCGAGATCGGACGATAAGTTAGCTGCTGACCTTTGCGAGATTTCTTGCAGGGCCGAAATTATAAATTTCTAAGTGAATTGGAGTATCGCGTTTTGGCATTAAAAACTTTTCTGATAAAACTCCACTCCATTTTTTGTCAATTTGGTATTGATCCCCTTCGGTTTACCCGATCTTGTGGTGCACTACCGCACTACGTTAGAGACTGGACAGTATTTAGGCGTGGCTATTTGGGAAAAATGACGCTCATGCCTTGCCTGCACAATCGCGGGGAAGATGCTGGTGTAACAACAAGCGAATATTTTTGGCAAGACCTGTTGGTTGCGCGCTGGATTTACGAGGCTAGACCGACGCGGCACGCTGATGTTGGCTCACGGATAGACGGCTTTGTCGCGCATGTCGCCAGTTTTCGTGAAATTGAACTTTTCGACGTGCGGCCGATTAGTGTGATGATTCCAGGTATTGTGTTTCGTCAAGCTGATTTGATGGCAGAGGTAGTCACTGCAAACATCGCCCGGATCGGGCGCTTTGATTCGCTTTCGTGTTTGCATGCGCTCGAGCACTTTGGCTTAGGGCGGTATGGTGATCCAATTGATCCAACAGGCTATCAACGTGGTATTGCTCATATGGCTGATCTACTTACGGCTGGCGGCACGTTTTACCTTTCCATACCTTTGGGGAAGGAGCGGGTCGAATTCAATGCAAATTGGGTGTTCGATCCGCGAACGATCGTACGCTACGCTTTGGCAAATGGCCTTGCCCTGCATGGTTTGACCATCGTTGGTGGTTCTAGCGAACCACGAACCATAGAGCCTACTGAGGAAATACTTAAAAAATTAGCGGAAAGTAATTATAGACTTGGGATTTTCGTATTCAAGAAACTGAATGTGCCTGACGTATCGTAACCATGGCAGGTAATTTACTTGAACCTGTCTTGCATGCCTTTTTGCATACGCAGACCCCGTGCGCAGGCCTGTTATAGACATAGCTTGGAATAATTCATCGAATACTATGAAATATGATTAGCCCGCTTGATATTGATCATCAAATGCAGGAAGGTGCCTCTCTTGGTGGCGAAGACGTGGCAGGGCTTTCACTTCCTGATTGCACGCTGCTGATATCAAGCTGTGATCGTTACGCGGATCTCTGGATTCCTTACTTCACATTACTTCGGCGACGCTGGTCGGACTGCCCGTTTCCGGTGGTGCTTATCACTGAGGATCAATTTCCGGCGATTCAGGGGGTTCGTGCGCTCGGTCTTGGATCGGGATTGGATTGGTCATCTTTGATGATTCGTGCGCTTGACGCAATAGATTCGCCGTACGTCTTGCTTACGCTAGAGGATTTCTTTCTTCGTAAGGAAGTAGATAGTGCCCGAATCTTGGCGTTGTTTGAGGAAGTCCAGCGTAAGCAATTACGGATGCTTAGATTGATCCCGCGCCCTGGCCCTACCACAGTAATACCGGGAGTCTCGGAATATGGCGCCATTGCATCGACCGCTCTTTACCGTGTGTCCACGCAGGCTTCGTTTTGGCACGTCGAGACGCTTCGGCAATTGCTGGTCATTGGTGAAACCGCGTGGGAGTTTGAGGTGAATGGAACAAAACGAAGTGGTGAGTACGATGGATTCGCTGCTGTTTGGCTAGACGCATTGCCCTACTGGCATCATGTGGTTGAACGAGGAAAGTGGTTTCCATGGGATGCATGGCAATTTAGCCGTCTCGATATCGGTGTAAACCTTTCTGCGCGTAGCGTTATGTCTATGGGTGAAACTGTTCGTTATGCTATTCACAAAACTACGGGGAGATATGTAGCGAGAATGCCCAAGAAACTGCGGCGCGCCTTAAAGCCTCTGGCACGATTGTTGGGGATGGTTGGCTGAAATGGTGGCACTACCGTTCACAGTATTCACACCAACATATAATCGTGCGCATACGTTAACGCGCGTTTTTAATAGTCTCTGCCTTCAGTCTCCTCAGCTTTTCGAGTGGCTGATAGTCGATGACGGCTCCACCGATAATACCTCCGATCTCTTAAAGGAGCTTTCGACAGTCGCTCCTTTTCCCGTTCGTGTGATTCGGCAGCCTAATGGCGGAAAACATCGAGCCCACAATGTGGCGATCAAGGTTGCTCAGGGGGAACTCACCGTAATCTTGGATTCAGACGATGAATTGACCCCGGGTGCTTTGGAAGTGCTATGGACGCAATGGAATGCAATTCCCCTGGAGGATCGGAGCTCTATAGCAGGTATTCTTGGTCATTCAATTTCTCCGTCGAATACGAACGTGGGTGCTAGATATCCGGCACAATACATCGATGGTAAGCAGTTTGCTCTTGTAGCGAGCAGGGTTTTGGTTGGTGAAAAGCTGCCCTGTTACAGAACAGAAGTGTTGAGGCATTATCCATTTCCAGAACGCGCTGGTTGTAACGAGTTAGTTGTCGAGGGTATCGTTTGGACAGCAATCAGCAGGAAATGGAGGGTTCGATGTATCGATAAGGCGGTACGGATTTATCATAGCGACAGTAATGATCCTATAGCTTTGATGAACAGCTGCAAACGCGCCGATTCCAACGCTTGGGGAAGTATGCAATATTGCCTTGTTATATTGAACTCCAGTGTCGAGTATTTGCCAAAATTCTTCATAATCTTTGCCAAGGCGGCAGTTAATTGCACCCGATTTGCACTGCATTCCCGGAGTGGGCTCTTTTACCCGGCCTCTCAGGTGAAAGGCGTAATACCTTGGATGTTCTGGGCGCTAGGCTTTCCGTTTGGCCTTCTGGTTTGGATGATGGATCGCATCAAGTTCACGGGTGATTCCTGTTGATAGTACGTCACGGCTAACAAAATTAATGTACCTTAAATATTGAGCCAGATAGTGTGCCGAGCTGCAATTAAAACTCTTGAACATCAATTCTATCGAGTTGTATATTGAATAATAGATATATTGGCATGACAAGAGACAAAAGTTTCTATATGTACGCGTGGGTATTGTCACCCATGGTATATTTTTTTGCATTTGGTTATACGGAGATCCCAAATCAAATAATTTTTTCATATATTATTTGCTTGGGTATGTTGGGGTTATTTCTGGTTTACTCAAACTCCCTTACTGCTGTTGGAATTGGCCCTCTGATAAGCTTTATTTTATCTTACTATTTAGCATTTTATATCGTTTCATTTTGGGAGTTATTTCCTGGGACAACCATTGAGCATGGTAAGTTCGAATTGCTTAATCTATTTAATGCCATGACTGCATACTTAATTGGGCGGAATTATCGTCCAGAGCAGCTATTCGCTCGTTACCATCAGCTTGGGGTATTAATAATCTTTGTCACGGTAATGCAGTTAATTTTTGACCCGCAAGTATCGCGTTATGGTTACGGTCTTCAGTTAATGCTCTGCCTACCCGTTGCACTAATGATCAATAGATATTTGATTGTTGTTTTTGGAATTGCAGTGCTACTCGCATCAGTGCATAAGACCCCGATCGGTGGTGCGATCATCGGGCTTTTGGTAACACTCTTCTTTATGTGGAAGAAGCCTGTTCAACATATTGAATTGTCGGCTTCTTACTTAAAGCGCGGCAAAGTTCGTCATAAAACGGCGCCTTTGGCATCGGTATATATTCTTCTTGCGCTACTGATTAGCGGCGGAGCTGTGTTATTCTTTTCCGAACAAGTAGTTTCGACTATTAGTCGATTTATTCCTGGTGAATCATTGAATGTTCTTGGGTTTACTATTAGGTCGGCTGGTGTTGATTACAATCGCGAATACGTCAATGATGCGACGCTCATTCTATTTTCAGAATATTTTTTGAAAGGGATTGGGTATATGAACTTTTATGCTTGGACAGGTCTTGATGCGGGAATCTTTTACACTACTAATCTGGATCGGGATATTTTTGGAGTTAATCTTCACAATTCTTATGCGACTTGGGCGTTAGAAGGTGGCGTGCTGGTTCTCGTTACGGTTATTTTACTATTTTATTCAACGGCAAAAAAATTGATGGTTCTCTTGGCTAGTGGACCTTATCGGGACTTCGGAATATTGGCGGTGGCATGGGTGGCTTCCTTGTTACTGTATTGCGCTTATCACCAAGGACATATGACAATGCAGTTCTGGAGCGTGGTAGGACTTATTTTTGGGTTTTATAGTCAGTCGCTTAGCGAGCGGCGCGGTTTGGGGAGATTGGCATAATTTGCCTATTTAGCTGAGAATGAAAATTCTGCACCTTATCCCTACCCTTGAGGGCGGGGGCGCTGAGCGTCAGATGACAATGCTTGCGTGCGAACAGGCACGTCGCGGTTGGTCTGCGCACGTTGGGGTTCGTCGTCGGGGCGTGCATCAGTATTCCCTATACAAGGCAGGAGTGAGAGTTCATTCTCTAGGTGATCTAAAGGGCGCAAATTGGACATTGGCTGGTAACATTAATTATCTTATTAAAAGTATTAATCCTGACATTATTCATACATGGCTTCCTCAAATGGACATCGTAGGGGGATTGATCACCTTGTGGAATTCGGTGCCTTGGGTTGCTTCGGAGCGAACGAATAAAGTCGCGCACCAAGGCTATCAGTTAACTTCCCTTGTTCGGCATTGCTTGGTTCGCAGTGCTAATGCCATGGTTGCAAATTCATCTTCCTCAACTGAATACTGGCGAAGCCGCCTGCCGGCGAGCGGTGTTTTTCACGTCGAAAACGCAATTGATTTGATCGCTATTAAGGATGCACTTTCAACGTCTAGCACATCCCAAGAAATAGCCATCAACGTGAAAGAAATCTTGGTGGTTGGGCGATTGACGCGCGTAAAGGCATTGGAGATTATTTTACATGCAGTCTGCCGTGTGCCCGAGAGCTATGCGATCCACGTGTCCATCTTTGGTGAGGGCCCTTTGCTTGCCGAGCTAGAAGCTGCAATCAGCCTTGCGGGAATTCAGAAGCGCGTTACTTTAAGGCCGTATTGTGTGGACTGGTGGAAGTTGTTGAGATCTGCCTCAATGCTTATAAGCGTCAGCCGCTACGAAGGGCAACCTAACGTTGTCCTTGAAACCATGGCGGCGGGTTGCCCGCTGATAGTTAGTGATATCCCGGCACACCGTGAAATTCTTGATGAGAGTTCTGCCGTAATGGTTCCATTGGACAGTCCGGCCGCACTAGCGAAAGCTATCGTATCGGTCTTGACCGACCCGATATCGGCACGGGAGCGTGCTTTCCAAGCATCGAGTCGCGCCGCCCGATATACGATCGAAGCAACTGCAACTGCCTACGAGTCGGTCTATAAGATGGTGTTAGCGCGTAGTTAAGCTTCGCCTAATTTAAGCGAAGAAATTTACAGGCGAAGACCTTTGCCAGCCTGTTAAGTGAGAAAAGAAAATAATGTGTGGGATTATTGGTGCTGCATCTTGTTTGCCAATCGCGAATCGTGATTGGCTGATCGTCGGGCGTGATGCTATGGCCCATAGAGGCCCGGACGATTCCGGCATATGGTGGTCGAAGGATGGTCAAGTAGGATTCGGACACCGGCGGCTGGCAATCTTGGACCTCTCGCCTGCAGGACATCAGCCCATGACGGATGCTACCGGAACATTGACCATCGTATTCAACGGCGAGATATACAACTACCAAGACCTGAAGGATGAACTGCTAGCCAAAGGCCACATATTCCACTCCCGTACCGATACCGAAGTGATCCTGGCGGCTTACGATCAGTGGGGCATAGATTGTCTATCACGCCTAAACGGCATGTTTGCCTTTGCCCTGCATGATGCATCACGCCAGGTGCTACTTCTTGCCCGTGATCGCGCAGGAGAGAAGCCACTCTTCTATTCGATTTCTGACGGTAAGCTGCATTTTGCGTCGGAACTCAAGGGCTTGATGGCCGACCCTGAGTTTGTTAGACGCGTCGATCATGAGGCGCTAGATTGTTATCTAGCGATAGGCTACGTGCCGGGTAATCGAAATATTATGCTGGGGCTGAATAAGTTATCACCAGCCCACGCATTGCTATTCAATTTGAAAGATGGAACCGCGCAGGTATGGCGTTACTGGCAACTGCCAGCCCCGCCGGGGTTGTCGCCAAGTGACGCGGGTGAGAGGGTCTTGCTCGATGAACTAGAGGTATTGCTTGAGGACGCTGTCCGTAGGCAAATGATTGCGGATGTACCTGTCGGCGTGCTGCTGAGTGGTGGTGTCGATTCCAGCCTGATCACTGCAATGGCGGTGCGCGCTTCGCAAAAAGTGAAGACTTTCACCGTGAGTTTTTCGGATTTTCCTAATTACGATGAGTCAAATCATGCGCTTCTGATTTCCCGTTATTTCGGTACCGAACATTTAGAGCTTGTTGCTAATAGTGTAGATCCCGATATATTAGCGGTCTTGGCGCGCCAGTATGACGAGCCGATAATTGATTCGTCAATAATTCCCACCTATCTTGTTAGCAATCTGGTGCGTCAGCATTGTACGGTTGCCTTAGGTGGGGATGGGGGCGATGAGCTCTTTGGTGGTTACGCTCATTACAATCGATTGATGTGGACACGACAAGCAATTGGCTGGGTGCCGCAGCCACTGCGCAACGCATTAGCACGAGGATTGGGTGGCAACTTGCCTATCGGGTTTAAGGGGCGCAATTGGTTGCAGGCGATGGGAACGGATCTTGACCATGAATTGCCATTGATTGCCTCGTACTTTGATGTTGAAGGACGAAGGGGACTATTGGATGGGCTCTCAACCGATCATTCTTTGTCTTTGGTTGCGGAAAAGATTTTTTCCGCTCGCTTCCCACATAATGTTGATCTTTTGCAGCGTATTACGCGAATGGATTTTGAGAACTACATGCCTGAAGACATTCTGGTAAAGATAGATCGCGCAAGTATGATCAATTCCCTCGAGCTACGTGCCCCACTACTTGATTACAGAATCATTGAATTCGCTTTTGGCCGGGTTCCTACGAAGCTAAAGGCGACATCACATCAACGCAAGATACTTTTGAAAAAGTTGGCTGTGCGATTGCTGCCCCCAGAGTTTGATCGCCGACGTAAGCAAGGGTTTTCGATACCGCTGGCTGAATGGCTCAAAGGAGGTCGGTGGCGCGATTTTTTCCATGATGTATTGCTCGACGGGGCGTGCATCTTCGACCGGGCAATGGTGAAAAGACTGTTACATGGACAAGACGTCGGTCGAAGTAACGGCGAGCGCCTTTTTGGCCTGGTCATGTTCGAGTTGTGGCGCCGCGAATATCAAGTTTCCTTATAGGGCCGGAGCGATGCAAGTCGAGCTTGTCGATATTCTTCGCTGCCCAGCGACTGGGCAGCGACTCGTGCTTGACGGCGCGCAGTATATTGATGGACGAGTTCGCTCGGGTTTTTTGGTCACCGAGCGCAGAGATCATCGCTATCCAATTGAGAATTTTATTCCGCGGTTTGTATCGCGTTCGAACTATGCAGAAAACTTTGGCATGCAATGGAACACGTTCCGAAAGACACAGCTCGACAGCCACTCAGGTCATTTGATTTCCTCAAGTCGATTCTGGAAAGCGACTGGATGGCGGCCTGAGGAAATCGCCGGGCAATGGCTACTGGATGCAGGCTGTGGCGCTGGTCGCTTTGCCGAGGTGGCGCTCAACAGTGGCGCGAAAGTGTTGGCATTGGACTATTCCAGCGCTGTAGACGCCTGTTATGCCAGCTTGAAGCATCATCCCAACCTGTACGTGGTGCAGGGCGATATCTATGCATTACCCTTTGCGAGAGAAACATTTGCTTTTATATATTCGCTTGGAGTTTTGCAGCATACCCCCGACGTGGCCCGCGCCTTTGCATCCCTCCCGCCAATGGTTGCGGAAGGGGGTGGGCTTTGCGTGGATTACTACGAGAAATCTCTCAAAAGTAACCTGCTGCCCAAGTATTGGCTTCGTCCGCTTACGCGGCGTATGGCCAAGCCCGAGCTATTTGCGTTACTGAAACGGTTGGTGCCAGCGATGCTTACCATGAGCCAGGCATTGGGGAGCATTCCTCTAGCTGGAAGGTTACTAAAGCGCCTAGTACCGGTCGCCAACTATCATGGCATCCTCCCACTCAATGAAGGTCAGCACCGGGAATGGGCCTTGCTCGACACCTTCGACTGGCTCTCGCCCAGGTATGACCAACCTCAAACTGTGGCGACCGCCCGCTTATGGTTTGAACAGGCTGGCTTCCAAGACATTGAATTGCTCAGAGCAGGGCATTTGGTTGCTCGGGGAAGGAAGCCGGCTAATGCAGTCTCCTCGTTCTGAATTGGTGACACTAGGAATTGATGCCGCCAATTTGCTCAATGGCGGCGGGATAACACATCTGTCTGAGTTGCTGAGAGTGGTGCAACCATTGGATCACGGTGTTGAACGTATTGTGGTGTGGGGCAGTTCAGCTACTTTGAAGATACTGGATGATCGGCCTTGGCTTGAGAAGCGAACGCCAGCTGAACTTAACAAGGGCTTGCTGCGACGCGCGCTTTGGCAGCGCTTTTGCTTGGCGCAAGCGGCGCGTGATGAGGGTTGCTCGGTGTTGTTTGTTCCTGGCGGTAGTTATGCTGCCCGCTTCCATCCCGTAGTTACCATGAGCAGAAATATGCTGCCGTTTGATATATGTGAATTGAAGCGCTACGGTTGGACGCTGATGACGCTTAGACTGCTGTTGTTGCGTTTGACACAGTCGCGCGCGTTTCAAAAAGCTGATGGTGTGATTTTCTTAACAGAGTACGCACAGGATTTCATCGTGCACATTACGGGAAGTCTCTGCGGTCGGATCTGCATTATTCCCCATGGATTCAATCAGCGCTTCAATCTGGCACCAAAGCTGCAGCGCTCGATCGCTGACTATGATGACGCACGGCCGTATCGCGTGCTCTATGTATCAATAATTGATCAGTACAAACACCAATGGCATGTAGTGGAGGCTATCGCTGGCTTGCGAGAGCAAGGTTTTCCGATCGTGTTGGACTTGGTGGGCCCGGCCTATCCGCCTGCATTACGGCGTCTCAATGAAACTATAGCCCGCTTGGATCCAGTACGACATTGGGTCCATTACCACGGTGCTATCGCTTTTGATACGCTACATGAAAAGTACGCGCAGGCGGATTTGGGCCTGTTTGCGTCCAGTTGCGAAAATATGCCGAACATCCTGTTGGAAACCATGGCTGCGGGTTTGCCGATTGCCTGTTCCAGTCGCGGTCCAATGAGGGAGGTATTGGGTGAAGCGGGTGTGTTTTTTGACCCGGAGAAACCCGACGACATATCCCGCGCCTTGCGGGTGTTAATTGGGTCTCCACAATTGCGAGCTGACTTGGCACAAGCGAGCCATGCACGCGCAAGCCAATATTCATGGGAGCGCTGCGCGTATGAGACCTTCGGGTTCTTGGTTTCTACTGTAAGGCAACAAAGGAAGCCGCCATGCGGGACATAGCAGTTTTGTCGGCACGAAGGACGGTGCAGCCATTAACGGCGCCTTACGCACCATGAATCATTGCGGCCCGACCGATACCGGGTGAATCCTTCGATAGTGCCGGCAGATGAGCCTTGGCCACATGAGGTTGCCGATTATTGCCTTCTCGCCCTTTGGGCATCAGCCAATGTCAAATGCGGTTTGTACTTCCACTATTTCTTTCAATGAGGCAATCTACAAATGCTGCAAGCTATGGCAGAGTTGGTGTCAGCCCGCTACCCACCGATTAAGGCATCATATCCATCTGTCGGGATTCAGGCGCGGCGCAACGGTTGGTGTCGTTCGTCTGTAACTCGTAGCTAATTCGCTATCTCAATGAAATTCACAAAGATCTAATGAAAACGGGAACGCCCACTTTTAAATTGCGTGATGTTCTTTCGTCGCTTGATTCGGCAATCATTGCTTGTAGTGGCGGAATTGATAGCTTGTTGCTTTCGATGGTTGCTTGTCGAATTGACCCCGAAAGATTTTTTGTCGCACACGCAACGAGCCCGGCTGTGCCACTGGAGGGCACCACTCGAGTAAATTCTATGGCAGCACAGGAGGGCTGGCGGCTGCATCTGGTGACGTCTGGAGAGTTTACCGACCCCCGGTACCTGGAAAATCCGGTAAATAGATGTTACTATTGCAAATCACACCTCTACGCGGCGCTACGTGCGATTGCAGACGAACTGCCTGCTCAACGTTCGTTGACTTTGCTAAGCGGGGCGAACTTGGATGACCTTAAGGAGTACCGCCCCGGATTGGAGGCGGCGAAGGAATTTGGTGTTCGTCATCCGTTCATTGAGGCGGGCATGGGTAAGGCCCATATTCGTGCCATGGCCCGGGATTTAAATCTGCCTTTTTCCGAATTGCCTGCATCACCCTGTCTGGCGAGCCGCTTATATACGGGAACGACCGTTAATGCTTCTCGCTTGCGAGCGATTGAATTGGGCGAGAATTTGGTCCGGCGGCGTACCGGAATAGACATTGTCCGGTGCCGTATGCGTAACGACGACATGCTGGTTGAAGTTCTTTCCCACGACTATGCCAAAATCGACATTTCGGTCTTGGATGAGCTACGTACTGAAGTCGGTCGAGCATTCCCTGACATCGCTTCTGTATGCCTCGATGAGCAGCCCTACAAGTCCGGCCGCGCATTCTTGATCTGATTTAGCATGAACCAGGCAATGGACAGAAAGACAAGTGAATCTTGACTTCGATCTTTGACTTTGGGCGCACTGCCCGGATCGGCATGCCGGAGGCAGTGCTTTGCGAAGGTAAAGATGGGGCGGCACTCGTTCATCTGCTAGCCCAACTCGCTGAGCACGTCGACAACCCGGTGCTGCTTACGCGAATGTCCTTGGGTCAGCTAGATGGCTTGCCGGTCGAACTCAAGAAGTCTATTGATTACGAACCTGTTTCCAGGACCGGCTTTCTGCATGGTAAGAGGCCGCCAGTCAAAGGCGAAGTTGCGGTGGTCGCCGCCGGTACTTCCGATAATGGAGTTGCTCTCGAAGCGGCGCGGACACTTGAGTTTTTGGGCCTTTCGTCTGTGGTCATGGTAGATGTTGGCGTCGCCGGTCTCTGGCGTTTGCTGGATCGCATAGAGCGTATTTCCAGTTGCGACGTTGCAATTGCCATTGCCGGAATGGACGGCGCCATGCCGACTGTACTTGCGGGTTTGGTGGCAATCCCGGTAATCGGTGTGCCTGTCTCAACTGGTTATGGTGTTGCTGCGCAGGGAGGAACTGCTTTGAATGCAATGCTTGCGAGTTGCAGTCAAGGGATGGTGGTCACTAATATTAATAACGGTTATGGGGCTGCATGCGCGGCCTTCAGGATGATCATCGGAAAGAACTGGAAGCAGACCAATGAATGAACGTTTGGTCGTTATTCGAACGCCATCAGGATTGAGCGGTGATATGTTTGTGGCGGGCTTGGCAGCATTGGCTGAACTTCAGAATGAGCAATTGCAGTCGATGGTTGAGTCGATAGGTATTGCAGCATTGAACGGTTCTGTTGCTCTGGTTGAGCATTCTGTTGCGGGGATCAATGGCCTGCGTTTGCAGGTTACTTTGCCGCATGAACACTCACATCGATCACTGAAGGATATTCGGACCGTCATCGCCAAGAGCGCCATGACATCCGGTGCCAAGTTGACTGCTGAAAGCTCTTTTAATCTTTTGGGACTTGTCGAAGGACGAATACATGGAATTCCCACGGAGGATGTGATCTTTCATGAGATTGGTGCACTCGACAGCATTCTAGACATCTGCTTGACGGCTAGTTTGTTCGACAAGTTACACCCTGTCCGCCTTCTCTGCAGTCCTCTTCCGGTTTGTGACGGTACCATCCGTTGTGCCCATGGGCTGCTGATGTCGCCAGCACCTGCAGTGCAGGAACTGTTGGTTGGTATCCCGATATATGGTGTTCCCCCCGAGGGGGAAACGGTGACGCCGACAGCGATTGCTCTGCTTAAGACGCTCGAGGCGACTTTTGGCTATTGGCCAAGCATTCGCCTTGACAGAATCGTTCGGGTGTACGGCGGGAAGATTTTCGAGTCTTTGCCAAATGGGGCAGTGTTTGGCCTTGGCGCTGAGCACTCCCTTGGAAGATTCCGGGGAACTAGTTTTACCAATGGCGGTGCGACTTTCCAGAGCCACGGCAACTCTGACCACACCCACGATGGCTGAGTTCGCCAGTCACATGGCTCCTAACAAACTGGATGAAAAGGAAATGCACTCAGCTATGGATTCGCTTGCTGTTGCTGTATTCCACTTGGCGCACGCCCAGTATCCGGCGGTGGCCCCCTTTCATCCTGCAGAGGTCTATCCCGAATGTGCTGATATGCCACATCTGTCAGAAAGTAACCATGTTTATGCGGCAGTGCGAGAGTGTTTTCGGTTGGCTGGGCTTGATAAAGATCGGTATGGCACGCCTCAATGGAATCCGTTAAAAGAACTGATTCGCCCGGGTGAAACGGTTCTGCTTAAACCCAATTTTGTAAAAGAGTCCCACCCAACGGACCCGAACGGTTGGCAGTACGTCATAACCCATGGAAGTATTATTCGCGCGGTTGCGGATTACGTATTCATGGCGTTAAGCGGAACAGGTACTGTTATTGTCGCCGACGGTCCGCAAACTGACTCATCATTTGAAAAGATAAGTGAACTGACTGGCCTGCCGGAACTAGCAGCGTTCTATGCATCGGTTGGTTACGACTTCAAAGTGTTCGATCTACGAAAAGAAGAGTGGGAATCGCGTAAAGGAGTCGTTGTAGCGAGAAGGCCTCGCGATGGGGATCCATTTGGTTACGTTGCATTTGATCTGAAGGAGTGCAGTGAATTTTTAACCCATGCAGGTGGGGGGCACTACTACGGAGCCGACTATGACTCTGATGAGGTGAATTACCACCACACCGATGGTCGCCACGAATATTTGATCGCCGGAGTCGCTGTTAATGCGGATGTAATATTTAGCCTCCCTAAGCTTAAGACACATAAAAAAGCGGGGGTGACGGCTTCCTTAAAAAACCTTGTCGGAATTAACGGCGACAAGAACTGGTTGCCCCATCATACTGAGGGCAAACCAGAACAGGGCGGCGATGAGCGCCCCGTAGTTGCTTTTAAGTCCGGTGCAGAGCGAAACCTTGTTGCAGTTTTTAGGAAACTCTCGCTGCGTGTGCCCGTTATCGGGCCGCTCATTCATATGTTGGCACGCAAGTTAGGCGAAAAACTCTTTGGTGGCGGGGAAAATATTGTCAGAAGCGGGAACTGGTGGGGGAATGACACTGTATGGCGAATGTGTTTGGATCTGAATAAGATCGCCTTGTACGGAATAAATGATGGGACACTCGGGGAAAATGTACGGCGACATTACTCCCTAATCGATGGCATTATTGCGGGAGAAGGATCTGGACCGCTTAATCCTTCGCCAAAGTCGGCTGGATTAATTTGCTTCGGAGTAAATCCCGCCGCTGTTGATGCGGTTGGTGCAGTTCTTATGGGCTTTGATCCCTATAAAATTCCAATAATTCGTCAGTCTTTTTTATGTAAGACCTTTCCAATAATTCGCGGAAGCTTGGCGGATGTTTATATTGTGAGTAATGATTCCGCGCTATCCGGACCAATAGTAAAGACGACTATGCCGTCTCAGTTGTGCTTCAAACCCCACTTCGGGTGGGTAGGCCATATAGAAAAATGATTTCTGGAAGCGTTGTGAAATGATTACTGGTCCGCTATATCCACTTCTCCCAGTTTTTTTGCAGAATGCAGCGTGCTCTTTTTACGGTTTGACTTTGCGCCGTTTGCGATTTTCTAAACAGTTTCAGCAGAAACTGGTACAACTAAAGCTGTCAGAATGGTATTCAAAAGACCAGATTGACGAATATCAAAGCGAACAGTTAATAATGCTAATACGGCATGCATTCGAACATGTGCCGTATTACCGCACCACGATGAAACAGTTAGGTCTCACGCCAAGTGACGTCCAGTCAAAGGAGGATCTACCCAAACTCCCATTGCTCACAAAAGACATTATTCGCGCCCGCTTTCGCGAGTTCATAGCCGACAATGCCACGGAAAAGCATCTTGTTCATGGCCATACCAGCGGGACTACCGGTACGAGCCTTCAGTATTACCTTGGTCGAAATCAAGTGCCCTTTCAATGGGCTGTTTGGTGGCGACATCGAGCTAGGTTCGGCATACATCCTGATATGCTTCACGCTAATTTTACCGGGAAGCCAGTTGTACCCCCTGCAACAAGAAGACCACCGTACTGGCGATGGAATCTTCCTTTGAATCAGGCGCTGATCCCGATGCAGCAGATTCAACCTGAAAAAATTTCAGATCTTGTTAAATTCCTCGGCGACCATCCTTTTGCGTACTTTTCTGGATATCCTTCTATTATTGATAGCCTTTCGTCGCAGGCTCTTGATCAAGGGCTGACACTTAAGCATCGTCCATCATGCGTATTCACAGGCGCTGAAAATACTCTTGATAAACAGCGCCGGAATATTTTCGAATTTACTGGCGCAGTTCTTAGTGATCAGTATGGGTTTTCAGAAGGTTGTGGCAATGCTTCACGTTGTGAGCATGGGGTTTATCATGAGGATTTCGAGTTCGGTATTCTCGAATGTGTTGAACAAGAGATTATTGACGACGGGCATACGAGGGGAAAAATCATCTGTACCGGATTTGCCAGTCCGGAATTCCCATTCATCCGTTATGATGTAGGGGATAATGCTGTTTGGGATTTGGATACTCATGTATGCGAGTGTGGAAGGCAGTCGGCAAAAATTATCAGGATAGAAGGTAGGAGTGATGAATACGTTTTGACACCTGAAGGGCGGAAAATCATGCGATTCGACTACCTCTTTAAAGATACTCACGATATACGTGAATGCCAAATAGTACAGAAGCAACCTGGCGAGATAACAATTAAGATTGTACGGCGAGATGGTTATCTTTCAAGTACGGAAAATATATTGCGTAGCGGAGTGGCGCAGTGGATTAGCCCAAAGTTGAAAGTGAATTTCGATTATGTTTCAGAAATCGAACGTACAGGAGCAGGGAAAATGAAGGCAGTTATTTCTTTTCTCACCTAACAAAGTGCAGTACGCGTTTAACATAAGCTCGCCGCCGAAATGCGCATAAATACAATAGACTTAATTGCCGGCGCCCGCCCCAACTTTATGAAGATCGCGCCGATCATCGATGCGTTGAAGGCGGCTGAAGGGCGTGGCGGTGCGCTGCGCTACCGCCTAATCCACACCGGCCACCATTACGACAAGGCGATGTCCGGCAGTTTCTTCGCGCAGCTCGGCATTCCGGAACCGGATATCAACCTTGAAGTCGGTTCGGGCACCCAAGCCGGGCAGACGGCGGCGATCATGGTGCGCTATGAGAAGGTGCTGCTGAAACAGCGCAGCGACTTGTGCCTGGTGGAGGGCGATGTCACTTCCACCATGGCCTGTTCCATCGCGGCGCGCAAGTGCGGCGTGCCGGTAGCGCACGTGGAGGGTGGCATCCGCCCGGGCGGCTGGACCATGCCGGAAGAGATCAACCGCGTGGTGACGGATTCGATCAGCAACTGGTTCTTCACCACCAGCGAAGTGGCCAACGCGAACCTGCGGTAGGCCGGGGTGGCGGAGGAGCGGAGGAGCGGATCTTCTTCGTTGGCAACACGATGGGGGCACGGGTTCTTCATGCTGATTGAGGCGAAGAAATGAGGCAGAGCTGTTTGATCGCCGTGTCGCCAGCGCCGACTTATTGTTGGCAGCCACCCGATTCGTCTATCGACACTATAGAGGAAGCGGAATGACATCATTGGTATCAAGGATCGACCGCGCTTGTTATCCCGAGTTTATGCGTAACTGGGATGATCAACTTTTCCGCGAGCGAATTCTGTTGCATTTGCGGCCTGACGCCACCGTACTTGATTTGGGTGCCGGTGCCGGCATCGTCGAGCAGATGAATTTTCGAGGGCTTGCGAGATCTGTTTGCGGAGTTGATCTGGACCCGCGGGTGGTCGGTAATCCAATGCTTGACGAGGGGCGTGTGGCCAATGCAGATGGGATTCCCTACGAGGATGGCCGATTCGATGTCGTGTTTTCAGACAACGTGCTGGAACACCTGGATGAACCGCTCCGGGTCTTCCGGGAAGTCGAGCGCGTTCTAAAGCCGGGTGGGGTGTTTCTATTCAAGACCCCGAACAAGTGGCACTACATGCCTACGATCGCGCGGCTAACGCCACATGGTTTTCATCAGTATGTAAATCGATTGCGTGGCAGGGCCGAGGTGGACACCTTTCCCACCCGTTACCGGGCTAACTGCCTGGCTGACGTGGCGAGGCTTGCGGCGGACTCGGGTTTGCTAGTGGAGCGCCTTGATCGCATTGAAGGTCGTCCGGAATACTTGCGCATGATGTGGCCGACCTATCTGGTTGGGCTTGCCTACGAGCGATTGGTGAACTCGAATGAGGTTTTTGCGCCGCTGCGTATCTTGTTGATCGGGTGCTTGCGTAAGCAGCTTGGCAGGAGCAGCAGTGCTTCGAGCGAGGAGGGCCAGTGAAGATCATCGACCTCATCGCCGGCGCCCGCCCCAACTTCATGAAGATCGCGCCGATCATCGATGCTCTGAGGGCGGCGGAAGCGTGCGGTGGCCCGTTGCGCTATCGCCTGATCCACACCGGCCAGCATTACGACAGGGCGATGTCCGGCAGCTTTATCGAACAGCTCTGCATTCCTGAGCCGGATATCAATCTCGAGGTGGGTTCGGGCACCCAGGCGGAGCAGACGGCGGCGATCATGGTGCGCTACGAGAAGGTATTGCTGAAACAGCGCAGTGACCTGTGCCTGGTGGTGGGCGATGTCACCTCGACCATGGCCTGTTCCATTGCCGCGCGCAAGTGCGGTGTGCCGGTGGCGCATGTGGAAGGCGGCATTCGTTCCGGCGACTGGGCCATGCCGGAGGAGATCAACCGCGTGGTGACGGATTCGATTACCAACTGGTTCTTTACCACCAGCGAAGTGGCAAACGCTAACTTGCGCCGGGCCGGTGTTGGCGATGACAGGATTTTCTTCGTCGGTAACACGATGATCGATACGCTGTTGAAGCAGCTGCCGCGTTTGCGGGCGCCGGAGTTCTGGAATGAGTTGGGTTTGGAGGCGGGGCGGTATTTCGTGGTAACGCTGCACCGGCCGGGGAATGTGGATGGGGTACAGCAGTTGTTGCGCTTGTTGCAGGCGATAGCGGAGGGGACAGGGGGGCTGCCGGTGGTGTTTCCGGTGCATCCGCGGACGGCGAAGAATTTGCGGGAGCTTATGGGGGGGCGCGCGAGCATGCTCGCTCCTACCGGTGCGGGTGCGGGGATTCACTTTGTTGATCCGCAGGGCTACCTGGAATTCAATTATCTGGTGAAGCATGCCAAGGGCGTGATCACCGATTCTGGCGGAATTACCGAGGAAACCACGGTGATGGGTGTGCCGTGTTTGACGTTACGCGATAGCACGGAGCGGCCAGAGACGGTGATGGTGGGCACAAATGAACTGATCGGTACCGATCCGGCGAAGCTTGGCCCGGCGCTGGAGCGTTTGATGGCCGGGCAGTGGAAGAAGGGCGGGATTCCGGAAAAATGGGACGGCAGGGCGGCGGAGCGGATTGTGGCGGAGTTGGTGCGGTTGCTGGGCTCGTGAAGAAGTTAGTGGCGACGTCAAGCAGATAGGAAAACATATGAAGATGATAGATTCGAAGTGTATTGAAAGAATTGCTGTTGCAGTAATGAAGGAGTATTGGTCCGGAAGATATCCAGAATACTTGCTCGCGTGCGAAGCACGTCGTTATGCTTTCCACGCTGCGCTTATTTTGGACGCTTGTTCTGGTAGTGGGCAAGTGTGCGACATCGGTGGAGGATGGGGAGCGCTATCGGCTGTATGTTCAAAAAATGGGCTTCACTGCCATTTGGTCGATGATTTTGCTGACCAAGGCTTTGCGGTAAATATCAACGAACCACGACATCGTATGCCGATCGATTTCGGTTTTTCGGTGCATTCGTTGGACGTCACGAGAGAATCTCTACCATTTGGTTCCGACTCATTGGATGTCGTTTCGTCATTTGATTCTATGGAGCACTGGCATCGTTCACCGAAAAAGCTCTTTATGCAGATTATTGATGTACTTAGGCCCGGCGGTACGTTTATCATCGGCGCGCCAAACTGCGTAAATTTGCGAAAGCGACTGACAGTGCCGTTTGGTTACGGAAAGTGGTCGGGAATGAATGACTGGTATGAATCAGATATTTTTCGCGGGCACGTACGTGAGCCAGATGTCGATGATCTCCAATACATCGCCCGTGATTTGGGTTTGGTAAATATACGAATTATTGGGCGAAACTGGGCTGGTTTGGCAAACCCGAATTCACTGGTGAGGGCCGGAACGTTATTGTTTGACCAGGTCCTTCAATTGCGCCCATCTGTTTGTAGTGATATTTATTTAATTGGTAATAAGGCGAACTAGATTAAGGTCGAAGGCGAAGTGCGGATCTAATCAATGGATGCCGAGTGGGGCGGGCAGATTCCTCTGGAGGAAATAAAAATGGCGAGTTACACGGAACTGAAATCGCAGGCGGAAGACTTGATGCGCCAGGCGGAAGCGGCGCGCAAGGCGGAGATCGGCGCGGCGCTGGCCGAAATCAAGGCCAAGATGGCGATGTATGGCATTACGCTGGCCGATCTGGGTGGCAAGGCGCGGGCGGCCAAGGGGCGCAAACCCAAGGCGGCGAAACCTGCGAAGGCGGCCAAGGGCACCAAGGCCAAGGTGGCGAAGCCGCGCAAGCCGGTGGCGGCGAAGTATCGCAACCCCGCAACCGGTGATGCCTGGTCCGGCCGTGGCCGGGTGCCCAAGTGGCTGGCGGCGGAGCTGGCCAAGGGCAGGACGCGGGAGGAATTCGCGGTGGGGTGAGGATAAGCGATCCTTGAAATTGTGTTCACAATAGCTACAATGGACACATATTCGCGTTACCAAAAGGATGCATCCATGAAAGTCATGTCGGCCCGCGAGGCCAAGAACCACTTCGGCGAATTCCTTGACGCCTCGAGGCGCGAACCTGTCGTTGTAACGAAAAACGACCGTCCGGTAGGGATCATGATCTCGATCGAGGACGCCGCCGGCACGCTGATCCAGGAGCTCATCATGGAAAAGGAGCCCGGATACGACGAATGGCTGTTCGGCAAAGTCACTGGGACCGTGCGGCGGGTGGATTCCGGCGAGACCGGCCTGCGCGAGCACGCGGACGCGATGGCTACGCTGAAGGCGCGTCTGGATGCGAGGCTCGCCCGTAAAACCGCATAGGCATGAGGATCGTCTGGACCGATGAGGCGCTCGACGACCTTGAGGAAATACTCGCCTACTACTACGTCCAGGCCGGGCCGCGCATTGCCGGATCGATAGAACGGCGGATCGTCGAGCAGATAGAAGGCCTGCCACCCTTCCCGGAACGGATCAGGAAAAGCGACCGCGTACCGGATGCCCGCGAGCTCGTCGTCAACAAGCTCCCCTATGTTGTTTTCGTAAAACTGCTTCCCGAGGCGATCGTTGTCCTGAATGTCATCCACACGGCCCGCAAATTTCCGGCGTAGCGATCCAGGCTCGCTCTCGCCTGACATTGCTCCCACGTGCCTGTAGTGATAGTATTACCAAGTATTACATGGAGGCGGGCATGGAAGCCACATCGGTTACGAGCAAGGGGCAGGTCACAATCCCGAAGGAAGTTCGGCAGCAACTGGGTATTCGCCAGGGCAGTCGGATCGAGTTTGCTGTGGTCGATGATCATGTCGAAATGCGCGTCAAGAGCTCGCCTACGGGTGTGCCGGATAGCGGATTCGGCATGCTGAAAAGTCGCCGCGCAACCGTGCCGGCGGACTTCGACCCGGCAAGCTTGCTCAAGCGATGATTGGCCTGGACACAAATGTTCTCGCCCGCTACTACGTCGAGGACAAGCAGGATGCCGAAGCGGGTCGTCAGCACGAGGCGGCACGGCGACTGATCGAGTCCGGTCGACCGTTGATGGTGTGCAAGACGGTGATCCTCGAATTCGAGTGGGTCTTGCGTGGCTACTATGGTTTTGCGCCGGACGAAATAACCACTGTTTTGCGGCACCTGCTGGCGTTGCCGCATGTCACCATCGAAGACCGCGTCACGGTGGAGCAGGCGCTGTCGCACTGCGACGCGGGGATCGATCTGGCTGACGCGTTGCATCACGCAAGCTACCGGACCTGTGCCAGCATGGCGTCGTTCGACGACCGCAAGTTTGCCAGGCGTGCGAAGAAGCTGGGCTTGGCGCCGGCAGTGATCGTGCCAACACAAAAGATTAGCGGCGAAAGTTGAAAGCCAATGAAGCCAATCCGAAAACCGGAGACAGACCGCGGTTTTCATGCTTTTAATTGCCGTGTGGTCAGCGCCGACTCTATGCAGGAACATCCCCTACACCAGTAATAGGATTGGCTGGTGGTTATCTTCTTCAACCGGCGGTCTTGTACTGTGTCCCAAAATGGGACTATACTTTCAGCCATGCGAATCATTGCCGTGAGCTGCCTGCGATTATTCTGGGCCGGAAACCCGGATGCCGAACAGCCGTTGAAGTCGTGGGTGGATGAAGTGAAGAAAGCGGCCTGGAACCAACCGGCCGATATCAAGGACCAGTACCGCAACGCCAGTATCCTCAAGAACCGCCGGGTTGTCTTCAACATCAAGGGCAATGACTACCGCCTGGTGGTCTCGGTGGCGTATCGCTACCGGGCGGTCTATGTGAAGTTCATCGGCACACATGTGGAATACGATGCGATTGACGCCGAAACTGTTGAAATGGAGCACTGAGATGGAAATTCGACCGATTCACACTGACGCTGATTACAAGGCTGCACTGGGCGAGGTGTCGGCGTATTTCGACAGCGAACCGGAGCCCGGAACGCCGGACGGTGACCGCTTCGAGGTACTGCTGGCGCTTGTCGAATCCTATGAGGCAAAGCACTTCCCCATCGACTTGCCTGATCCCGTTGAGGCTATCAAGTTCCGCATGGAGCAGGCTGGGCTGACACCGAAAGACCTGGTGCCAGCCATTGGCCGCCTCAATCGCGTCTATGAAATTCTGGCCCGCAAACGCCCATTGACCATCAACATGATTTGGCGGCTACATGAGAAATTCGGCATTCCGGCCGAGAGTCTGATTCGCCCGTCCAAGCTAAAGGCGGCTGCTTGATTTGCTAACGAAACCGGGGACAGACCCAGGTTCAGGGGGCGCTGTAGGGCCGACTTCAGTCGGCCAGCGATGGTTGGCGGACTGAAGTCCGCCCTGCAGCACGGTTCTCATGCCATTAATCGCCGTGCCGTCAGCGCCGACTTTATGTTTTGTTATGAAATATCGGATTGCCGTGGGTCACTTTGAAAAATCAAAATCCATGAAACAGATTCTGCAAAGCCTGAAGACAGGCGCCACTGAAGTCGCCAACGTGCCTTGCCCCGCCACAGGGCGTGGCAAGCTGTTGATCGGCACCACGCGCACGCTGGTGTCGGCCGGCACCGAACGCATGATGATCGAGTTCGGCAAGGCCGGCTGGATCGACAAGGCGCGCCAGTAGCCGGACAAGGTGCGCATGGTGCTCGACAAGATCCGCACCGACGGCTTGATGCCGACGGTGGATGCGGTGTTCAACAAGCTCGATCAGCCGCTGCCGCTGGGCTGCTGCAACCGGGCCTGGGCGCTACGACCCGGGCTACGAAGAGAAGGGCAACGATTACCCGGTGGGCTTCGTGCGCTGGACCGAGCAGCGCAACTTCGAGGCGGTGCTGGACATGATGGCCGACGGCCGGCTGGATGTGAAGTTGCTGATCTCGCATCGTTTCGCCATCGCCGATGCCGAGCAGGCCTATGCCCTGGTCGGCGGGGCAGGGCCTTCGCTCGGGATACTGCTGGCGTACCCGCAAGATCAGGAGTCGGCGCTGGTGCTGCGGCGGCAAACCATCGCGATCCCCTGTAGGAGCGAGCTTGCTCGCGAAAATGGGGCGGTTAAGTGAGGGAGCAGTGTCCTGCGCATAATAGCCGCTGTCGGACGGGTCTTATCTCGTGTATAATTATATACATTATTGTAGGTTTGTGTGGGGGTGTGCTATGCAGATTTCTGCTGTTGTGTCTGATGAGACTCAGCGCCTTCTGGATTCCACGGTCCAGAAGCGCGGATTGAAAAAGGGTTTCCTGATCGAAACCGCTTTGCGCCATTATCTTTTGGCCTTGAACACCGTTCCCGGGGAATTCATTGTGCCGCCGGTGCTTTCGCTTTCGCCGGACGGCTGGCACACGCTGATGGAATCCACGGACGACAAAAGCGAACCACCGCCGGCGCTGAAGGAACTGATGCGCGATGCTTGAGTTGCGCATGCTGAGCCCGTCCGATGACCGGACGCGGTTTCGCTCGGGCCAGCCGGAACTGGATTTTTTCTTTCACCAATTCGCCGGTCAGAACCAGTTCAAGCACCACATCGGGACCACGTATGTGGCGGTCGATGGTGGCTTGGTGCTTGGTTATGTGACGGTCAGTCCCGCCCATATCGAGCGAGATCATCTTGATGAAGCGGAAAGAAAGCGTTTGCCGCTGTATCCATTGCCCGTGTTGCGCGTTGCCCGGCTGGCGGTCGCTGAATCACAACAAGGCGGGGGCGTGGGACGGGCGCTGTTGCGCCTGGTATTCGACCTGGCGATCCGCATGAGTTCGGAATTCGGTTGCATCGGGGTGCTGGTTGACGCTAAACCCGAAGCGGAACGCTATTACGCGTCCTGCGGTTTTGTCCGTCTTGATGCGGTGACAGGTGAGGCCTTGTCGCAACCGGTGCCGATGTTCATTGCTATCAATCGTTTGTTGCTTGCTGCGAAGGGCCGATAAGCCAATGAAACAAATCCTGCAAAGCCTGAAGACCGGCGCCACTGAAGTCGCCGATGTTCCCTGCCCGGCGGTCGGGCGCGGCAAGCTGCTGATCGGCACCTCGCGCACGCTGGTGTCGGCCGGCACCGAACGCATGATGATCGAGTTCGGCAAGGCCGGCTGGATCGATAAGGCGCGCCAGCAGCCGGACAAGGTGCGCATGGTGCTCGACAAGATCCGCACCGACGGCCTGATGCCGACGGTGGATGCGGTGTTCAACAAGCTCGATCAGCCGCTGCCGCTGGGTTACTGCAACACGGGCCGGGTGCTGGAAGTCGGCGCCGGCGTCACGGCGTTCGCGGCGGGTGATCGGGTGATCTCGAACGGCAAGCACGCCGAGGCGGTGAGCGTGCCGGTGAATCTGTGCGCCAAGGTGCCGGATTCGGTCTCCGACGACGAAGCGGCATTTACGGTGGTCTGTGCCATCGGCCTGCAGGGCATCCGCCTGGCGCAGCCGACGCTGGGCGAGGCGGTGGTGGTGACCGGGCTCGGGCTGATCGGGCTGGTGACCGTGCAATTGCTGCGGGCGCAGGGCTGCCGCGTGCTGGGGCTGGATTTCGATGCGGACAAGCTGGCGCTGGCGCAGACGATGGGCGCCGAGGTGGTGAACCTGGCTGCCGGCGAAGACCCGGTGGCGGCGGCACAGCGTTTCTCGCGCGGACGCGGCGTCGATGCGGTGCTGATCACGGCCTCGACCAAAAGCAACGAGCCGGTGCACCAGGCGGCGCAGATGTGCCGCAAGCGCGGGCGCATCGTGCTGGTGGGCGTGACCGGGCTGGAACTGTCGCGGGCTGACTTTTTCGAGAAGGAGCTGACATTCCAGGTGTCGTGCTCCTACGGGCCGGGGCGCTATGACCCGAGCTACGAAGAGAAGGGCAACGATTACCCGGTGGGTTTCGTGCGCTGGACCGAGCAGCGCAACTTCGAGGCGGTGCTGGACATGATGGCCGACGGCCGGCTGGACGTGAAGCCGCTGATCTCGCATCGCTTCGCCATCGACGATGCCGAGCAGGCCTATGCCCTGGTCGGCGGGGCCGGGCCTTCGCTCGGCATACTGCTGGAATATCCGCAGGACGAAGAGTCGGCGCTGGTGCTACGGCGCTCGACGGTGGATTTGCGGCAGGCGGCCGCTGCGCCCGGATTGACAAATTCGTCCGCGTGCTCGATCGGCGTCGTCGGTTCCGGCAACTATGCGACGGCGGTGCTGATTCCGGCCTTCAAGGCGGCCGGGGCGCGCCTGAAGGTGGTGGCATCGAGCGCCGGCGTCAGCGGCTTGCATGCGGGACGCAAGTTCGGCTTCGAGCAGACCACGACGGATACCGCCGGCGTGCTGCGCGATGCGGCGGTGAATGCGGTGGTGATCACGACGCGCCACGACAGCCATGCCGCACTGGTGATCGAGGCCCTGCAGGCCGGCAAGCATGTGTTCGTCGAAAAGCCGCTGTGCCTGACACTGGATGAGCTGGCGGCGGTCGAGGCGGCGGCGGGCCGGTCGGCGGGGCGTGTGATGGTCGGCTTCAACCGCCGTTTCGCGCCGCAGGTGCAGCGCATCAAGCAATTGCTCGCCGGTGCCGGCGGCCCCAAGGCTTTCGTCATGACGGTGAATGCCGGCGCGATTCCGGCCGAGCACTGGACACAGGACAGCGCCGTCGGCGGCGGCCGCGTCATCGGCGAGGCCTGCCATTTCATCGACCTGCTGCGTTTTCTGGCCGGCACGCCGATTGTCGAATGGCGGCGCATGGACATGGCATCGGCGACCAAAGACACGCTGAGCCTGCAACTCGCGTTCGCGGATGGCTCGACCGGCACGGTGCATTATTTCGCCAACGGGCCGAAGAGTTTTCCGAAGGAACGGCTGGAAGTGTTTGCCGGAGGCCGTGCGCTGCAGCTCGACAATTTCCGCAAGCTCACCGGCTTCGGCTGGCCGGGTTTTGGCAAGATGAACCTGTGGCGCCAGGACAAGGGCCAGAAGGCTTGCGCCGCAGCGTTTGTGCGCGCGGTCGAAACGGGTGGCGCGGCGCCGATTCCGCTGGAGGAACTGATCGAGGTGGCACGGGTAACGATCGAGGCGGCGGGTGGCTGACAAGACCTGCGCCTGGGTCCGGAGCATGAAGTGCTGAGTCGTCCGCTGCTTTATTTCCATACGCTGCGCTATCTGAAGCCGATCCAGATTTACGGTCGGCTTTTGTTTCGCCTGCGGCGGCCGGCACTGGATCTGCGGCCTGCGCCGGATTTGCGGTCGGAGGCGGGAGTCTGGGTCCGCTGCGCGCGCCGCCCCTCGATGGTTTTCGTAAGGCCGACTTCAGTCGGCCACCCCGCCGATTCCGTAGGGCCGACTTCAGTCGGCCGCCCCGCGGGTTCTGTAGGGCCGACTTCAGTCGGCCGCCCCGCGGGTTCTGTAGGGCCGACTTCAGTCGGCCGCCCCGCGGGTTCTGTAGGGCCGACTTCAGTCGGCCGGGAGGATGGCCGACTGAAGTCGGCCCTACAGCCGGCCCTACAGCCGGCCCTACAGCCGGCCCTACAGTCGGCCCTACAGTCGGCGCCAATTGGGTTTCGCTTTCTGTCGGTAACGCGCGAATCGACTTCGGCGGACGACTGGAACCGTGCCGACTGGCCCAAGCTGTGGCTCTACAACCTGCACTATTTCGACGACCTGAACGCTGACGATGCGGCGTCACGGCTGGAGTGGCACCGGGCACTGATGGCGCGCTGGGTCGCCGGGAACCCTCCGGCTGCCGGCAACGGCTGGGAGCCGTATCCGCTGTCGCTGCGTCTGGTGAACTGGGTGAAGTGGGCCGCTGCGGGCAACGCTCTGGGTGCTGATGCGACGCATAGCCTGGCGGTGCAGGCACGCTGGCTGATGGGTCGCCTGGAATGGCATCTGCTGGGCAATCATTTGCTGGCCAACGCCAAGGCGCTGGTGTTCGCCGGCACGTTCTTCGACGGTCCGCAGGCCGATGCATGGCGGCAGCAGGGGCTTGCAATCCTGTGTCGCGAGCATGCCGAGCAGATCCTGGAGGATGGCGGGCATTTCGAACGCAGCCCGATGTATCACGCCATCATTCTGGAAGACCTGCTCGACTTGATCCAGTTGGCGTTGCGCTGGCCGGGGGTGATCGACGCGGCGATGCTTGCCGGGTGGCAGCAGCAGGCGGCACGCATGCTGGCCTGGCTGGAGGTGATGACGCACCCGGACGGCGAGATTGCGTTTTTCAACGATGCGGCGATTGGTATTGCGCCGAACCTGGCGGCGCTGGCGGCTTATGCTGCTGGGTTGGGTGTCGTTGCCGGCGGACTGAAGTCCGCCCTACAGGGCCGCAGCGCTCCCGGTTCCGTAGGGCCGCCTTCAGTCGGCCACCCCCCCGCCGTTGTAGGGCCGCCTTCAGTCGCCCATCCCCCCGCCGTTGTAGGGCCGACTTCAGTCGGCCACCCCCCCGCCGTTGTAGGGCCGACTTCAGTCGGCCACAGCGCCGCCGGCGGACTGAGGTCCGCCCTGCCGAGCGGTTATGTGCGGATGGAGAAGGGCGATGCCGTCCTGATTGCCGACGTGGGCGAGATCGGCCCAGACTACCTGCCCGGCCACGCCCATGCCGATACGCTGTCGTTCGAGCTTTCGGTATTCGGGCAGCGGGTGGTGGTGAATTCCGGAACGTCCGAGTACGGATCGGGTGCGGAGCGCTTGCGCCAGCGCGGGACGGCGGCGCACAGCACGGTGCAGATCGATGGCGCCGATTCGAGCGAGGTATGGAGCGGATTTCGTGTGGCGCGGCGGGCACGGCCGGTCGGCTTCGCCGCGAGCGAGGAAGGCGACGCGATAGCGGTCGGATGCGGGCATGATGGCTACCGCCGCCTGCCGGGTCGACCGCTGCATCGCCGTGCTTGGCACATGACGACGCAGGGGCTGCGCGTTACCGACACGGTCGAAGGCGGCTTCGGCGAGGCCGTGGCACGCTTTTACCTGCATCCGGCGCTATCGGCTTCCGGCGCGGGCGAAGGGGGTCTGCTCGCGCTACCTGATGGGCATATAATGCGCTGGTCCGTGAGCGGTGGCGCTGCTCGTGTCGTATCTGCCACCTGGCATCCGGAGTTCGGCCAGTCGATCGCCGGTACGTGCATCGAGCTTGTGTTTAGCGGGCCGCAGGTGACGCTGGAATTTTCCTGGGCTTGACATGCACATTCTGTTTCTGACGGACAATTTCCCGCCCGAGGTCAACGCGCCGGCGTCGCGCACCTTCGAGCATTGCCGGGAATGGGTGCGCGCCGGGCATCGCGTGACGGTGGTGACGGGTGCGCCGAATTTTCCCAAGGGCAAGGTCTTCGACGGCTATCGCAATGCGCTGTGGCAAACCGAGGAGATGGCCGGCATCCGTGTGATTCGGGTGTGGACCTACATCACGGCCAATGAGGGCTTCATCAAGCGCATTCTCGATTACCAGAGCTTCATGGTGGGGGCGATCATGGCCTCACCGTTCATTCGTGGCGTCGATGTGGTGGTGGGGACGTCGCCGCAACTGTTTACCACCTGTGCCGCCTATGCGGTGAGCCGGCTGAAGCGCATTCCGTATGTGTTCGAACTGCGCGACCTGTGGCCGGAATCGATTCGCGCGGTCGGCGCGATCGGCAATTCGCGTGTGCTGGATCTGCTGGAAGCTCTCGAGCTGTTTTTGTATCGCAAGGCCGCGCGTATTGTTTCGGTGACGCGGTCGTTCAAACGCAACCTGGTCGGGCGCGGCATCGACGGCGACAAGATTGCGGTAGTGACCAATGGCGTGGATGTCAGCCGCTTCAAGCCGCAGCCGCGGGATGCCGCTCTGGAAGCCGGTCTGGGCTTGCAGGACAGTTTCGTCGCCGGGTACATCGGTACCCATGGTCTGGCGCATTCCCTGGAGACGCTGCTGAACGCCGCGCAGCGCCTTCAGGACGATCCGGTCGGACGCGATATCCGTCTGCTGTTCCTCGGCGATGGCGCCAACAAGCAAAAGCTGGTGGCGCAGGCCGAGGCGATGGGATTGAGCAATGTGGTGTTCGTCGATTCGGTGCCGAAGGAGCAGGTGGTGCGCTACTGGTCGCTGCTGGATGTGTCGATCATCCATTTGAAGAAGACCGAGCTGTTCACCACGGTGATTCCGTCGAAGCTGTTCGAGTGCATGGGCATGGGTATTCCGGTACTGCACGGTGTGGCCGGCGAATCGGCCGAGATCGTCGAGCAGGAAGGTTGCGGCCAGGTGTTCGTGCCGGAAGACGTGGACGCCTTGTGCCGCGGACTGCTGGCGCTGAAGTCGGACGCGAGCCTGAGGGAGCGCTATCGGCAGAATGGATTGGCCGCCGCCGGCCGCTATGACCGGAAAGAGCTCGCGCTGCGCATGCTGGATGAAATCGAGGCCTGCCGCTAAGGGGCGAGTTTGTGGTCGGGGAAAAACGGGGTGAATGGTTTTGTAGGGCGGGCTTCAGCCGGCCGGGGGTGGATGGCGGGCTGAAGCCCGCCCTACGTGCCCTTGTTGCCCAGCATCGCCTTGAGGTTGGCGAACGGCGAGTGGGTCGCCGCCGTGGTGCCGGCGCCGACTCCCGAGTTTCCCGCGGCTTCGAGTTGCCGCTGGTGCTCGTTGTCGTGGCAGTAGAGGCAGAGCAACTCCCAGTTGCTGCCGTCTGACGGGTTGTTCTGATGGTTGTGGTCGCGGTGGTGCACCGTCAGTTCGCGCAGGTTGGTGCGCGTGAATTCGCGGGCGCAGCGGCCGCAGATCCAGGGATAGATTTTGAGGGCCTGTTCGCGGTAGCCCTGGTCGCGACTGTCGGCGGCGGCGCGGGCATCGGCGACGATGCGGTCGAGCTTGTCTGATGCGGGGCCGGCCATGCGGGTTACTTTTCCTGCAGGAGGTTGTTCAGGCGCTGGGCCCGGCTCTTGGATTCGGCCTTGTTGATTTCCGAGATCAGGCGGCCGTAAGCTTCGCGCGCGGCCGGGCCTTGCTGGGTGGCTTCGATGCTGCGGATGCAGCGCCAGCGCTTGCCTGTCTTGGTGACGATCAGGCGCATTTCGTTGCGCGGGTGATGGGTGCGGCAGTGGTAGCAGTAAGTCGGTTCGGTTGCCATGGGGTGGGCGCATATCGGGCGGTAACGTTCGTAATTATGCCCCTCCCGACGCGGTTTGTTCCATCCTGCGATAAACTCGCCCAATGCGGTCGCAACGCCTCCGCCCGTAGCTCATCTGGATAGAGCACCGGCCTTCTAAGCCGGGGGTAACAGGTTCGAGTCCTGTCGGGCGGGCCAATAACAACCGGCGCCATGGCGTCGCAGGGGCAGTGATGAAAACAACACGATTCGCCGGCATCGACGATGCCAAATCCAGAGTGGGGCAGGAGATCGGCATCAGCGACTGGCTGCCGATCGACCAGGAGCGAGTGAATGCCTTCGCCGAGGTTACCGGTGATCGGCAATGGATCCATGTCGATGTCGAGCGCGCCACGCGCGAATCGCCGTTTGGCGGGCCGATCGCGCACGGCTATCTGACGCTGTCGCTGCTGGCCAAGTTCGCAGGAGAGTGCATCGCGGTGGATGGCATCAAGCTGGCGGTGAATTACGGCCTCAATCGCGTGCGCTTCGCCTCGCCGGTGAAGGTCGGCAGCCGGGTGCGTGCGCGATTCGTGCTCGCCGCGGTGGAGGACATCGCCGGCGGCGCGCAGATGATCTGGCAGGCGACGATCGAGATCGAGGGCAGCGAGAAGCCGGCGTGCGCGGCGGAAATGGTTACCCGCTGGTATTTCTGATGGCGTCGTCCGCTAGTATCGTAGGGCCGACTTCAGTCGGCCATCCACCCTGGCCGACTGAAGTCGGCCCTACAGACCGCCCTACAAACGGCCTGTGGGCGACATGAGTTCGAACGAGAAGCCCGCCTACATCTGCATCGCGCGGCACGGGGAGACCGACTGGAACGTTGCCGGAATCCTGCAGGGGTGGCTCGACGTGCCGCTCAACGACAAGGGCCGTCGGCAGGCCTATGAGCTGGTGGCCGGTTTTGGCGGATCGGGATTCTCGAAAATCTATTCGAGCCCGCTGATCCGCTCGCGCGAAACCGCGGAGATCATCGCCCGTTCGCTGCGGCTGGCACCGCCCGAATTCCATGACGGGCTGAAAGAGCGGAATTTTGGCGTGATTCAGGGCATTCCGAAGGCGGAACTGGCGGAATTGAATCCGGTGCTGCTGCAGCAGATCCTCAAGCGGAATCCGGCGGCCGACTTCGAGCAGGGCGAGTCGATGGATGAATTCGCCGATCGCGTGCTGGACGCGATTGCCGCCATCGCCCGGCCGAATGCCGGCAAGCGGATTCTGGCGATCACGCACGGCTGGACCATGGATGTGATCACCCGGCACATCGCCGGACTGCCGCGCAGCGCCATGCTCAACATGAAGCGCAGGAACGGTGAATGCGTATGGCTGGACGTCAGGGGAAAATCGATTCGGCACCTGTGACAGGCCGAAAATAAAAAAGCGCCCCGAAAGGCGCGTCGTTGCTGGATGTGTGGCGGAGAGGGAGGGATTCGAACCCTCGTTAGGATATTATCCTAAACACGCTTTCCAGGCGTGCGACTTAAACCGCTCATCCACCTCTCCGCTGGTACTGCTTTTCGTAGGGCCGACTCAGCCGGCCGATGTTGATTGGCGTTGTAGGGCCGACTTTAGTCGGCCAATGTTGAATGGCGGACTGAAGTCCGCCCTACAAGCCCACCCCACAGTCCCACCCAACACTCCCCCCCCACAGTCCCGCCCTACGTCCGCCCTATGCGGGCAGGGCGCGAATTCTAGCAGATCAGCCCTCGCTGTGCCGCAGCGACAGATCGATCGCACGCACATTCTTGGTCAGGCCGCCGATCGATATCCGATCGACGCCGGTTTCGGCGATGGCGCGCACGGTTTCCAGGCTGACGCCGCCCGAGGCTTCGAGTTCGGCGCGGCCGGCGGTGAGGCCGACGGCCTGGCGCATCTGCGTCAGGTCCATGTTGTCGAGCAGGATCATCCTGGCGTCGGCGTCGAGGGCTTCGGCCAGCTGTTCCAGGGTTTCCACTTCGATCTGGATGAAGACATCGTCGCGGCCGATCG
The DNA here is from genome assembly GCA_022842325.1 of Sulfuritalea sp. GTDB lineage: Bacteria > Pseudomonadota > Gammaproteobacteria > Burkholderiales > Rhodocyclaceae > Sulfuritalea. Next base: position 798 of record JALHPU010000001.1, on the reverse strand, counting down.
TTCGCGCCTGCTGCAGGGCGGCGGTGACGCCGCCGGCGGCCATGATGTGGTTTTCCTTGATCAGGATGCCGTCATAGAGGCCGAGGCGATGGTTGTGGCCGCCGCCGCAGATGACGGCGTATTTCTGCGCCAGGCGCAGGCCGGGCAGGGTCTTGCGCGTATCGACGATGCGCGCGCCGGTGCCGGCGATGGCCTCGACATACAGGCGCGTGGCGGTGGCGGTGGCCGAAAGCAGTTGCAGGAAGTTCAGCGCGGCGCGCTCGGCGGTGAGCAGGGCGCGCGTGCTGGCTTCGATTTCGCACAGGGTCTGGCCGGCGGCGATCAGCTCGCCGTCGGCGGCGTGCCAGCGGATGGCTGCCAGCGGATCGAGCTGGCGGAAGCAGGCATCGAACCAGGCGCTACCGGCCAGCACGGCATCTTCGCGGCTGATCACGGTACCCAGCGAACGGCGCGTCGCGGAACTCAGCAGCGCCGTCAGATCGCCGCCGCCGATGTCTTCCACCAATGCGGCGAGAACGTTGCGCTGCACTTCGGCAGCGAGCGAGAGTGGGAGTTCCATGATGTTCGATGCCAGGATGGGAGTGCGCCGAATTTTAGCACCGGCAATACGGCGGACTGTGGGGCGGATTTAGGGCGGACTTGTAGGGCGGGCTTGTAGGGCGGACTTGTAGGGCGGACTTGTAGATACTGTTATCCCGGTCAAGCACCGTGCAAAGCAGAATTGAACGGTTTGCCGGACTTGAGGACGCCGAAGGCGACATGAATTAGCTTGCGCATCATGGCACCGATGATCAGCAT